>NZ_CP108054.1:5795000-6516875 GCF_036173125.1 Streptomyces sp. NBC_00286
GGGAAGTGAAACATCTCAGTACCCGCAGGAAGAGAAAACAACCGTGATTCCGGGAGTAGTGGCGAGCGAAACCGGATGAGGCTAAACCGTATACGTGTGAGACCCGGCAGGGGTTGCGTGTACGGGGTTGTGGGATCTCTCTTTCACGGTCTGCCGGCCGTGAGACGAGTCAGAAATCGTTGATGTAGGCGAAGGACATGCGAAAGGTCCGGCGTAGAGGGTAAGACCCCCGTAGTCGAAACGTCAGCGACTCGTTGGAGAGACACCCAAGTAGCACGGGGCCCGAGAAATCCCGTGTGAATCTGGCGGGACCACCCGCTAAGCCTAAATATTCCCTGGTGACCGATAGCGGATAGTACCGTGAGGGAATGGTGAAAAGTACCCCGGGAGGGGAGTGAAATAGTACCTGAAACCGTGTGCCTACAAGCCGTGGGAGCGTCGCACATCAAGCTTGCTTGGTGTGTCGTGACTGCGTGCCTTTTGAAGAATGAGCCTGCGAGTTTGCGGTGTGTTGCGAGGTTAACCCGTGTGGGGGAGCCGTAGCGAAAGCGAGTCCGAACAGGGCGATTCAGTAGCGCGCTCAAGACCCGAAGCGGAGTGATCTAGCCATGGGCAGGCTGAAGCGCGGGTAAGACCGTGTGGAGGGCCGAACCCACCAGGGTTGAAAACCTGGGGGATGACCTGTGGTTAGGGGTGAAAGGCCAATCAAACTCCGTGATAGCTGGTTCTCCCCGAAATGCATTTAGGTGCAGCGTCGTGTGTTTCTTGCCGGAGGTAGAGCACTGGATAGGCGATGGGCCCTACCGGGTTACTGACCTTAGCCAAACTCCGAATGCCGGTAAGTGAGAGCGCGGCAGTGAGACTGTGGGGGATAAGCTCCATGGTCGAGAGGGAAACAGCCCAGAGCATCGACTAAGGCCCCTAAGCGTACGCTAAGTGGGAAAGGATGTGGAGTCGCAGAGACAACCAGGAGGTTGGCTTAGAAGCAGCCATCCTTGAAAGAGTGCGTAATAGCTCACTGGTCAAGTGATTCCGCGCCGACAATGTAGCGGGGCTCAAGCGTACCGCCGAAGTCGTGTCATTGCGATATATACCTCTAACGGGGATCGTGATGGGTAGGGGAGCGTCGTGTGCCGGGTGAAGCAGCCGCGGAAGCGAGTTGTGGACGGTTCACGAGTGAGAATGCAGGCATGAGTAGCGATTCACACGTGGGAAACGTGTGCGCCGATTGACTAAGGGTTCCTGGGTCAAGCTGATCTGCCCAGGGTAAGTCGGGACCTAAGGCGAGGCCGACAGGCGTAGTCGATGGAGAACCGGTTGATATTCCGGTACCCGCTGTGAAGCGTCAAACATCGAATCCAGTGATGCTAAGCCCGTGAAGCCGCCCTGATCTCTTCGGAGTTGAGGGGAGTGGTGGAGCCGGTGACCCGATCTGGTAGTAGGTGAGTGATGGGGTGACGCAGGAAGGTAGTCCAGCCCGGGCGGTGGTTGTCCCGGGGTAAGGGTGTAGCCCGAACGATAGGCAAATCCGTCGTTCACCAAGGGTGAGACCTGATGCCGAGCCGATTGTGGTGAAGTGGATGATCCTATGCTGTCGAGAAAAGCCTCTAGCGAGTTTTATGGCGGCCCGTACCCTAAACCGACTCAGGTGGTCAGGTAGAGAATACCGAGGCGTTCGGGTGAACTATGGTTAAGGAACTCGGCAAAATGCCCCCGTAACTTCGGGAGAAGGGGGCCATTCCTGGTGATCCGTTTTACACGGTGAGCTGGGGGTGGCCGCAGAGACCAGCGAGAAGCGACTGTTTACTAAAAACACAGGTCCGTGCGAAGCCGTAAGGCGAGGTATACGGACTGACGCCTGCCCGGTGCTGGAACGTTAAGGGGACCGGTTAGTGCGCTTTCGGGCGTGCGAAGCTGAGAACTTAAGCGCCAGTAAACGGCGGTGGTAACTATAACCATCCTAAGGTAGCGAAATTCCTTGTCGGGTAAGTTCCGACCTGCACGAATGGCGTAACGACTTCTCGACTGTCTCAACCATAGGCCCGGTGAAATTGCACTACGAGTAAAGATGCTCGTTTCGCGCAGCAGGACGGAAAGACCCCGGGACCTTTACTACAGTTTGATATTGGTGTTCGGTTCGGCTTGTGTAGGATAGCTGGGAGACTGTGAACTTCGCACGCCAGTGCGGGGGGAGTCGTCGTTGAAATACCAGTCTGGTCGTGCTGGATGTCTAACCCGGGTCCGTGATCCGGATCGGGGACAGTGTCTGATGGGTAGTTTAACTGGGGCGGTTGCCTCCTAAAGAGTAACGGAGGCGCCCAAAGGTTCCCTCAGCCTGGTTGGCAATCAGGTGGTGAGTGTAAGTGCACAAGGGAGCTTGACTGTGAGACCGACGGGTCGAGCAGGGACGAAAGTCGGGACTAGTGATCCGGCGGTGGCTTGTGGAAGCGCCGTCGCTCAACGGATAAAAGGTACCCCGGGGATAACAGGCTGATCTTCCCCAAGAGTCCATATCGACGGGATGGTTTGGCACCTCGATGTCGGCTCGTCGCATCCTGGGGCTGGAGTCGGTCCCAAGGGTTGGGCTGTTCGCCCATTAAAGCGGTACGCGAGCTGGGTTTAGAACGTCGTGAGACAGTTCGGTCCCTATCCGCTGTGCGCGTAGGAGTCTTGAGAAGGGCTGTCCCTAGTACGAGAGGACCGGGACGGACGAACCTCTGGTGTGCCAGTTGTTCTGCCAAGGGCATGGCTGGTTGGCTACGTTCGGGAGGGATAACCGCTGAAAGCATCTAAGCGGGAAGCCTGCTTCGAGATGAGGACTCCCACCCCCGTTGAGGGGTTAAGGCTCCCAGGAGACTACTGGGTTGATAGGCCAGATCTGGAAGGCGGGTAACCGCTGGAGGTGACTGGTACTAATAGGCCGAGGGCTTGTCCTCAGATGCTCGCGTCCACTGTGTTGGTTCTGAAACCACGAACAACCCCTGTCCTGGGCCACAGGACGGTTGCCGGTTGAGTGTTTCACAGTGTTTCGGTGGTCATAGCGTGAGGGAAACGCCCGGTTACATTCCGAACCCGGAAGCTAAGCCTTACAGCGCCGATGGTACTGCAGGGGGGACCCTGTGGGAGAGTAGGACACCGCCGAACAAATATTGAGAAAACCCCCTTACCTTCGGTAAGGGGGTTTTCTGCGTTTACAGTCTTTGTTATGCGCTATGACCTCGTCATTTTCGACAACGACGGTGTGCTCGTGGACAGCGAGCCGATTTCCAATAAGTTGCTCGCCGCCTATCTCACCGAGCTCGGGCACCCGACCTCGTACGAGGACTCCCTGCGGGACTACATGGGCGCCGCCATGCATCGCGTACACGATCTTGTGCTGGAACGGACCGGTCAGCGGTTGCCCGAGGACTTCGACGAGGTCTTCCATGGGCGTGTATTCGCCGCATTCGAGCGGGAGTTGGGGCCGGTCCCGGGGGCCGTAGAGGTGCTGGAGAAGCTGACCGCGGACGGGGTTGCTTACTGCGTGGCGTCCTCCGGGAGCCATGAGCGGATTCGGGTGGGGCATCGGGCGGCCGGGCTCGAGCGGTGGTTCGAGGACGCACGGATCTTCAGTTCGCAGGATGTGGGGCGGGGGAAGCCGGCGCCGGATCTGTTTCTGTACGCGGCCGAGCGGATGGGGGTCCGGCCGGAGCGGTGTGTGGTCGTCGAGGACAGTCCGCTCGGGGTGCGGGCTGCTGTCGCGGCGGGCATGGATGTGTACGGGTTCACGGCGATGACGCCCGCCGAGCGGCTCGCGGGCGCCACCGGACTCTTCGGCTCGATGCAGGAGCTGCCCGCGCTCCTCTCCTGAGGCTCCCTCCAGCGCGCAGCTCCCCAGCGATCCTGAAGCCCCTCAGTATCCGGATCCTCACGCCCGCTCCAGAAGATGAGCAAAATTCATCTTCCGATCTGTCTACCCACGAGTAAGCCGCACCCGTACGCTGATCCGCCATGACAGATGTGCTGCGGCGCGGCCGGGCCTCGTTGGCGTTCAGCTTCTTCGCTCAAGGTGTGGCCTTTGCGCTGCTGGTGACGCGGATCCCCGCGATCCAGGACCAGTACGGGATATCCGACGCCCTGCTGCCCGCCTTCCTCGCCGCCGTGCCGGTGCTCGCCGGTGTCGGCAGTGTCTGTACGGAGCAGCTGGTCAAGCGGGTGCGGCCCAGTCACGTACTGCGCTGGTCGCAGCCCGTCGTGCTGCTCGCGCTGCTCGGTGTCGGAGCAGGCGACGGGCTGTGGGAGATCGGCTTGTCGCTGGCCGCGTTCGGGCTGGCCGTCGGTGCGCTCGACGCGTCCATGAACATGCTCGGGGTCAGCCTTCAGCACGCGTACGGGCGCAGCATCATGCTCGGCTTCCACGCGGTGTACAGCCTGGGCGGGATCGTCGGGGCCTCGCTCGCGTGGGTGGGGGCGCACTGGGATCTGCACCTGTTCGTGTCGTATCTGCCGGTCGTCGTGGTGCTGTTGCCCGTCGCGTTGGTGGGGAGTCGGTGGTACGTCGACGGGGGCGGGCCCGGCGCTGAGGAGCCGAAGGAGGTGGCCGGGGCCCAACCCGTCGCCTTCAAGCTGTTGTTGCCGCTGTGTCTGGTGATGACCTTCGCGTACATCGGGGACTCGACCGTCTCCAACTGGAGCGCCAAGTATCTGGAGGACGTGCTGGGCAGTTCTGAGGAGCTGGCGACCGTGCCGTACAACGTCTACATGGTCACGACGCTGCTCGGGCGGGCCATCGGGGACCTCGGGGTGCGGCGGTTCGGGGCCGTGGCGGTCGTACGGCTGGGGTCGGTCGTCGCGGCCGTGGGGTTCGCGGTGGTGGCGGTGGCGCCCGGGGCGTGGGTCGGGATGCTCGGCTTTACGTTGCTGGGGCTCGGGTTGTGTGTGCTCGTACCGCAGACTTTCGCGGCGGCAGGGCGGCTGTTCCCGGGTGCTGCGGATGCTGCCATCGCGCGGCTGAATATCTTCAACTATGTGGGGTTCTTGATCGGTTCGCCCCTCGTGGGCGCCTTGGGCGATGCGTGGTCGTACCGGGGGGCGATGCTGGTGCCGATGGTGTTGGTGCTGGTGACACTTCTGTACGCCCGTTCGTTCGCTCCTCAACCGGACCGATACGGTGACGGGCATGAGCGGCCGCGCACAGCTGATGTGGGACGAGGCAGTAACGGGCTATGACTTCGGTCCGGATCACCCGATGGATCCGGTCCGGCTGGCGTTGACCCGGCGACTGGTCGATGCCTTCGGGCTCGATCGTGAGTTGGACGTGGTCGCGGCGAAGGCGGCCGGGGAGTCGACGCTGCGGCTCGTGCATCGCGCGGACTACGTCGAGGCGGTCAAGGCCGCTTCCGTGGATCCTCGGGCGGCGGACATGTCGTACGGCCTGGGGACCATGGACGATCCCGCCTTCGCCGGGATGCACGAGGTGTCCGCGCTGATCGCCGGGCAGTCGGTGGGGGCGGCCGAGGCGGTGTGGCGCGGGGACGTCTCGCACGCGGTGAACTTCGCGGGTGGGCTGCATCATGCGATGCCCGGCGGGGCGTCGGGGTTCTGCATCTACAACGACGCGTCGCTGGCGATCGCGCGGCTGCTGGAGCTGGGGGCCGAGCGGGTCGCGTACATCGATGTGGATGTGCATCACGGGGACGGGGTGCAGGCCGCGTTCTGGGAAGACCCGAGGGTGCTGACGATCTCGTTGCACGAGCATCCTCGGACGTTGTTTCCGCAGACCGGCTGGCCGGAGGAGACGGGGGCGGACTCCGCGGAGGGCTCCGCCGTGAATGTGGCGTTGCCGGCCGGGACGGGGGATGCGGGGTGGCTGCGGGCCTTTCACTCTGTGGTGCCGGAGTTGATCGCGGACTTCCGGCCGCAGGTGCTGGTGACTCAGCACGGGGCCGATACGCACTTCGAGGATCCGCTGGCTCATCTGGCCGTTTCGCTGGATGCGCAGCGGGCGGTGCAGGTCGCCTGTCATGAGCTGGCGCATGAGTATGCCGAGGGGCGGTGGGTCGCGCTCGGGGGCGGGGGGTACGCGGTGGTGGATGTGGTGCCGCGGTCCTGGACGCATCTGGTCGCCATCGCGGCGGGGCGGGAGGTCGCGCCCGAGGCGGGGATTCCTGAGGAGTGGCGGCAGGAAGTATTCGCTCGTACGCGGCAGTTGGCGCCGGCGCGGATGACGGATGGGCGGTGGCCGGTGGCCTGGAAGGCGTGGGAGGACGGGTACGATCCGGCCGACCGGCTTGACCAGGCGATCGTCGCGGCTCGGCGGGCCGTGTTTCCGCTGCGGGGGTTGTTGGCGTAGGAGTTTCCTTCCCCAAGCCCGCCCCTTCCCGAAGTTGGGGCTTCGCCCCAAGCCCTGGCAGGAGGCGGGCCGTGCTTTCTCGGCACCCGGTACTGGTCGCTGTGCCCACCCGTTCCGCCCTGCGGAACGATTGCCCACAGCAGGGGCCAGGGCAGTTACTCCGACCGTGCGGGCTTTCGGCGTTTTCGGCTTGCGCCAGTGGCACATGCGCCAGCATCGGAGTGTGTTGAGTGCTGGAGCGTTGCGTGCGCATTTGCTGGCCGCGCGGTTGGCCGGGCCTGTGGCGACCTCGCGGGAGCAGAGTCTGCGGAGTTATCGGCTCTTCGCGGCTCGCGACCCCCGCGTGCTGATCGGGCTCGACCCGGAATGGTCATGGAAACAGCCGGATTTGATTGCCTTGATGGCTGACAAGTGCGGAGTCTCAGCCGACCCACGGCACACCTCAGGTCGCGATGTGATCGATCCTGAGCGGACGTTGGCGGCTCTTGATGCCTTCGCGGAGCGGCTCCAGGTGGCCGCCCGTAACCGTTCCCCGGTGCTCCTGGGCACCGGCCACCCGCACCGACTGCTCGGTTTCTACGCCGCTCTCGCGGACGCCCTGTCGGCGGCGGGATGTGCCGTGCTCACCCCCGCGCAGGGTAGCTGTGTCGACATAACGACCCGGTTCGGTCTACGCACGCACAACCTTGACTACGTACAAGGTGTCGCGCTGGTACGCGAACCAGGGACTCAGGCCACCGGTTGTGCGACCGGCGCACACTCGCATTCACCGCTCCCGGTTCGACTGGCGTTGGCGGCCGCCGCGGAAGCCGGCGGGCCCCTCCCGGAACTCGTGATCGGAGACCACGGCTGGGTCTGCGGTGCAGGTCAGCTGGGGTTCGACGCCATAGGCCTTGGCGATACGGACGATCCGGCACTGTTCGTCGGGGAGGCGGAGGGGCGGGTGTCCGTCGCCGTTCCGCTTGATGACGCTGTGCGGTCTGCTTACTACCGGCCGCTTACTCGCTATGTACTCAATCGAGCGTGTCTGTCACAGTAGCTGCCAGATGGCATCCCCTCTTCCCCACTCGCATCACCCGCCCCTACATTGGGGAGTGAGCACGCAACGACGAAGTGTCACCGGAAGGGGAAGCCGGTGACCGTCGAGTGCGGAAGGTTCAGGTGTGTCATGGCTGCTGGCGAGAGGCCTCTGAACGAGGTTCAGTTCCTTACCGTGGCGGAAGTCGCCTCGGTGATGCGAGTGTCGAAGATGACCGTGTACCGACTGGTGCACAGCGGTCATCTGCCCGCGATCCGGGTCGGGAGGTCATTCCGAGTCCCGGAGCAAGCGGTTCACGAGTACCTTCGCGAGTCCTACGTGGGGGTGGAAACCGCCTGACGGCGACTCCGGTGGATGCCGGTGACGGCCCTCGTGGTCGTCCCCGGTTTCCCCCTGGATCACCTCGATTACAAGCTCGGAGCTCTGTCGGGGTAGGCTGGCCCCCCGTAGGTCGTGTGGGCCCCAATGCAGCCCCGCACCGAGTGATTGTCCCCGCTGTTGCGGGGGTTGTCCGAGAAGTGAGCGAGGGTAGTCGTGGGCTCTGTTATCAAGAAGCGGCGTAAGCGGATGGCGAAGAAGAAGCACCGCAAGCTGCTCAAGCGCACGCGCGTTCAGCGTCGCAACAAGAAGTAGGCAGTAGGTCGTAGGGCCATGAACCCGCCCCGGCGGATCCGCCCTCACGGCCGTGCCCACGGTGTTGCGCGCCGATGCGACAAGCAGGCGCTCTGTGGCCTCCCACTCATCGGTGGGAGGCCACAGCCATACCCGGTCGGCGCGGTGTGGTCGTACGACGTCGGATTGGCCGGGTCGTACGACATCGGCATGTTCGGGTCGTACGTCGCCGATCGCGTCCGGTGGAACGTCGTTGGCAGCGTCCGATGGGACGTCATTGGCTTGGTCTCGTCGTCTGTCCGCGTCCGTCGTGACTTCGTGCATCGGGTGGTCACCACAGCGCAACATCTACCCGCTAACGTGGGCCGCCACGGGGAACGCGGCAGAGTGCGAAGAGTACGAGCAGGAAGCCACCTAGGGCTGGAAGGAAGGCGCTGATCTTGGGGAAGATCGTGCTCGTGACCGGAGCGGCCCGGCAGCTCGGGGGCCGTTTCGTACGGCGGATCCAGCGTGACCCCGAGGTGGACCGGGTGGTCGCCGTCGACGCGGTCCAGCCCGAGCACCACCTGGGCGGAGCCGATTTCGTACGGGCCGACATAAGGCAGCCCACGATCGCGCGCCTGCTCGCCGAGTACTCCGTCGACACGGTCGTGCACATGGACGTCTCGGGCACCCCACTGGGCAGCGGCAGCCGGGCCTCGGTCAAGGAGACCAACGTCATCGGCACCATGCAGTTGCTCGGCGCGTGCCAGAAGTCCCCGGCGGTCAAGCGGCTGGTCGTGAAGTCCAGTACGAACGTGTACGGGTCGGCGCCCCGGGATCCGGCCGTGTTCACGGAGACGACGCCGCCCAAGTCGCTGCCCAGCGGCGGCTTCGCGAAGGACACGGTGGAGGTCGAGGGGTACGTACGCGGCTTCGCGCGGCGTCGGCCCGATGTGGCCGTGTGTGTGCTGAGGTTCGCGAACATCCTCGGGCCGAGCGCGGATTCGCCGCTGGCCGCGTACTTCTCGCTGCCCGTGCTGCCGACCGTGTTCGGCTATGACCCGCGGCTGCAGTTCGTGCACGAGGACGATGTGATCGACGTGCTGCGGATCGCCTCGCACGAGCCGGAGCGCGGGACGCTCAACAGCGGGACGTTCAACATCGCCGGCGACGGGGTCCTGCTGCTCTCGCAGTGCGCGCGCAGGCTCGGCCGGCCCACGGTTCCGCTGCTGCTGCCCGCGGTCAGCTGGGTGGGCACGGCAGTGCGTACGCTGGGTATGACGGACTTCTCGCCCGAGCAGCTGCGGCTGCTCACCCATGGCCGGGTCGTGGCGACCAAGCAGATGCGCGAGACGCTGGGTTTCCGGCCGAAGTACACGACCGCGGAGACCTTCGCGGACTTCGCACGCAGCCGCGGACCCGGACTCCTGCCGCCGGAAGCCCTTGCGGGGGCTGTCGACCGGATCGCCGGGCTGTCCCTCCTGGGCGGTGGCCACCCCCCGACGCAGAGCGCCAACTGAGGAGCGCATCAACGATGGCGGACGCCAAGGTCATTCCGTTCGACGACGACCGGTCCCGTGGGAGCGCCGTGCACCGGCCGGCGCGGCGCCGCGGTGCGGGGAGCCGGCTCAAGGGCGAGCCCGCGGGGGTACGTGAGGTCCAGCCCCTGCCTGGCCGAACGATTCTGCAGGATGATGTTCCTGTGACAGATGTGCCGGTGACGCCCGAGGAAACCGCATCCGAGCCGGAGCGGCAGGGCGGTGGTTGGGATCAGCGCATCGCGCATGGTCTGGCCTTCCTGCGGCGGCGGCTGACGGGCGACTACGAGGTCGACGACTTCGGTTACGACCAGGAGCTCACCGACCAGGTCCTGATGTCGATGCTGCGGCCGATTTACGAGAAGTACTTCCGCGTCGAAGTGAAGGGCATCGAGAACATCCCGTCCGACGGCGGGGCGCTGATCGTCGCCAACCACTCCGGGACGCTGCCGCTGGACGGCCTGATGATGCAGGTCGGGGTGCACGACAACCACCCCGACGGCCGCCATCTCCGCCTGCTGGCCGCCGACCTGGTCTTCATGCTGCCGGTGGTCAACGAGCTGGCCCGCAAGGCCGGTCACACGCTCGCCTGCGCGGAGGACGCGGAACGGCTGCTGCAGCGCGGCGAGTTGGTCGGCGTGATGCCGGAGGGCTTCAAGGGCATCGGCAAACCGTTCAGCGACCGCTACAAGCTCCAGCGCTTCGGCCGCGGCGGCTTCGTGTCGACGGCCCTCCGCCAGGGCACGCCGATCATCCCCTGCTCGATC
Organism: Streptomyces sp. NBC_00286; assembly: GCF_036173125.1. Classification (NCBI taxonomy): domain Bacteria; kingdom Bacillati; phylum Actinomycetota; class Actinomycetes; order Kitasatosporales; family Streptomycetaceae; genus Streptomyces; species Streptomyces sp. NBC_00286. The sequence goes on from NZ_CP108054.1 coordinate 5,805,270, forward strand.
GTCGGAGCGGAAGAGATCTACCCGATGATCGGCAACGCCAAGACGCTCGCCCGCGTCCTGGGCTTCCCGTACTTCCCGATCACGCCGACGTTCCCGCTGCTGGGCCCGTTGGGCGCGGTGCCGCTTCCGACGAAGTGGACGATCCAGTTCGGCGAGCCGATCCCGACGGACAGCTACCCGCCGGAGGCAGCCGAGGACCCGATGCTGATGTTCAACCTGACGGACCAAGTCAGGGAGCAGATCCAGCACACGCTCTACAAGTTGCTGGTACAGCGCAGGTCGGTCTTCTTCTGACGGTCGGCCCAGACGCGCCGGAGTCCGGTCGTCCGGAGCCGCCGGACGGAGTCCGGCGCAGCTGTCCGCAGTGCTCGATATGCCGCTACCGCGGTGTGGCTGCGAAGCAGTGCGAGGGCAGCAGACAGGAGGGGCCAAGCTGCTCGTGCAGCGGCGGTCGGTGTTTTTTCAAGAGGCCTGGATACGTCGGTGGGGGCGCCCTCTTCGAAGAGGGCGCCCCCACCGACGTATCAGCAGAAACTACTCCGTGTTCTCGTTCTCCACTCCCAGCCCCGGGAGGAGCCCCGGGAGCAGTGGCGGGACCGTGACGTCGGGCTTGGCCGATGGGGTGGTGTTGTCGGACGGGGTGGTGCTGGCGTCTGCCGTGGGCGGTTCCAGGAGGCCGCCCGTGTTGCCGCCCAGCAGGCCGTCGTCCTCCGTGTCCGAGGTGGACGGCTCGGGGTTGCCGCTGCTGGAGTTGCCGCCGCCGGGGGAGTTGCCGGTGGCGCTGGGGGCGGTCGGGCGGTCCTGGTCGGAGGAGTCGGCGGAGGACTCGCCGGAGCCCGGGCTGCGGCTGGTGCCCTCCCGCGAGGGGAGCTCCGGCAGCAGTGAGCGCAGCGGATCGACCTCCAGGTCTATGGCGTCGAAGACCGAGCTGACCTGTCGGCTGACGTCGCCGAGCTGCGCGGGCAGCCGGTCGCGCAGCTCGCCCCACCTGTCGCGGTGCGAATGGGAGAAGGCCGAGAGGGTCTGGATGGGAGCCAGCGAGTCGGGATCGCGCTCGTACGCCTCGTGCAGCAGCCGGTGGCCTTCCGAGGCGTCGTGGCGCATGCCGGACAGCGCACGGCGGATCTCGCCCATGGACTCGTGGTCGAGGGGCCCTGAGCGGTCGCGCTCGATCAGCCGGCGTGCCTCGCTCAGCCGCGTGGAGGCCTGGTCGAGGTAGAGCCGGCCGCGGTCGTTGTCGCCGTCGGCCATGCCTCGCTTGAGGTCCTCCATGCCGCGCTTGAGCCCGTAGAGCGAGTCACCGGGCAGGGCGTCGGAACTGGCGGCCGCGACGCCGCTGAACGCTCCCGCCGCCACCCCCACGGTGAGCCCGCCCGCGGCGAGCCCCTTGGAAAGCCGGGACCGCGGTCGCAGCTTTCCGAGGCCGGTCGCCCGGTGCGCACCCCGCCCCCGGTGCGCCCTCTGCCCCGGTACCGAAGGTTCCGCCGCGTCGCCCCCCGCGGCCGTGCCCTCCTGCAGCATGGCCTCCATCGCGGCCACCAGCTGGGCCCGCTGAACGACCTTGACCTCGGGGTCCATCGCCGGCTTGGGCAGCTCGCCGAGTCCGGTCGCCAGGGACAGCATCCGGCTCCGCTCGGACTGACCGGACTCGCCGGACGACTCCGTGGGTTCCGCCGCCGGACCTTCGGACTGCTCGGCCGCCGTGGCCCCGTCGGACTGCTCCTCCAGGGCCTGGGCGAAGGCGTTCGCCCGCCGGTGTGCCGATACGTTCGCGATCACTGGCGGCACCTCCTCTCGTCATGACGGTCGACTCCCCAGGGGGTCCTGAGGGTTGCACTCTCTGATCGGTTCCACACGATCGGGTGATCAGGGACGGCCAGAGGTGACCACAGGGAGCCTGTATCCCGCACAACGAGCCTCTCGGCACTTGGGTTACGGACTACGGATGATCGGACCGCGGGACCAACAGACGGCGACGAAGGGTGAGTTGAGCGTCGCAGAGGGTAAGGAGGTGTGCGGGGTGGGTGAGGCTGCGATACGGGTTCTCAGCGGGCGTCTTCGGGCAGGAGCCGGGCCAGCGTGCGCACGGCCCGGTACTGGAGGGTCTTGATCGCGCCCTCGTTCTTGCCCATCGCGCGAGCGGTCTCGGCGACCGAGAGGCCCTGGAGGAAGCGCAGGGTCACGCACTCCTGCTGCTGCGGGTTGAGGCGGCGTACGGCGTCCAGAAGTGCCGCGTTCGACAGGGACTCCAGGACGGAGTCCTCGGGGGAGCGCTCGACCTCGTTGGCGTCGAGCATCTCGCCGGTGGTCACTTCCAGGCGGAAGCGGCTCGACTTGAAGTGGTCGGCGACGAGGTTGCGGGCGATCGTGACCAGCCAGGCGCCGAAGTCGCGGCCCTGCCAGGTGAAGGTCCCGATGCGCCGCAGCGCCCGCAGAAAGGTCTCGCTCGTGAGGTCTTCCGCGGTCGCCTTGCCCCCCACGCGGTAGTAGATGTAGCGGTACACCGTGTCGCTGTACTGGTCGTAGAGGCGCCCGAAGGCCTCGGCCTCGCCGTCCTGGGCGCGTTCCACGAGGTCCATCATCCGGGCGCTGTCACTGTCCGCGGCCGGGCGGCGGGCGGTGGTGGTGGCCGACGCGCTCGTACGACCCCGTCTGCCCACGGCCCGCCCGTCGCCCGACCGCCGCCCCTCAACGACGGCGCTCCGCGCCGGCCCCCGTTCGATGCCCTCGGCCAGTGCATAGCACGGGCTGAGGGGCGCGGCGGAGACAGCGAGGGCGGGGACGGCGTACGCGGTGGGGACGAAGCCGCGCAGGTGGTCGAGGACCGCCGCGCGGAGCGTAGCCAGGCCCGAGGCGTCAACCCCGACGTGTGGGTACACGGGACTCCCAGAGGCAGAGCTTCCATCACGTGCAGTACCGGATGATTCACCCGTCGTAGCGACGTGTGAGGTCCGTCATGCGTCTGAGGAGAATAACGCTTCGTACAGGCAGTGCTACGCCCAGTTGCTCAAATCATCGATTCCGTCGCTTCTGTGACGTATCGGCGTCTGATCAAGTGCCACACAGTGACCGGTAGTTGATCGAATTGCTTCGCATTCCGGCCGAGCCCGGGGCGTGTTGTGGCCGTCTGTCGCCAACGGGACTGGCGGGGGCGGGGTGAGGGTAAGACAGCAGAATTGCCCGCGTGTTCGTACACGCGGGCAATTCCGGACGGTTGGGGCCGGTGTCAGCGGCGGCGGCGGTGCAGGGCGATCGCGGCCGCCGTGCCGCCCGCGACCGCGCCGACGCCGGCCGCCGCGGGGATGCCGACCTTCGCCGCCTTGCGGCCGGTGCGGTAGTCGCGCAGGCGCCAGTCGAGGGTGCGGGCGTGCTTACGGAGCTTGCTGTCGGGGTTGATCGCGTACGGGTGCCCGACCAACGAGAGCATCGGGATGTCGTTGTGCGAGTCGCTGTACGCGGCGCAGCGGCTCAGGTCCAGGCCCTCCGCCGCCGCCAACGCCCGTACTGCCTCCGCCTTCGCGGGGCCGTGCAGGGGTTCGCCGACGAGCTTGCCGGTGTAGACGCCGTCGATCGATTCGGCGACCGTGCCGAGGGCGCCGGTCAGGCCGAGGCGGCGGGCGATCACCGTGGCGATCTCGACGGGGGCGGCGGTGACGAGCCATACCTTCTGGCCCGCGTCGAGGTGGGCCTCGGCGAGGGCGCGGGTGCCGGGCCAGATGCGCTCGGCCATGTACTCGTCGTAGATCTCCTCGCCGATCGACATCAACTCGGCGACCCGGTGGCCCTTCACGATGGACAGCGCGGAGTCGCGCGCCTCCTGCATGTGCTCGGGGTCCTCGACACCGGCCAGCCGGAACCAGGCCTGCTGCCAGGCGAAGCGGTAGAGGTCGCGGGTCTCGAAGAATTTCCGCTTGTAGAGGCCGCGGCCGAAGTGGAACAGCGCGGCGCCCTGCATCACGGTGTTGTCGAGGTCGAAGAAGGCGGCGGCCTTGTCGTCGCCGAGGACCGGGAATTCCGGTTCCTCCGCGGCGGTTTCGGGCGTGGCTTCGTGCGCGAGTTCCTCCAGTTCCTGGGAGGACTTGCGCGCTGCCTCCGCCGAGGCCTCGCCTGCCAACACGCTCCGCGCCGTGGCGGAGCGCCTACGGGGAGTGAGCCATCCGAGAGCGGCCATGGCGTGAGCATAGCCAGTCTCAGCGTTACTTCCGGAGTCGGGAGGTTTGAAGGGTGTGAACTCTCCGCGACCGTGTCGTTACGGCTACGGGCCGTTTCTGACTTGTCGCGCACCGGTGATGACGCCGAATTGCGGGAAAGCCGCGCACCTGACGGGGTGCGGATGTCGGGTGAGAATGGCTCGTATGAGTCCCATCTTTCGGCGTACTGACCGCCGTACGGAGAAGAAGGCGCCGCACGAGCGGCTGGTCACGCTGATCGGGAAGCCCGACTGTCATCTGTGCGAGGACGCCGAGGTCGTGGTCGAGAAGGTCTGCGGGGAACTCGGTGTGCCCTGGGAGAAGAAGGACATCACGCGGGACGAGGAACTGCATCGCGCCTACTGGGAGCAGATCCCGGTGGTGCTGGTGGATGGTGTGCAGCACACGTTCTGGCGGGTGGACGAGGGAAGGTTGCGCAAAGCCCTCGCGGAGTGAGGACTGTGTGCGTAACCGAACCGTGGCCCTTCCGGGCACTCCAAGTGGTTCGCAAAGTCACTTAGGATCGGGTGCGGTTTGGCCTCGGGGGCGGGGAGCGTAGAGGAGTGTGTACGGCTTTGCCCCCTTCAAGCAGGGAACGAAGGCGCCTTTGCGCCGGTTCCATACGCATGTGGCGGAGTCGCGTGACCCCGGTCACGTTGGGCGGGCAAATCGGACACCATCTTTGTGCATGCATTCACAAAGACATAGCCTGCTGTCGACGGGGCGGTCGGACGCGTGACCGCCTGCAGCCCCGCTCTACCCGCAGGAGCACCGTGGCAACTGGCCGAACTCACCGACCGGCGACCCGCAGCCGAGGGATTCCCGAGGCCACCGTCGCCAGGCTTCCGCTGTACCTCCGTGCGCTGACCGCACTGTCGGAGCGCTCGGTACCCACGGTCTCCTCCGAGGAGCTCGCGGCCGCCGCGGGGGTCAACTCCGCGAAGCTGCGCAAGGACTTCTCTTACCTCGGCTCGTACGGGACGCGCGGTGTGGGTTACGACGTCGAGTACCTCGTCTACCAGATCTCCCGCGAGCTGGGCCTCACCCAGGACTGGCCGGTTGTGATCGTCGGTATCGGTAACCTCGGCGCGGCACTGGCCAATTACGGCGGCTTCGCCTCGCGCGGTTTCCGGGTCGCCGCTCTCATCGACGCCGATCCCGCCATGGCCGGGAAGCCCGTCGCCGGAATCCCCGTGCAGCACACCGACGACCTCGAGAAGATCATCAAGGACAACGGTGTGTCGATCGGCGTGATTGCCACCCCCGCCGGGGCGGCCCAGCAGGTCTGCGAGCGGCTCGTCGCCGCGGGTGTGACGTCCATCCTGAACTTCGCGCCGACCGTGCTCTCCGTGCCGGACGGCGTCGACGTACGCAAGGTCGATCTCTCCATCGAGCTGCAGATCCTCGCCTTCCACGAGCAGCGCAAGGCCGGCGAGGAAGCCGAGGCCGTGCTCGAGGCCGAGGCCGCGGCGGCGAAGGAGATCAGGGAAGGGCCGGACGGGGATGTCCCCGCCGTGATGCCGGCATGAGTCTTCTCGTCGTCGGGCTGAGTCACCGCAGCGCTCCGGTCAGCGTGCTGGAGCGGGCCGCGCTGTCCGCGGACGCGCAGATCAAGCTCCTCCAGGACACGATCGCCGCCGAGCCGGCCACCGAGGCCGCGGTGCTCGCCACCTGCAACCGGATCGAGCTGTACGCCGACGTGGACAAGTTCCACGCGGGCGTCGCCGAGCTCTCCACGCTGCTCGCGCAGCACAGCGGGGTCGGGCTCGAGGAACTCACGCCCTATCTGTACGTGCACTACGAGGACCGGGCGGTTCACCACCTGTTCTCCGTGGCCTGTGGTCTGGACTCGATGGTGATCGGCGAGGGCCAGATCCTCGGCCAGATCAAGGACGCGCTCGCCACCTCGCAGGAAGTGCACACGGCGGGGCGGCTGCTGAACGACCTGTTCCAGCAGGCGCTCAGGGTCGGCAAGCGCGCCCACTCCGAGACGGGCATAGACAGGGCCGGGCAGTCCCTGGTGACGTTCGGCCTGGAGCAGCTGACCTCGGGCGCGGACGTCCAGGCCTGGGCCGCCGGCAAGCGGGCCCTCGTGATCGGCGCGGGCTCCATGTCCTCGCTGGCCGCGGCGACGCTCGCGCGCGCCGGGGTGGCCGAAGTGGTCATCGCCAACCGCACGTTGGATCGCGCCGAGCGCCTCACCCAGATTCTGATGGACGGCGGCGATACGGACGTGGCGGCCCGCGCGGTACCGATGGAAGCGGTGCCGGCCGAGCTGACACGTGCCGATGTCGCGGTGTCCTGTACGGGTGCGACGGGGCTCGTGCTGACCGCCGACGCTGTCGCCGCGGCCGTCGAGGGCCGTACGGGAGCGCCCGCCGAGGAGCGCGCGGCCACCCCCCGTGTCGTACGCGAGGACCTGCCGCCCACCAGCGTCGGCACCGACGACGGCTGTCCGCTGGACCTGTCGCCCGTGCAGGGCGCCGCCGCCTTCTCCGTCATGGGAGAGGCCGCCGTGGCGGGCCTGGACGCGGCGGCCCTGGAGCAGCACGCGGCCTGGGTGGACAACGCGACGGTCGACCGCCGCCGCCGTGCACAAGACGCCCGTACGCCCGAGTCCGACGCCGCCGTCATCGCCGCGCTGGCCGCTACCGCGGCCGCCATCGGGCGGGTGCCCGAGCGTCGTAAGCCCGAGCCCGTCGTCGAGGCCCCGCGCCCGGTGCCCGTGCTCTCGCTGCTCGACCTCGCCATGCCGCGCGACATCGACGCGGCCGTGCACCGGCTGCTCGGCGTGCGGCTCGTGGACATCGAGTCGCTGGCCGAGGCCTCCGCCGACGTACCGATGGCGGCCGACGTGGACATGGTCCGGCGGATCGTGTCCGACGAGGTCGCCGCCTTCGGGGCCGCCCAGCGGGCCGCGCACATCACACCCACCGTCGTCGCGCTGCGCACCATGGCCGCCGATGTCGTCGCGAGCGAGATCGCGCGGCTCGACGGGCGGCTGCCCGGGCTCGACGAGAAGCAGCGGGGCGAGATCACCCAGACCGTGCGGCGCGTGGTGGACAAGTTGCTGCACGCGCCGACCGTACGGGTCAAGCAGCTCGCGGCCGAGCCCGGAGGCGCCGGGTACGCGGACGCACTGCGGACCCTGTTCGACCTGGACCAGGAGACGGTCGACTCCGTCTCACGGGCCACCGATGACATCAGCACCGAGAACGCCAAGAACCGAGGGCGAGCATGACTGAGCGGCGAACGGGGCCGGAGAGCGGCCCCCTGAGGCTGGGGACGAGGCGCAGCAAGCTCGCCATGGCCCAGTCCGGGCAGGTGGCTGACGCCGTGAGCCGGGTGACCGGGCGGTCCGTGGAGCTCGTCGAGATCACCACGTACGGCGACGTCTCGCGCGAGAACCTCGCGCAGATCGGCGGCACGGGCGTCTTCGTGACCGCGCTGCGCGAGGCGCTGCTGCGCGGCGAGGTCGACTTCGCCGTGCACTCCCTCAAGGACCTGCCGACCGCGCAGCCCGACGACCTCGCACTGGCCGCGGTGCCGGTACGCGAGGACGCGCGGGACGTGCTCGTCGCCCGCGACGGGCTGAGCTTCGCAGAGCTGCCGGACGGCGCTCGCGTGGGCACCGGTTCGCCGCGGCGCATGGCCCAGTTGAACGCGTACGCGCGCTGCCACGGGCTGACCATCGAGACGGTCGCGATCCGGGGGAACGTCGACACCCGGATCGGGTACGTCCGCAAGGGCGAGCTGGATGCCGTCGTACTGGCCGCCGCCGGGCTCAACCGGATCGGCCGGATCGACGAAGTGACCGAGTTCCTCTCGGTCGACATGGTTTTGCCCGCCCCCGGCCAGGGGGCGCTCGCGATCGAATGCGCCGCGAACAACGCGGACCTCGTCGCGGCGCTCGCCGCACTCGACGACCCGGTCACCCGGGCCGCCGTGACCGCCGAGCGGTCCCTGCTCGCCTCCCTGGAGGCCGGCTGCAGCGCACCTGTCGGTGCGTTGGCCGACCTTCCCCCACTCTCGGCTCCGCTCGAGCGGGGGGACCCCCAGGCCGACGGGCAGATTGTCAAGGAAATGCGCCTGCGCGGCGTCGTCGGCACGACCGACGGCTCGGCGCTGGTGCAGATGTCCACCACCGGTCCCGTGCCCGAGACGTACGACCAAGCAATGGCGCTCGGCCGTGAACTCGCTGCCGAGATGCTTGCCAAGGGCGCGGCCGGTCTGATGGGGGAGCGAGCACATTGAGCCCCACCACCCTTCCCGCCGGCCTGGAACACGGCTCCGTCACCTTCCTCGGTGCCGGACCCGGGGATCCGGGACTGCTCACACTGCGCGCCGTACAGGCGCTGGCGAACGCGGATGTCCTGATCGCCGAGCCCGAAGTGCTCGACGTCGTCCGTACGCACGCCAGACAAGGCGTGACCGTGCTGGACACGGAATCGGGCCCGGACACGCCTCAGCTGACGGTAGTTGACGGCGCGTCAACAACCGCTGGTGCCCCCGCGTCGAGGGACGCGGCCCATATTGTCATGGAGGCCGCACGCAGCGGCAGGCGGGTGGTACGTGCCGTCACCGGTGACCCCGGGCTCGACACCTGTGCCGCCCAGGAGATGCTGGCCTGCGCTGCCGCGGGCGTGCCCTTCGAGGTCGTCCCCGGTATCGCCGCGGCCGTCGGAGTGCCCGCGTACGCGGGTGTTCCGCTGCGCGACGCGCAGGGCGCGGACGTGCGGTTCGTGGACGCGGCCACGGCCTCCGAGCGGCTGTGGTCCGAGGTCGGCGCGTCCGACGGGACCGTCGTCGTCTCCTCGACCCTGGACTCCGTCGGCGCCGCCGCGAGCGAGCTGGTGGCCGCCGGACGCAAGCCCGATACGCCGCTGACCGTCACCATCGCCGGTACGACCACCCGGCAGCGGACCTGGTCCGCGACGCTCGGCACCATCGCGCAGACGCTGAAGCAGGCCAAGGTGCTGCCCTCGCCTGAAGGCGGGCGGCCGGTGATAGCCGTGGTCGGTGAGCATTCCGCCGCTGCCCAGCGTGAGCAGTTGTCGTGGTTCGAGTCCAAGCCGCTGTTCGGCTGGAAGGTTCTCGTGCCGCGTACGAAGGAGCAGGCGGCGTCGCTCTCCGACCAGTTGCGGTCCTACGGAGCCGTACCGCACGAGGTGCCGACGATCGCCGTCGAGCCGCCGCGGACGCCTCAGCAGATGGAGCGGGCGGTCAAGGGGCTCGTGACCGGGCGGTACGAGTGGATCGCCTTCACCTCGGTGAACGCGGTCAAGGCGGTGCGGGAGAAGTTCGAGGAGTACGGGCTTGATGCGCGCGCCTTCGCGGGCATCAAGGTCGCTGCGGTGGGGGAGCAGACGGCGAAGGCGCTCGTTGCCTTTGGTGTGAAGCCGGATCTGGTGCCTTCGGGGGAGCAGTCGGCTGCGGGGCTTCTTGAGGACTGGCCTCCGTACGACCCCGTCTTCGACCCGATCGACCGGGTGTTTCTGCCTCGGGCCGATATCGCCACGGAGACGTTGGTGGCGGGGCTGATTGAGCTGGGCTGGGAGGTTGACGACGTCACGGCGTACCGGACCGTGCGGGCGTCGCCTCCGCCTGCGGAGACTCGGGAGGCGATCAAGGGCGGTGGGTTCGATGCGGTGCTGTTCACGTCGTCGTCGACCGTGCGGAACCTGGTCGGGATTGCGGGTAAGCCGCATAACGTGACGGTGATCGCCTGTATTGGGCCGGCTACGGCGAAGACGGCTGAGGAGCATGGGCTGCGGGTTGACGTGATGGCTCCGGAGCCGTCTGTTCACAAGCTGGCGGAGGCGCTTGCGGAGTTTGGGTCGCGGCGGCGGGCTGCGGCTGTGGAGGCCGGGGGGCCGGTTACGCGGCCCAGTGAGCGGAGGCCGGGGGCTCGGCGGCGGCGGTCTACTACGTAGCCCCTCCGGGGGTTGCCGGTTTGACGCGGGGTGCCTCCGGCGGTTGGGCGGGTGCGGGTGCGTTGTGGTTGCTCGCGCAGTTCCCCGCGCCCCTTGGGGTGGCTGGGGTGCGTTGTGATGCTGCGGGTGCGTCGTGGTTTGTCGCGCAGTTCCCCGCGCCCCTGAGGGGGCTGGTGTGCGGTTTGACGCTGCGGGCCCGTCGTGGCTGGGCGCGCAGTTCCCCGCGCCCCTAAAGGGGCACTGAGCGCGGCGGAGCCGCAAATTGATACAGGCCCGCGCCCCTGGCGCGGCCCCCTCTTACGCTGCTGCCGGTGGCACCGTGTGGCCGAAGCGGAGGAGGTTTTCGGGGTCGTAGGTTTGCTTGGTTTGGCGTAGGTGGTCGTAGACCTCGGGGGTCCAGGCTCGGGAGCGGTCCAGGGTGTCGCCGGGGCGGCCGTGGAGGTTGACCATGGTCAGGCCTGTGCCGTAGGGGTACATCGCTGAGTGCAGGGCGGACGTGGCTGTCTCCGCTGCGGTGGCTATGCGGGAGTCGGGGATCACGGCTACCGAGGTCAGGACGTACTCGGCGTCTCGGGCGCAGATCGCGTCCTCGATTGCTGTGGGGCGGGACAGCTGGCCGCCCATGTGGCGGAGTTCGACCAGGAGGAGCGGGTAGTCGGGGGGCGCCGTCGGCCCTGCGTGGTCCAGGTAGGTGCGGATCGCGTCGGGGGGCAGGTCGCGTAGCAGGGTGCAGGATTCGCGGGCGGGGAGCGGGTCGTGCGGGTCCGCGTAGATGTCGTCCATGGACGTGTAGTCCATCTCCGCCACGGTGTCGACCGCCACCGGCGCGGCCTCGCGCATCGGGGCGATGAGGCGTTCGCCCTCGGCCGTGTCGCCGGTCCAGGCGATCGCTACGCGGGCCCAGAAGCCGCCGCGCAGGGGTTCCGGGATCTCCGGCAGGGGCGGGAGGCGAAGCAGGGTGAACGCCGAGCACATTTCGTTCGGGACTGTGCGGGTCCAGTCAGTCCAGGCGCGGAGCAGGGGCTCGGCGTGCTCGCCGGGGCAGTAGATTGCGCCGCCGAGGATGCGGGACAGCGGCAGCAGTTCGGTGACCATCGAGGTCACTACGCCTACGTTGCCCTTGCCGCCGCGCAGCGCCCAGAACAGCTCTGGCTCTTGCTCGGCGTTCGTCTCGCGCGGGGTTCCGTCGGCCGTGACGACCTCGAAGGAGCGTACGTAGTCGGCGGCGTACCCGTAGGCCCGGCCGAGCACGGGTAGGCCGCCGCCCAGCGTGTAGCCGACGGCGCCCGCGTCCGTGGACGAGCCGCTGAGCCCGGCGAGGCCGTGTGGCGCGCCCGCCTCCAGGGCGTGCCGCCACTTCGCTCCGGCGGCGATCGTCGCGGTGCGGTCACGGGGATCGATCCGTACGTCGGTCATGCGGGCGGTGTTGATCAACAGGCCGCTGTCGATGGGGAAGTTCGCGCCGTGCCCGGTGGCCTGGACGGCGACGGGGGTGCCCGTGGCGTGCGCCCAGCGCATCGCGGTCACCACGTCGTCGGCGCCGGTCGCCCCCACGACCAGGTCGGGGGTGTGCCGCGCGGCCAGGTTGAAGCCGGTGACCTCGTCGGCGTAGCCGGGGTCGTCGGGCCGTAGCACCGGGCCGTGGATGTCGGAGAGGGCGAAGAGGTCGGGGAGGTGATCGGCGGTGGTCATCGCGTCCTCCGGGGAGCGCCGGCGTACGGGCTGCGCGGTGAAGAGGCCCTTTCACCAGCTTGGACCCGCTGTATGGGGTTCGCATGCGGAGCTGGATCGCGGGCCGCGAGGAAGGCAACGGGGCCTGGATGCGGCCCCGTGATCCCCGACTCCGCGTCGGCAAAGGTGGTGCTGGGGCGGGCGTAGCGTAGAGGGCATGACGAAGTACGGATCCTTCCCCGGTACGCGGCCGCGGCGGCTGCGTACCACTCCCGCCATGCGCCGCATGGTCGCCGAAACCCGGCTGCACCCGGCCGACTTCATCCTCCCCGCGTTCGTCCGCGAAGGCGTCAGCGAGCCGGTGCCGATCGCCGCGATGCCCGGGGTCGTGCAGCACACGCGGGACAGCCTGAAGAAGGCGGCGTTGGAGGCTGTGGAGGCGGGGGTCTCCGGGATCATGCTGTTCGGCGTTCCGGAGGAGTCCAAGAAGGACGCCGTCGGGACGCCGGGGACCGACCCGGACGGGATCCTGCAGGTCGCCCTGCGTGACGTACGGGCCGAGGTCGGCGACGAGCTGCTCGTCATGTCCGACCTCTGCCTCGACGAGACGACGGATCACGGGCACTGCGGTGTCCTCGACGCACAGGGGCGCGTCGACAACGACGCAACGCTTGAGCGGTACGCGGAGATGGCCCAGGTGCAGGCCGACGCGGGTGCGCATGTGGTGGGGCCGAGCGGGATGATGGACGGTCAGATCGGTGTCGTCCGGGATGCGTTGGACCAGATCGGGCGGGAGGATGTCGCGATCCTCGCCTATACCGCGAAGTATTCGTCCGCCTTCTACGGGCCGTTCAGGGAGGCGGTCGCCTCGTCGCTGAAGGGTGACCGCAAGACGTATCAGCAGGATCCGGCCAACGTACGGGAATCCATGCGGGAGTTGGCGCTCGACCTGGAGGAGGGCGCCGACATGGTGATGGTCAAGCCGGCGGGGCCTTACCTGGACATTCTTGCGCGGGTCGCGGACTCGGTGGATGTGCCGGTGGCCGCGTACCAGATCTCCGGGGAGTACTCGATGGTCGAGGCTGCGGCGGAGAAGGGGTGGGTTGATCGGGATCGGGCGATTCTGGAGACGCTGACGGGGATCAAGCGGGCGGGGGCCCAGAACGTTCTGACGTACTGGGCGACGGAGGTTGCGCAGAAGTTGCGGTAGCGCGGTGGCGCTCCGCTGGGTGTGCGGTTCGGAGAGCTCGGTTGGTTCTGTGGGTTGACGGCTGCGAGTGCGTGGCTGGTCGCGCCCACGCGGCGGAGCCGCAAATCAATACAGCCCGGCGCCCCTTGAAGCAAAGCCTGCGGCCTCCTTCAGGGGCGCGGTAGCGTGCCGGCCCCGCCCGCCGCTACAGCCAGTCGTGTTCGCGTGCGTAGCGTGCTGCTTCGTGGCGGGTTCGGGTCTGGGTTTTCTGCATGGCGTTCGAGAGGTAGTTGCGTACGGTGCCTTCCGCCAGGTGGAGGCGGGTGGCGATGTCGGCGACGGAGTACCCGCTGTCGCCGCGCCGCGCCGCGTCGGCGTGCGTGAGCCGTCCCGGTCGCCCCTGCCAGGCGCGACCGGGACGGCCGTGCGCCGCGTTGAAGGGCTGTCCGCCGCAGCCCGCCGAGCAGCAGGCCGCGCCAGAAGCAGTCGTACTCGCGAAACCCGTGACCCTACGCGACATTCACGGCTCGAGCGCGGGTCCACCGGAACCCCGCCCAAGCCGAGCGCAGCGGTCGGGCACCATCAAGTCCCCCCAGGAGTTAGCTTGTTGCTGATTTGGTGAGTGAGCTGATGGTTGATGACGTGAAGAGGGAAGGTCTCCATGAGTGGTGATGCTCTCAGCCAGGATCCTGCCGAGCTGAGGAAGAGGATCGACACGACCAAGGCGCATCCGGCGCGCGTCTATGACGTCTTCCTCGGGGGCAAGGACAACTACCCGACCGACCGCGCCGCGGCGGCTGCGGCACTCGCGGCCAATCCGCGTGGGTACCTCGATGTGCGGCACAACCGGGACTTCATGCGGCGGGCCGTGACCCGGCTGGCCCGGGAGGAGGGGATCCGGCAGTTCCTCGACATCGGTACGGGGCTGCCGACCGGCGAGAACGTCCATCAGATCGCCCAGCGGATCATCCCCGAGTCGCGGATCGTGTACGTCGACAACGACCCGGTGGTACTCGCCCACGCGCGCGCCCTGCTCACCAGCGGCCCCGAGGGCAGGACCGACTACATCGACGCGGACTTCAGGAACCCCGCGCAGATCCTCGAACTGGCCGCGAAAACCCTGGACTTCGACGAGCCGGTCGCGCTCGCGCTGGTCGCGATTCTGCACTTTGTCGAGGACGAGGACGCGTACCCCGTTGTACGAGGGCTGATGGACGCGCTGCCCTCCGGAAGCCGTCTCGTGCTCAGCCATATCACCGAGGACCTCAACGCGGAGAGCATCCGCGCGGTGCAACGGACGTACACGGAGCGCGGGTTCACGTTCGTGCTCCGCGCCAAGGACGAGGTCGAGCGCTTCTTCACCGAGACGCCGGGCGTCCAGCTCGACGAGCCCGGTGTCGTCCCCGTCCACCACTGGCACCCGAGCCCGGCACCCGCCCCCGAAACCATCGACCCGGCCGACTTCGAGAACCTCGACGACATCGAGAAGATCCGTTATCGGGACATCAACGACGTCACCGATGCCGACATCAATGTCTACGGGGCGGCCGGCCGCAAGGCATAACCACAGGTGAGCCCGGCCATCAGACCGTGCCGAACCATGTCTCCGCGAGCGCGTCCAGCGTCGGCTTGGGCGGGGCGGGGAGTTCGCGGAGGCAATAGGGCAGATTGCTGTAGAGGTGCAGGAGGCCGTACGCCATGAGGACGCGGGGGTTGATCGGGGGGCGGCCGTACGCGTCGTAGAACCGCTTGAACAGGCGTGGGTCGCAGCTCGTCATGAACATGCCCACGGCCGCGAAGTCGTACGCCGGGTCGCCGATCATGGCCGGTTCGAAGTCGAACAGGCCGGTCAGGCGCCAGCCTTGGGGGTCCACCGTCAGGTGCTGGCGCATGAACTCGGTGTGCAGGAGCACGCGTCGAGGCGGAGGCGGCAGCGGGACCGTGTCCAGGAACCAGGGGATCTGTTCCAGCCACCCCTGCGAGAGGCCGAAGGCCCGCTGCTGCTCGACCGCCTGCGCCCGCTGTCCGGCGATCAGCGTGCGCCAGTCCGCCGGGCCCACGGCGGTCGCGATCGGTGCCGGGTCCACGGAGTGCAGCGCGGCGAGGGCCTCGGCGGCCTCCGTGACGATCCGGTCCCGCTCCGCGGAAGGGATTCGCGGCCACTCCTGGTCGAGGCCCACGCCGGGCAGGCGGGACATCAGGACGTAGTGCCAGCCGTTCTTGTACGCGCCCGCCGAGTGCAACTGCGGTGTGGGAATAGGGAGTCGGCCGTACAGATGGCTCAGCACCTTCTCCTCGCGTACGCAGTCGTCCTGCTCGAAGGCGGGATACAGCTTGACCACGTGCGCCCCGCCGATGGCGTACACCGGCAGCGAACCCTCCTCGAAGCGGACGATCCGTTGCCCGGCAAGGCCGAGCCGTTCACACAGGTCAGCGACGGCGGGGCGCAACAGCGCCTCGTCGCCGACGACCTCGTCCAGTTCCTCGCCGGTCTCCACGAGTGGCAGCATGGGTGCTCTCCCTGCTCTCCCAGCTAGCGATCCAAAGCGATGCAGCATCGAATACTTTCGGGACAAGATCAGACACTTCAACCTTTGGCCATGGCTTGCAGTGCCTTCTCCTCCGGGGAACCGGGAGCGGCGGTGTAGACGAGCAGGGTCTGGTCCGGGTCCTGGGGGAAGTGCGTGATCTCGTACGAGAGGGTGAGCGGGCCCGCCTCGGGATGGTCGACGCGCTTCACTCCGTACGACTTCGTACGGACCGTGTGGCGCTCCCAGTGCCCCTTGAACTCCTCGCTGTGCTTGGTGAGTTGGTCGACGAGTCGGCACAGCTCGGGGTCCTCGGGGAAGCGGCCGGACGCGATACGGAGATGGCCCACGACCTCTCGGGCGATGAAGTCCCTGTCCGGGTAGCGGGGGCCGATGTCCGGGTGCAGGAGGTGGAGGTACGCCAAGTTGCGCTCATCGCGGGGGAGTTCGGCGAAATCGGTGATGAGGACGGAGGCCGCGCGGTTCCAGGCGAGTACGTCCATACGCCGGCCGAGGACGAGCGCCGGAGCCGTGATCCAGTCCAGGAGCTGCCGCACTTCGGGCCGCGGGGCGTCGAAGCTGCCGCCGGGGTCGTCCTGCGGTTTCTGCGGGCGGGCCAGACGGAAGAGGTGCTCCCGCTCGTCCGCGTCCAGGCGCAACGCCTCCGCCACCGCGTCCAGGACCGCGTCGGACACGCTGTGATTGCGTCCCTGCTCCAGGCGTACGTAGTAGTCGACGCTCACCCCCGCCAGATGCGCCAACTCCTCGCGCCTGAGCCCCGGTACGCGCCGCAGCCCGGCACCGGAGGCGTAACCGACGTCCTCCGGGCGGATCCTGGCCCGCCGCGAGCGCAGGAACTCGCCCAACTCCCTGTGTGCAGCCATGGGTTCATTGTGGGTTCGTTGCCGCCGTTGGTGGGGGTGTGGGTGGGTGCGGCGGTCCCTGGGTTTGGTGGACCCCTGGCACGGTGGGGTGGCGGGAGAACGGGGGTGGGGTGGTGAGTATGGGAGGGCGGTTGACGAGTTGGAGGGGAGAGGTGGGGGCCATGCGGTACGGGATACGGGGACGGCGGCGGCGTGGGGTTGCCGCGGTTACGGCGGCTGTGGCGGGGGTGGTGTTGGTCGCGGTGCCTGCGGAGGGGGCGGAGGGAGCGGGCGGTTCGCGAGGCGGCGTGGTCGGGGACGGAGTTGGTGGGGCTGGTGCGGGAGCAGGCGGGGCCGGGGCGGAGGGGAGCTCGGCGCTGTCTGGTCCCGCATCGGAGGGGAGCCCGGTGCGGCCTGTTCCGGCATCGGAGGGGAGCCCGGTGCTGGCCGATCCTGCGCCGGAGGGGAGCCCTGTGCCGCCCGATCCCGCGCCGGGTGGGCCGCAGCGGCCGTACGAACCTGATGTTCCGGGGCCGCGGAACATCGACGGCCTGGCCGGTGAGGTCACCTCGGACGGCGGTACGTCCGGCAAGGGCGTCCTCGTCGGGTTCGACCGGACCAGCCGGGCCGAACCGGAGGGACCTCCGGCCGCCGCCCGCCGCTTCGTGTTCCTCTTCGACGAGGCGCTCGGCTTCCGCCCGGACGCCTTCCCGACCTGCGCCCGTGCGACGGTCGAGTCGGGCGGTGTCGACGCCTGCCCCGCGGATTCGCTGGTCGGACGCGGGACCAGCCACCTCTACCCCGAGGGCACCGCGGAGGTGTACGCCGTCAACACCCGCCACCCGAACGGGATGCGCGGCGCCCTCGTAGTGATCCCGGCGAACAACACGATCCTCGAACTGACCTGGGAGCCGGTAACCGCCCCCTACCGCCACCTCGGCTACCGCTGGGCCCTGGACGAGATCATCCCGCCCAGCCCGACCCCGCCCGAACAGCGCGTAGGCACCCGCCGCTTCGAACTGACCTGGGGCGCCACACGCCGAGTCGGCGACCGAACGGTCAGCTTCGCCGAGACGAAGGCGAAGCAGGGGGATGAGCTACGGTTCGGCTTGTGGAGCGAGTTCGTCACGGGGCAGGTGGCGCTTCCACAAGCAACGGCGACGACAGCGCCCTATTAGGGGCGCGGGGAACTGCGCGACCAGCCCCCACCGGACCCGCAGGTGATTCACGGCCCGCCCAGCGGAGCGCTAACGCACTCCTTGGCGCCGCCGGCCGCAGCCAAGAGGCAGGCCCGGAGGGTAACTCCGGGCCTGGTCGCCGCCATGTCCGTCATGACGTACGACTCCGCGTCGACGTCATCCGTGATGTCGACACTGCGGAGGGGACCGCCCGCCGTCATCTCCAGCCGGTCACCGACGCGCGTACCCCACGTCCGCGCCCAACTGGCCCCGCACTTCTCGCTGTAGTGCAGTTCCACCCAGGCGCCGGTGGTCGTACGACGTACGGCGAGGGAGTCCGCGTCACGGCACTTCATGTGCCTCGGGTCCTGGGCCTCACAGGCGTTCCCCCGGCAGCGGGGTCCGGGAGCCGACGATGCCGGGGAGGCGGACCGGGACGACCGCGGTTCGGCCTCCTCGCGCAGCGGGAGAAGGAGGGCCGCCGCCACGCTCGCGACGGCCACGGCACACACCGACGCGAGCACCGCCATGACCGCGCGCTGGCGACCGGCACGTACGCCCTCCTTCGGAGCCGGAGCCGGAGCCGGAGCCGGAGCCGGAGCCGCAGTCGGGTCCAGGTCCGGGGCCGGGATCGGAGCCGTACCTGTGCCTGCACCCGTACACGTACCCGCGCCCGTACCCGTCCCGTCCGTCGCCCGCCCGCTCCACCCCGACTCCGCGATCTCCCACAGCGCGAGGCACCGGCCGTCCGGTTCGCGGGCGAGGCGGCACAGGTCCTGCACCGCCTGGCGTGGCGGCAGCGCCTTGCCGCTCAGGTAACGGTCCCAGGAGGACTTGCTGTACGCGCTCCGCTCTGCCAGGCCTGTCAGGCTCAGGCCCGTGCGCGCCTTCAACTCCCGTAGCGCGGCGGCCAGTCGTACGCGTTCCGGCGACGGTGTCGTCCGCGTCGTCCCGGTGCCATTCCGGGTCGTCCCCCCGGTCATCCCAGTCATTCCTGTCATCCCTGGGGGACTTTCCAGGTGTGCGGGCCGACCCGAAGGGCTTTCCAGGTGTGCGGGCCGACGAGCCCGTCCTTGGGCAGCCCGGCCCGCTTCTGGATGATCTGGACCGCGCGCTGCGTCAGCGGACCGTAGATCCCGTCGATCTTCCCTGGGGAGATGCCCGCCCGACGCAGCAGACACTGCGCCTCGGCCACCTTCGGCCCGGCGAAGCCGTCCGCCAGGAGGGCATCCTGGGTGCGGCTGTTGCCCGCGTACCAGTGGCCGTCGATCCGCTCCATCCGGCAGGTGTACGTGGGCTTCGACGGCGACGGCGACGCCGCAGCGGACGGAGCGACGGGAGCCGCCGCTGCTCTGCTCACGCCGTCCGGGGGCCGTACGACCACGAGGACCGCCGCGGAGAGGGCCACCATCAGTGTCACCGCGCCCGCCACGAGCGCGACGCGTGGTGAACGTACGCGCCGCCGCGTCTTCTTGGTCCCGGCCGGCGGGCTCTCCGGCACCTGCACGGCCACGGTTGCTTCCGCTGCCTTCGCTGGTCCCGTCGCAGGGGTCGCTTTGGTTACGGACGTGGCTCCCCGCCTGCCTCCCCAGGCGTCGGTGGCGATCTCGTGCAGCGCGAGCAGCCGTGTCGGATCGTCGCCGCCGATCCGGGCCATCGCCTCGACGGCCTCTGGGGGCGGCAGCGTTCTGCCGCCCAGGTACCGTTCCCACGACTTCGCGCTGTACCCCGTTTTCGCGGCCAGTTGCCGCATGGTCAGCCCGCTGTGGTCCTTCAGCCGGCGCAGGCGCACCGCCAACTGGCGGACGGGCGGATCAAGTTCGGTCGGCAGCTCTTTCCAACGCGGCATGTTTCCCCACTCGCGTGTGCGGACCTCGACGTGCGTCCGGGTCGTCTCATCGCGTTCCGGGTCCCGTTCCCCGTCGCATCTTGCATCAGGAACCACGGACCCCTCCCGAGCGCGATTCCCGCACGCGTACGGAATCGGTCACCGCTCGTCGGATCCGTCCCGCCGTACCGACCCGGCGGACGACGTCCTCGCAGGTCGGCGCGGGTGACGTCCCGCGATGACGTCACTTCTGTGGCAGCTGTGGCGACGCCTGCCTCCCGACCCGCAGTCTCGTTGCCGAGCCGGTCGGTGCGGTCGGCTCCGCCCATCGGAAGGGGAAACGAAATGCGAGCCATGACCAGGACGCTCGTCAGTGTCGCCACCGTCGTCGGGATCGCCGCCGGAGGCGTGGCCGCCGCGGGTACCGCCTTCGCGGCACCCGCGCAGGACACGGGGACGGTAGCGAGCGCTGAGGCCATCACCGTGCTCGAGGTGAACAACCTCGGCCTGGACGTGCAGCGGGCCAAGAACTGGCAGTGCTGGCTGCGCAACGCGGGCTACACCCCCGGCGAGATCGACGGGAAGCTGGGCACCAGTAGCTGGACCGCGGCCCAGCGGTATTTCAACCTCCTGGGCCTTGACGCGGGCGAAGTCGACGGAAAGGTCGGACCCGACACGATCAGTGCGCTGCAGCGTTACCTGAACTCGGTCGGCGACTACAACCTCGCCGTCGACGGGAAGGCCGGCGAGGCGACCAGGGCCGCGTTCTGGAACTTCACCGGGACGACCAGCTGCTGAGCCGGCCTGACGACCGTGGCCCGTCCTCCCAGCGGGGAGAGGACGGGCCGCGGCGTGTGCCGTGCGTTGTGTCAGAGACGCTCAGGCGTCCGGATGCCCAGCAGCGCCATCCCCTGGTGCAGCGTCCGGGCCGTCACGTCGCACAGGAACAGACGGTTCTCGACCTGGGCCGGAGTCTCCGCCTTCAGGACCGGGCACTTGTCGTAGAACGACGTGTACAGGGACGCCAGTTGGTACAAGTACGCCGTCAACTTGTGCGGCGCGTACTCCGCGGCGGCCTCCGCGAGCGTCTCCGCGAACCGGTCGATGTGCAGGCCCAGGGCCCGCTCGGCGTCGGCCAGTTCGAGCTCCGGGTGCGCGGCCGGTTCGGTGGAGCCCGCCTTGCGCAGGATCGACTGGATACGGGCGTACGCGTACTGCAGGTACACGCTCGTGTCGCCGTTCAGCGACACCATCTGGTCCAGGTCGAACTTGTAGTCGCGGCTCGCGGACGTCGACAGGTCCGCGTACTTCACCGCGCCGATGCCGACCTGCGCACCACGCTCGGCGATCTCCTCCTCGGACAGCTGACCCTGGGTGTCCTTCTCCCGTACGACGGCCGTGGCGCGGTCGATCGCCTCGTCCAGCAGGTCCACCAGCCGTACGGTCTCGCCCTCACGGGTCTTGAACGGCTTGCCGTCCTTGCCCAGCACCGTGCCGAACGCCAGCTGTACGGCCTTCGTGTCGCCGTTCAGCCAGCCCGCCCTGCGTGCCGTCTCGAAGACCATCCTGAAGTGCAGGGACTGGCGGGCGTCGACCACGTACAGCAGGGTGCTCGCCTTCAGGTTGAAGACACGGTCCCTGATCGCGGAGAGGTCGGTCGCCGCGTAGCCGTAGCCGCCGTCCGACTTCTTCACGATCAGCGGGACCGGGTTGCCGTCCGGGCCCTTGATGTCGTCGAAGAACACACACAGCGCGCCCTCCGAGCGGACCGCGACGCCCGACTCCTCCAGCAGGCGGCAGGTCTCGTCCAGCATGTCGTTGTAACCCGACTCACCGACGATGTCCGGGTCTTTGATCTCCATGTCCAGCTTGTCGAAGACCGAGAAGAAGTAGATCTTCGACTCGTCCACGAACTTCTGCCACAGGGCGAGGGTCTCCGGGTCGCCTGCCTGCAAGTCGACCACCCTGCGGCGGGCCCGCGTCTTGAACTCCTCGTCGGAGTCGAAGAGCGTACGGGACGCCTTGTAGAGGCGGTTCAGGTTCGACATGGCCTCCTCGCCGGAGACCTCGCTGTCCTTGTGATCGAGCTCGTGCGGGTGCTCGATCAGGTACTGGATGAGCATGCCGAACTGGGTGCCCCAGTCGCCGATGTGGTGCCTGCGGACGACCGTCTCGCCGACGAACTCCAGGATCTGGACCAGGGCGTCGCCGATGACCGCGGAACGGAGGTGGCCTACGTGCATCTCCTTCGCCACGTTCGGCTGGGCGTAGTCGATGACCGTGGTGCCGGGGTTTTCGGCGTACGGCACTCCGAGGCGGGCCACCGGGTCCTCCGCGCGCTGCGCCAGGTTCTCGATGATCGCCTTGTCCGTCATCGTGATGTTCAGGAACCCGGGTCCTGACACCTCGATGCCCTTGATCACATCACCGGTCACGACCCGCTCGACGACGGCGCTCGCCAGCTCGCGCGGGTTGGCCTTCGTCTTCTTCGCCAGCGCCAGGATTCCGTTGGCCTGGAAGTCGGCTCGGTCGCTCCGGCGCAGCAGGGGGTCGACGTCGGTGTCTGCGCCGGCCGCCGCCGCGGGGAGGGCGGCGTTCAGCGCGTCCGCCAGGCGCTGGTGGACGTGAGCGGTGAGGGACGTGACCGAGGCCATGGGGTGGGTGCCGTTCTCGTCTTGGGTTCGGTGGATGTAGCCAGTATCCCATGGGGGGTAAAGCGGTTTTTCTGGGCGCGGGTGGGTGTGGGCGGGTTGTTTTCGCCCCCGCCGCCCCTACCCGTCCCATACCAAGGGGCTGCGCCCCTGGACCCCGCTGGGGGCTCCGCCCCCAGGCCCCCTCGGGGCTGCGCCCCTGACCCCCACGGGGCTGCGCCCCCAGGCCCCCTCGGGGCTGCGCCCCTGACCCCCACGGGGCTGCGCCCCCAGGCCCCCTCGGGGCTGCGCCCCTGACCCCCACGGGGCTCCGCCCCCCAGGCCCCCTCGGGGCTTCGCCCCTGGACTGCTCGGGGCTCCGCCCCGGACCCCGGCCATGGGCTGCGCCCCTGGACCCGCTCGGGGCTGCGCCCCCAGGCCCCCTCGGGGCTGCGCCCCTGGACCCGCTCGGGGCTCCGCCCCGGACCCCGTTCGGGGGTCAGCCCCCGAACCCCCGCTCCTCAAACTCCCCCAGCTACCGCTTGGGGTGCCCCCAGAGGTGCCCCCAAGGGGCTGATTTTTCAGCCCGTCCGGCGTTTGAGGACGAGGCCGTTCAGGCCGATGGGGTCCAGGGGCGAAGCCCCTGGTGGGTCCGGGGCGAAGCCCCAGCGGGGTCGAAGGGGCGGAGCCCTTTGGTATGGGACGGGTAAGGGCGGAGGGGGCGATGAAAAGGCGTTTTCGTGGATGGTGGTGGAGCTGGGAGAATGGGGTGGTCAGCCCGGCGGACAACAGCGCGCTCGGGCGATGGCGGAACCCCTGAGGAAAGAAGGACGTGCCGATCGTGGGTCAGAGCACCGAGACCACCGACTGGGTCTCCCGTTACGCGGATGAGGTCATCGAGGAGTCGGAGCGTCGGGCCCCGGGCAAACCCGTAGTCGTCGCGTCCGGGCTCTCCCCCTCCGGGCCCATCCACCTGGGGAACCTGCGCGAAGTCATGACGCCGCACCTCGTCGCAGACGAGATCCGCCGGCGCGGACACGAAGTCCGGCACCTCATCTCCTGGGACGACTACGACCGCTACCGCAAGGTGCCGAACGGCGTCCCCGGCATCGACGCGTCGTGGGCCGAGCACATCGGCCGCCCGCTCACCTCCGTGCCCGCCCCCAAGGGCTCCCCCCACCCCAACTGGGCCGAGCACTTCAAGTCCGCCATGATCGACGCCCTGGCCGAGCTCGGCGTCGAGTTCGACGGGATCAGCCAGACCGAGCAGTACGCGAGTGGCGTCTACCGCGAGCAGATCCTGCACGCCATGCGGCACCGCGCGGACATCGACGCGATCCTCGACCAGTACCGCACCAAGAAGGCCCCACCCAAGAAGCAGCAGGGCCAGAAGCCCGTCGACCAGGCCGAGCTCGAGGCCGCCGAGGGCTCGGGCGCCGCGGCCGAGGACGACGGGACCGGCTCCGCCGGATACTTCCCGTACAAGCCCTACTGCGGCGGCTGCAACAAGGACCTCACCACGGTCACGGCGTACGACGACGACACCACCGAGTTGACGTACACCTGCACCGAGTGCGGCTTCTCGGAGACCGTCCGGCTGAGCGAGTTCAACCGCGGCAAGCTGGTGTGGAAGGTCGACTGGCCGATGCGCTGGGCCTACGAGGGCGTCGTCTTCGAGCCCTCCGGCGTCGATCACTCGTCCCCCGGCTCCAGCTTCCAGGTCGGCGGACAGATCGTCGGCAGCATCTTCGGCGGCAAGCAGCCGATCGGCCCCATGTACGCCTTCGTGGGGATCAGCGGCATGGCGAAGATGTCGTCCTCCCGCGGTGGCGTGCCCACCCCCGGCGACGCCCTGAAGATCATGGAGCCTCAGCTGCTGCGCTGGCTGTACGCCCGCCGCCGCCCCAACCAGTCCTTCAAGATCGCCTTCGACCAGGAGATCCAGCGGCTCTACGACGAGTGGGACAAGCTCAACGCCAAGGTCGCCGACGGCTCCGCCCTGCCCGCCGACATCGCCGCCCACTCCCGCGCCGTACGGACCGCCGCGGGCGAACTCCCGAAGACCCCGCGGCCCATGCCGTACCGCACACTCGCCTCCGTCGCCGACATCACCGCAGGCCACGAGGACCAGGCCCTGCGCATCCTCAGCGACCTCGACCCCACCAACCCGCTCGCCTCACTCGACGAAGTACGGCCGCGATACGACAAGGCCGAGGCCTGGATCAACACCCAGGTACCGGCCGAGCAGCGCACCGTCGTCCGTCAGGAACCGGACGTCGAACTGCTGAAGTCCCTCGACGACCAGGCCCGCGAATCCCTCCGGCTCCTGCTGGACGGACTCGACGCGAACTGGTCCCTCGACGGCCTGACGCACCTCGTGTACGGCGTGCCCAAGGTCCAGGCCGGCTTTGCCCCGGACGCCACGCCCAAGGAACTGCCGCCGGAGATCAAGGCAGCTCAGCGCTCGTTCTTCGCGCTGCTCTACCACCTCCTCGTCGGCCGCGACACCGGACCTCGACTGCCCACGCTGCTGCTCGCGGTGGGGGCGGACCGGGTACGGAAGCTGCTTGGCGCGTAAGCGCTCCGCTGGGAGTCCGGTACGTCACCTGCGGGTGCGTCGTGGCTGGTCGCGCCCGCGCGGCGGAGCCGCAAATTGACACAGCCCCGCGCCCCTTTGGGGCGCTGGGGGCGCCCGGAGTTCTCCGGGCGCCCCCAGCCACGTATGCACGACGGCGGTTACGCGATGTGGTCCTCTTCCAGTTCCGCCGTGTGACGGTTCGTGAAGCGGCTGACCATTCGCTTGGCGTCGGGGTCCGGGACGGGGATGCCGTACGTCGCCTCGACGTTGTCGCTGAACTGGCGTGGGGTGGGGTAGCTGCCGTTGATCGACTGCTTGAAGACCTGGTAGTACGACTCCTCGTCCGGCTCGGGGCCCTCCGGCGCCCCACCGCCCTCGCCCAACTGCCGTGTCCGGCCGCCCGGCCCCGTCGGGATGCGCCAACTGCCGGTGTCCTCGGGACCGGGCTCGTACTCCTGAGCCTGATCCTGTTCCTGGCCCTGGTACGGAGCCTGGCCCTGGTTCTGGTACGGAGCCTGGCCCTGTTCCTGGGCCTGGCGCTGTGCCTCGTACCACTGCTGGTCGTACTGCTCGCCGTCGTACCGCTCCTCGGGCTCGTACGACGGGTCGTAGCCGCCCTCGTAGACCACTTCCTGGTGCGGGGGCGCGAACCAGGGGCTGCTGTCGGGTTCCTGGGCCTGCTCCTGTTCCTGCTCCCGGGCGTACGCCTCTTGCTGTGGAGCTTGCTCCGGAACGGCGTCGTTCTCGGGGCCGCGCTGCTCCCTCGCCGGCGCCACGGGCATCCCAGCCCGCTGTGACGGCTCCAGCTCCCGTTCCGGCTGGCGCGGGGCCGGAGGCAGCAGGACCGGCTCGATGCCCGCCGCCGCGAGGCCGGACGGGGCCGTCTCCGCGAGCGGCACGCCATAGCGCGCCAAACGCAGCGGCATCAGCGACTCCACCGGAGCCTTACGGCGCCAGGCGCGGCCGTAACGGGAGCGGAGGCGGGCCCGGTAGACCAGACGCTCCTGCTCCAGCTTGATCACCGCGTCGTACGAACGCAGCTCCCACAGCTTCATCCGGCGCCAGAGGAGGAAGGTCGGGATGGGGGAGAGCAGCCAGCGCGTGAGGCGTACTCCCTCCATGTGCTTGTCGGCCGTGATGTCCGCGATCCGGCCGATCGCGTGGCGCGCGGCCTCGACCGAGACGACGAACAGGATCGGGATGACGCCGTGCATACCGACACCCAGCGGATCCGGCCAGGCGGCGGCGCCGTTGAACGCGATCGTCGCCGCCGTCAGCAGCCACGCCGTCTGACGCAGCAGCGGGAACGGGATGCGGATCCAGGTCAGCAGCAGGTCCAGGGCCAGCAGGACGCAGATACCCGCGTCGATGCCGATCGGGAACACGTAACTGAAGTTCCCGAAACCCTTCTCCAGGGCGAGTTCGCGCACCGCCGCGTACGAACCGGCGAAGCCGATAGCAGCGATGACGACCGCCCCGAAGACGACGACCCCGATGAGGATCCGGTGCGTCCTGGTGAGTTCCATTGGCGCGGCCACCCGTACTCCCCTCCCTGTGAGACCTGTTGCGCGGAACAGGGTGGCACATGTGTGCGGTTCGCGGGTGTCCGGAAGGGAGTCGCCTCCGCTTCGGTACGGCTTCGGTATACGGCCGGAGCCCGGCACGCATGGGGCCGGGCTCCGGTAAAAGGCGGTGCTGGCTGCGAGTTGGAGCCAGACGGACCATCCCGGGGCCAGCGGACCCTCCCGGGTCCAGACGAGCTCCCGCCTTCGTCAGTTCTCCGTCGCCGGCGGCTTGGTGGCCGGGGACTTGGTTCCCTCGGCCGGGCTCTCGCTCGCGCCCTTGCTCGGACTCGGGCTCGCGCTGTCGCCGGAACCGGAACCCGCTCCGGCGCCGGACCCGCCGGCCTGATTGGCGGTCACCACCGCCTGCACGGCCTCCTTCGCCGCCTTCAGCGCCGCCTTCGACAGATCCTCGACGCTCGGGGCCTTGTCACCCGCGAGACCCGCGCCGTTGTAGTCCACCGACACGACGACGTTCTCCGCCCGTGCCACGACCACCTGCTGCTTGAAGGTGCCTTCCTTCTTCTTCAGGTCGTAACTCACCTGCGTCGCCTCATTGCCCGTACCGGACACCGGCTCCGACTTGGCGTTCGTCGCGCCGGTCTCCCGCGCGTCCTGGACCTGGTCGGCGTAGTACGTCGACGCCAGCTTCTCGCCCGTACCCCGCGTCTGGTCCGACTCGAAGCGCAGCAAGGACACGCTCAACCAGCGGAACTGGGAGCCCTTCACGCCCTTGTCCTCCAGGCTGTCCCAGGAGCAACTGCCGCGCGTCGCCGCGTCGTCCGACTTGCCCTCCTTGCCGGACTTGGACGCCTCCGGCACCAGCTCGCCCAGAGTCTTCGACGAGAACACCTTGCACGGCTCGGGCAGCTTCGCGTACGCGGCCTCCTTCACCACCGCCGCCTTCGAGGCGGAGGGAGACGCCTTCGCGCTGGAGTCCTTGTTCGCTGCGTCACCGGAGTCGGAGCCGGAATCCGAGGAGCAGCCTGCGGCGACGAGCATCACCGGAACAACGGCTGCGCTGACGAGGATGCGGGGGAGTCGCTGTGCGGGTCGGTGCATGGTTCCTTCACTCAAGACGCGTTTTGTGTGCGTGCGGTCGGGTCCGAGGGGCCACGGTACGCGTTACGAGGCGGATGTGACTTCCATTCCGCCCAGCCTCACAGGCCCCCGGCGACCGCTACTCGTTCAACGTGCCGTCGAGCTGATCGGCCAGTTCCCGCACCCTGTCCTGCATGTCCTCGCTGCTCGGGACGTCCGTCGTACTCGTCGGCTGCTCGTCGTACCGGATCGTCACCAGCACATTGGACGTGCGAAACACCACAGTCACCGTGCGCTGCCGCGAGGCGCTCAGCGCATCGTCCAGGAACGCCTCGTCACCGAGATCGTCGAGAGTGCGGGGCTGGAGGCCGGCGGGGGTGACGCTGGGGGAAGGGGCGCCGTCCGAGGCGCCGCTCGGGTCGTCGGTCGGGGTGGGGGAGCCGGTGTCGCCGGCGCCCTCGCCTTCGCCACCCTCCGCACCCTCTGCCGCGTCACCCTCTGTCGCTTCATCCGATGCGCCGGATTCGTCCCCACTTGGGGTCTCCGTGGGCGTCGCACTCGGGGACGACGGAGCCGGTACGGGCAGATCCGCCTCCTCTTCCTTCGTCGCGTAGAGCTCCGAGGCGCGGGTGGCGTCGCTCACGGCGTTCTCGTACGAGGTCACCCGGTCGAAGTCCACCCACAGACGATCCGTCGCACTCGGCGACTCCGCACTCCAACGACAGCCGATCTTCCGGTCCGTGTCATACGTCAGCGTCGGCGACCCCTCATACGCCTTCTCCCGCTGCTCCCCGTCCGTGACCTGCTTGATCCCCGGCAACAGCGCGTCCAGCGTGCCCCGCTCGACGGCACCACACGGCTCCGGCAGCGTCCGATACCGCCCGGGCTCCGCCGACGCGGCCGCCGAACCCGAGCCACCCTGCTTCGAATCCGCCGGCTCCCCACCGCCGTCCGAACCGGTGCAGCCGGCCAGCGCCGCCGTCGCCGCAAGAAGCGCGGCAACGCCGACTACATACGCCTTCCGCTGCACGGAGGCTCCTCTCGTTCCGCTTAATCGCTTGCCGCCCGAAGGTGGCCGATGACCACAATGTCTATCGCACGCACGGCCGTGAACGCCGGTTCGCCTTCCCTTTCATAGACCTTGGCCCCGGTATTTGCGATGCCCGAACTTTGTTTGCCTTACGGGGGATTGAGGACGCTATGTCGTATGTAGAGGTACCAGGAGCGAAGGTGCCCATCCGCATGTGGACGGACCCGGCGTCGGTGGAGGCAGGAGCGCTCCAGCAGCTCCAGAACGTCGCCACGCTGCCGTGGATCAAGGGCCTGGCGGTCATGCCGGACGTGCACTACGGCAAGGGCGCGACGGTGGGGTCGGTCATCGCGATGCGGGGGGCTGTCTGCCCGGCTGCTGTCGGGGTCGACATCGGTTGCGGGATGTCGGCGGTGAAGACGTCGCTGACGGCGAATGACCTGCCGGGGGATCTGTCTCGGCTGCGCTCGAAGATTGAGCAGGCCATTCCGGTGGGGCGGGGGATGCATGACGATCCGGTTGATCCGGGGCGGCTGCATGGGCTCGCTACTGCGGGGTGGGATGACTTCTGGGGGCGGTTCGATGGGGTTGCCGACGCTGTGAAGTTCCGTCAGGGGCGGGCGACCAGGCAGATGGGCACACTCGGAGCCGGCAACCATTTTGTCGAGATTTGCATAGATATTCCGATTCGGTGTGGCTCATGCTTCACTCCGGCTCCCGGAACATCGGCAAGGAACTGGCTGAGCATCACATCGGCATCGCCCAGAAACTCCCGCACAACCAGGGCCTGGTCGACCGTGACCTAGCTGTCTTCGTGGCGGACACCCCGCAGATGGCCGCGTACCGTAACGACCTGTTCTGGGCGCAGGAGTACGCGAAGTACAACCGCACGCTCATGATGGCGCTCCTGAAGGATGTGATCCGCAAGGAGTTCAAGAAGGCGAAGCCGACCTTCGAGTCCGAGATCAGCGCACACCACAACTACGTGGCCGAGGAACGCTACGACGGCATGGACCTGCTCGTGACCCGTAAGGGCGCGATCCGGGCCGGCTCCGGCGAGTACGGCATCATCCCCGGCTCGATGGGTACCGGCTCGTACATCGTGAAGGGCCTCGGCAACGAGAAGGCCTTCAACTCGGCCTCACACGGCGCCGGTCGGCGCATGAGCCGCAACGCGGCGAAGCGCCGCTTCTCGACGAAGGAACTGGAGGAGCAGACGCGGGGCGTGGAGTGCCGCAAGGACTCCGGCGTCGTGGACGAGATCCCGAGCGCGTACAAGCCGATCGAGCAGGTCATCGACCAGCAGCGCGACCTTGTCCAGGTTGTGGCGAAGCTGAAGCAGGTCGTGTGCGTCAAGGGCTAACGCGCGAGGCCCCCGGTCGCTACCGGGGGCCTCGTATCCGCTCATTGATCGCTTGGCATGGGGGCTTGGCCACTTCGCAGGCGCCAGAGGCGGAGGCTGCAGCTCTGGGGACTCCTGTCGAGCTTTTCTGCTGCTTCCTTCGGGCTCTTGAGCTCCAGCAAAATCCGGTCCTCCCATTCCTTCCAGGAACGTCGCGTATGGGCGGACCGCATACTGGGAGGACGGAGCCAGGTGGCAAGCGACTCGGCGGACCTGCGCTTCCGTTCCAACGACAGGCAGCCGGGGTAGTAGAGGTGGGCGGCCAAGGCCTGGGCAGCTTCCTTGGCGTAGTACAGGTTGTAGATCCTGTCGCGCATGTTGCGCTTGATGTTGCGCTCGACGCCCGTGACCTCCTTCACGTATTGGCTGACGTACGTACCGAGAGCCGTACTGGCCGTGGTTAGGGAGATGAACGGGAATCCCTTGTTGGTGTAGCCCACCGAGCCGTCGGCGTCGATGACCCCTCGCAGGTAGTCGCGGCATGAGAACTGGCCGCCTGGCGGAGTGATCGCCATGGACTTGCGGCCGTACGGCAGGCCGAGTTCGTTCAGCTTGGTCCTGGCTTCAAGGGAGCAGAAGCTCCAGACTGCCGAGTGTGCGGTCTCGGCGAAGTTTGTGGATCGAGTGCGCTCTCTGATGCTGCTGTTGTACGGCGTCAGCCGCTGGAACTCGCGCAGAACATCGATGTCTCGGACGTTGATCTCAACGGACAACCTGCCCTTCTGCCCTACTCCTTGCTGTAGATGCCCATCGGCCTGCAAGAAGCCGAACATGTAGGCGTAGTTGGGGTTCTCGAGGTCCATGAACCCCGTCGTGTCGACGCCAAGGGCGTCGTCCAGCGTGAATTGGTGCGCGTTAGGCTCGCGTTCAGCCATGGGGAAGTAGGCCTTCCTTGATGGTCAGGCCCTCGGTTGGGATGCCGGTCCCGGCCGAGGGCCGTCGTTTTTGATGTTGTGGCGCGAGCCTAGATCGGGAGTTCAGGTCCCGTATGGGTGATCCATTCGGTTCATCCTTGTGGGTTACTGGGGCATCGCCTCGGCGCGCACGCGTGGCCGCGTAAATCGCGAGCGCGTTGTCGTCCGTGGAGTTCACACTGCGGGGATGACCGAACCCGTCGTGCTGTCCAGTGAGTTGTTGGGGTTTCCCGCTGACGCCCGTGTCCTCATCGTCAACTGCGACGACTTCGGGATGCGTCGTGGGATCAATGCCGCCGTCGTTGAGGCGATCGAGAGTGGGATCGCGAGTTCGTGCAGTCTGATGGTGCCGTGTCCTGGGGCCGGAGAAGCTATGCGGTTGCTGCGGGAGCGGCCGGGGGTTCCGTTCGGGATTCATCTCACGTTGGTGTGTGAGGTGGAGCGGGAGGGGGCTTGGGGGCCGGTTGCCTCGAAGGAGCGGGTCGGGTCGTTGCTTGATGAGGCCGGGGAGTTGTTCTCGCCTGACCGGTGTGGGGAGTTGCTTGCACGGGCCCGGATCGAGGAGGTCGAGGTCGAGTTTCGGGCGCAGGTCGACGCCGTGGTGGGGGCCGGGCTCGCGCCTACTCACCTCGACTGGCATTGCCTGGCCGATGGCGGGCGGGACGACATCTTTGAGCTGACCTTGGCCTTGGCCGACGAGTACGGACTGGCCGTACGGGTCTGGAGTGAAGCCGGGCGGCAGAAGGTGCGCGGGCTACCCGTCACCGACAACGACTTCCTCGACAGTTTCTCGCTGGGGCTCGACGGCAAGGCGGCTCGGTATGCCCAGTTGTTGCGCGAGTTGCCCGTTGGGCTCAGTGAGTGGGCGGTGCATCCGGGGTTGGCCGATGAGGAGTCGCGGGTGGTGGAGCCCGGGGGATGGCGGGTGCGGCAGACCGATCACGAGTTTCTGATGTCGGCCGAAGCTCGTGAACTCCTGCGGGAGGAGGGGATCTTCGTGATCGACTATCGGGGGATTCAGGGGCGCTGGTCAGGGAGACGCTGACCGTGCGAGCGGTGAACCCGTGGTGAAGGGAGTCGGTGCCGGGGCGGGGGCTGTCGTCAGGAAATGTGACACTTGATGCCCTAGGTGTCACATTTTCCGGCGACAGCCCCCGGACCGTGAAGGTCGCCGTCTCGAATGCGCGGGCTCGGGCTTTGGTGAGAGCTCGCCCGGGCCCGCTCCCGTTACCGCTCGGTCGGGGTCCAGTGTGGGTCGCGGCCCGTTTCCGCCAGTAGGCGGTCGAAGGTGTTTGCGCCCTTCGGTGCGGGTAGCGGCTCGGCGAACATGCCCATCTGGCGGGCCGTGGGTGCCATCTCGGCCACGGTGTCGGCGAGCGTGGACAGGACACCGGTGCCCGCCGGATGCGGCCGGTACTCCTGGCCGGTCGCCCGCGCCAAGTCCCAGATGTGCACCGTCAGATCTAGCAGCACCAGGCAGCCGACCGTCCGTGCGGGCAGCTCCATGGCCCCCGTCGTCCCGTCCTCGGCCCCCGGCTGCGACCAGGCCTCGACCAGTCGAGCCGCCGCCTCCGCGAAACCGTCCCGCCAGTCATCGCCCGCCCCGACCCGGTCGGGGGTACTGGTGAAGTCCGCCGGCTTCTTGGCGGCCAGCTTCCGGAACTCCACCACCACATGGAAGAGGTGGTTGACCAGTGCCTTCACGTCGTACTCGGCGCACGGCGTCGGACGGGCGAGGGCCGCGTCCGGAATGGCCCGTACGACGGGAACTGCCTGGGCCGCGGCCGTGCCCAGCAGATCACCGAGCGAGGGCACACCGGCATTGGGCTCACTGATCTCGTTGATCTCGTCGATCTGGTTGATCTGGTTGATCTCGTGGGTCATAACACGACCGTACGTACGCCCCCGACCCGGCGGCTTGAAGAAACGCGACAGCCCCAAGCGGTTGCGGACGTCATACGATCCGGCCATGGCCGCTCCCCGACGTGACACGCGAGGCATCGTCGACGCCGCCGAGCTCTTCTCCCGCGTCCGCTTCCGGCGCCGCGAGCCCGCCGAGCCGCTGCGCCCGTATCTGGAGCACTACTGGCTGATCGACTGGGACCTGCCCACGCCGTACGAGTCCCAGGTCGTCCCGCACCCCTCCGTGAACGTCGTCTTTCAGGCTCTCACCGGGCGTGAGCCGTTCGGCGAGGCCGCGGGGATCGGCCTGGAGCTGTTCACGCAGAAGCTTGAGGCGCGGGGGCGCGTGTGCGGCGTGCAGTTCCGGCCAGGCGGCTTCCGTCCCTTCGCGCCGCGGCACCCGCTGACGGAGTGGACGGGCAGGCGCCTGCCGCTGGACGAGGTCTTCCCCTCGGCCCTCTCGAACGCGGGCGCCGTCGAGGCCGTACTCACGCCCGATGACGAGGACGCACGGGTCGCGGCCCTCGACGCGTTCCTGCTCTCACTCGCCCCGGAGCCCGACCCCAAGGCCGACCTCGCGATGACCCTCGTCGACCGCATCCGCACCGACCGCTCGACCCTCCGCGTGGCCGACTTCGCCCGCGCGGAGGGCATGTCCGTACGGGCGCTGCAGCGCCTCTTCGCGGCATACGTCGGCGTCAGCCCGAAGTGGATCATCCTCCGCTACCGGATCCACGAGGCCCTGGAGCTGGCCGGCACCCGGTCGGACATCGACTGGGCCGCCCTCGCCGCCGACCTCGGCTACGCCGACCAGGCCCACCTAGTACGCGACTTCACGGCGACGGTGGGGGTGCCCCCGGCGGCGTACGCACAGGGCACAGCCCTTAAGGACCTTGGGACTTGAGGGGCCTGGGGGCCTGAGGGCCACGCGGAGGCTTCGCAGGTCTTGGGCCGACCAGAGTCGGCCTAGAGCTGGCCTAGAGCGCGTCGAGCTCTCCGCGCCGTAGCCGCGCCGTCTGTGTCGCCGTGAACTCCACCGTCCGTCTCATGTGACCGATGAGCAGGGCGAGTTCGTCGTCCCCGAGATCCTCGAAGAGGGCGTACCAGTCGCCGCTCAGCCGCCGCCACATCCGGCCGAACTCCTCGGCCTTCTCCGGCACGGTCGCCACGAGTACGCGGCGCCGGTCGCTGGCATCCCGTTGCCGTACGGCATAACCGGCCCGCTCCAGCCGGTCCACGAGCCGCGTCGCCGATCCGGTCGTCAGCCCCGTCAGCTCGGCGACTCGTCCGGTCGTGACCGGCCCTCTCTCCAGGCTGAGGAGATTGAGGCACTGGAGGTCCGTGGGGTGCAGGTTCAGCTGGTCGGCGACGGCCTCGTTGAAGAGGGCGTACAGGGCCATGCAGCGGCGCGACTCGGTGGCCAGCTCGGAGAGCAGCCGGACGCGCCGCGCACCGGTGGCTGTACCGGCTGCGGACATGGGCATGGACATGGACGTGGGCGTGGGCGTGGACCTGGGCGCGGTCATACGGGGATGTATGCCACCCGGCGCCCCCAACAAGCCCCGCGAATAGGTGACGGCACCGGCCCGTCGGCACACCCCCGCCCCATGCGAAGCTGCCCCCATGCTCGTCGCCCGCTCCGCCGCCCTGTTCGCCCTCGCCGCGCTCTTCGAGATCGGCGGCGCATGGCTGGTCTGGCAGGGCGTGCGCGAGCATCGCGGCTGGCTGTGGATCGGCGCCGGCGTCATGGCCCTCGGCGCGTACGGCTTCGTCGCCACCCTCCAGCCCGACGCGAACTTCGGCCGCATCCTCGCCGCGTACGGCGGAGTCTTCGTCGCCGGCTCGCTGGCCTGGGGCATGGTCGCGGACGGCTTCCGGCCCGACCGCTGGGACGTGACGGGCGCGCTGATCTGCCTCGCGGGCATGGCGGTGATCATGTACGCACCGCGAAACTGACCCACCGGAGCAGCGGGGACCTCAGGCCGACAAGGTCCTCAGGCCGACAGGTGCGCAGGCCTGCAAGACCTCAAGCCGAAGGTCCTCAAGCCGGCAGATCCTCAGGCCGACAGGTGCGCAGGCCTGCAAGACCTCAAGCCGAAGGTCCTCAAGTCGGCAGATCCTCAGGCCGGCAGGTCCTCCGGCAGCAGCCCCAGCTGCCCCAGAAAGTCCAACTGATCGAAGTAGAGCCGGTAGTCCGCGATCCGGCCGTCCGCGTCGATGGTGGCGAGGTCGATCCCGCGGATCCTGATCTCCCTCTGCGTCGCGGGCAGCGTCTCGCCGGAGGGCAGGTGGATCGGCCCGGTGTTCCTGCCGCTGAAGAAGCCCTCGTCGATGGCGGTGTTGCCGATCTCGTACGAGTGCACCGACTCGAACGTGCCCTCCGGGATCGCGTCCGTCATCTGCCGCCAGTACTCGACGATGTTGTCCCGCCCGTGGAGCTCTCCGCCGTCGGGCGTCACGGCGATCGCGTCCGCCGCGAACAGTTCGTTGAGGGCCTTGATGTCCGGGGGCGCGGTGACCGCCTCGGTGAGCCGGTCCATGACCTCACGTGCCTGTCCCATGGAGCCACCTCCTGCGCAGAGGATCACCCACCTCGATTTTCCCACCGTCCCCGGGCCCGTGCATCAGGTCACCGGCCCGCGCCCAGAGGAGGCAGCTGAGCCGGAGAAGGACCAAGCTGGAAGGACGAGCTCCTTTAAAGAAGGGCGAGGAACCATGACGGCGACGACACAGAATGAGACGCCCGTCGCGTTCGAAGGCGGCGGCACGGAGCTGCGCATGCAGGAGATCGGCGGCGACATGTCCGTCGCGTTCGTACGGTTTCCGCAGGGCACGGACATGGCGCCCGTCCTCAAAGGGCAACCGGACGACCTCTGCCAATGCCCGCACTGGGGATACCTGCTCAAGGGCCGGCTGAAGATGCGCACGAAGGGCGGGGAGGAGACCTACGAGGCCGGACAGGCCTTCTACTGGGCGCCCGGGCACGCCCCGGAAGCCCTCGAGGACTGCGAGTACATCGACTTCTCGCCGACGAAGGAGTTCACCGAGGTCATCGACCACGTGAAGGCACAGCTGGGCTGACGGGGCGGGGCGGCTTCAGGGGGCGCCGGCCATTGCCGGGGCATTCGACGCCCGTGCCGGCCACCGGAGCCTATCCTGGCGTGGATTCGAACGCCGGCTCGCGCGAGCGAGCGCGGACCCGTACGTCCCCGCCCGAGGAGCAGCCCATGACCGCCCCCGCCGCCAAGTCCCGTATCGCCGTCGTCACCGGCGCGAGCAGCGGAATCGGGGCCGCGACGGCGCGGCAGCTGGCGGCCGCCGGGTACCGGGTGGTGCTCACGGCCCGCCGTAAGGACCGTATCGAGGCGCTGGCGGAGGAGCTCGAGGCGGCGGGCCACCAGGCGACGGCATACGCGCTCGACGTCACCGACCGCGCGGCGGTCGACGAGTTCGCCACCGCCTTCAAGACCATCGGTGTGCTGGTCAACAACGCGGGCGGCGCGCTCGGCGCCGACCCGGTCGCGACGGGCGACCCGGCGGACTGGCGCCAGATGTACGAGACGAACGTCCTCGGCACGCTCAACGTCACCCAGGCCCTGCTCCCCGCCCTGACCGCGAGCGGCGACGGCACGCTGGTCGTCGTCTCCTCGACCGCGGGCCATAGGACGTACGAGGGCGGCGCGGGCTACGTCGCCGCCAAGCACGGCGCGCACGTACTCGCCGAGACCCTCCGCCTGGAGATCGTCGGCACCCCGGTGCGCGTGATCGAGATCGCTCCCGGCATGGTCAGGACGGACGAGTTCGCCCTCACCCGCTTCGGCGGCGACGAGGAGAAGGCGGCAAGCGTCTACGCCGGCGTGGCCGAGCCCCTGACCGCCGACGACGTGGCCGACACGATCACCTGGGCGGTCACCCGCCCCTCCCACGTCAACATCGACCTCATGGTCGTCCGCCCCCGGGCCCAGGCATCCAACACGAAGGTCCACAGGGAGTTGTGATGGCCGACTCCCAGGACTCCCAGGACACGCCCACGGACACCCCTGAAAAGCGCCGCCTGGCCCAGGAGAAGAAGAACGAACGCTACGTCTGGTGGTATCTGGCGTACTTCCTCTTCGGCATCCACATCGTGGCGTTCGTGATGATCTATGCGGTGACGCACGCGAAGTAGACATCAGGTACGCGAAGTAAACGTCGGGCACGCGAAGTACACGTCACGCGCCCGAACTTGACGTCATGCGCGAGAAGTTGACGCCCCCTCCGTGCCCCCGCCCAGTCCCGGAACCGCCCGCCGAACCCTCCGCTTCCACTCGTCGATCCGAGCCTTGCGCCGCACCGCCCGCAGCTCCCTGAACAGCCCCTCATAGCGCGCCACGATCGGCTCCGCGTCGTACCGATGCGCGCTCTCCAGTGCCGCCCGTCCCATCTCCCGGCGCGCGGACTCGTCCGCGATCAGGTCGAGCATCGCTTCCGAGAGGGCGCGGGCGTCGCCCACGGGGACGAGGCGGCCGTTGACGCCGGAGGTGATGATCTCGGCGGGGCCGAGGGGGCAGTCCGTGCTGATGACGGGGACGCCGCAGCGCATCGCCTCGACGAGGGTCATCCCGAACGACTCCGCGTCCGAGGCGCTGACCACGAGCGAGGACTGGGCGAACTCCGCCTCGATGGGGGTGCGCGGGCCCATGAGCTGGGCGCGGCCGGTGAGGCCGAGGCCGTCGATGAGGGACTGGAGGTTTTCCTTCTGGGCGCCGCCGCCGTAGATGCGCAGCCGCCACTCCGGCTCCTTCGCGGCGACCGCCGAGAACGCCTCGATCAGCAGGTCGAACCGCTTGCCGGGAACGAGCCGCCCCGCCGCCGCGATCACCTTCGCGTCCCCGGTGGAGGGCGCCACACCCTTCGGCGCGGGCACGATGTTCGGCACCGCCGTGACCCGTACGCCCGGCAGCGGCATCCGCTTCCGGTACACCTTCGCGTCCGCCTTCGTCGTCGTCACGAGAGCGTCCAACGTGCCGTATTCCTGGGCCAGTACGGCCCGCAGCTTCTTGCTGTGCGCGTCGTGGCTCAGGTGTTCCTGGGCGATGCGCAGGGCGCGAGGTGGGGCGAAGCGGGAGACGTAGACGTTGATGCCGGGGCGGGTGCCGATGACGACGTCCGCGTCGCAGTCCGCCAGGTAGTCGCGGACGCGGAGGTCCGTGAGGCGGTTGTACTGCTTGTACCGCTTGTCGGAGGAGGGGAAGTCGGTCGCCGGCTCCGCGTGCAGCGGGTCGGAGAGGTCCGCGCTGCCGTCTCTCGTGTCCACGAGGGGGACGAGCGTGATGCGGGGGTCGACGTCGAAGCGCGGCACGTCCCGGTGGCGCGACATCGACACGATCGTGACCTTGTGGCGGTCGGCGAGCGCCGAAGCGAGGTTGAGTGTGGTGCGGACGGTCCCCCCGATGGCGTACGCGTTGTGCAGCAGAAACACGATCCTCATGCGTTTCGCGGCCTTCCTGCGCTTCATCCCGTGCGTGCCTTCCCCGTCGCGGCTCTCGTCGCCCTCGGGTCCTTCTGATGGACCCGGCCCCCGGGAGACAGCGGCCGGGCGAGGTGAGCCACCGGTCCCAGCGGGGTGAGAACCGGGTAAGAGACCCGGTCGTACCCCTGCTCATCAGGTACTACGTATCCCAGGCCTTGGCAGACTGGTCGTGTGCCCCACAACGTGCTGCTCGCCGAGGACGACCGTGCCATCCGCCACGCTCTGGAACGTGCCCTGCCCCTTGAAGGGTACGAGGTGACGGCCGTCGCCGATGGCGTGGAGGCTCTCGCGCAGGCCCATCGCAGTCCGCCGGACGTCCTCGTGCTCGACGTGATGATGCCGGGCATCGACGGCCTCCAGGTGTGTCGCGTGCTGCGTGCCGAGGGCGACCGTACGCCGATCCTGATGCTCACCGCGCGCGTGGAGACCGCCGACCGCATCGCCGGCCTGGACGCCGGAGCGGACGACTACGTCGTCAAACCCTTCGACGTCGACGAGGTGTTCGCCAGACTGCGCGCACTGCTGCGACGTACGGACCTTGCCGTCGGCGTACCCGAGGAACAGCAACGCATGCCCGGCGCCCAAGTCGCGGTGGCGGGGCTGCGGATCGATCCTCCGGCTCGGCGCGTCTGGCGCGGGGAGCGTGAGATCGACCTCACCCGCACGGAGTTCGACCTCCTGGAACTCCTCGCCCGCAACGCCGGCATCGTCCTCGACCACTCCACGATCTACGACCGCATCTGGGGCTACGACTTCGGCCCCGGCTCCAAGAACCTCGCCGTGTACGTCGGTTACCTGCGGCGCAAGCTCGACGAGCCGGGCGCGTCCGCCCTGATCCACACGGTGCGGGGCGTGGCACGTGGTCGCGTTAGCTCGATTCGTGTGATGGTCGGCTTTCAGGCTTGCGGTGCTCTAGGCCGACCGGGTTAACGTGATCACGTGATCTGGGACGTCGGGTACGGCGTCGGCATCTGGGACGTCGGGTACGGCGTCGGCATCTGGGACGTCGGGTACGGCGTCGGCGTGCGGGGCCCCCGTTCCACCGGAGTGATGGTTCGGGGCCTCCCCGTCGCCTCTGGTCGTACCCATCTGGCCAGGTCACGCAGGGAACCGGCCTCCCGGGATCGGACCACGCACAGGATGCGTGTCGCCGCCCCGGGGTTGAGTACGCCGGGGACCTGGGGGTCCCCCCGGACGGAGTCTGGGGGAGCGCCCAAGACCGTTCGGGGCGTGCGGCTGACCAGGCTCACTCTTGCTCAGTATTCAGGAACGGTACGTACTGAGGGAGGACGACCGGGGGCAGCCCGCCGCTGTCGGCGACGCTGACGACCGGCGGGCCGCGTCGGCCCCGACCGCCGGGCGGCTGGTGGAACACCGCGACGCCGAGGCCGGCGGCGAGGTGTACCGGGTCGCGACCGTCGCACTCGGCGGGGGCCGGGGTGCGGTGCAGGTGGCGCAGGAGTTCTCCGGTACGGAGGACCTGCTGCGCGAACTCCAGCAGCGGACCGTGTTGTTGGTGTCCTCGGTCGTGCTCGCCGCGGGCCTCTTCGGCTGGTGGCTGGCCCGCCGGATCACCTCCCGCCTGGTCCGCCTCGCGGGCGCCGCCGAGAACGTGGCCCGCACGGGCCAACTCGCGACCCAGGTCCCGGTGACGGGCCGCGACGAGGTAGCCCGACTGGGCCGCTCCTTCGACCGCATGCTCGGCCGCCTCGCCCAGTCCGAGGAAGACCACGCCGCCTGGTCCAGGACGCGGGCCACGAACTCCGCACGCCTTTGACGTCCCTCCGCACCAACATCTCGATGCCCGCCGCATCAACGAACTCCCGCCCGCGGCCCGCGAGGACCTGGTAGCGGACCTGGCCCACGAGTCCCGCGAACTGACGGACTTGGTCAACGAGTTGGTCGACTTGGCCGCGGGCCAGCCCGCCACCGAGCCACCACAGCGGGTGGCTGTAGCTGACATCGCGGAGGACGTGGCGGTGGCGGCAAGGAGAAGAACGGCCCGGGAGATCGTCGTACGGGCAACTGGCGAGACGGTGGTCAACGGCCGCCCGGCGGCCCTGCAACGAGCACTGTCCAACTTGGTGGAGAACGCGGCGAAGTTCGACCGCGAAGGCACGTCCCCGATCGAGATCGAGGTGAGGGGCGGCGACGGGTCCGTCCGAGTCGAGGTCCTGGACCGAGGCCCAGGCCTCGCAGAAGAGGACCTTGAGCGAGTCTTCGACCGCTTCTACAGAGCACCGGCCGCGCGGAGCCTGCCCGGCTCGGGCCTAGGGCTGTCGATCGTGCGGGAGGTGGCGACGGCGCATGGGGGCGAGCCGTTCGCCCGTAGCCGGGAGGGGGGCGGCTCGGTGATCGGCTTCACGGTGACTGAGGGTCGCGCCCTGTAGGGGCGCGGGGCTGTGTCAATTTGCGGCTCCGCCGCGTGGGCGCGACAAGCCACGACGGACCCGCACCCGACAAACAACAGCTGCCTGCCGGGCTAATAGTCGCCCCAGGCCGCACGTTGCGGACAGCGGCGGTGGGCGCGGTGACGCTGGTCGCGTGAACGGGCGTACGAAGGAGTCGCAGAGGGGAAGAATCTTCCACATGCTGCCTAAAACCACCCCTGACGCCACTCCAGCCACTCTCGCCGCTCCCACGCACCCGGGCGCCCACCCCAACCCGCTCGGCCAGCTCTCCCTCGACGAACTCCGCCGCCGTACGAGCATGAAATGGCGCACCTATCCGGAGGACGTACTGCCCCTCTGGGTGGCCGAGATGGACGTCCCGCTCGCCGAGCCGGTCGCGCGTGCCCTCACGGACGCGATCGCGCTCGGCGACACGGGCTATCCGGCCGGGACGGCGTACGCGGAGGCGCTGGCGGAGTTCGCCGGGAAGCGGTGGGGGTGGGACGACTTCGCCGTGGAGCGTACGGCGATCGTGCCGGACGTGATGCTGGGCATCGTCGAGATGCTGAAGCTGGTGACGGGGCCGGGAGACCCGGTGGTCGTCAACTGCCCGGTCTACCCGCCGTTTTACCAGTTCGTACGGCACATGGACCGCACCGTCGTCGAGGCCCCGCTGGGCGAGGACGGCCGCCTGGACTTCGCGGAACTGGAGTCCGCCTTCGACCGGGTCACCGAGGGCGGCCGACGCCGGGCCGCGTATCTGCTCTGCAACCCGCACAATCCCACCGGCACGCTGCACACCACCGATGAACTGACCACCGTGGCACGGCTTTCCCACACGTACGGCATACGCGTGGTGGCCGACGAGATCCACGCCCCGCTCGTGTCGCCGGGCGCCCGCTTCGTCCCGTATCTGACGGTCCCCGGCGGCGAGAACGCCTTCTCCCTGATGTCCGCCTCCAAGGCCTGGAACCTGGCGGGCCTGAAGGCGGCCCTGGCCATCGCGGGCCCCGACGCGGCCGCGGAACTGGCCGAACTCCCCGAGGAGGTCAGCCACGGCCCCAGCCACGTGGGCATCCTGGCCCACACGGCGGCGCTCCGTGACGCGGGCCCTTGGCTGGACGCCCTGCTACTGGGCCTCGACGAAAACCGCCGGCTGCTTTCCGACCTCTTGGCCGAGCATCTGCCTTCCGTGGGCTACGCCCCCTCCGAGTCCACCTACCTCGCCTGGCTGGACTGCCGGTCCCTGCCCCTCGGCGACGACCCGGCGTCCGCCTTCCTGGAACGGGGCCGAGTCGCCCTGAACTCCGGCATCCCCTTCGGCACGGGCGGCGCCGGACACGTACGCCTGAACCTGGCGACGTCTGCGGAACTGCTCACGGAGGCGGTGCGACGGATGGCGCGGGCGCTGGCTTGAAGCGTCGGCTTGGGCGCTGGGTCATCTGACCAGTCGTGCGAGGAGGGCGGCGACGTCGGCCACGAGCTGGAGCCATGGGCGGGCCCGCTCGGCCCGCCGGCCCAGCCGCCGCACCCGGCCACCGGCCCGCCGTTCCTCCCGTCGCTGCAGCGCCCGGTCCCGTACCCGCTGTAAGGCCTTGATCCGCCGCGTCCCGAACCGTTTACGTCGCGTACGTCGCGTCATGACGAGACGCTAACGAGCCCCGCTTCCCACACGCAGGAGACGGGATCGCCAAAGGGGCCGAACGGTTATTGGCGGTAACCCGTACTTGCGGGAAGCCGGGCACCCGCGCTCCATCGCCCCAGTACGGGCTCCAGGAAGACGTGAGCCGGGCGGCACAACGTCTGCCCGTGCCGCTCGAAGAGCTCGTCACGGGAGTCGAAGTACCCGAGATCGACGAGGACTTGGGTGGACAAATCGCAGACCATGCCGCCCTGCGCCCCGCAGCTCACCGACCCACTCCAGTCCACGCCAACCCGCGCCACCGCATCGAAGAGCGTCTCACCCCCACGATTACTGAAGGCCTCGCCGCCTCCGGCAACCCCGTCGAACAGCTCCCCGACCGCCACCCACTCCCGACCGATCAGAAACTCGGGCCAGGCATCCAGCGGCTGAGCAGTGGACTGTCGACGCTGCCGCGTCTGGGCCGCTCCGACGGCGGTGAGGAGGTGACACGCGTGGCTGAGCGTCTCTCCGCGATCGTTGCGGAGATTGGAGACCAGCCACTGGTCGATGCGGTTGCGGAGGCAGGGGCAGGGGCAGGGGCCGCAGGGAATCACACACCCGGTCATCGTGTGCGCCGGTCCCGGCGCCGACGCACGGTAAAGGCACTGGCGAGCATGCCGAGGCCCCAGGCGATCAGAAGGGCACCCCATAGCGGCATGGTCACCTCCGGGATGAGAAGACGGATCTTGATACTCGCGCGGTTCTCGAAAATGAAGACCAGAGCGATCGCAGTGATCAGAACGAACGGTGCGAGGCGGCGGACACCGGGGCGGGAAAGGAATGGTGTGTGCGGCTGTTGGTCTGTGCTGGTTCGGGCCATGAGATGTCTCCATCACGTTGCCCCTTCATCCAGCGTCCTCTTCCAGCACGCGGCTCGCTACCGAAGGAGTGGCGGGACCGTAGGTTGCCACGGCGGCTCGGCCGTCCCGTCGCAGCGACGCCGATGGCCGAGATGCTTGCCGGCGCGGGGTGTGGAACGGTGGGAGAGGGCCGGGGGACCAGGCT
Organism: Streptomyces sp. NBC_00286; assembly: GCF_036173125.1. Lineage (NCBI taxonomy): Bacteria > Bacillati > Actinomycetota > Actinomycetes > Kitasatosporales > Streptomycetaceae > Streptomyces > Streptomyces sp. NBC_00286. The sequence goes on from NZ_CP108054.1 coordinate 5,848,300, forward strand.
CGGACGGGGGCAGTTGCTCCGCAGGGCCACCCCCCAGGAGGTGGCGTCATGGCTGACCAGGTCAGCGGGAGGCTTCCGGAGGAGCGGGCGGCGCGGGGCCGGGCGGCGCGTGCGGACGCGCCGCGCTCCGCTCACGCGGCGTACCAGCCCTCGGCGAAGCGACCGGACCCGGTGGACACCATCGAGGCGCAGTCGGCCGCCCGGCTGCCGGAACTCGTGCCCATCCGGTACGGGCGGATGCTGGAGTCCCCCTTCCGCTTCTACCGGGGTGCCGCCGCCATCATGGCCGGTGACCTGGCCGACACTCCCCGCTCGGGAATCACCGCGCAGCTCTGCGGGGACGCGCATCTGCTGAACTTCCGGCTGCTCGCCTCGCCCGAGCGGCATCTGGTGTTCGACATCAACGACTTCGACGAGACCCTGCCCGGCCCCTGGGAGTGGGACGTCAAGAGGCTGGCCGCCAGCCTGGCCATCGCCGGACGCGAGAACGGCTACACGGATGCCGAGCGGACCTTGGTCGTACAAACCACCGTACGGTCCTACCGCGAGCGGATGCGCCACTTCGCCGACCTGGGCAACCTCGCCGTCTGGTACACCCAGGCCGACGCGGACGCGCTGCGGGCACTGGCGGACCGGAGGCTGGGAGCGCGGGGCCGTGAGCGTACCCGGCGGGCCATGGCCAAGGCCCGCAGCCGCGACAGCCTCCAGGCCTTCGAGAAGCTGACGCGGGTGGCCGACGGCCGGCGCAGGATCACCCCCGACCCGCCCCTGATCGTGCCGCTGCAGGACCTGCTGCCGGGCGTCGAGCGTGAAGCGCTGGAGGAGCGGCTGCGCGAACTGATCGAGCGGTACAGCCACACCCTGCAGTCCGACCGCCGCCATCTGCTGCGTCAGTACCGGGTCGTCGACATGGCCCGCAAGGTCGTCGGGGTCGGCAGCGTCGGCACCCGCTGCTGGATCATCCTGCTGCTCGGCAGGGACGACGAGGATCCGCTGCTGCTGCAGGCCAAGGAAGCCGACCGGTCGGTGCTGGCCCCGTACGCCGGGACTAGCGCCTACGACAACCAGGGCCAGCGGGTCGTCGCCGGGCAGCGCCTCATGCAGGCCGCCGGCGACATCTTCCTCGGCTGGGAACGCGTCACCGGCATCGACGGACGCCAACGCGACTTCTACGTACGCCAGTTGCGGGACTGGAAAGGCATCGCCGAACCCCAGCTCATGGTCCCCAAGGACATGCGCGCCTTCGGTGAACTCTGCGGCGCCACCCTCGCCCGCGCCCACGCCCGCTCCGGAGACCGCATCGCCATCGCCGCATACCTGGGCGCCGGAGATGTCTTCGACCGTGCGCTCACCGAGTTCGCCGAGAGCTACGCGGACCAGAACGAACGCGACCATCAGACACTTACCGACGCCGTACGTACCGGCCGGGTCCACGCCCAAAACGCGTAGCGCCTGCAGGGGGGCCGGAGACGACTGCCGCGCCGCACGGCACGGCAGGAGGACGACTCGGATGGCCGGGCAGGAGGTCCTGCCGTCGGCCGTCGGCCGGGGTGGTCCTCAGGACCGCGACGCCGCGTGTTCCTCGACGATCAGTCCCGCAGGGGCTGAAACCGACGCGGTCCGGCCGTCGGAGCCGATGGTGACGTCGAGTCGTTCTCCCGCGACGGTGAGCCCTGTGATGGCGAGTGCGCCGACGGGAAGCGGGCCCGTCGAACGGAGGTGGAGACGGCCGGCGGGTACGTCGGGATCCAAGCCGGTCAGCGCGGTCATGAGGGCGATGGCTGATGCCGCCGACCAGGCTTGTGGCCGGCAGGCGGCCGGGTAGGGGACCGGTGCGGGGGTGTCCGTGCGTGCGTCGCCGCCCCATAGTTCCGGGAGCCGGTAGTCGAAGGCCGGTGCCGCGGCGAGGATGCCCTCGACGAGCCTGGCGGCGGCCTCGGGGTGGCCGCTGCGGGCGAGGCCGGTGACGGCGATCGCGGTGTCGTGCGGCCAGACGGTGCCGCAGTGGTAGCGCAGCGGGCCGAAGCCGCCGGACCTGGACGACATCGTCCGCAGCCCGTAGGCGTCGGACATGTCGGGGGCGGCGAGTCGGGCCGCGGCGGCGGCGGTCTCGTCGGCGTCGAGGATGCCGGTGGCCAGGAGGTGGCCCATGTTGCTCGCGACGGCGTCGACGGGGCGGCCCGAGGCGTCAAGTGCCATGGCGGGGTAGGGCCCTTGCTGGTCGGAGACCCAGAAGCGGGCGCGGAAGCGGTCGGCGAGGCCGGACGCGAAGGTCCGTCGGCGTTCGCCGTCCGGCAGTCCGAAGGCGTCGAGGAGTGCCGCTCCGGCGAGGGCCGCCTCGTAGGCGTAGCCCTGTACTTCGGCGAGAGCCAGGGGCGCCTCGGCGAGTCGGCCGTCGGTGAAGCGGACGGCGTCGCCGGAGTCTTTCCAGCCCTGGTTCGCCAGGCCGGTGCCGCTGTGGTCGACGTAGGAGAGGAAGCCGCCTCCGGCCTGGGCGGCGGCGTCGATCCAGTCGAGCGCGGCCACGAGCGTGGGCAGCAGCGGTTTGATGTCGTCGGCGGGCAGGCCCCAGCGCCATGCGTCGTGGAGGAGGCAGATCCACAGGGGGGTCGCGTCGACGGTGCCGTAGTAGACGGGTGGCAGGCGAAGGCCCTGGCCGTCGTCGAAGACCCCGCGCCGCACCTCGTGGAGGATCTTGCCCGGCTCTTCCTCCGTCGCCGGGTCGGTGCGGGTGCCCTGCTGTGCGGCCAGGGTGCGCAGGGTGCCGAGTGCGAGGTCGGTGCCCAGCGGCAGGAGCATCCGTGCGGCCCACAGGCTGTCCCGGCCGAAGAGCGTGAAGAACCAGGGGATCCCCGCGGCGAGGAACGTGTCACCGGGCGATGCGGCCATGGCCATGCGCAGCGAGTGGAGGTCATCCAGGCTCTGCGCGACGAGTGCGGGCAGCCGTCGGTCGTCGGCGGTGACGTCCGGACGCTGCCAGGTGGGCCGGGGATCGGCGGCCGTGACGACCGCGTCGGGTTCCGAGATCTCGACGGCCAGGTGCAGGTCGACGCTCTCGCCGGGCTCGACCGTGAGTGTCCAGGTCAGGGTGGAGTTCTCGGCGTCGGGGGTCGCGGCGGGGGCGCTGACGGTGACGGCGACCGTGCCGTCGCTCCAGCTCAACATGCCGGTGGCGGACGAGAGTTCGCCGGTCGGCTCAAGAGGGGACCGGGCTGCCAGGCCCGCCTTCGCGTGATCCAGCGTCACGAGGTCCCCGGCGATATCGACCCGGACGGCGAGATGCACCGGCGTCGTCGCGGTGGAGCGGACGGTCAGCTGCTCGGTGAGCAGACCAGGAGTGACGGTGCGCCGCCGGTCGACCCGGACGGTCGGGTCTGGAACGGCGTCACCGAGCGCCTGTGCCAGGCCGACGAAACGGCTGCGGCCGGGCCCGTCCGCAGCGTTCATGACCGAAACGACCGGCAGCCACCCCTCGTCACCGTCCGCCGCTCCGGTGCCTGGCCGCACCGTCCCGTGATGCTCGCGTGACGGTTCGCAGACGGGGCGCAGCGTCACGCGCAGCAGACTCACCGCACGCACGTCGGCATGGAAGAGCCCCTGTACGCCGGCCCCGGGAGCGGCGGCGTCGAGGTTGCCGTCCGGCCGGGACAGTACAACCGTCGGGGCGGCGAGAGTGACCGCGAGATCGTGCAGGAGCGGCTGCCGCTCGGGTGAGGTCATGAAAGCTCCGTCCGGTGCCCTCGTGTCTCGTGGGCGGTTTGGGAGGGCGGTTTGTGAGGGCGGTTTGTGACCGCGCCGACTCTTGACAGTCCGAGCGGCGATCGCCACAGTAACCGATTGGAACGCTAAATTTAACGTTCAAATCCAGCCGATCGGCGCTTCACTGCGGTGCCACGACGGCGATACGCTGCGGCGCAGTGAACTTTGTGGAGGTGGCTTCGCGATGGCGCGAGCAACACTCGAAAGCGTGGCGCGGCATGCCTCTGTGTCGATGCAGACGGTGTCCAACGTCATCAACGCGCCTCATCGGGTGCGCCCGGAGACCCGTGCCCGCGTGCAGGCCGCCATCGAGGAACTCAACTACCGCCCGAACCAGGCTTCCCGAACGCTGCGGACCCGGCGTTCACGTCTGATCGGCGCCCGCATCGAGCCGCCGCGCGACGGCGTCAACGGCGCCGTCCTCGCCCAGTTCCTCCAGTCGCTGACCGCCCGTACCCAGGAGGCCGGCTACCGGATCGTGGTGTTCACGGCCACCGACGACGACCACGAATGCTCCCTGTACGAACAGCTTCTCGACGACCACGACCTCGACGCCTTCGTCCTGCACGCCACCCACGTCGGCGACCGCCGGACGGAATGGCTCGCAGAGCGCCGGGTGCCGTTCGTGACCTTCGGCCGGCCCTGGGGAGCTGAACCCGAAGCCCCCGAGCGGCACGGCTGGGTCGATGTCGACGGCGCGCAAGGGACCCTTGCCGCGACCCGGCACCTCATCGAGAGCGGCCACCAGCGGATCGCCTTCCTCGGTTGGCCGGAGAGTTTAGAGGTCGGTGACGACCGGCGCAGCGGCTGGTCCTCCCTGCTCGCCGTGTCCGGAATCGACACTCCCGCCGGCTACGACATGGGCGTCCCCGACGGGCTCGACACCGGCCGCGAGGCCGCCGCGGCGATGCTCGACCTGCCCACTCCGCCGACCGCGATCGTCTGCGCGAGCGACTCGCTGGCCCTCGGGGCCTGGACCGAGATCACCGCGCGTGGACTGCGCCCCGGGGTCGATGTCGCGGTGGTCGGTTTCGACGACTCCCCGACCGCGGCGGTCGTCGGCCTGAGCAGCGTGGCGCAGCCGTACGACGAGGCCGCCGCCGCCTGCCTGCGGATGCTCCAGGAACTGCTGGCGGCTCCCGAACCACCGGCCAAGCCGCCCACTCCTGTCCTGCTGCCGCCCCGGCTCGTCGTCCGGGCGAGCGGCTGAGCCGCCCCGCAGCACCCGTAGCACCCATAGCACCCGCACCCACTTCACCCTGCCGAACGGCTCCGTAGCCCGTTCAGCCAACACCCGCGATCCCGCTCACAGCCCCCAGCGCGGCGGCGGATCGCGGTCCCCTCTACCACCGGCGCCTCAAGCCGGCCTGCGCAAGGAGATTTATCATGACTAATCCGCGTATACGCTGGGCAGTTGGCGCCGTCGCGCTGATGTCGCTGAGCCTGTCGGCCTGCGGCAGCGGGTTCGACGACACCGGCGAAGCCGACGACCAGGCGTCGGCCGGACCCGCCTCGATCAAGGTCCTCATCGCTTCCAGCGGCGACGCCGAGACGAAGGCCGTCAAGGACGCCGCCCAGACATGGGCGGGCAAGTCCGGCAACAAGGCGACCGTCACCCAGGCCCAGGAGATCACCCAGCAGCTCGGACAGGGCTTCGCCTCGAACAACCCGCCGGACGTCTTCTACGTCGATGCCGGCCGACTCGCCACGTACGCAAGCGCGGGCAATCTCGAACCGTACGGCGACGATTTCCCGGGGAAGGACGACTTCTACCCCGCTCTGCGCCAGGCCTTCACCTATGACGGCAAGCTCTACTGCGCCCCCAAGGACTTCTCCACGCTCGCCCTGCAGATCAACACCGCGGCGTGGTCGAAGGCCGGCCTGACCGAGGCCGACTATCCCACCACCTGGGAGGAACTGGCGGCCGTGGCGAAGAAGTTGACCACGGGCAAGCAGGTCGGCCTCGCGCTCGGCGACACCCGCGACCGGATCGGTGCCTTCATGGTGCAGGCCGGCGGATGGGTGACGAACAAGGACTCCACCAAGGTCACCGCGGACTCCCCGGAGAACCTCGAGGCGCTGAAGTTCGTCCGGTCGCTGCTCGCCGACGGCTCGGCCAAGTACCCCAAGCAGCTTGACTCCGGCTGGCCGGGCGAGGCCTTCGGGAAGCAGAAGGCCGCCATGACGATCGAGGGCAACTGGATCGCCGGCGCCATGAAGAACGACTACCCGGACGTCAAGTACACGACCGTTCCGCTGCCGGCCGGGCCCAAGGGCAAGGGCACGCTCGCCTTCACCCAGTGCTGGGGCATCGCGGCGAAGAGCAAGAACAAGGCCGCGGCCCTCGACTTCGTCAAGGCCATGACCGCGAAGGACAACCAGCTGGCCTTCGCCCAGGTGATCGGCGTGATGCCGTCCCTGCAGTCCGCCGAGGCCGACTACATCGCCAAGTCCCCGCAGGACAAGCCCTACATCGACGGTGCCGCGTACGCCCAGGCCCCGGTGAACGTCGCGAAGATCGACCAGGTGCTCGCCGACTTCGACACCGGTCTTCAGGGGCTGCCCAAGGGCGACCCGGCGCAGATCCTGGCGCGGCTCCAGAAGAACGCCCAGGCAGTCGTAGGCGACTAGCGCTCCGCTGGAAGAACGGTGATGAACCTGCGGGCCGGTGGGGGCTGGTCGCTCCCCCACTCTCGACTTCGCTCGAGCGGGGGGACCCCCATCGCGGCGGAGCCGCACAGCCCCGCGCCCCTTACGGGGCGCGGTACCGCACCGAACTCAACCAAGGCCGCTTAGCCCCGGATAACCCGACACGAACAGAACGAAAGTGAACCCGCGATGAGCCAACCGAACCCCGGGCCCGCACAGGGCCCGGGCACCGGCCCGGCAACGGCCAACAGCCGGGCAGGCACCACCCAGACCCCCGCCGCGTCACCCGCGCTACGTGGACCGCGTAAGGACACCGGCCCGGACACCGCCAAGGCCGGTGGAGGAGCCGGTGGAGGCCGCCGCACCCGCGCCCTCCGCGGCGGCATCCGAGGCCGCGAAGGCCTCGCCGGCTGGCTGTTCGTGTCACCCGTCGTCGCCGTGCTCGGACTTTTCCTGGTCGTACCGATCCTCATGGCGCTCTGGGTGAGCGTGTCCGACTGGAACGGCCAGGGCAGCCCCTTCTCGTCAGGCGTGGACTTCGTCGGTACGGACAACTACAAGCCGCTGGTCACCGAATCAGGCCTGGCGCAGAGCGACTTCATGATGAGCCTGCGCAACAACGCCTACTACGTCTTCTTCGTCGTCCCGCTGCAGACCGCGCTCGCCCTGGGCCTGGCGCTCCTGGTCAACGGGAAACGGCTGAAGGGCAAAGGATTCTTCCGCACCGCGTACTACTTCCCGGCGGTGACGAGCTCGGTCGCGATCTCGGTCGTCTTCCTGTTCATCTTCTCCTCCAGCGGCGTCGTCAACGCCCTGCTGGAGAAGATCGGCGTCGAGGGACCGGCCTGGTTCGCCGATCCCCGCGGCATCATCCATCTCGCCCTCGACGCCCTCGGCATGAACACCGACGCGCCACCCTCCGCCCTCGCCGACACCACCATCGGTGGTCTGTCCCTGTGGGACTGGATCTCCGGCCCCAGCGTCGCCATGACCGCGATCATCACGCTCGTCGTGTGGACGACGGCAGGCACGTTCATGCTCATGTTCCTCGCCGCACTGCAGGACATACCCCTCGAGGTCGAGGAGGCCGCCGAGATCGACGGCACCGGGCGCTGGCAGCGGTTCCGTCACGTCACGCTGCCCATGCTCAAGCCGACGCTCTTCCTCGTCCTGACCCTCGGACTCATCGGCACCTGGCAGGTCTTCGACCAGATCTACGTCATGTCCGAGGGCAACCCGGCGAAGACGACGCTGACGCCCGCGTTCCTGTCGTACCAGTCCTCGTTCATCAACAACGAGTGGGGGCAGGGCAGCGCCATCGCCTTCATCCTCTTCGCGATCATCGTCGCGATGACGCTGCTGCAGCGGTTCGTCCTGCGCGACAAGGACGAGGCCCGCGCCCAGGCCGCCACCCGGCGCGCGGCAAAAGCGGCACGCTCCGGCTCCGGCCCGACGGCGGGGGCGGCCTGATGACCCGTACCGCTGCAACGGCCCGCACCACACCCCCGGGAACCGACGCACCCGCGCCCACCACCGCAGCCGCCCCGGCGGCCACCGCCGACGTCCACAGAGGCACGCGATGAGCACACAACCCAAGCTCGCCGACGCAGACACCGCAGCGCACGCGGACGACAATCCCGCAACCCGCCCCGACGGCAAACGCACACGCCGCCGCAGCGGCCTCACCCGCGCGCTCGGCTACACCGCCCTCCTCGTCATCGCGCTGGCCTACATCTACCCCTTCCTCATCCAACTCGCGACGAGCTTCAAGACCGACGCGGACGCGACCGGCAACCCGCTGTCGCTGTGGCCCGACCCCTTCACGACAGCGGCCTTCAGCCGGCTCGCCGAGGCGGACTACCCGCGCTGGTTCGCCAACTCCGTCGTCGTCGCACTCCTCGTCACCGCGGGCCGTGTGTTCTTCGACTCCCTCGCCGGATACGCACTGGCCCGGCTGCGCTTCCGCGGCAGGGGCGCACTGTTCGCCGCCGTCATCGCGGTCATGGCCGTGCCCGGCGTCGTCCTGCTCATCCCGAAATTCCTCGTCCTCAACCAGATCGGGATGTACGACTCCTACTCGGGCATGATCGTGCCGCTTCTCGCCGACGCCGCGGGGGTGTTCATCATGAAGCAGTTCTTCGAGTCGATCCCCGTCAGCGTCGAGGAAGCAGCCCGAATAGACGGCGCGAGCACCTTCCGGACCTTCTGGTCCGTCGTGCTGCCGATGGCCAAGCCGGCCCTCATCACCCTGACCATCCTGTCGTTCCAGGGATCATGGAACGAACTCCCGCACTTCATCGTGTCCCGGCAGAGCCCGGAACTGAACACCCTCACATCCGGAGTCGCCTCACTCGTCTCCGGCCAGTTCGGCTCGGGCAACCAGTACCCGCTCAAGCTCGCCGCGACCCTGCTCATGACCATCCCCGTGGCCCTGGTCTTCTTCGCCTTCCAGCGGCACTTCGTCCGCGGCGGCACGGCAGGCGCGACCAAGGGGTAGCCGGGCGGGCAACCCGATGCGATACGCCCCACCCCGGCCTGCCCAGCCACGTCGACCAGCGGGCGGCGTGGACCATGCATCCCCTCCGACAGGACCGAGCTACATGAGCGACCCGACCCGCACGAACGACTCCTGGTGGCGCTCCGCGGTCATCTACCAGGTGTACATACGCAGCTTCGCCGACGGCGACGGTGACGGAACCGGCGACATCGCCGGTCTCCGTTCCCGCCTGCAGTACCTGTCCTACCTCGGCGTCGACGCGATCTGGATCAACCCCTGGTACCCGTCCCCGTTGACCGACGGCGGCTACGACGTCTCCGACTACCGCGACATCCACCCCACGTACGGCACCCTCGACGAGGCACGCAAGCTGATCACCGAGGCCCACGAGCTGGGCCTGCGGGTGATCCTGGACATCGTCCCGAACCACACCTCCGACCAACACGCCTGGTTCCAGAAGGCATTGGCGGCGGCGCCCGGCTCCCCGGAACGAGACCGGTTCATCTTCCGTGACGGGAAAGGGGAAGACGGCAGCGAGCCCCCGACCGACTGGCACGCGGCCTTCGGCGGCCCCACCTGGACCCGCACGCCGGACGGCCAGTGGTACCTCCACCTCTTCGCCCCCGAACAGCCCGACCTCAACTGGGACAACGGCGAAGTCCGAGCCGAGTTCGAGTCGATCCTGCGCTTCTGGTTCGACCTGGGCGTCGACGGCTTCCGCATCGACGTCGCCCATGGCATGGTCAAGGACCCGGCACTCCCGGACCTGGGCCTGACGGAGTTCTCCGTCCTCGCCGACGAGGGCCAGGAGAACCACCCGCACTGGGACCGCGACGGCGTCCACGACATCTTCCGCGGCTGGCGCGTCATCGCCGACAGCTACCCCGACCCCCGCGCCTTCGTCGCCGAGGCCAACGTGCGCCCCGGCCGCATGCCCGACTACCTCCGCCCCGACGAACTCCACACCGCCTTCAACTTCGACTTCCTGAGATGCGCCCTGGAAGCGGACAGGTTGAGGCAGGTGATCGACCGCACGATCACCGACCTGGCGAAGGTCGGCGCCCCCGCCACCTGGGTGCTGTCCAACCACGACGAAGCCCGCCACGTCACCCGCTACGGCCGCGCCCACACCGGCGTCACCACCCCGATGCGCGACCAGGGCCACCCCACCGACCTCACCCTCGGCACCCGCCGCGCCCGAGCGGCGGCCCTGCTGATGCTCGCCCTGCCCGGAGGCGCGTACATCTACCAGGGCGAGGAACTGGGCCTGTACGAGGTCGAAGACCTCCCCGAGTCGGCCCTCCAGGACCCCACCTGGGAACGCTCCGGCCACACGGTCCGAGGCCGCGACGGCTGCCGCGTCCCCCTCCCCTGGACCGGCGACACCCCGCCCTTCGGCTTCAGCACGTACGGGTCGGCCACGCCCTGGCTTCCCCAGCCCGACGACTGGAAGTCCTACACCGCCGAAGCCAACCAGGCCGACCGCACCTCCATGCTCCAGCTCTACCGCTCCGCCCTGCGCCTGCGCCGCACCAACCCCAACCTGCGGGGAGAGGAGTTCCGCTGGCTGGACAGCCCGGCCGGCACACTCCTCTTCGAACGCGGCAACGGCCTGCTGTGCGCGGTCAACCTCACCGACCAGCCGATCCCGTTCCCCGACGCCAGCAGCCCCCTCATCGCGTCAGGACCGCTGAGCAAGGACGGGATGCTGCCGCCGGACACCACGGTCCTGCTGCATCTGGACTGACTGACGGCCGGCGACGGGACCACCCCAGCCGACCTCCCCAGCGCCCAGCGGCGCCCAAATCCGCCAGGGCCTGTCCGGTGTTCACTCCCCGCTGACCGGGCAGGCCCCGGCCCATCTACGTACAACGACCGGGCAAGTCATCCGAGAGGGGACTGATGCGTTGCGTAGGTGTCCGTGACGTGTGAGTTTCCCGTGTCGGCTGCCTCAACCTCACGATCAAGACGGTCAGCGGCCATGCTCAAGGCGAACACGTCACGCGAGCGACTTGTCCGCCAGGACACGTTCCAAGGATCGTCGGCCCATCCGACTCATGGCCGGGTTGCTTTCGACGTAGTACCAGACCAACCCCATCGCCTGAACGAAAGCCCACGCCTTGCCTCGCTCCCATTCAAGGTCGTCGCTGCCCAGGCGATCGCGGAGAACCTGCCGCGGCCCGGCCTCGAGCAGATGCCACGCACTCACGAGATCCAGCGAAGGGTCAGCCGGCCCGAAGCCGCCCACGTCGAGAATCCCCGCAAGCCGACCGGCGGACACGAGCACGTTGCCAGGAATCAGATCGCAATGGGCCATGACGTCCTCGGCCGCACCTCGCGGCAGATCGCGCAAAGTCGCCCAGATGCGGCGAAGTCGAGGGACATCCAGGAGCTGCTCACTGTGCGTGAAACAGGTCTCCATCCACGCGTCATGGGATTGCAGGTCGCCTCCTCGGCCTGTGCCGGCAAACGTGCGGCCACGCGTGTCGATCGCGCGTAGGTCGCCGATGAGATCGGCCAAGTCACGGGCAAACGCAGACGATTCGCCGGGGTCCTCATCTTCAAAGTCCCGTCTGCCCGGCGCTGTGTGGTGCGCACGCTTCCTAGGGCATTCCGGGAGGGACGGGCCCTGCGGTACCGCGCCGTGTCACGAACACGAACTCCCTGCCCGGCCGGTCGGGTGCGTCGCGTACGTCCTCGACGACGAAGCCGTGCTCGTGCAAGTCCCGCTCGATCTCCGCACGTTCGCGGAAGCGCAGTGTCGATTCCGAGGTCAGTACGTCCCCGTCCGCAGCGAACACGTGCGTACCCCGGAAGCTCACCAGCGGCAGGCTCACGTCCGTCAGCTCGGCCCAGGTCTCGACGTGGCCGACGCCCGGGATGTCCGTCACGCGGTACGTGGTCTCGCGCGTCCACTCCGCCCACTCCTCCCACACGCGCTGCGCCGGATCGCGCGTCTCGAAGACAAGCCGCCCGCCGGGCCGCAGCGCCTCGTACGCGCCGCGCAGCGTCGTACGCCACGCCTGCGGATCGGCGATCGCCTGGGCGACGTTCCCGGTCATCGTCACCAGGTCGACCTGCATGGGCGGCAGGTCCCCCGCGTCGCCGTCGAGCCAGCGCACCCGCTCCGCGCCCGGCTTGCCACGCGCGACGTCGACGGACGCCCGCGCGGGATCGATCCCGGTGACCGTAATCCCGCGCTCGGCGAGCAGCAGCGCGAACACGCCCGTACCGCACCCGATGTCCAGCACGGACCGCGCCCCGAACTCCTCCGCCATCGCGAGATACGCGTCGAGATCGCTGCGGTCCGGATCGAGCGGGTCGTAGATGGCGGCGAGGCGCGGATGCCCGAAAGTTGCGTCAACCATGGAGGCGAACGTATGTGGCCCCGAGCCCGCGCGGCCACTACATTTTCGGGTTACGGCGCCAAGCGGGCGCGGCGAAGTGCGCCGCTGATCCCGGCGCCCTTATCGGGCACGGCCGTACCGCAGCGAACCTCGGCCAGGCCGCTTAGCGTCACGCCTACATCAGCAGCGAGGCGAGGGTGACGGCCGTTCTTCCCGGCCCGGGAACAGACGGCCCAGCGCCAGCCGTGCCACGCGCGGCCAGTCGGCCGCCGTCCCGCCCGCCTGTGGCGTGCCGGGGCGACGGCGTGGCACGCGGACCCGGAGTGCCCCGGGCGCGCTGCGGCACACGACGGGTGACGGCAGAACGACGTGTTCCCCGTCGATGCCGACCGGGAGGGCGTCCGTGTCGGCTTCGACGACGACTTCCCCGGCGCTCAGCCGGATGAGCCCCCCGGAGCGCGGACCGCGCACCATGCGCGCCGCCTGGGCGGTGCCGGCGACCCGCACGCACACCACGCCGAGGAGCCCCGAGTCCAGCCGCTCCCTGCGCCCCGGATGCGCCGCGTCGACGGCACGGCCGTAGGGATTGTTGCTGACGAGCAGCGCCTGAAGTCCATCGACGTATGTCTGGTCGGCCCGCGCCCGCAGCCTGGGCGCGTCCTCGCCGGTGAGGAGGCCGGGAAGGGTGCGCAGGGTCGTGCGGGCTTTGGCGTCCCGGTACGCGGGGTCGGTGACGACGGACGCGTACGTGCCGAACGAGGCGTTGTTGACGAAGACGCGGTCCGCGGCGTACCCGAGGTCGATGCGGAGTTCGACGCCGTGGGTCAGAGCTTCCAGGGCGGCCGCCGGATCGTCACGGTCTAGGCCGAGATCGAGGGCGAAGTGGTTGCGCGTACCGGCGGGAATCACCACGAAGGGAAGGTCGTGGTGCGCGGCGACCTCGGCCACCAGCGCCTGGGTGCCGTCGCCGCCCGCCACCGCCAGCAGATCGGCTCCCTCGGTGACGGCCTGCCGGGCCAGCTCGGTGACGTCCTGGTGCCGGCCCACGTCGAGCAGGACGACACGGCAGCCCGCCGCCCGGGCCTTCTCCACCAGATCGAAACGACCCACCTTGCCGCCGCCGGAGCGCGGATTCATGAGGACCCAGGGGGCGCGGGGCGCCTCGGTGACAGCCTGTTCGGAGGCGGTGTGACCAGGTGCCAGGGCCGTACGTGCCGCCGTGACGGCCAGCAGCCACAGGGCCAGGGACACCAAGGCCGGCCCCAGCATGCCGTACGTGGCAAACAGGGCGAGGACAGCGAGCGGCGCGGCCAGCGACAGGGCCGCGCCCAGGGCACGCAGCCCACCGGTGTGCGCCAGGGTCCACCACACCCCGACGGCGGCGAGCGCCAGTCCGGCGATGCCGACCAGGGCCCACAGCACGCTCCGCAGACCGGCGGCGACGAGCGGCACCAGGATGCTGCCCAGCAGGGCGAGCACGGCGAGACGAGCCCGTCCGGCGCTGTCTTCGCGTACGGCCGCGGCACCTGCCTCTCCAGCCCCCCTCGTGTTCCCGCCGTGTCGTCCCACCGTCGGCCCTTCTCCTCTGCCTCACACCTTGTGCGGCGGGCGCTCCTCGGACAGTGGGCGCTCCTCGGACAGATCGAAGAGGTTGTCGCGCTGGACCACACACAGGGCCCAGATGATGAAGCCCGAGAGCGCGATCATCACGATCGACCACACCGGGTAGTACGGCAGGGAGAGGAAGTTGGCGATGATGACGAGTCCGGCGATGGCCACGCCGGCGACACGCCCCCACACCGAGACCTTGAGCAGCCCGACGCTGACGATCACGGCGACCGCGCCCAGAGCGAGGTGGACCCAGCCCCAGCCGGTCAGGTCGAACTCGAACACGTACTGGCGCGTCGTGACGAAGATGTCGTCCTCGGCGATGGCCATGATGCCCCGGAAGATGTCGAGCAGGCCGACGAGGAAGAGCATCACGGCCGCGAAGACCGTCAGGCCGGTTGCCCATTCCTGCTTGGCCGTAGGTTCCGGCCGGGTGTGTGTTGCGGTCATCTTGCGCCTCGATTCGTGGTGTGCGGATGCTCAGCGACCGGGGGTGCGGGCGGTGGAGCCGGCGTGCTCCGCCGGGCCGTGGCCGGTCAGGACCAGTTCCTTGGCCCTGCGGAACTCCTCGTCGGTGATGTCGCCGCGTGCGCGGATCTCGGACAGCTTGGCGAGTTCGTCGGCGCTGCTGGGTCGGCCCGTGCCGCCTGCGGCCTCCCTGATGTGGGCGTCGAAGGCTTCCTGCTGTGCTCGGGCCTGCGCTATTTCGCGGCGGCCCATGTTCTTGCCGCGGGCGATCACGTAGACGAAGACGCCCAGGAAGGGCAGCAGGATGGTGAGCACCAGCCAGCCGGCTTTCGCCCACCCGCTCATCGCGTCGTCGCGGAAGATGTCGACGACGACGCGGAAGAGCAGGATGAACCACATGATCCACAGGAAGAACAGGAGCATGCTCCAGAAGATGCTCAGCAAGGGGTAGTCGTACGCCAGGTACGTCTGCGCGCTCATGTCTCGTCTCCGTCCCGGGCGCTCGCCCGGCCGCCGTTGTGTGCTGTCTTCAGCGTGGGCATGGCCAGGGCCGGTTGGCCTCACCCGACGCGGGTGAGCCTGCGGGCGGCCCGGCACTTGATGGATGCGCTCCTGCGGTGGGATCAGGGTTCGGCCCGCGTACGGCGGGGGACGGCGGCTGTCCGGTACCAGTCGGAGGAGGCGACGTACTGGCCGAGGGCGAGGCCCGAGACGGCCACCAGGAACACGGCGATCAACCAGGAGAGGAACGTGAAGACGGGCCCCAGCGGGCCGAACTCCTGCAGACTGCGCTCCATGGCCGTGGGCACGAACAGGCCGGCGGCCCAGCTCAGCCCGACCGTGCCCGTGCCCGCGAGCAGCGCTCCCGGCAGCAGGTTCCGCCAGCCGATCCTGCCGCCCAGCAACAGATGCTGGGACCACCACCACAGCAGCGTCGCCGACAGCAGGGACAGCATCCCTCCGATCACCGCGCCGCCGCCGAACCCGCTGCGCAGCGGTGCCTGGATCAGGAGGACGCCCAGCCAGACGAGCAGCCAGAGCAGCCAGCGCCAGACCGCGGCCCGCACCGGTGTCCGGGGCAGGTGCCAGCACCGTTCGCAGACCGCCTGAAGCGCCCGGCTGAAGGCCGTGGCGGACACGAGGGTCACCACCACGCCCACAGCTCCGACGGCGTCCCGTGGTGTGCCGGTGGCGGTGAAGGCACGGCGTACCTCGTCGAGCGTGTCGCCGCGCACCCCCAGAACCGCACGGAGGGAGTCGCTCAGTAGGTCCTGCACCCCTTGGGGGGCGAACGCCGCGACGGTCATCAGCAGCGGGAGCGCGGTGATGAAGGCCTGCGCGGCCAGCCTCACGGAGCCCTCCACGACGTTGAGCGCCGACAGGCGGGGAAGCAGCCGGGCCATCGGACCGGACCGCAGGCTCGCCAGGGCCCGCTCCACCGCCGTGCGCCTGCGGGACGCCGGGGCGGGGCGGGATTTTCTCGCCATGGCTCACGGGACCGCCGCCCGGTCCTCATGCCCGGCGGTCGGGCCCGCGGCGGCCGCGAGGATCGCCACCACGACGATGACAGCCAGGGCGATGCCCAGAACGAGCGCCACCGCTCCGACCGTGGGGTGGTTCCAGAGCACCAGCGCCAGCGCTCCGGCCGCGATGACGCCACCGGTGGTCCATGCCCGGTGGTCCGTCAGCCAGCGTCCGGTGGCCCCGGTGCGCACTCCGGCACGGCGCAGCCCCCGGCCGGCGGCCGTCGTGCCCCTGACCGCCGCGGTGCGGACGGCGCGGGCGGGACGCCCGGGACCGTACAGGTACGCCACCAGTGCCGTGACCACCGCGACGACCAGCAGCGTGCGCGTGCTGTCGCGCAGGAACCGGACGAACGTGTCGTAGATCGCCGCCGCCGCGTCGGTGGGCAGCGTCGTGGGCGGGACCGAGTCCAGATAGACCCGTCGGACCACGGCCAGTGCGACGAGCAGCACGACCATCATCACGCCGGCACCCGTCGCGGTGATCATCAGCATCACCCGGTGTGCCGGAGCGGTCCACACGGCGAGCGCGGCGAGCACGACGGTCAGGACGGGCAGCCAGGTGCCGAGGATGTCCAGCAGCCGCATCGCGTCCTGCGCCTTGCCCAGTTCCTCGGTGTGGAACAGCGTGATCGTCCTGTCCGTGTCCGGGATGGCGGCCGCCTTGTCGAAGCCCGCGTCGACGAGCCGTTCCCGAACCTCGTCGACGACATCTCCCACGTTCAGCTGGACGGTGTCGCCCTCGGCGCGCACGGCACCCTCGCGCTCTCCGGTGAGCATGTTCACCACGGCGGCGTGCGAGCGCCGGTTGGCGCCCTCCCATACCTGCTGGAAGGCGTCGCTGGTGATCACGCGGGTGACGGTGCGGTCCACGACGGTCCTGACCGCGTTGCGCAGCGGACCCTCGAGGGACTCGGCCCCCTCCACGACACGGGGGGACGCCCCGGCGTCCTGGAGGGCCCTGACGAGCGAGTCCGTCACCGCCGCGACGTCCACGTTGGCCACCACGCGGTCCGTGAGCCGGTTGATCACGACCTCCTGCACGGGCGGCTCGGACGCCAGCGGCGCGACGGTCTCCACGTACCTGTCGGTGTCGGAGACCGTGTCCTGGACCCAGGCCGCGACCACGGCCAGGGGAGCGAGCAGCAGGGCCAGCAGGAGGAGGACGATGGAGCCGGCCCGGCGTACCCGTCGGTGGCGCACCGCCGCGTGCCGGCGCAGTCGCTCGTATTCCGCTCGCTCCTCGGCGGTCATGACGTGTTTCTGGTGCGCGGCTCCGCCGGAGTCCGGCGAATCCGGCGTCGCGGCCGGGTTCATGGGTGCTCCTTTCCGTGTGCGCCGCTCCGGCCGTGACGGTCGCCGCTCGGGATGACGGTGTGGAGGGGAGCGACCGGGTCCGCTGCGTCTGCCGCGGCGGGTGCGGTGTGCGGTGTCAGGCCGTCTCGGCGGGGGCGGGCGGCCCCGTGGTGTGCGTCTTTCGGAGCGCGGCCCGCCACGCGAGGGCGACCACCGCCTCGGCCAGGCCGAGCAGGACGAGCCACAGGCCGAGCAGCCGGGTCAGGGCGCGGGCAGACTCGGCCGGCAGGGCGAGCACCACGATCCCCGCGACGATGCCGAGCACCGCGGCGCCCAGGACGACCCCGCGGTGCGGCAGGTCCTTGGTGGCGAGGGCCGCGTAGAGGGTGAGGATGCCGGACACCAGCCAGACGACCCCGACGATCAGTGAGAGCGCGGCGATCGTCTGCAGCGGGTTCCGCAGGCACAGCACCCCGGCCAGGACGTACAGCACGGCCAGGAGCAGCCCCGGGAGCCGTTCGTGCCCCTCCCTCGCGAAGACGGCAACGAACCGGAACGCCCCCGTCACCAGCAGGTACAGGCCGATGAGGACCGCCAGCACATGCAGGGTTCCCTCCGGCCAGACCAGTACCAGGACGCCCGGCACCAGCGTCGCGACGGCCGAGCCCAAGAGCCAGGTCCATGAACGGCCGAGCCGCCCCAGTGCCTGCGCGGGGTCGTCCAGCGGGCCGGGGGCAGCCCCGTCGGGCTCGTGTTCCTGTCCGGTTTTCGATGCCGGACCGTGCGGCATGGTCATGGCTCCTCCACGCGTGATCGAGTGGTCGCCTCCGGACCGCCGGCGGGGCGGAGTGTGACGGGGCGGTGTGCGAGGACCTGACCGCTCCAGGCTCACGCCTGTCACCGGGTGCCGGGGTCACCCACCACGGGTGATCCGGCGATGCCTCCGTGGCGGTGAGGTGGGAATCCCCCGGAGCCCGGCCCCCGGCCCCAGGCTCCAGGCCCGCCCGGAGCCCGGCCCCCGGCCCGCCCGGCCCCGGCCCCCGGCTCCAGGCCCGCCCGGAGCCCGGAGCCCGGAGCCCGGCCCATCGGCCTTCCGGCCGAACGGAACGAAGAGACACGAGATGAGCGATCCGCGCACCGACCGGACGGACCGCGCCCGGTCCGGGCCGGCCGCCGCCCACCGGCGGCGCCTTCGGCTCCGCCCCCGCCGGTGGGCGGCGGTCGTCGCCGTCGCCCGAGCCGTGCTCATCGCCGTCGGTCTCGTCACCGCCTACTACCTGCTGCCCCTGGACGAGCGCGGTACGGCCGGTGCGTCTGTGCTGCTCGTGTGCGGTCTGGTGGCGGTGCTGCTGGTGTTCGGGTGGGAGGTGCGGGCCATCGCGCGCTCACCCCACCCGCGCCTGAAGGCCGTCGAGGCCCTGGCCGCCACGCTGGCGCTGTTCCTGGTCCTCTTCGCCGGCGCCTACTACCTGCTGGAGCGCTCCACCCCGGGCTCCTTCAGCGAGCCGATGACCAGAACGGACGCCTTGTACTTCACTCTTACCACCTTCAGCACCGTCGGCTACGGGGACATCACGGCACGCTCCCAGACCGGGCGCGTGCTGACGATGCTGCAGATGGCGGGAGGGCTGCTGCTCGTGGGCGTCGCCGCACGGGTGCTGGCGAGCGCGGTCCAGGCGGGGCTGCGCCGGCAGCGCCGAGAACCGTCGGCTCAGCCGCGTTCCGGTACCGACGCCGGGACGCCGCCGGACCGGGAGGCCGGACCATGACCGTACCCAGCGCTTTCACCGCGTCCCTGTCGCCGGCCGAGCGAGCGGCGTACGGCAGGAACGCGCGCAGGCGGGCGTCGCGCTCGTGTCACGGCTGGTACGAGACGGCGCAGCGGCGACCGGACCCGATCGAGGTGATTGAGCGTCAGTCGGCGGATCGTGTACCGGAGTTGGTGCCGATCCGCTACGGCCGCATGCTCGAGTCGCCGTTCCGCTTCTACCGGGGAGCGGCCGCGATCATGGCAGCTGACCTGGCGCCCCTCCCCAACACCGGACTCCAGGTACAGCTCTGCGGGGACGCCCACCCCCTGAACTTCCGGCTGCTCGCCTCGCCGGAGCGCCGTCTGGTCTTCGACATCAACGACTTCGACGAGACGCTGCCCGGGCCGTTCGAATGGGACGTCAAGCGGCTGGCGGCCGGTTTCGCGACG
Source organism: Streptomyces sp. NBC_00286 (assembly GCF_036173125.1). Classification (NCBI taxonomy): domain Bacteria; kingdom Bacillati; phylum Actinomycetota; class Actinomycetes; order Kitasatosporales; family Streptomycetaceae; genus Streptomyces; species Streptomyces sp. NBC_00286. Next base: position 5,867,647 of record NZ_CP108054.1, read on the forward strand.
GCGGCCCGCGCGAACGGCTTCTCGCTCAAGGAACAGAACAGCACGGTGCGGGGCTGCGTGGAGGCGTACCGGGAGCGGATGCGCGAGTTCGCCGGCATGCGCACCCTGGACATCTGGTACGCCCAGGACGACGCCGACCGGCTGCGGGAATTGCTGGCGTCGTCGAACGACAAGTCACTGGACAGGGAGGCCAGGCGTCGTACGGCCGAGGCCACGGCGCGGGCCCGCACGCGGACGCACCTGAAGGCCTTCGAGAAGCTCACCCGCGTCACAGCCGAGGGCCGGCGCATCGCACCGGACCCACCGCTGATCACGCCGCTCGATCAGCTGTCGGCCGACCCGTCCGAAGCCGGGCGGGAGAAGGAGCTGCAGACCCTTCTGGACGGGTACGCACGGACCCTGCCGTCCGAACGCCGGCACCTGTTGCGTCACTACCACCTGGTGGACATGGCCCGGAAGGTGGTGGGCGTCGGCAGTGTCGGTACGCGCTGCTGGGTGCTGCTCCTGCTCGGCAGGGACGACGACGATCCCCTGCTGCTGCAGGCCAAGGAGGCCCAGGAGTCGGTGCTGGCCGCCCACACGGGCGGTGAGCGCTACGACAACCAGGGCCGCCGGGTGGTGGCCGGACAGCGCCTGATGCAGACCACCGGCGACATCTTCCTGGGCTGGACGCATGTCGTGGGCCTCGACGGGCAGGGCCGGGATTTCTACGTGCGCCAGCTGTGGGACTGGAAGGGCATCGCACGGCCGGAGACCATGGGGCCGCGCCTGCTCGCCCTCTTCGGCCGGCTGTGCGGGGCATCCCTGGCACGGGCCCACGCCCGCTCGGGCGATCCCCTCGCCCTCGCCGCCTACCTGGGCGGCAGCGACCGCTTCGACCGCGCGCTCACCGGGTTCGCCCAGTCCTACGCCGACCAGAACGAGCGGGACTCGGAGGCGCTGGAAGCCGCCTGCCGCTCCGGTCGGATCAGGGCGGAGCGGCTCTGAGGACGCATGCCCGGTCACCACGCGAGATCGCTACGGTTCGCCGTCCAGCGGGCCGGCCGGATGCTCATGGCGCTCCGAGCGATCCGGTATCGCACACCGCCCGGTCCTGTCACTCCGGCACCTGCCGCATCTCCAAGACGCGCAGTCCCAGTGACTGGCAGCGCGCCAGCAGCCCGTACAGGTGCGCCTCGTCCACGACAGGGCCGAACAGGACGGTCTGGCCGGACATCACCACGTGGCCCAGCTCCGGGAAGGCTTTGGCCAGCGTTTCCGACAGGTGGCCTTCGACTCGGATCTCGTAGCGCACGAGCTGTCCTCCCCTCGACTGCCTGGGACAGGCGGACGGCGCCCTTCCCTGCGATCGTCCGCTTCCTCGCTCCTTCGGGCCTCACCCGGTACAGGTGACCGCCGCCCGGCGACGGACGCCACAGATCAAGACGGACGCCACAGATCAAGACGGACGCCACAGATCAATGCGTCAGAACGATCTTGAAGGAGATGATCAGCAGACCGAGCAACAGGTTGACCGATGCGGTGGCGGCCACAAGCCGCCGCGAAGCACCGGCGCGGCGTGCCGCGGCCACGGACCAGCCCACCTGCCCGGCCACGGAGACGGAGAGAGCCAGCCAGAGGGCACCTTGCACGTCCAGGCCCAGGAGCGGGCTGACGGTGACCGCGGCGGCCGGCGGGACGGCGGCCTTGACGATCGGCCACTCGTCACGGCATACGTGCAGCACGACACGGCGGTCCAGAGCCTGTTGCGACAAGCGCGCCCCGAACAACTGGGCATGCACGTGCGCGATCCAGAACACCACGCCGGTGAGCAACAGCAGCAGCACCAGCTCGGTGCGCGGGAACTCGCCCAGGGAGCCGGCGCCGATCACCACGGAGGCCGCGAGCATGGATCCGTAGACGCCGCCCGTGTAGTCCGCGCGGGCCCGATGCTCGGCACGGCGCTCCCCGCGAGCCGTGGCCGGGACGATCCTGGTCCTGAACACCGGTGACTCCCTCCGGACTCAGCGCGTCGATCCGGTCGCCCCCGCCGCAGCATCGGTGTCCGGCTGCCGCGGACGGCTGTCCCGGGCGGTCGGCAGGTGCGGAGTGACCAGGAAACTGGCGAGAGCGATGCCGCCGGTGGCAAGGACCGCCGCCTTCAGACCGTCCAGCTGCGCGGAGGCGTAGGAGTCCGCGACGGCGTCGACCTCCGACGCTGGCAACCCGGCACGCTCGGCCGCCGAGCGCACCTGATTGGTGGAGACGAAGGTGACCCCCGCCTGGAGGGCGACACCGACTTCCTCACGGGTCTGTTCGGACAGCCGCGAATTGTCCGCCACCTGCGTCGTGAAGGCGTGGGCCAGCGCACCGATGAGGATCGACCCGATGAGCGCGGTGCCCAGCGCCGAGCCCAGGTTCTGTGCCGTGAACTGGAGTCCTCCGGCCTCACTGCGTTCCTCCTCGCCGACGCCGGACTGGACGACGTTGCCCAGCTGCGAGGCGAGCAGGCCGACGCCCACGCCCAGCAGGGCCATGGCTCCGGCGAACTGCGCGTCGTCGATGACCGGGTCGATGGTGGCCAGCAGCCACACGATGGCCGCGGCAAGGGTCACCAGGGCAAGCCGGACGACCCGGCGCGGCCCCCACACCCGTCCCAGCGAGGACGCGGAAAGGGAGGTCACCAGCATGGTGGCGGACACGGGGAGCAGGCGCAGCCCCGTCTCGAAGGCGTCGAATCCCTGGACCACCTGCAAGTACAGCGGGATCGTGAAGAACAGCCCCAGCAGGATGAGGTTCTGGCTCAGCAGCGTCATCAGGCCGGACCGCAGCACGGGTCTGCCCAGCAGGGACAGGTGCACGAGGGGGTCGGCACCTTGGTGCTCCCGCCGCCGCTCCCAGTGCCGGAAGAGGGCCAGGACGGCCGCCCCCGCGCCGACGACGAACAGCGTCGGTGCGAAGCCGAAGACGGTGAAGGGAGGGTTGCGGGGCTGCACCCATCCCCAGGTGCTGCTCTGCAGCACCCCGAGCACACCCAGTCCCAGTCCGGCCGCGGAGAGCACGGCACCGACGCCGTCCAGCCGGGGGCGCGGGCCGGTCGGGGCGGGCGTCGTGATCACCCGGCGGCACAGCAGGACGGCCAGGACGACCACGACCTCGCCGGCGAAGACCAGCCGCCAGGTGAGGTACGTCGTCACCCAGCCGCCCAGCAGCGGGCCGACCGCGATCCCGGCACCGGCGAGCCCGCCGATCACCGCGTAGGCGACGGCCCGGTCCTTCCCGCGATACGACTCCGCGACGAGGGCGGCCATGGCCGGCAGCACCATCGCGGCTCCCAGTCCCTCGATGACGGACCAGCCCAGTGTGAGGACCCACAGGGTGGGTGCCACGGCGGTCAGGGCCGACCCCACGCCGTAGACGACGAGACCCAGAAGGAACATACGGCGACGCCCCAGGATGTCCCCCAATCTGCCGCCGATGATCATGAACGCCGCCATGACCAGTGCGTACAGAGTGATGACGGCCTGGATGGCGGTGACCTCTGTGTCGAAGTCCTCGACCAGCTGACTGATGGACACGTTCATGACGGAGGTGTCCAGCACCATGAGGAACTGGGCCGTACCGAGGACGATCAGCGCCCGCCATTGCTTCACGGTGTCCACCTCGCCGAGTCGGCCGGTACGCACGCGGAGTCGGCCGGGCAGTGGCCGGCACACACTCCGCCGCTCCTGCCCATCGCACCCGAAGTACGCGCCTCGCGCCTCACCCGCCACGGGGGAAGGTCAGCGCCCCTGTGACGCCCCCCGGTGGGGAACGCGGGCGCCGAACCCTCTCACCGACGCACTGAAAAAGGCGAGGCCCGAAGACCCCGCCCGATATCAGTGAAACCCCAGGTCAGGGCCACACAAGGCAGTACGGCTGATGCCCCGCCTCATGCAACCGATGGCTGAAGTCCTGCCACTCGTGCAGCAGTTGGTACACGTTGAACGCGTCCCTCGGCCCGCCCCGGTCCGGGACCGTCGACCAGATGAAGGCTGCCGCGCCGACTGCCTCCTCGCCTATTCCGCGTAGGGGGTCTACGACCGTCATGGGGAGCTTGACTACGGCGTAGTCCGGGTGCAGGACTACGAGTTCGAGCGGCGGGACCTTGTTCAGCGGTACGCCCTCTATGCCGGTGAGGACCATCGCGGCCATCGTCTCCGGCTTGATCTTCGTGAACATGCCGTTCATGCCGAGCTCGTCGCCGCCGAGTTCCTCTGGGCGCATGGAGATGGGGACGCGAGCGGCTGTCGCGCCGTCCGGAGCCCCGAAGTATTTGTACGTCACCCCCACCCGGCCACCATTCCTGCTCCCTGCCCGTGGGGCGTCGAACCGACGGAGCCCGTTCAGCCCGTCGATCCGCTCGCCCGGCTCGGGCTCACTCTCCGTCTGCCGTACCTCGCGGGTTTCGCGTGTCTCGGCCGCCGCTTCCGCCTCGCGTCGGTGCCTTCCCCGCCGGGCACGGCGAGGACCGAGGTCATCGGTCCCCTCGCCCAGTCCGCCACCGCGATGCATATCTCCACCCGACTGCTTATCTAAGGTGCGCCATCCCCGCCACGCAACCCGATCATCATGTCAGTGACCTCCCCCGCGGTCGCGCGCCGAAACGTGCGTTGAAACACCTGTCCGCAGGATCTTCGAGGCCTCTGACACCATGGCTGTGTGAACTATCCGTACGAATACGACGCCCCAGTTTCTCATGCTCTTTTCAACCGTGCGGCGGCCGTCACACCCGGCGGCGTGAACTCTCCCGTGCGAGCGTTCCGCGCCGTGGGTGGTACGCCCCGGTTCATGGTGTCCGGCACCGGTCCGTACCTGACCGACGCCGACGGAAGGGAGTACGTGGACCTCGTCTGCTCCTGGGGGCCGATGATCCTCGGCCACTCCCACCCGGAGGTGATCGCGGCGGTCCAGGAGGCCGTCGCTCGCGGTACGTCCTTCGGTACGCCCGGTGAGGGCGAGGTCGCGCTCGCCGAGGAGATCGTCGCCCGGGTCGAGCCCGTCGCCCAGGTCCGGCTCGTCTCCAGCGGCACCGAGGCGACCATGTCCGCCATCCGTCTCGCCCGCGGCTACACCGGGCGAGCCAAGGTGATCAAGTTCGCCGGCTGCTATCACGGGCATGTGGACGCCCTGCTGGCCGCCGCGGGCAGCGGACTCGCCACGTTCGCGCTGCCCGACACCCCCGGCGTCACCGGTGCCCAGGCCGGGGACACCGTCGTCCTCCCGTACAACGATCTCGACGCCGTCCGCGAAGCCTTCCGCGCCCACCCCGGCCAGATCGCCTGCGTCATCACCGAGGCCTCGCCCGGGAATATGGGCGTCGTGCCGCCGGAGCCCGGCTTCAACCAGGGGCTCAAGGACGCCTGTGCGGAAAACGGTGCGCTGTACATCTCGGACGAGGTCATGACCGGGTTCCGGACCAGTAAGTCCGGATGGTTCGGGATTGATGGCGTACGTCCCGATCTCATGACCTTCGGCAAGGTCATGGGCGGCGGCTTCCCGGCCGCGGCCTTCGGTGGCCGCGCCGATGTCATGGCGCACCTCGCGCCCGCCGGGCCCGTCTACCAGGCGGGCACCCTCTCCGGGAACCCGGTCGCCACCGCCGCCGGGCTCGCCCAGCTGCGGCTCCTCGACGACGCGGCGTACGCCACGGTCGACGCGGTGTCCGAGCAGCTCCGTACGCTGGTGTCGGACGCGCTCACCAAGGAGGGCGTGGCGCACCGGGTGCAGAACGCCTCGAGTATGTTCTCCGTGTTCTTCACCGACCGCCCCGTCAGGAACTACGAGGACGCGAAGGCGCAGGAGTCGTACCGCTTCACCGCCTTCTTCCACTCGATGCTGGCGCAGGGCGTCTATCTGCCCCCGTCGTCCTTCGAGTCCTGGTTCGTCTCGACGGCGCACGACGAGCGGGCGGTCCAGCGGATCGCCGACGCCCTTCCGGCGGCGGCACGGGCAGCAGCGGAGGCCACGGCAGCATGAGTGACATCACCGTCGTACACGTGGTGCGGCACGGCGAGGTCGCCAACCCGGACGGGATTCTGTACGGGCGCCTGCCCGGCTACCACCTGTCCGAGCTCGGGCTGCGGATGGCCGAGCGGGTCGCCGAGCACCTCGCCCCCCGGGACATCACGCATGTCGTCTCCTCGCCGCTGGAGCGGGCGCGGGAGACGGCCTCCCCGATCGCCGAGCGGCACGGCCTCGACCTCGCGACCGACCGCCGGCTGATCGAGGCCGGCAACGTCTTCCAGGGCAAGACCTTCGGCGTCGGCGACGGCGCGCTGCGCCGGCCCGAGAACTGGAAGCATCTCTTCAACCCCTTCAAGCCGTCCTGGGGTGAGCCGTATCTGGAGCAGGTCGTACGGATGATGGGGGCGCTGGACGCCGCCAAGGACGCGGCCCGCGGACATGAAGCGGTGTGCGTCTCGCACCAGTTGCCGATCTGGATCGTGCGCTCTTACGTCGAGCGGCGCCGACTGTGGCACGACCCGCGCAAGCGGCAGTGCACCCTCGCCTCGCTGACGACCTTCACCTACCAGGACGACAAGATCGTCTCTGTCGGGTACTCCGAGCCCGCCCGGGATCTTGTACCTCCGCATCTGCTGGCGGGGGCGAAGCCGGTCAAGGGCAAAGACAAGGCTTTCGGCGCGTAGGCGACGGCTCATCGCGCCCTCTCGTTCCATTTCCTCTGTAACAAGTTCATCCCCGTCCCGCACGGTAATTGTGACGCGCTTTCCAGCAACCCCCATGTTCGTCGCGCCCTCTAATCCGGTGTCATCCGGCACGGAACAGCGCGACGAACGGGGCGGAAATGCGCCACATGACACGACGGGGAATGCTGGGACTCGGAGCCGGTGCTGCGGCGGCTGTGGGACTCGCGGGCTGCGGTACCGAATTGGGAAACGGTTTCGGCAGTGACAAAGGTTCCGAAAAAGACTCCGGCAAGGATAAGGGCAAAGGGAGCACCGACCGCCCCATAGGCGACGGCTCCACCGCCTACACCGGCAAGCAGCCCCACCAGCCCCCGAAGCCCGAACCCCTCGAACCCGGCCAGACACCGCCGCAGTTCGTGGTGTTCTCCTGGGACGGAGCCGGAGACGTCGGCAACGGACTCTTCGAGCGGTTCCTGAACCTCTCCAAAGAGCACGACGCACACATGACGTTCTTTCTCACCGGGCTGTATCTCCTGCCCGAGTCGAAAAAGCGCAAGTACCTTCCGCCGAACAATGCGCCGGGCGCCTCCGACATCGGATATCTGACCGACGACCACGTCAAGTCGACACTGAAGTACGTACGACAGGCCTGGCTCGACGGCCATGAGATCGGCACGCACTTCAACGGCCACTTCTGCGGCGGCACCGGCACCGTCGCCAACTGGACGCCCAAGCAATGGCGCAGCGAAATCGACCAGGCGAAATCCTTCGTCAAGGAATGGCGTACGAACACGGGCTGGGCCGATCTGCCCGCGCTGCCCTTCGACTACGAGAAGGAACTCATCGGCGGCCGCACGCCCTGTCTGCTCGGCCAGGAGAACCTGCTGCCCGCCGCCCGCGAACTCGGCTGGCGCTACGACGCCTCCTCGCCCGGCGGCCGCCAGCAATGGCCCGGAAAGAACCAGGGCCTGTGGGATCTGCCACTCCAGTCGATCCCGTTCCCCGGCCACACCTTCGAGGTCCTCTCGATGGACTACAACATCCTCGCCAACCAGTCCCTCAACTCCACCAAGGCCCCGCCCGCCAACTACCCGGGCTGGCGCAAGCAGGCAACCGGGGCGTACATCGCCGGATTCAAGCGGGCATACGAGACGAATCGCGCCCCCCTCTTCATCGGCAACCACTTCGAGGACTGGAACGGCGGCATCTACATGGACGCCGTTGAGGGAGCCCTGAAGCACATGGCCGGCAAGAAGGACGTACGACTCGTGTCTTTCCGGCAGTTCGTGGACTGGCTGGACGTACAGAAGCCGGAAGTGCTCGAGAAGCTTCGGGCGCTGGATGTCGGGCAGGAGCCGGTGGGTGGCTGGAACGCCTACCTCGGGGATGTCGCCGCGAGCCCCTCGAAGGGAGCCGAGAACGGGGCCGAGGAAGGGTCCGAAAACGCAGCCTGACGTGTGGGTTTCCACCCGTGAGGGGGGTGCGCAAGATCCCCGGAACGGACATGCGAAACTTTTCACATGAGTGCCGCAAGCCACGACCCCCAGCGCTCGAACCGCACCCGCCCGTCCAGTCGTACGCGTAGTCGCGCCGCCCTGTTCACCAGCGGGGCCGCCGTCGCGGCACTGGCGCTGACCGCATGCGGATCCGGGGGTACGTCCGGAGGGTCGGGCAACACCGGCTTCGTCACCGGCACCGACGGCATCGCCACCGTCGAGAAGGGCGAGCGGGCAGCAGCCCCCGAGCTCTCCGGCAAGACCATCGACGGCGGGCAACTCGATGTCGCCGACTACAAGGGCGACATCGTCGTCCTCAACGTCTGGGGCTCCTGGTGCGGCCCCTGCCGCCTGGAGGCCAAGAACTTCGTCAAGGTCTCCGAGGACCTCAAGGACCAAGGCGTACAGTTCGTCGGCATCAACACCCGCGACACCAGCACCAAACCCGCGGTGGCCTTCGAGAAGGAGTACGGGGTCACCTATCCCAGCCTGTACGACCCGACGGGCAAGCTCATGCTCCGCTTCGAAAAGGGCACGCTCAACCCGCAGGCGATCCCCTCCACGATCGTCGTCGACCGGGAGGGCAACATCGCCTCGCGCTCGCTGCAGCCGCTCAGCGAGGAAAAGCTCCGCAAGATGATCAAGCCGATCCTCGCGGAGAAGTGACCGCTCGTGTCTCTCCTCGCCGCAGCCACAGACAACAACACCACAATCCTCAGCGGGGCCCTGCTGCTCGCCCTGCCGGTCGCCATGTTCGGCGGCCTCGTGTCCTTCTTCTCGCCGTGCGTCCTGCCGCTCGTACCCGGCTACCTCTCGTACGTCACCGGAGTCACCGGCACCGACCTGGCCGAGGCACGGCGCGGGCGCATGGTTCTGGGCACCTCCCTCTTCGTGCTCGGCTTCACCGCCGTGTTCGTCTCCGGCGGGGCGCTCTTCGGCTACTTCGGCTCGACCCTGCTGGAGCACCAGAGCACCCTCTCCAAGGTGCTCGGCGGGCTCATGATCCTCATGGGCATCTTCTTCATGGGCCTGATGCCCTGGCTCACCCAGCGCGAATTCCGGATCCACAAGCGGCCGGTGACGGGACTGGTGGGCGCCCCCGTCCTCGGCGCGCTGTTCGGGATCGGCTGGACGCCCTGCATCGGCCCGACCCTCGCCTCCGTGCTGGCCCTCTCCTCCAACCAGGCGAGCGCGGGCCGCGGGGCCATACTGACCGTCGCGTACTGTCTCGGTCTCGGCGTGCCCTTCGTGCTCGCCGCGGTCGCCTTCCGTAAGGCGCTCGGTGCCTTCGGCTGGGTCAAGCGTCACTATGTCTGGGTGATGCGGATCGGCGGCACCATGATGATCCTGACCGGAGTGCTCCTGCTGACGGGCGCATGGGACCGCCTCGTGCAGGAGATGCAGGTCTGGTCCAACGGCTTCGTCGTAGGGGTCTGATCCATGAGCACCACTGACACCGGCAAGGGCACCGCCGCGCAGGACGACAGCACCGCCGTACGGGACGACAGCGAGCTCGGCGCCGCCGGCTCGCAGCTCTCCACCGCCCCCCGCGAGGACGCGCCCAACCTCCCCTCGCTGGGCGTCATCGGCTGGGCCCGCTGGTTCTGGCGGCAGCTCACCTCCATGCGGGTCGCGCTGCTCCTGCTCTTCCTGCTGTCGCTCGGGGCGATTCCCGGCTCGCTGATCCCGCAGAGCGGGACCGACGCGATGAAGGTCGAGCAGTTCGCGCAGGACCACCCGACGCTGACGCCGATCTACGAGAAGCTCGGGCTGTTCCACGTCTACAGCTCCGTATGGTTCTCGGCGATCTACATCCTGCTGTTCGTCTCGCTCATCGGCTGCATCGTGCCCCGCACCTGGCAGTTCGTCGGCCAGCTGCGCGGCCGGCCGCCGGGCGCGCCCCGCCGCCTGACCCGGCTGCCCGCGTACACGACTTGGCGGACCGAGGCCGAGCCCGAGCAGGTCCGCGAGGCCGCGCTCACGCTGCTGAAGAAACGGCGCTTCCGCGCGCACACCGCCGGGGACGCCGTCGCCGCCGAGAAGGGCTACCTCCGTGAGGTCGGCAACCTCGCCTTCCACATCGCGCTGATCGTGATGCTGATCGCTTTCGCCTGGGGCCAGCTCTTCAAGTCCGAGGGCAACAAGCTGATCATCGAGGGCGACGGCTTCGCCAACACCCTCACGCAGTACGACGACTTCAAGTCCGGGAACCTCTTCAGCAACGACAACCTGAATCCGTTCAGCTTCAACCTGAAGGACTTCAAGGGCACGTACGAGCGGACCGGGCCCAACAGGGGCACCCCGCGCACCTACGAAGCCGACGTCACCTACAGCGAAGGCGCCGACGGCAAGGAGAAGACGCGGACGATCGAGGTCAACGAGCCGCTGAAGATCGACGGCTCGAACGTCTACCTCGTCAGCCATGGTTACGCTCCCGTCGTCACCGTCCGCGACGCCAAGGGTGACGTCGTCTTCAGCCAGGCCGTGCCGATGCTGCCCCTCGACTCCAACGTCACCTCCTCCGGCGCGATCAAGGTCCTCGACGGCTACACCAACGCCCAGGGCCAGAAGGAACAGCTCGGTTTCAATGCCTTCTTCGTGCCGACCTTCGCCGGTGCGGGCCAGGGCGAGATGCTGTCCCAGTTCCCGGCGCTGGACTTCCCCGTACTGGCGCTGTCCGCCTACCACGGCGACCTGGGCGTCAACTCGGGTCTCCCGCAGAGCGTGTACCAGCTCGACACGAAGAACATGAAGGAGTTCAAGGACTCCAAGGGCGAACTGTTCAAGCAACGCCTCCTCCCAGGCGAGACCATGAAGCTCCCGAACGGCGCCGGCTCGGTCACCTTCGAGAAGGACATCAAGGAGTGGGCCGGCTTCCAGGTCACCCAACAGCCCGGCAGCGGCTGGGCCCTCGCCGGAGCCCTGGCCGCCATCTTCGGCCTCGCCGCCTCCCTGTTCATCCAGCGCCGCCGGGTCTGGGTCCGCGCCACCGCGGGCCCCGGCGGCGTCACGGTCGTCGAAATGGCGGGCCTCGGCCGCAGCGAGTCCGCGAAGGTCCCCGAGGAACTGGGCGACTTGGCGGCCGTCCTGTACGACACGGCTCCTGGCGCACGGGATCCAGACGCCGAGCTCGAGCCGGACTCCGAGGCTGAAGCCAGGGCCACCACCGCCGAGCCCGACGCCAAGCCCGAGCCGGAGGCCAGGTCTTCCGAAGCCGAAGCTGAGGCCGACGCCAAGGCTTCCGAAGCCGCCACCACCCCCGACCCCCAAGCCGTACCTGCCGAAGGGGCTGAGAAGAAGTGACTCTCGCCGCCGCAACCGACCTCGCCGCCGCGACCAACGAAAACCTCGCGAACCTCAGCAACACGCTGATCTACTCCGCGATGGCCGTCTACACGCTGGCCTTCTTCGCCTACATCGCCGAGTGGACCTTCGGCAGCCGCAGCAAGGTCAGCCGCACGGCCGCCGCGCTCACTGCCGACGCGAAGGGCGCGAAGAAGGGCGGGGCGCCCGAGGTCACCGTGAAGAAAGCCGGTGGCACGGCCGTTCTGGAGCGGCCCAAGGTCGTCACGCGGGCCGCCGCCGGTGCGCGGGACGTGCCGGACGGACCCGGCGCGCACGGCGGGGACGAACAGGGCGACCTCTACGGACGTATCGCCGTGTCGCTCACCGTGCTCGCCTTCCTCATCGAGTTCGGCGGAGTGCTCGCACGGGCCCTCTCGGTGCAGCGGGCACCGTGGGGCAACATGTACGAGTTCAACATCACCTTCTCCACCGTCGCCGTAGGCGTGTACCTCTCACTCCTCGCGCTGAAGAAGAACATCCGCTGGCTCGGCCTCCCCCTGGTCACCTCGGTCCTCCTCGATCTCGGACTTGCCGTCACTGTCTTGTACACCGCCAGTGACCAATTGGTTCCCGCCCTCCACTCGTACTGGCTCTACATCCACGTATCGACGGCGATCTTCTGCGGCGCCGTCTTCTACGTGGGCGCGGTCGCCACGATCCTGTACCTGTTCAAGGACTCGTACGAGAACAAGATGGCCGGCGGCGGCACGCCGGGCCGTTTCGCCACCTCCGTCCTGGAGCGGCTGCCCTCCTCCGCCTCCCTCGACAAGTTCTCCTATCGCGTCAACGCCGCCGTCTTCCCCCTGTGGACGTTCACGATCATCGCGGGCGCCATCTGGGCGGGCGACGCCTGGGGCCGTTACTGGGGCTGGGACCCCAAGGAGACCTGGTCCTTCATCACTTGGGTCGCGTACGCCTGCTACCTCCACGCCCGCGCCACGGCCGGCTGGAAGGGCCGCAAGGCCGCGTACATCGCCCTCGCCGCCTTCGCCTGCTGGCTGTTCAACTACTACGGCGTGAACATCTTCGTGAGCGGCAAGCACTCGTACGCCGACGTCGGCTGAGAACCTCGAGCGCTCAACCTCGTCAGCTCGAACGTCTTACTGGCCCCGGGCGTCGTAGTGACGACCAGCCAGAGGCTCTGAGCCGAAAGCTCGAGGTGAGCACCGGATGACCGACAAGACCGACAAGACCGAGCAGACCGAGAACGGTTCCTCTGATCCGGCCGTACGGGCCTTCTGGCACCGTCCGTCCTTCGTGGCCCCCGCGCTGGCGGCCGTGCTCTCGGGCGCGGTGGTCCTGGGCGTCACGGTCACCCGTTCCGGGGAGGTGGCAGCAGCGGGCGGTGACCGCCCGCTGCTGGAGCGGATCGCGGGGGCCGCCGAGAAGCGATCCGAGCAACTGCCCGTTCGCGACGACCAGTTCGTCTACGTCAAAAGCCAGGACGACTACATCGAAGCCACCTTCGACGACACCTGTCCCGTGCCCGATCACGACCTCACGGAGTTCGAGATGTGGCGATCGGTCGACGGTACGCGCTGGGGCCTGCACAGGTCGGATCTGGGCAAGCCGGGGGATTCGGGCACGTACGAGGAGAAGGTCCACCCCAAGACGTGGGCGAACGAAAAGGCGCCGGCGGACTACCGCGAACTGGAGGCGCTCCCCACCGACCCGGACGCCATGTACGCCTGGCTCCACAAGGGCGAGAACCCCCGTGCCAGGAGCCACGATTCCGCCTACCTCACGGCCACAACCATCCTCAGCGACAACATCGTCCCGCCGAAGGTGGCCGCCGCACTGTTCCGGGCCGTCGCGAAGCTTCCCGGGGTGACGGTGGTCGGGGACGTACGCGACGCGCTGGGCCGGAGCGGGGTGGCGATCGGCCGCACCGACAAGGGCATGCAGGAACGGATCGACTGGATCTTCGACGAGAAGACCCTGGAGTACCTGGGGGAGCGGCGGCTCTACGCGGGCAGTGCGACGAGCGGACGGTGCGGGTCGAACATGCCGGGCGACTTGCTGACGTCCAAAGCCATCACTGAGCAGGCGGTCGTCGACAAGGCGGGGGAGAGGCCGTAGTCAGGTGAAGTTGGGTTCCCGTACGGCTGAGATGAAGGACGACCAGGCTGAGCGGTTGATCAACAGGACCGGTCCGTCAGGGGTTTTGCTGTCGCGGACGGGGACGACGGTGGGGAAATCGGGGGCTACTTCGATGCAGTCGCCGCCGTTGTCGCCGCTGTAGCTGCTCTTCACCCAGGTCGCCATTTCCAGGCAGTTGCCGCCGTTGTCGCCGCTGTAGCTGCTCCTGACCCAGGTCGCCCTGCTGAGATCGATCCTGTCCATCGCGCCCGTATCCTTCCATCGTCTCGCCGATCACAGCGGCAGACTCATGGGCCGACAGAGAGTCCGCCCTGAGCGCATCATAGGTCTGCTCATGGCCTGCGTAGATGGCTGGATCATCGTTGAAATGGCCACGATCCAGCGACTCCGAGTAGACCCACCTGTGGCCGTCGGGCAGCGTGATCAACGACAAGGGGGCGTTGGGGCGGACGAGTTCAGGGATGTTTGCCGGGGCGACCTGGATACGGATGTTGGGGCGCCGTCCGACGCTCAGCAGGTGCGCGCACTGGTCACGCATGACGGCCGGGCTGCCCACCACGTTCCGTAGACAGCTCTCGTCCAGAACCACGACGTACAGTGGACCGCCCTCGACGAGGAAGCGCTGCTGTCGGCTCAGCCGGGCCCGAACGCGCTCCTCCAACTCGTCGCCGCTCGCGACGCGGGAGAACAGCGCCCGCGCGTAGTCCGGTGTCTGCAACAGCCCCGGCACGACGCGCTCCTGATACTCCCGCAGGGCAACGGCCACCGCATCCATCTCAGCCCTGCGCTTGAACCAATCCGGATGCTCCACTTGCGGATACCAATCAATCCGGCCCCACAACCGCAGCAACACACCACCCGTATCCAGGACTTCGTCGCACTTCTTGGCGAACGTGTCCTGCGGGACCCGCGTCCCCGCCTCCACCCGCGCCACATGCGAGCGATCGCAGGGGATTTCCTTCGCCAGCCCCTCCTGCGTCAGCCCTGCCGCCTCGCGGAAGTGCTTGAGCAGCTCCCCGAAAACGGCCCCGGTGGTGGCGGCCGAACCCCCTTCGGCATTACGTCGGCTCACAACTTCCTCCGTGACAGTGGGCCAGTGGCACGCGTCCGGCGTTGAAACGCCACGCTCCGCTACGCAACGCTTGATTCACCCAGAGTAATGAGTCATGCACCCCTGGCAGGTGCGAATGGCAAAGAACGTACGGAGTGGAAATGGCGGACGAAGCAGGGCAGTTGAAGCCGGGGGCGCTCGTCTATGACCCGGGTACGCGCAAGGTGGGGGAGTATCGCGACAAGGCGGGCCCGTACGCGATGCTGCGCCCGGTAGGCGGCGGCCGCGAGTGGGAGGCCGACCCGGCACTGCTCCGCCCGGCAACACAGGAGGAACGGATCGACGCCACGCTGAGGGCGGCGAACCACCGTACGAAGCGGCGGGTGTGACGTTGTTGCACCAGCCAGTCCAGCCGGACGACGCCCTCAACCGCCCACCCGTCCCAACCCCCGGCTGCGAAACGTGCACGGAGCTCGCCATCACCCGAGGCGACGCCCGCGCCCAAGGCAACCGCAGCGCAGAAACCGACGCCGACGTCCTCCTGCGCCGCCACCAACACCGCGACCACGCCTCCCGTACCCCGCAGTAATTCCCTACCGTCGCGGCCGGAAAGGGCGGACACTCGTCCCATGGCTGACATGGGGGCATTCCGGGATGCGGTCATCGCGTGGGCGGCCGGTGGCCCCGCCGACCCCGCACGCGAACTGGCCGAGCGACTACCGGTCCGGGCGGCCGTCCTCCTCGAAGGACCGAGCGACGTCGCAGCGGTCGACGCGCTGGCCGCAAGCCGCGGCCGCGACCTGGCGGCCGAAGGAATCTGCGTCCTCCCGATGGGCGGCGCAATGAGCGTCGGCCGCTTCGCCGGCCTCCTAGGACCCCCCGGCCTGAACCTGAACCTCACAGGCCTGTGCGACGAACGAGAGCGCAGCTACTACGCCCGCGGCCTGGAACGAGCAGGCGCGGCACACCACCAGTTCTTCGTCTGCACGGCAGACCTGGAAGACGAACTGATCCGCGCCCTGGGCGTCCCCCGAGTAGAGGCCCTAATCCAGTCAGAAGGCGACTGGCGCCCCCTGCAAACCCTCCGCCAACAGCCCGCCCAACAGGACCGCCCCCCACACCAACAGCTACGCCGCTTCCTCGGCACAAAGAAGGGCCGCAAGATCCACTACGGCCGCATCCTCGTAGAGGCCCTAGACCCCGACCAGGTGCCCGCCCCACTGGAAGGTCTGCTCGCCAGCGTCTGACCAACCGCCTCAGCCGACCGTGATCGAGTCCAGCTTCTCCCGCAGGTATACGTGCGAGTCCACCGGGTCGTACGCCACCCGTCCGACCGGCGCCGGCACCGACTCCACGCGTGTCCCCGGCGTGCACTCGCCGAAGTAGACGAGGGACATCAGCTCCTCGGCGGGTGCGTCCGCGGGCGGGGGCAGGACCCGGTGGCGGCCTGAGCGCCAGCGGTTGCCGGTCCAGCGGGACATCAGGTCGCCGATGTTGATGGTGAACGCCTCGGGGTCGTACGGGGCGTTTTCCCAGCCGCCTTCGTCTGTGAAGACCTGTAGGCCGCCCTTGCCGGACTGTCGGTCGAGGATCGTGACTGTGCCGAAGTCGGTGTGGGGGCCGATGCGGAACTGGTTCGGCTCGGGGTCGCCCAACACATCCCTGCCCGGGTACCAGTTGATGTTGAAGCCGTAGGTGGGGTGGCTCATGTGCCGGGTGAAGAAGTCGGGTTGGAGACCGAGGGCTTCGCCGAGGAGGCTCAGGAGGTGGTTCTCCAGGGCTGCCATCCGCGCCAGGTACTCCTCGCAGAGCGCCCTCAGCTCGGGGGCTTCCGCGGGCCAGACGTTCGGCGCGTACCACTCCGCGTTCACGACCGGGTCCTCGAAGGGCTCGTGTGTCGCGAACGTCAGCGACTCCTTCAGGTCCGGCGGGGTCTCGGTTCCCTCCGCGTAGCCGTTGGCCTCCGCGCCCGGGCCGAGCCAGCCGCGGCCGCCGACCTGGGCCGCGTACGGCTGCTTGACCTCCACCGGCAGCCGGAAGAAGGCGCGGGCGGAGTCCCGGATGGCCGTCCGCAGCTCCGGGTCCACGCCGTGCCCCGTCACGAGCAGGAACCCGGCCGTCTGCAGGGCCTCGTCGACCGTACGGGCGATCTCCTTGCGGGCCTCGGGGTCGCCGGAGAGCCAGGGGCGGAGATCGATCGTGGGGATACGGGGGTCACTCACCGATGTCCTCGTTCCACAGAGCCGGGTTGTTCTTGATGAAGTCGTGCATCAGGGCGGTGCACTCGGGGTCGTTCAACAGGACGATCTCTACACCGTGTTCGGCCAGCCAGTCGTGGCCGCCGTGGAATGTCGTCGCCTCGCCGATCACCACCCGCGAGATGCCGAACTGCCGCACCAGGCCGGAGCAGTACCAGCACGGCGAGAGGGTCGTGACCATCGTCGTACCGCGGTACGTCCGCTGCCGGCCGGCCGCGCGGAAGGCGGATGTCTCCGCGTGCATGGACGGGTCGTCGTCCTGGACGCGGCGGTTGTGGCCGCGGCCGAGGAGCGTCCCGTCGGCGCCGTACAGCGCGGCGCCGATCGGGATGCCGCCCTCGGCGAGCCCCGCGCGCGCCTCCTCGACGGCGGTGGCGAGCCATGCGCGTGCCTGTGCCTGATCCATGGGCTCCATGCTCCCCAGTGTCGTACCGGAAAATCAGTTGCCGAGAGGTACTTGGCCTGACGTAACTTGATCGGCATGTGCGCAGCCGCAGCAATCACCAGGACCCGTCGCTTCTAGCGGCGGGCACTCTCACGACGTAACGCCCAGCGCGTAAACGATCTCGTGTAACGAGAGCAACCGCCGCTCCGGAGACCTCCCGCCGGGCGGCCCCTGTCGTGCTGCCCGGCTTCCCTTCGAAGCCGCGGAGATCCTGTGCGCACCCAGCGTCATCAGCAAAACTCGCACCAGCGTCCTGGCCGTTCCAGCCGTCCTGGTCGTCCTGGCCGTCACGAGCTCGGTCAGAACTTCCTCGTCGATCAGAGCGTCGTCGACGCCATCGTCGGTCTCGTGACCCGTACCGACGGGCCGATCATCGAGATCGGCGCCGGGGACGGCGCGCTCACCCTTCCCCTGCAAGGCCTCGCCAGGCCCCTGACCGGCATCGAGATCGACGACCGGCGCGCGGCCCGCCTCGATCGCCGTACGCGCCCGTCGACCGCCATCGTCCGGGCGGACTTCCTCCGCTATACGGTTCCCAGCACGCCCCATGTCCTGGTGGGCAACCTGCCCTTCCACCAGACGACCGCCATGCTCCGGCGCATCCTCAACGCCCCCGGCTGGACCGAGGCCGTCCTGCTGGTGCAGTGGGAGGTCGCGCGCCGTCGGGCCGGTGTGGGCGGGGCGACGATGATGACGGCGCAGTGGTGGCCGTGGTTCGAGTTCCGGCTCGTACGACGCGTACCGGCGGCGGCGTTCCGGCCGCGCCCCGGTGTCGACGGCGGGCTGATGACGGTGTCCCGGCGGGAGCGGCCTCTCGTCGACCGTCGCGAGCAGCGGCGCTACCAGGATTTCGTCCAGCGGGTGTTCACCGCCAAGGGCCGCGGCCTGCCGGAGATGCTCGCCGCCGCCGCGCCCGAACTGCCGCGGCAACGGATCCGCCGCTGGACGCGCCACCACCGGATCGCTCCGCATGCCCTGCCGAAGAGCCTTACCGCGGAGCAGTGGGCGGAGCTGTACCGGGTCCGGCAGGAGCGTTAGCTCCCGCCGTCAGCCGTCAGCCGTCAGCCGTCAGCCGTCAGCCGTCAGCCGTCAGCCGGCAGCCGTCAGCCGTCAGCCGTCAGCCGTCAGCCGTCAGCCGTCACTTCTCGCCGGCTCCCGGCGTCACTTCTCGCCGTCCTCGTCTCGCTTTTCGTCCGGCCTCTCGTCGCGCTTCTCGTCCTTCGGTTCCTCGTCCTTCAGGGACTTCAGGAACTCGGGGTTGTCGTCCGGCGCCACCCAGCCGTCGCGGCGCGCTCCGCCCGCGGGGCGCCGCGGCGTGCGCTCCTTGCCCACCAGCAGCCAGGAGATGGAGCCCACGAGTGGGAAGAGCAGGACGAGCATGGCCCAGAGCGGCTTCGGGATGTACCGGATCTGCTTCTCATCGGTGCTGATGCAGTCGATGAACGCGTAGATGCTGAGCCCCAGCGGCACCAGCACCATCAGCACCCTGAGCATGAGCACTCCCTTGCGTTGCGATCGGGGCCGCTGGACCAGGCCCCGTTACCGGGCCAGAGTAGCCCGTAGCCGCTGTGCTATCCCGGGGGGCGCTGTGTCCCATTGCCGCTGCGCGGCGGGCCGGACCCCCGGCCGGAACGCGGGGCGCGCGCATGCTTCCGACTGCCCTCGGCGATACTTGACGGCATGGCTTACGACGATCTTCGCTCCCTGCTCAGGGCACTGGAACGCGAGGGTGACCTCAAGCGAGTCAAGGCCGAGGTCGACCCGTATCTGGAAGTGGGGGAGATCGTCGACCGCGTACAGAAGTCGGGCGGCCCGGCGCTGCTCTTCGAGAACGTACGCGGGTCGGCCATGCCGCTCGCGATGAACGTCTTCGGGACCGACCGGCGCCTGCTCAAGGCGCTCGGCCTGAAGTCGTACGGCGAGATCAGCGAGAAGATCGGCGGGCTGCTCAAGCCCGAACTGCCGCACGGGTTCGTCGGCGTGCGGGAGGCCTTCGGGAAGCTCGGCGCCATGACGCACGTACCGCCGAAGAAGGTGAAGTCCGACAACGCGCCCGTGCAGGAGGTCGTGGTCAAGGGCGACGACGTCGACCTCGACCAGCTCCCGGCCCTCTTCACCTGGCCGAAGGACGGCGGGTCTTTCTTCAACCTCGGGCTCACCCACACCAAGGACCCGGAGAGCGGCATCCGCAACCTCGGGCTGTACCGCCTCCAACGCCACGACAAGCGCACCATCGGCATGCACTGGCAGATCCACAAGGACAGCCGGAACCACTATCAAGTGGCCGCGCGCCGGGGCGAGAAGCTGCCCGTCGCGATCGCGTTCGGGTGCCCGCCCGCCGTCACCTACGCCTCCACCGCCCCCCTCCCCGGCGACATCGACGAGTACCTCTTCGCCGGGTTCCTCCAGGGCAAGCGGATCGAGATGGTCGACTGCAAGACGGTGCCGCTCCAGGTGCCGGCGCAGGCAGAGGTCGTACTGGAGGGCTGGCTGGAACCGGGCGAGATGCTCCCGGAGGGGCCCTTCGGCGACCACACCGGCTTCTACACGCCGCAGGAACCCTTCCCCGCCCTGACCATCGACTGCGTCACGATGCGCAAGCGGCCGTTGCTCCAGTCGATCGTGGTGGGCCGGCCTCCGACGGAGGACGGCCCGCTGGGGCGGGCGACGGAGCGCTTCTTTCTGCCGCTGCTCAAGATCATCGTTCCCGACATCGTGGACTACCACCTCCCCGAGGCGGGCGGTTTCCACAACTGCGCGATCGTCGCGATCGACAAGAAGTACCCGAAGCACGCCCAGAAGGTGATGCACGCGATCTGGGGCGCGCACATGATGTCCCTGTCCAAGCTGATCGTGATCGTCGACTCGGACTGCGACGTCCACGATCTGCACGAGGTCGCGTGGCGCGCCCTCGGCAACACGGACTACGCCCGCGATCTCACGGTCGTAGAAGGCCCGGTCGACCACCTCGATCACGCCTCCTACCAGCAGTTCTGGGGCGGCAAGGCGGGCATCGACGCGACGAAGAAGTGGCCCGAGGAGGGCTACACGCGCGACGGCGGCTGGCCGGACATGGTGCTGTCCGACCCGGAAACGGCGGCGCTCGTCGACCGCCGCTGGAAGGAGTACGGACTCAAGTGAGCAGCAACGTGATCAGCAACGTGATCAGCGCGTACCGCCCGTGCAGCAGAAGGGAGTTCGGACTCTCGTGAGCAGCGCATCCGCAGCGATCCCGCAGCCCGGCCGTACGAAGGCGTTCCTGCGCCTCGTCATGATCGAGCACTCCGTCTTCGCGCTGCCCTTCGCCTACATCGCCGCGCTGACGGCGATGTTCCAGCTCGACCGGAACATCCACTGGGGCCGGCTACTCCTCGTCACCGTCGCGATGGTCGGGCTGCGTACGTTCGCCATGGCCGCGAACCGGATCATCGACCGCGAGATCGACGCCCGCAACCCTCGTACCGCGCAACGGGAGTTGGTCACCGGCGCGATGACCGTGCGGCACGCGTGGACGGGCGCGCTGGTCGCCTTGGTTTTCTTCCTCGGCGCCGCGGCCCTGCTCAACCCCCTCTGCCTCGCCCTCGCCCCCATCGCCGTGATCCCGATGGTGGTCTACCCCTACGGCAAACGGTTCACGAACTTCCCCCAGGCCATCCTCGGTCTAGCCCAGGCCATGGGCCCGATCGGCGGCTGGCTGGCGATCACCGGCGCATGGTCCTGGGACGCGGTGATCCTCGGCCTCGCGGTCGGCATCTGGATCGGCGGCTTCGACCTGATCTACGCCTGCCAGGACGTCGAGACGGACCGCGAGATCGGCGTCATGTCGGTCCCGGCCCGCTTCGGCATCCCGGCCGCCATCTGGGGCGCCCGCGGCTGCCACACCATCACCACGGCACTGTTCGTCTGGTACGCCCTGGCCACCGACGCGGGCGCCTTCTTCTGGCTGGGCCTGCTGATCGTCGCCGCCGCGTTCCTCTACGAGCACTCGATCGTGAAGCCGCACGACCTGTCCCGGGTGAACAGGGCGTTCTTCTCGACAAACGGCTTCATCGGAATCAGCCTCTTCATCTGCGCCCTGATCGACCTGCTGGTGCGCGGCCTCACGGTCTGACCGGCTCGTACGGATCTGCCCGTACGCGGCTTTCTGACGCGTAGGGATTTGCCCGTACGCGGCTTACCGTATGGCCCTTTCGGGTGAGCCGGAGGCCGAGCGGCGGCGGAACAGGAACGCCGCTGCCACGCCGGACACCAGGCCGACGAGATGCCCCTGCCAGCTCACCGTGGTGTTGGTGGGGGCTATGCCCACGAGGATCGAGCTGCCCCAGACTGCCGCGATCAGTATCCCGGCCACGATGCCGAGCGGCCGTCGCTCCACGAAGCCGCTGATCACCAGGAAGCCGAAGAGCCCGAAGATCAGGCCGGAGGCCCCGGCGGTGTTGGTGTGTGCCGGAGATATCAGCCAGACGCCGAGCCCGTCGGCCACGATGATCAGCGCGGCCACGGCGGCGAAACGGCGCAGCCCGCCGAGCGCCGCGACAAAGCCGAGGACCAGCAGCGGAACCGTGTTCGCTGCCAGGTGGGCGAAGCCGAAATGGATGAACGAGGCCGGCACGATGTCGACCAGCTCCGACGGCGTACGCGGAGTGATCCCGAGGCCGTCCAGCGAGTGCCCCGTGATCACGTCGACGACTTCGAGCAGCCACAGCAGGGCCACCCAGCCCACCATCAACTTGGCGGCGGTCTTCGCCCGCTCGCCCTGCGACCAGCCCCGGTCACTCCGGGTCCAACTGACGTCCTTACCAGCCATCGCCGTCCCCCATGTCCACCCGTAGCGCCGCACGCACCGGTCGCGCCCCGTAAGGGGCGCGGGGCTGTATCAATTTGCGGCTCCGCCGCGTGGGCGCGACCAGCCCCCACCGGCCCTCAGCCCTATCACTGCATTTCCAGCGGAGCGCTTTTGCTCTGTCAGATTAACGGGCGGGCCCCTCGCGCCGTTCCCACTCGGGGCCGCCGGATAGGCTCGACACCATGAAGCCAGGACAGACGCAGCGCACGCCTTGGATCGTGGGGGTCTCGGGTGCGTCCGGTACGCCGTATGCCGCTGCTGTGCTGCGTGCGCTTCTGGATGCGGGGGAGAGCGTCGACCTGATCGTCAGCAGGGCTTCGCGGCTGACGTTGCTGGACGAGACGGGGATCAGCTTCCGGGACGCCCACTGGGACGAGGACCTGCGCGAATGGCTGACCCGTGGCGCGGACGGCAAGCCCGGCACCTTCGACATCCAGGCCCAGGACGTACGCCACTGGAGCCCCGGTGACCTGGCAGCGGGGCCGTCCTCAGGCTCGTACGCCTCGAAAGGCATGCTCATCGTGCCCGCGTCCACAGCCTGTGTCGCCGGCGTCGCGCTCGGCCTCTCGAAAGACCTGCTGCAACGCGCCGCGAGCGTCACGCTCAAGGAGCGCCGCAAGCTGGTCGTCGCCGTCCGCGAGACCCCGCTGAACGGGCAGACCCTGCGGCACCTGGTGACCCTGGACGACGCGGGAGCGACCGTACTGCCGGCGTCCCCGGCGTTCTACGCGGGCGCCACCCACATCCAGGACCTCGTCGACTTCGTCGCCGGGCGGGTGCTGGACGCGGCGGGCGTCGAGCACACGCTGTACCGCCGCTGGGAGGGCGAACTGGGCGGCGGCTCACACCCCTCTTGAGCAACTCGCAGTACCCGCGCATCACTTCAGGACTTCGTACTTCAGGAACTCTTCAGCGGAAGGCTATCGATCGCATGGACGCGGTGGACAGGCAGCTCATCCAGGCCCTCAGGGAGAACGGCCGGGCCTCCTACGCGGAGCTGGGACGCCTCGTCGGACTGTCGGGACCCAGCGTCACCGACCGCATCAACCGCCTGGAGGCCGCCGGTGTCATCACCGGCTACCGCGCGACGGTCGACGCCGCCTCGCTCGGCCTCGGCGTCACCGCCCTGATCGGCATCTCGCTCTCCGACGCCGCCGACCACGAGGACGTCGCGCACCGGCTGCGGGACCTGAACGAGATCGAGGACTGCTGGTTCATCGCGGGCGACGACTCGTTCATGCTCAAGGTCCGGGCGCCGGACGTGGACGGCCTGGAGAAGACGATCCGGCGGCTGTCGGGGACGAAGGGCGTATCCCGTACGCGTACGACGATCGTGCTCTCCACGAAGTGGGAGAACCGGGTGGGTGAGCTGCCCGAGGAGGCGTAAGCACGTACGCGTACGGTTGACAGGGTTCGTCACGAGGAGAGGCAGAAGCAGCATGGACGTCGGGCTCAAGCGCGAGCTGGAGGAGAAGGTCCGGGCCGGTGAACGGCTCACTCGTGAGGACGGCATCGCGCTGTACGAGTCGGACGACCTGGCCTGGCTGGGCGGTCTCGCACACGAGGTGCGGACCCGTAGGAACGGTGACGTCGTCCACTTCAACGTCAACCGCCACCTCAACATGACGAACGTATGCACGGCGTCCTGTGCGTACTGCTCGTTCCAGCGGAAGCCGGGCGAGAAGGACGCGTACACGATGCGCATCGAGGAGGCGGTGAAGCTCGCCAAGGCGATGGAGGGCGAGAACCTCACCGAGCTGCACATCGTCAACGGGCTGCACCCGAATCTGCCGTGGCGTTATTACCCGCGGTCGCTGTCGGAGCTGAAGAAGGCGCTGCCGAACGTCTCTCTGAAGGCCTTCACGGCGACCGAGATCCACCACTTCGAGACGATCTCGGGCCTGTCGGCGTCGGAGATCCTGGACGAGCTGATCGAGGCGGGCCTGGAGTCCCTCACCGGTGGTGGTGCGGAGATCTTCGACTGGGAGGTACGCCAGCACATCGTCGACCACCGCACGCACTGGGAGGACTGGTCGCGCATCCACCGCCTGGCGCATGCGAAGGGCCTGAAGACCCCGTGCACCATGCTGTACGGCCACATCGAGGAGCCGAGGCACCGGGTCGATCACGTGCTCAGGCTGCGTGAACTGCAGGACGAGACGGGCGGCTTCCAGGTCTTCATCCCGTTGCGCTACCAGCACGACTTCGTCGACATGAAGGACGGCAAGGTACGCAACCGGCTGCAGGCGCGTACGCAGATGGCGACGGGGGCGGAAGCCCTGAAGACCTTCGCGGTCTCTCGGCTGCTCTTCGACAACGTTCCGCACGTCAAGGTCTTCTGGGTCATGCACGGCGTCCAGACGGCGCAGTTGGCGTTGCAGCACGGTGCCGATGACATGGACGGTTCGGTGGTGGAGTACAAGATCACCCACGACGCGGACAATTACGGCACGCCGAACAAGTTGACCCGCGAGGACTTGCTGGACCTGATCCGGGACGCCGGGTTCCGGCCGGTGGAGCGGAACACGCGGTACGAGATCATCCGCGAGTACGAGGGCCCGGACGCGTCGCGTCGCGAGTCGCCTCAGCCGATGAGGGTGTGAGGGTTCCTCTTTTCCCACCCGCCCGCCCTTCCAGGTTCAAGGAGGGCTCCGCCCTCTTGAACTCCCGGCTCCATCGGGGGTGCCACGTGTGGTGGCCGGGAGGGTGCGGGTTGTGGGTGGCTGGTCGCGCCCCGCGGCGGAGCCGCATGTGTCACAGCCCCGCGCCCCTTACGGGGCGCGCACGGCACCCTGCGCTCTCCAGCAGAGCCCAGGCCCCCCAGCGCCCCACCCGCCAGCGCTCTTCAGCCGGGCCCAGGCACCCCAGCCCGTCCGGCGCGAGACGACGAGGCCGCTCGGGCCGACGCTCACCCACCCGCCTCCAGCGCCACCGCCTGCCCCCACCCACCGGCACCTTTCCAGCCGAGGCCTGGCAATCCAGCCCGTCCGGCGCGAGACGACGAGGCCGCTCGGGCCGACGCTCACCCACCCGCCTCCAGCGCCACCGCCTGCCCCCACCCACCGGCACCTTTCCAGCCGAGGCCTGGCAATCCAGCCCGTCCGGCGCGAGACGACGAGGCCGCTCGGGCCGACGCTCACCCACCCGCCCCAGCGCCACCACCCAACCCCACCCGCCAGCGCTCTCCAGCCGGGCCCTGGCCCCCAGCCCGTCCGGCGCTTGAGGACGAGGCCCTTCAGGCCGATCGGGGTCTGGGGCGGAGCCCCAGCGGGGTCCAGGGGCAGCGCCCCTTGTTACGGGAAGGGGCGGGGTGGGGGAGAAATCCGCGTGAGGCACCGCCCGGCAGGGGTACTCGGGGCGCATGGTCACCACCAGGGCCCCCGAGGACGCGTACACGGCGGAGCCGTTCGTGCCGGAGCGCGGCGGCCTGGCCGCCCTGCGCAAAGCCGCCGCCGACTGCCGCGGCTGCCCCCTGCACCGGGACGCCACACAGACCGTGTTCGGCAACGGCGACACAGACGCCCGCGTACTGATCGTCGGCGAACAGCCGGGCGACCAGGAGGACCGGCAGGGCAAGCCGTTCGTCGGCCCCGCGGGCCGCCTGCTCGACCGCGCCCTGGCCGAGGCAGGCATCGACCCCGCCCAGACGTACGTCACGAACGCCGTCAAGCACTTCAAATTCACCCTCCCCCACTCTCGGCTTCGCTCGAGCGGGGGGACCCCCATCGCCCCCGGCAAGCGCCGTATCCACAAGGCCCCCAGCCTGCGCGAGATGACCGCCTGCGGCCCCTGGCTGGCCGCCGAACTGGCCCTGGTGGACCCGGAGTTGATCGTCATACTCGGCGCAACGGCGGGCAAGGCCCTGCTCGGCTCCTCGTTCCGCGTCACGCAGCAACGCGGAACCCTCCTGGAGGAGGAGATCCACGGCCGCCAGACCCGCGTGGTCGCCACCATCCACCCGTCCGCAGCCCTACGCGCCGACGACCGCGAGGCGGTGTACCAGGGCCTGGTCTCCGACCTGAAGGTGGCGGCAAGGGCACTGGCCTGAACGCGGGCCACCCGGAGAATAAGGGGAGGGCGCCGGTCCGCAGGCGTCCGTCCGCGGGTCCTCCGAATGCCCTTGAGCTTCGTACGCGGTAATAGATACTCTCGCCTAATGCCCCTTACGTTCGTCCTCGACCCCACCGTAGACCCCGCCCTCCGCGACGGCCTCCTCACCCTCTGGGCCGACGTCTCCAACGCAGGCGGCGCCGTCGGCTTCGTACCCCCCGTGGCCCCCGACGCGATCCGCCCGGAACTCATCAAGCACCTGGCCGCGATGAGCGAAGGCCGTATGCGGCTGCTGATCGGCCGCGACGAGGACGGAGACGTCGCCGCAACCGCCTTCTTCGCCTTCAACACGCACCGGCTGATGACGCACTGGGTATGGCTCTACACGGTGATGGTGCACCCGAAGCACCAGGGCAAGGGCTACGGACGCGACCTGCTCGCAGCCGCCGCGGAGGCGGCCGCCGGCTTCGAGGGCATCGACGCGATACGGCTCACCTGCCGCGGCGGACTCGGACTCGAGCGTTTCTATGCCTCCTGCGGCTACAAGGAGGTCGGCCGCGTACCCGGCGCGATCCGCGTAGCCTCCGGCGACGACCGCGACGACCGCGACGACATCACGATGCTGCTGCCACTCACCCACCTCACCTGAGGCCACTCGCCTGAGGCACCACTCCGCCCGAGGCTTCTCAGCCTGAAGCCATGGAGGCCCCCGCCGAGCCCCCAGGCCCCCCTGCGAGCTCAAAGCCAGAACATGCTTGACTGGAGGGTGCCCTTTGGGAACGTTCGAACGGGAAGAGTGGATTGAGATGCTCCGCTACACGCTGATGCGCCTCGGAATCTTCGTGGGCTGCCTCGTGGTCGTCTGGGGCCTCGTCTACTCCGGCATCGCCCCGCGCGGCCTCGGCGACTCCAACGGCATGTGGATCGTCCTGCTCGCCCTCGTGCTCTCGGCCCCGATCAGCTTCGTGGTCCTGCGCAAGGAGCGCGACCGTGCCTCCGCGAAGATCGTCGAGCGAGTGGACCGCACCAAGGCCAACCTGGAGCGCAACCGTTCCCAGGAGGACACCGCGGACGACGCGGCCCGCGGTGGCGCCCAGGGCCAGCCTTCGTAACTGACGGCAACACCTTGGGCGCTCTCGGATTGGAGAAAACCGTAGGCTCACCTGCTCCCTAGATGTCCGGAGTGACTCGTCATCCGCTGGCGTCGTGCCGAGTGGCCGGTGCCGATGTCGTATACGGGTGCGAGGGTCGATTGCGTGACCTTTTTCGTGGTGGTGTCGTTGATCGGATGACAGCACCGTGGGCGGGAAGGGGCTATCGGTGAGCCGGAGGCTGCCGCTTGGCGAGGGTGAGGCTGCCCGCACCGCCTGTGCCCGCAGTGTGCTGCGCACGGGTGTGGAGGAGAAGACCGGCGCGCTGCTGTCGGTCGGCATGCTGGCTGAGCGGGTGGGCTGGGCGGGTGATCTGGTGTCCGGCATGGTCGCCGCGCTGCTGGCAGAGCACTGGAACACTCGTGATGTGGATGTGCTGGCGGCCGGTGAGGACGCAGTGGGCCGCCCGCTGCCGTCGAACGCCTGGATGGCCCTGCGCCGCCTCGGCTGGACCGTCAGCCCGCCGGAGGGTGTCCGTGTCAACGACCGCATCGTGCGCATCGCCCAGGAGGTGGCCGGGCGCACGCTGCGCTCGGCGAAGTGGCGCGCCGACCTAACCACCGCGGTCCAGGCGACCTGGCCCGGCACCCCGGCCAGGCGCACCCCCACAGAGTGGGACGCGGTACGGGAGGCGGTGCCCGACGGGCGTTTCGTGCCCTCCAGCGTCATCTCCTCCCGCACCCGGCAGATCGCCACCTTCGCGAAGAAGCACGGCCGGATGCCGACCGATGTCTTCGAGATGGAGTCCGAGCCGCGGATCGCGCGGATGCTGCTTTTGTCCGCCTGCGACGGGCAACAGGCCACAGTCGAACGCGCCGACACACCGGGCCGGGCGATGCTGCGCATGCAGCTGCCTACCCGCCCCGACCCGCGGTCCTACGCGGACTGGACGTGGGTGGCCTGCCCCATCAAGCTGCCGCCGACGATCCCCGCGAACGCGGTGCTGCACCTGCCCACCCTGCGTATCTACCAGGGCGCGGTGTGGGCCGATCTCGCCTACACCCACGCCGTCCCGAAGGCGCGGCGGAGCGGGCATGCGGTTGCGCTGGGCGTGGACTGGGGCCTGAACACCCTGCTGTCCGCCGGGGCCGCCCGGCTGAACGACGACGGCACGATCACCGCCCTCGGCAGCGGTGGCATGTTCCGGGCCGACGGCATCTTTGCCAAGCAGCACCGGCTGCGCCGCCTGTCCGAGCATCTGCACGCCAAAGCCGACCACTACCAACGGCTCATCAACGGGGCCGAACACCACCTCCTGACCGGTCGGCACGCGATCCTGGCCGACGAGATCCGGCACGTCTCCGCCCGGCGGTCAAACCTCAACGACGCCCTCGCCTGGGCTGCCGCCCGCTGGGCGGTAGACCAGGCGATCACCGCCGGGGCGAGCGTGATCTACGTCGAAGACCTCCGCTCGATGGAAGCCCGCGGCATGGGCCGCACCGTGAACACCCGCCTGTCCCAGCAAGTGCGCGGACAGATCGTGGACCGCATGCGGCACCTCGCTGCTGAGGCCGGTATCGCCGTGGTCACCGTCCCGGCGCGGAACACCTCGAAACACTGCCCGCAATGCCTGGACGTGTTGCGGCACCGCAAGGCCCCTGACCGGCCCACCACACCTGGCTGGAAGTGGGCCCTCTGCGGCTCCTGCGGCTGGCAGGGCGACCGCGACCAGGGCGCATGGAAACGTATCGCCGCACGCGGTCTGACCCATCAGGCCAAGACCGTCACCGATCGCACCAGCGGTGCCATGGTGATCCGCACGTTGATCGACAAGCTGGAAGCGGGCGCGGTCATCACCCCCACCGCGCCGAAGACCCGCCGGACGGACCGGTCCAAGACCAGACCCACCCGGCACAAGGCAACACGCCCCGCGCCCAGGCGACGCAGGGCACCCTCCCCCACCAGACCCATGGGTCCGGCGGGCCAGCGTCCGGAGGGACACGCTCACACGGACCGGACCCGGCTGCCCCGCGCAGCCCACCGGCACCAGGGCGTGACAACGATCAGCACACCCGCCACCAGCCGACACCGGCCACGAGGAACAGCGCTGGGCGCAGGGTTCCACCACCACGCCCACGCCACCCCTCCACGGTGGGTAGAACCTGCTAAACACCCCGTCTTGCACGGGATACCAAGCTGATCTGAGACGCTAAGCCATATGGGTGCTGTGAAGAACAAGCGGATGCCGCGTGCCGTGCGTGAACAGCAGATGCTGGACGCCGCCGTGCGGACCTTCGGGCAGCGGGGGTACCGGGCCGCTTCGATGGACGAGATCGCCGATCTGGCGGGCGTGTCCAAGCCGTTGGTGTACCTGTACCTGAACTCCAAGGAAGACCTCTTCACCGCCTGCATCCGCCGCGAGGCCGCCGCCCTGACGGCCGCCGTACGCGCGGGAGTTCACCCCGGTCTGCCAGCCGACCGCCAACTCTGGGAAGGGCTACGGGCGTTCTTCACGCACACCGCGCAGAACCCGGACGGCTGGGCGGTGTTGCACCTCCAGGCCCGTACGCACGGCGAGCCGTTCGCCGCCGAGGTCGCCGCGATGCGGGAGGAACTCGTCGCGTTCGTCACCCAGTTGATAGCGGTGGCCGCCCGCGAGGCCCACCGGGAGCCACCGCCCCCCGAGCGCGCCGAGAACGAGGTCGCCGGCCTGGCCGAGGCCCTGGTCGGAGCAGCCGAGTCCCTGGCCGCCTGGGCCAACTCCACCCCCGGCGTCTCGGCCAAGCAGGCGGCGGCGACCCTGATGAACTTCGCCTGGGCGGGCCTCGGAAATCTGATGGACGGCCGAGCCTGGAACCCTCCGAAGCCGTAACGCGCCCCGCCAGCCTCAAGCGGGACAAGACCTCACACCAGGGTTCGCACCTCGCCCCTGACGTGCACGCGTTCCCCACCCCCACGCAGTTCGAAGGCACCACCTTTCGCCGCGTACGTCACCACCCCCGGCAACAGCACCGGCGCCCTGAACTCGGCCTTGACGTACGCGCCTTCGGGTACCCCGTGCTCCGCCAGGCAGCGAGCCACGGTCCACATGCCATGCGCGATGGGCCGGCGGAAGCCGAAAAGCCGAGCCGTGACCGGATGCAGATGGATCGGGTTCCGATCCCCGGACGCCGCCCCGTAACGCCGCCCGAGATCCCCACCGAGCCGCCACTCGGCGATGGCGGGAAGGGGCTGAGGGGGCTGAGAGGGCCTAGAAGATCGCGTGCTCTGCGCACTATGCGGCGTACTGTGCGTGCTCTGCGAGGTCCGATGTCGCGCGAGATACGTACTCCTCGACTCCCATACGAGCCTGCCGCCGGCCCGTGCCTCCGTGACGAGCGTCGCCTCGGTCCCGCGCCGATGGGGCGCCAACCCCTCGACGAACGCCTGGAGTTCGTACTCCCCGGTTGCCGGAAGCCCCTCCCGCTGCACGATCTCGACGGACGTGTGCACAAGGCCGAGCAACGGCAGCGGAAACGCCCGCTCACTCATCAGCCGCATGGCCAGCGGAAACCCCAGTACATGCGGATACGTCACCGGCAGCGCATCGGCGCCCACGCCGTAGCCGCAGACGCGCTCGTATCCGGCGAGCTTGGCGAGGTCGATGCGAACTCCGGGGAGTACGAGGCGAGTCGGGGGCAGATCCGTGCCGCCCGCCGCCCGGGGCCGCTTGCAGAGGGAGAGGAGCGCGCCGCGGGCGAGGAGGGGAGCGAGGGCTGGGGAGGCGGCCAGGGTCTGGTCGCGCAGGGGGCGCATGGGGCGGTCGGCCATCGTCCAAGAACTCCCAGCTCGATCGGCGCAGTCGTGCATCTGGTGGTGGATCCGGTCGCGGACCTGCTCGCGGACCTGCTCGCGGATCTGGTCGTGGATCTGATCTGGATCTGATCGTGATTCTTACTCCAAAGTAAGATTACTCAGAAGTCAGAAAGTGGTCGAGACGCACCCGGCGCCTGTGAATGTGTGTGGAGGGTGGCGTCGTCGCTGGTGAAGACGGTTCGCTCACGGCACTCGCGTACGTCGTAATGCGTATGTTGATGGACCCACTCCCACTGAACACCGGGTAGATCAGCCCCGTAGCACCCATGGGGCCTTGCGGGGGGACCGCCGGGCATGACGAAGAGGAGCCGCCCCATGTCCGCCAGAAAGTCCTCCACCCCTGCACCAGCCCTCGTCGAGCCGGATCTCAAGCGGCTGGACGGCGTCGTACGGGAGGCGTCGGTGCCGCCGCTCGTCGCGCCGATCACGCACGGCTCGCTCGCGGACATCCCGTTCGACAACGCGAGCGACGCGCCCGCCCAGGTCGTACTGAGCCGGAAGGGGCCGGACGGCGACTGGTTGGACGTGACGGCGAACGCGTTCGCTGACGAAGTGCTGGCGCTGGCCAAGGGGTTGATCGGCGAGGGGCTGATGCCGGGCGACCGGATCGCCATCATGGCGCGTACGACGTACGAGTGGACGCTGCTGGACTTCGCGGCCTGGGCCGCCGGCCTGGTGACCGTGCCGATCTACCCGACCTCCTCCCTCTTCCAGACCCGCTGGATCCTCCAGGACTCCGGGGCCGTCGCGCTCGCCGTCGAGAGCGCCGCGCAGGCCGCCGCGCTGGGCCCGGAGATGGAGAGGCTCCCGGATCTGCGGCATGTGTGGGTCTTCGAGAAGGGCCACGTGGAGCGGCTCGCCGAGTCGGGCAGGAACGTGCCGGACGCGGAAGTCGCCGTACGCCGTGGGATGTTGGGGCCGGGCACCCTCGCCACGATCATCTACACCTCGGGTACGACCGGCCGCCCCAAGGGATGCGCACTGTCCCACGGCAACTTCTTCGCCGAGGTCGACAACGCCATCGAACTCCTCTACCCCGCCTTCAGATCCCTCACCGACGAACCGGCGGCCACCCTCCTCTTCCTCCCCCTCTCCCACGTCTTCGGCCGCATGATCGCGATCGGCTGCCTGCGCGCCCGCGTCCGCCTGGGCCACGCCCCGAGCATCGGTTCGGAGGAACTGCTCGCGGACCTGGCCTCGTTCAAGCCGACGTTCCTGGTGGCCATCCCGTACGTCTTGGAGAAGGTCTTCAACACGGGCCGCGCGACCGCCGAACGCATGGGCCGCGCCTCGTCCTTCGACCGCGCGACGCGCGTCGCGCGCGCGTACGGCGAGGCGGTCGAGGCCGAGCAGCACGGCCTGGGCCCCGGCCCGAGCCGCTCCCTGCGCGCGGCCCGCTCCCTCTACGACCCCCTCGTCTACCGCCGCATCCGGGCCGCCCTGGGCGGCCGCGTCCGCTACGCCATCTGCGGCGGCTCCCCGCTCAGCCGCGAGATGGCGGCGTTCTTCGCCGGCGCGGGCATAGAGATCTTCGAGGGTTACGGCCTCACCGAGTCGACGGCGGCGGCCACGGTCACCCCGCCGCTCAAGCCCCGCCTCGGCACGGTGGGCTGGCCGCTGCCCGGCACCCGGGTCCGTATCGCCGCGGACGGCGAGATCCTGCTGAACGGCAACCATGTCTTCCGCGGCTACTGGGACCCGCATGCGGGCGGAGTCGTCCCCGCCGCCCCCGACGGCTGGTTCGCGACGGGCGACATCGGCACCCTGGACGACGAGGGCTACCTCACGATCACCGGCCGCAAGAAGGAAATCCTGATCACGGCCGGCGGCAAGAGCGTGGCCCCGGCCCCCCTGGAGGACTGGCTCCGCTCCCACCCTCTGATCGCCCACGTCATGGTCGTAGGCGACGGCCGCCCGTACGTCAGCGCCCTGATCACACTCGACCCCGAAGGCATCACCCACTGGCGCCAGATGAACCACAAACACGCGGTGCCCAACGAACTCCTGGTAGACGACGAGGAACTGAACACCATCCTCGAACGAGCCATCCACGAGGCCAACAAGCTGGTCTCCCGCCCGGAGTCGATCCGCCGCTTCACGATCCTGCCGGGGAGGTTCAGCGAGGAGGCCGGGCACCTGACGCCGACGATGAAGCTACGGCGGGATGCGATCGCACGGGACTTCGCGGCGGAGATCGAGGGGTTGTACGAGAGGTAGGGGCGAGCCCCGTAAGGGGCGCGGGGAACTGCGCGACCAGCCACGACGCACCCGCACGCGCCAACGAACCCCAAAACCCACCCCACTAGTAGATTGTCGCGGCTTAATTTCGCTGTGTGGTTGGGTAGAGGTGGCGTAGTTTCACGCGTGCGTCGTCGGTGGTGAACTGCCAGTCGACTTGGCGCTGGTTGCTGTTGGTCTGTTGCTGCCAGGCAGCAAGTTCGGCGTTGAGTACGGCGAGGTCGTCGAGGCGGCGGTCCAGGCACTGGCGGGTGAGCGCGGAGAGCTCGATCTCGGCGATGTTGAGCCAGGACCCGTGTTTGGGGGTGTGGTGGATCTCCAGGCGCTGGGTCAGCGCGAAGGCCTTTGCCGGGTCGAACGCCTCGTAGAGCGAGGCGGTGGTGTGGGTGTTGAGGTTGTCCATCACCAGCACGACCGTGGCGGCGTCGGGGTAGTCCACGGTCAGCAGGTGCTCGACCTGGTGCGCCCAGTCGACCCTGGTCCGGCGGGGCTGCGCGTCCACGCGTCGCCATCCGCGCAGCGGCTCGACCCAGCAGAAGATCGAGCAGGTCCCCGAGCGGACGTACTCGTTGTCCTCGCGGCGGTCACGGCCCGGCCGCGCGGGAAGCGGATCACGGACGTGGCCGAGCAACTGGTACGGTTTCTCGTCCATGCACACCACCGGGCGCGTCGGGTCGAAGGGCCGGTGGTAGACCGCCAGGACATCCTCCATCGCCGCGGCGAAGGCCGCATTCGCAGCGGGCGGGATGGTCCAGCACTTCTTCACGTGAGGGCGCAGTTCCGTTTTTTTAAGACCCGCCCGATCGTGGAGTGGTCCAGATCCGGGATGTCCTCGGCCAGCGCGACGTGCTTCTCCAGCAGGCGCAGCGACCAGCGGGCGTGTCCTTTGGGCGGCTTCGAGCAGGCCAGCGCAATCAGCCTTGCCTCGACCTCGCCGGTCACCGGGGAGGGCACCGGCGGCAGTGCGCGTTCCTTCCGGCCGACCGTGGCCCACACATCGCCGCCGGTCTCCGCGTACCGCTTCGAGATCAGGCGGACCGAATCGCACGAGACCCCGACCCGCTCCGCGATCACCGCCCGCGGAGCGACCTCGCCGGCCGAGGTGTCCAACGCGAGCAGCACCCGCGCCCGCCTGATCATCGACGCGCTGCGGACCCCCGTCGTCGTCACACGCTCCAACGCCCGACGGTCTTCGGCACTCAAGACAACCGGATACTTCTTCTGCGAGGACACGGCACCCCTGCCCGGCCGAACGGAAGCATCAAGCGAAGCCTGCCCGACCCCAACTCCACCAACCAGAACGACACTTAGTCGCGACAGTCTACTAGGCGCCCGCCGGAGGCAAAGGCAGGAGCCCCGCCACCAAATGGTGAAGGGGCTCCTTAGGTACTGCACTCGTTCCGGAGCTCAGAGCGTCCGCTCTAGAGGCCGAAGGATCAGACGGGTGTGACGTTCTCCGCCTGCGGGCCCTTCGGACCCTGGGTCACGTCGAAGGTAACCGCCTGGTTCTCTTCGAGG
This sequence comes from Streptomyces sp. NBC_00286, assembly GCF_036173125.1. Taxonomy (NCBI): domain Bacteria; kingdom Bacillati; phylum Actinomycetota; class Actinomycetes; order Kitasatosporales; family Streptomycetaceae; genus Streptomyces; species Streptomyces sp. NBC_00286. The sequence goes on from NZ_CP108054.1 coordinate 5,902,608, forward strand.
GAGCGGAAGCCGCTCGCGTTGATTGCGGAGTAGTGGACGAAGACGTCGGGGCCTCCGCCTTCTTGGGCGATGAAGCCAAAGCCCTTTTCGGCGTTGAACCACTTCACGGTTCCGGTAGCCATAAGCCCTCCTTGGGCCCAAAGGGTTGCCCTGCTCCAGAACCAGCGATTGTGTAAACAACTGCATTCGTCTGAAAACGACGAGAGCCCGCGGTCACATGCGCTCCGCAGGCTCTGTACTGCAAGGGAAACCAAACTGCAACTTGCGGCCGAGCCTAGCACGCAGGCAGTGGAAAGCAATAGAGGTCAAGATCACGTCACCCAAAGGTTTGAGCAGCTCGCCCGAGGGGTTGACGTAGGGATGGCGACCAGGTGTCACAGGGGTTGACACGAAAGGCCGGGCGGGTTTCCGGAATGGCTCCCACCACTCCGGGACCCGAAGCCTGCACCGTACCCCAAAGGGTCTAGTCTCGCGATGTGGACAATTCTCGCACCCGGCCGCGCGTCGGCCACATCCAGTTCCTGAACTGCCTGCCCCTGTACTGGGGGCTCGCTCGTACGGGGACGCTTCTCGACTTCGAGCTCACCAAGGACACCCCGGAACAGCTCAGCGAGCAGCTTGTGCGTGGCGATCTCGACATCGGACCCATCACGCTCGTCGAGTTCCTCAAACACGCCGACGAACTGGTCGCCTTCCCCGACATCGCGGTCGGCTGCGACGGCCCCGTGATGTCGTGCGTGATCGTCTCGCAGGTCCCGCTGGAGGACCTGGACGGCGCCCGCGTCGCCCTCGGCTCGACCTCGCGCACGTCCGTACGGCTCGCGCAGCTGCTGTTGGCCGACCGGTTCGGCGTACAGCCCTCGTACTACACGTGCCCGCCCGACCTGGCCCTGATGATGCGGGAGGCCGAGGCCGCCGTACTCATCGGAGACGCGGCACTGCGCGCCAACCTGCTCGACGGGCCGCAGTACGGGCTCGCCGTGCACGACCTGGGCGCGCTGTGGAAGGAGTGGACGGGCCTGCCGTTCGTCTTCGCGGTCTGGGCGGCGCGCCGCGAGTACCTGGAGCGCGAACCGGTCGTCACGCGCAAGGTGCACGAGGCCTTCCTCGCGTCCAGGGACCTCTCCCTGGAGGAGGTCGGCAAGGTCGCCGAACAGGCGGCCCGCTGGGAGGCCTTCGACGAGAGCGTCCTGGAGCACTACTTCACGACGCTCGACTTCCGTTTCGGCGAGCCCCAGTTGGAGGCCGTCACGGAGTTCGCCCGCCGCGTCGGCCCGACGACCGGCTTCCCGGCGGATGTGAAGGTGTCTCTGCTGGAGCCGTAAGCCGTAAGCAGCGCCTACCCTGCTGGTTGTCCCTACCCTTGCCGGTGGGGAGTGGAGCGCGTCCGGGGGAGGCACACGCCATGCAACCGCTCGATGTCGGCGAACCCACCACGGTCGGGCCCTACCGGCTGCTCGGCCGCCTCGGCTCGGGCGGGATGGGCCGGGTCTATCTGGGCCGCAGCGCGGGCGGCCGCACCGTAGCGGTCAAGATCGTGCACCCGCACTTCGCGCTCGACGAGGAGTTCCGCGCCCGCTTCCGCCGCGAGGTCGACGCGGCGAGGCGGGTGGGCGGCGCGTACACGGCACCGGTCCTGGACGCCGACCCCGACGCCGCGATCCCATGGGTGGCGACCGCGTACGCCGCAGGCCCTTCGCTCGCCGCGGCCGTCGCCGACGCCGGTCCACTGCCGGACCATTCCGTACGGGTCCTGGGTGCGGGCCTGGCCGAGGCGCTGGCGGCAGTGCACGGCCTGGGCCTCGTACATCGCGACGTCAAGCCCTCGAACGTACTCCTGACGCTGGACGGGCCGTTGCTCATCGACTTCGGCATCGCACGAGCGACGGACGGCACGGCGTCGCTGACGTCCACGGGGGTGTCTGTGGGCTCGCCCGGTTACATGTCGCCCGAGCAGATCCTCGGCAAGGGGGCCACGGGGGCGGCGGATGTCTTCTCGTTGGGGGCGGTGTTGGCGTACGCGGCCACGGGTTCGCCTCCGTTCCCCGGGGACTCGTCGGCTGCGCTGCTTTACAAGGTGGTGCACGAGGAGCCTGAACTCGGACCGGTGGACGGGGAGTTGCGGGAAGTAGTCGCGGCCTGTCTGTCCAAGGACCCGGGCGGGCGTCCGTCTCCGGGGGAGCTCGCCGCGCGGCTGGCGCCGGAGGGGGCGGCGCGGGCGGTGGCGGCGGGGTGGCTGCCGGGGCCGTTGGTGGAACAGGTGAGCCGAAGTGCGGTGCAGGTGCTGAACCTTGAGGCTACGGGGGCGGAGCCTTCGGGAGTGGTGGGGTTCAGCAGTCCTTCAGTGGGGGCGGATGCTGCTTCGCCGGTGAAGGAGGAGGGGGCGGGCAACGGGTCTGCTCCGGCGACTCCGGCTGCTCCGGCGGCTCCGGCTGGGGTGTTCGGGCCGCCGGATCCGTCGTACGGGATGGGGGACGGGGTAGGGCGGGCGGCCCAGGTGGCGGACGTACCGACGTACGTCCCGGAACCCCGCGAGGGCGAGAGCCCAGGATCGGGATCGGTATCGGGACCTGGCCCGGGATCCGGACTGGAACCGCGCCCTGGTGGCCCCTCCGCTCCCGGAAGGCTGACCGTCTCCGTGGCCGCGACCTCCGCGCCGGGGGCGGGCGGTCGCGGGCGCAAGCTGAGTTGCACGGTGGCGCTGGCGGTCGCGGGAGCGCTGGCGGCGGTGACGTTCGGCTCGGTGTTCGTCTTCGACCTGCTGCCGGGCGGAGCCTCGGACGGCGACGGTGGGCCCGCGGCCGACGACACGGCGGCGAGACCGAGCGCGTCCGCGCCCACGTCCGCACCGGCCACCGGAGCGGCCGTCCCCAAGCGCTACCTCGGCACCTGGGAGGGCGACGGCGTAGCCCTCAACGGCACCCTCCCCATGGGCAAGTTCCGCGTCACGGTCCGCCAGGCCGGCGTGGGCGAACAGTTCGCCACGTTCCGCCAGACCGACCTGATCGGCGGCCACTGCGACACCGTACTCATCCTCAAGAAGGCCACTCCCCAGCAGATCACCGCCACGAGCGTCGCCAAGAAGTCCAAGGACGCGGTGTGCGTGATGGGCCGCCACGAGGTCCGCCTGATCCCGGTCGACGACGACCTGAGGTACGAGACGGACAACGAGGAGGCGGGGGATCCGGTGGCCCGGATGAACAAGGTCAAGTAGCCGAAGACTCCGCCGGATCGGGCGTCGTACGCGTGCGGGCGGCCTGGAGTTTGACCAGTCCGGCGCCCATCGCCACCGCCGCGAGCAGGGTCGCGGCCAGACCGACGGCCCACACGTACGGGTACTGCTCGTGGACCCAGCAGGGTCCGCCCTCGCCGTAGCAGGACCCGTCCCAGTCGCGGCGGCGCTTGGGGCGCCACATTGCGAAGATCACGATCAGGAACAGCGTGGACGTGGCCAGCCCGGGGAGCGAGGCCGCGGCCCACGCGAGCGAACGGGCCTTGCTCTTCTTCCACCTCATACGCGTCAGCGGTGCGATCATCGCGGCCAACGCCAGGGGCACCAGGGCACCCACGGCGCCGGCGAAGCCGTAACCGCCGCCGGGCCAGCTGGGCGCGAGGTCGCCCCAGATCGTGGGGCCCCAAGCCTTGATCGAGATCGCGAAAGCGATGAGTCCCCCGACGAAGGTGAGGACGCACAGCCAGGCGACAACCACCTCCCGCCTCGACATCCGCTCCTTCTCCGGCTTCGCCGACGAGGCCGCCCGCTGCCGCGAATGCTCGTAGCGCAACGCGGCTCCTGCCGCCCGCCGCCGCTTTGGCTTGGCTGATCCGCTCACAGTCCCTCTGCTGTTCTGCTGACCTGTCTCTGTCCATCCGCACCCGATCGCGGGACCGGTGTGTCAGCCCGGGATGACGACCGTCCGCAGTTCCCCGTCGCCGAGATGCAGCAGACCCTTGCCCGGGGCGATCTGGCCGCCGACCATGCTGCGCGACATCCGTAGGCCGATGAGGTCGCCGCTCGACGATTCCTGGGGGGAGAGCAGGAGGCCGCGGCGGCTCTTCTTCGCATCGACCTGCCAGCCGGAGAAGCCGCTGCAGACGTCCTCCTCGTCACCCGCGATGACAAGCGCCAGCCCTCGTTCGGCGCCGCGCTGGATGATCCTCTTCATCTGAGGCCCGGCGTCGCAGTCCTCGAGGATCTCGCCGTCGTCGATAAGGACGGCGATCGGTTCCTCCAGGGACGCCGACTCGATGATCTCCTCGAAGTCGTCCTCGTCGATGTCGTCGCCGGTGTACACCTTCAACACGCCTTCAGTGCCATCCAGTTGGCGCAGCGGTGACTGGCGTGGAGCGGCAATGACGAGACGTACTCCCTGTGCGAGATACGACTGCGCGAGGTTCATCAACGCCGTCGAGCGGCCCGACTTGGCGGGACCCGCGATGACGAACGCCGGCACACCCTGGGCGAGATCCGGGCCGAATCCGACGATCTCGTCACCTCCGATGCCCACCATTGCCCACAGCTTGGAACGCGAAGCTTCGGGGTCGCGGAGCTCCCAGGCGTCGCCGAAGGAGATCCGGCTCGGCAGGCTGTCGACACGGAACGGGCGCCTGGCGCGCGGTACTCCAGTGTCCCGCTCCGCCGCTGCCTCGCCGATCGCCGTGAGGGCCGCGGCCTGACCCTGACCGGTGGTGTCCTCGGAGAGCAGAGCGAACTGTGTCTCCGTGCCGGACTCGTTCTTGAAACCGCGGCCCGGAGGAATCTCCTCCGGCACCTTGCGCGTCGGGATGCCGAGCGTCGAGAAGTCGCTGCGATCCGCCAGCCGCAGCCCGTACTTGTCCTCGGTCAGGGTCGCGATACGGCCGACCAGCAGCGTGCGGTCGCCCGTCAGCACCAGGTGGATGCCGACACTCGCACCCTCGCGCATCATCGTGGTGAGCTCGTCCGTGAGCGAGCCGTGGTCGATCTCGCCGAGTGTGGGAACCCAGCCCTCCCAGCGGTCCAGCAGGATGACGATGTGCGGCAGCCGTTCATCCTCGGCGGCTGCGGCCCGCTGTTCCCCGATGTCCGCGAAGCCGCTCTCGGCCAACAGGTCCTGGCGTCGGGAGAGTTCGCCCTTGAGGCGGTTGACGAGCCTGACCACACGCTCGGTCTGGTTACGCCCGACGACCGCGCCGCAGAGCGGCAGGCGGGTCAGTGCGTTGAGCGCGCCGTTGCCGCAGTCGATGCCGTAGAGGTGGACGTCGGCACACGAGTGCGTACGGGCCAGGGAGCCCGCGATGGTGCGCAGGATCTGGGAGCGGCCACTGCGCGGCGCTCCACCGATCATCAGATGCCCGAAGGTCGAGAAGTCCACGGCGACCGGGCGGCGTGCTTGGGCGGCCGGCAAGTCCTCGACGCCGTACGGCGCAGGAGGCAGTGCGCCCGGGGTTTCCGCCGCCTGTGGCGTCGGGATCTCGTCGAGAAGCAGCGTCTCGGAGAGCGCGGGCAGCCAGGGGCTGTGCTGGGCCGGAATCCCCATGGCCTGGTTGGCTTCGCGTACCGCGTCGACCAGGACCTTCAGATCGGTGATCTCTTCCTCTTCCCGCGCCTCGGCCTTCGGCTTCACCAGCGCGGTACGTCCCAGGTCCTCCCAGGTCAGTGCGCCCGCCCAGGGGGCAAGGACCTGCGGGTCTGCGGCTCCGGGGCGGCGCCCACCTACGCGTCCCGACTGGAAGGGGACGAGCGAGGCATGCCCGAGACGCACGTAGGCACGACCCGGGGTGCTCTTCGAGATGTGCCCGGCTTCTGGGGAGTCGATGACGTCGGTGGACTCGCCGCCGTCCGTCACACGCAGTGCGATACGCAGGTTCGTGTTGGCGCGGATCTCGGGAGAGACCACGCCGCTGGGCCGCTGCGTGGCCAGGAGCAGGTGGATGCCGAGCGAACGGCCTCGCTGGGCGATGTTGACGAGACCTGTCACGAAATCGGGCAGGTCGCGCACCATCGATGCGAACTCGTCGATGACGATGAGGAGTCGGGGCACGGGAGGGTGCGAGGGATCGCGGCGTACGAGGTCCTGGTAGTCCTCGATGTCCTTGGCATCGGCCGCGGCGAGAATGTGTTCACGCCGCTTCAGCTCGGCGCCGAGCGATTCCAGGGCCCGCTCGACGAGGTGTGCGTCGAGGTCGGTGACCATACCGACCGTGTGCGGCAGCTTCACGCAGTCCTTGAACGCCGAGCCACCCTTGTAGTCGACGAGCACGAACGTCATGTTCTCCGGGGTGTTGGCCACCGCGAGCGCGGCCACGATGGTCTGCAGCAGCTCCGACTTACCGGAACCGGTCGTACCCGCGATCAGACCGTGCGGCCCGTCCTTGCGCATATCGATGCCGAACGGCCCGTCGTACGATTCGCCGATGACCGCCAGCGTCGACTGGCCGCCCATACGCCAGCGCGCGGTGATGGCGTCGCTCGTGGGCGGCTCCAACTGCACTACGTCGAGCAGGCGGCTGGAGGCGGGAAGCGCGGAGTCCTCTGTCTCGCCGCTGATGTCGCGCAGCGGTGACAGAGAGCGGGCGAGGCGGAGGCACCAGGCGGTGGAGACGAAGTCGGGGCGTACCTGGGCGACCCGTTCGGTCCCCGCCTCCTCGACCCGCAGCCGCAGCTTGTCGGTTCCGTCGCGCCCGGCGGGCTGGTTCCCGGCCGTGTGCCAGGCCTGCATGGAAGGGAAATTGCCGGCCGCCGGCCGAGGGATGCCGCCTTGGGGCTGCTGATTCGCGTCTGCTGCCTGGCTGTTCGCCTCGCCGGGCTCCTGTGGCTTCGGCTCGGCGATGACTATGGCCTGGCACTCGCCGGGCAGGAACCGCTCCTCGGCGTCGAGACACAGCGCGTACATCGACACGCTCGGCCCCTCGCGCAGCAGCCGTACTACTCCGGGCAGGGACCGCAGCCGGCGGGAACCGTCCCAGATCACGACGATGTCCGGGTCGCTGAAGGAGGAGGCCTGTCCGTGGTTTTCCTGCGCCGCCTTCGTACGCGCGTCGAGGATCTGCGTCAGTTCACCGATGCGAGCGCCGACGGTTTCGGCGTCGGTGCCGATCAGCAGGTTGATGTCCTGCCCGCCGGAGGGCCGCGCGTGCGGCAGCCAGCGCACCCAGTCCCAGCTGTCCTGAGCGGTGTTCTCACTCAGAACGTAGAACTGCACATCCATCGGGCTGTGCAGGGCAGCGGTCTGCGCCACTGCCCAACGGCCGAGCGCACGGGCCGAGTCACCCGGCCCTGCCATGCCGATGACGCCGAGGGAACGCAGCGACAGCGCGACCGGTGCATCCTCGATCTTCCAGGTGACCTCTCGCCGGTGCTCGTCCTGCTCGGGGTCGTCCAGTACGACCTCCGATGGAAGCTGCCCTGTGCCCACGCGGACCAGCAGATGGTCGCGGTCGGTGCGCCGCCGCTCCCACAGCCGGGTACGCGGGCCGGTTCCGAGGGAGAGAACCGTGGCCGGGTCGGGAATGGCGTGTCGCCGGTCGAGGCGCTCGGTGACGAGGGCTTGTTGTGCGTCCTTCTCGATACGCGTCTTGGTTTCCTTGTACTCCTTGACCTGCTTCGCATGGGACTTCCGCCCATGCTTCTTGTCCATGAAGTAGTTGCCGAAGAGTATGAGCGGGCTCAGGGCCGCCATGATCAGGTAGTACCAGCGACCGAAGATGGCCACCGCAACGACCGCGCCGACGAGCGGAGTCAGCGCCATGAGCCAGGGCAGCGGCCTCGCTTCGAAGTCCCGGGGCGGCGACGGCAGTCGGAACTTGGTCTGCCGGTCCGGAGGACGCAGCCGCGGTGGCCGGTTGTAGTCGAGGCCTATGCCGTCGTCGGACCACTTGAGGGCAGCGTCCGGCGGGGAGTACCGGACCAGTTCCAGCAGGGTGTTCCCCACGGCGATCTGCCCGCCCAGAGGCCACTCGTCGCTTTCGAGCTCCGCTCCGTCGAGGGTGACGCCCTCCTTGTCCCCATGTACCGTGACTTGGCAAGTGCCATCGGTTGCAACTGACAATGTGAGCGCGCGGGCGTCGAGTTCGGGGTCGTCGATCCGTATGTACGAGGCCGATCCGCTTCCGATGTCGTACCGCCCGATCCCGACCCGGTGCACGGCACCTGCCACGGGCCCGCCGACCACCCTCAGTTCGACCAGCCCGGTGGGCTCGCCCGGCAGACAGCCGGCGGGGTCCTGGAGGCTGACGACGGCTCCCTCCCGCAGAGGTGAGCCGACGGCGGTGGCGCTGGGGTCGAGGGCGTAGCCGTCCACGTACAACATGGGCGCGCCGTTCCTGGGCGCCTGATGCTGTCCGAGGGGGATGACTTGGGCGCCGCTGTGCCCTACTTGCCGCGCCAGTTCCTGAGCGATGTCCCCGACAGTGGACTCAGGATCCGCATCGAGCACGACGTCGGCGGATTCACCGCCGAATGGATCGACAACGGTCAGAGTCAGGCGCACGCTTGTCCTCCCCACGGCCCTGTGGCCGCTTCCGCAACGCGGGCCACAGTGGAAGCGACGATATCGGCTCCATATCACTGGAGGGCAACGGGCTGCCGTCTCCGCCTTCCCAGTGGCAACGCCCTGTGCATCAGCTCACGGCCAATAGTTGGGGGAACGGGGATGTGCCCTCAAGGGCCCCACCCGTAAGCTGCTGGCCCAAGAGCGGAAGATCGCACCGATCGCACAATCCGCATCAAGTGGTGCCACGGGGGTTGGCCCTGCGGCGAGTTGACGAGGAGTGGGCTGTATGGCCAAGGACCTTGACGTCACATATCAGGACATGCGGGATGCGGCCAAGCATGTCGTGAAGGAGAAGGAAAGGCTCCAGGAAAAGCTCGACGGCTTGCGGAAGTACATCGCAAACCTGGTCGAGAGCGGCTACGTCACCAAGAGCTCCTCGAAGGCCTTCGACGAGAACTTCGACGAGTTCGTGCGCGGGGCCAAGGACACCATGGACGGCCTGGACGGTATGGGTGACTACCTGACCATGGCCGCGGACAAGTTCGAGCAGATCGACGAGGAGCTGGCGAAGTCGGCCAAGAAGTAACGGCCTGAGAGGCGCCCGCCCGTCCGGCAGTGGATGTTGAACGCACCGGGCGGGCGCCCGCCCGGGGGCGCGTCAGCTGTCGGGGAGTGGCTGCCGGAGCACGTACATGTGGAGGTCGCTGCGGAGTTCTTCGGTATCGACTCGCAGCCAGGATCCGTCACGGAAACGGATCAGCAGCATCCTCGTCTCGAACTCACCGGAGAAAGGGTCGACGAGGGTTGCTTCGGTGGCGGGAAGGTGGGCGACGATCTGCATGTGCTTCTCCCGTCCCACGCTGACGCGCTGCGGTGGAGCCGCCAGGACGATGCCCTCCTGGGTCGCGAGCAGCAGTCGCTGGTGGTGGGTGGAGTGGCTGTACCAACGCAGCAGGAACTGCCCGGCGTTGCCGTGCCAGTTTCCGTCGAAGACCTTGTCGAGGCCTTGTTGGGCGATGGTGGCGTCCCGGCGCTTGTCCTGCTCCTTCTTGGCTTGCCACCGTTCCTTTTCTTCCTTCGTGCCGAGGGACCGCTTGATGGCTTCTTCGGCATCGGACAGAAGGCTCAACAGCATGATGAGGGGCATGAACGGTGCACCGAGCACCGCGCCGATCATGCCCAGCGGGGGCAGTCTGGCAGGGCGGAGACGGGGGTTGCCCGCGGCCTGGAGTACGTCCGCCGGGGGCTGCGGAATCTTGTCGATCCAGCACCATTCGCCCGCTTCGGAATGAATGCCAAGGCGGTCCGTTGCCGCGCGCTGCTTGCCCCTACGTGTCACGTCAAGACTCTCCTTGCCGACGCGGAACAGGGTTCGGTGTGTCGGAGAGCCTATCGCGTGCGGGGCGCCATGAGGAGTGAGGGAGTCCGTAACCCGACCGCGCTCGTCAGATTCCACCGAGAAAAATAATAGAGTCATGGAGAGGCAATTAAACATGGCGGACCATGTAAGGGCGGACCTCGCCGCCATCAAGCAGTGCTCACGCGATCTGACCAAGATTCACGGCGAGTTCGAGCGAAACGGAAATCCTGCGGACGAGTATGGCCAGGCGGTAGGTCACGGTGGCCTCAAGGACGCTTTCTCGGAATTCGGGGACACCTGGAAGAAGACTCGGAAGAAACTGATGAAGGAACTTGAGCAGTTGGCCGAGTTCACCCGAACCGCCGCCAAGGCGTATGACGAGATCGACCAGGAGCTGGCCAAGGCCATCCGGGATGCCAAGGCGCAGAGTAAGGGGAAGAAGTGAGCAGGTTGGACGCCGACTGGCCGCCTCTGTGGCATGACGACCCCACGCCGGGCGACCCCGAGGAAGTGGCCGAACTGGGGCGCAAGTTGCGCAAGATGGCCGACATGATCGATGAGCAGTCCGGGGTCATCGAGGCGCTTGCCTCGGTGGAGGGTTGGGACAGTGAGGCTGGAAAAGGCTTCCATGAGCTCGCCGGTGGCACGGCGGACAAGCTGAAGAAGTCCTTCGAGCGCTATGACGAGGCGGCCAAGGTCATCGGAGAGGAGGTGCGCGAAGGGAGCTCGGGCCAGTTTGCCAGCGAAATGCGCCGCGCGCAGCGGAAGGCGGACAAGGCGCTTGTTGATTACCGTGAGGCCAAGGCCGACCATGACCTCGCGGACGACGAGGTGAAGAAGTTCACCGACAAGTATCCCGCGCAAAATATTCCCGCCGCGGAGAAGGAAGATTACGAGCGCTGGGTCAAGAAGCGTGACGAGGCACTGCATCGCATGGGTGATGCACGCAAGGCTGTGAAGGACGCCAGGGACATTTATGACGATGCGGGCGACAAGGCCGCCCGTCATATCAAGAACGTCGTGCACCACGATGCGGTCCGGGACCCGGGCGGTTTCATGAACTTCCTTGCGGACTGGGCGGATATGTTGTCGAACATCTCGGCCGTCCTGTCTGTGCTTGCGGTGATTTGCGCCTTCGTTCCGCCGCTTCAGTTTTTGGTTCCCATATTCGCGACCCTTGCCGTGCTGACCAGTGCGGCCGCGCTCGCCGGCCATGCGTACGACATGACTGCGCGCGGCGGGAAGGTCGACTGGCTGAAGCTGGGTGCCGATGTGCTGGGAGTGCTGCCAGGGCTTGGCGCGCTGAAGGGCTTCAAGGCCCTCAAGGGCGCCAAGGGACTGGCGAAGTTCAGGTTCAGTGGCTTGGCCGCACTCGACGGTGTTGGGCACAACTTCCTGAACGGGGTCAGTGTCAAGCTGGTCAACAAGGTTCTGGGCAGGACGGCGCGTAACGAGTTGATCGACGGCAAGAAGATCACGGGTGTGATCAAGGGCGTGGGTCTCGCGAGCGCCTTGAACAAGATGCTCAGTGGTGAGAACGGCGAGAAGACCGGTTACCAGGAGCCCGCCAAGGCCGACACGCCCACTCCCACGCCGTCGCCGTCACCTCGCCCCGCCCCGAGCGTCTCGCCGAAGGCGTTCAACGCGGCCTTGGCGGCATAGGACCTGGCGACCTGTTCAAGGAGGGCAGATTCCATGAGCGACGGCCATCACGACCTTGGGGCCTGGGAGTTCATCGGTCGCCGAGGTGGAGACGCTGTCACGTTGGTCGGCGGCTCGGTGATCGCCGCCGTACCCGAGGCGAAGCGAGCCGCAGAGGAGGCTCGACGAGAGCTTCGGTTCGACTTCCTGGACGACCGGGCGGTGCTCGAACTGCTGCGCCGGCGTCATCTCGACGAAGAGGACATGTTCAACGCGGGCTTCAAGCATGGAGTGCCGCTGGCGCTCGTCGGCTTCGGGGTCGCGATCTACTGGGGCGGTGTGGCTCAGTACTGGGAGACCGCCGCCTCCCGCAACGCCTATCTGGCGGTCGCCGTGGCCGTCGTATTGACTCAAGTCTTCTTCTTCGTACGAAGTGCGATGTCGCACTGGGGTGATCCGGTCCAGCAGAACCTGCGGGCCCGCGCGCGAAGTTACCGGGAGATCGCCCATATCGCTCGACGGGGTGGGGCCGAAGTCCCGGCACACTACCCGCATTACGGCCCCTATCCTTTCGCTGCGAAGTTTCATCCCGAGGTGGACGATCTCGGACAGTCTGAGAGCGAAAGTTCAGATGACCACTGACGCCGTCGAAGAATCCCAACGCGGCCTTACGGGAAGCAGCGGTGTAGAGGTTCGTTGGATCATGCCGGAGGGCTTCCTCGAGCTGCCCTTCGAGGCGGACGACCTGGATGAACTGGCCGAGCAGCTGGTCGAGTTGGCCAAGCGGGCGCTGCCCGGTGCCGATGAGGAAGTGCAGCTGCACTATGCCGCGATGTGCGCGGCGAACTATGACGAGTTCATCGAGGCAGGCGTGCAGTACGTCGGCTTCGTCACCACGGAGGTCGACGGCGTCCGCTGCACGGCCACGGTGAACGTCAGCCTCATGGACCTCGATGAGCGAGCCGGCAACAATCCGGCGGGCTTCATCGCGACCACGATGCGGCACCTGGAGCTCGGACAGATCGGCGAAGTGCAGCTGTCCTGCGGCCCGGCGGTGACATGCGTCGGCAACCGGCCTTCCAGCATCGACGGCAGCCTGACGCAGTCGGGGCAGGACGAGGCGCTGTGGACGTCGTTCATACAGGTCCAGATTCCGCTGAACAACGGGACCGTGCTGCTGCTGGAGATGGGCACGCCGACAGTCGAAGGGTGGGAGGTCTTCTCCGCCATGTTCGCCGGCATCGTGAAGAGCGTCCGCTTCTTCGACGACTACGGATCTCCCCTGGTGATGCCGGGGTGAGGGAGTCAGCAGAGGCAGATGCCCCGCCATCGGGGGGCATCCCCCTGGACTACAGGCTGCTGGTGCCACGGGAGTGGTTCCGCATCGACCTCACGCAGGATCGTTGGCGTGCTCAACTCAAGACTTTCGTGGACCGGCAGGCGGCAGGCCGGCATGTCTCCGCCGAACTCACCCGGAACGTATGGGCCACGCTGCGCAACACCGCGGAAGGCGGCCTCGCGCGCGGCGCCATGGAGTTCTTCCTCCTGGCGACCTCGCGCGACGGCAATCTGCCAGCCTCGCTCCTCGTGTCTTTGATGCCTCTGGGCGAGACACCCGCTGATCCGCAGAAGTACGCAGCGTGGCTCGACATGCGAGAGCCTGAAAGGCGTACACGGCAGCAAGTGTCGGTGGTGAATCTCCCAGCGGGCGCTGCCGTGCGGGTCCTTGGCGCCACGAGGTTGAGCGTCCATGCCCTTATGCCCGGCGGCGTGGGGTACTTGACGCTCTCCTTCTCGGCACCGCTCATCGGGATGTCGGGCCCGATGGAGCGGTTGTGCGATGCCATCGCGGGCTCTCTGAGGTGGGTGGTGTGAAAGGTTGTGCTGGAAATCCCGATGCCTTGGTGCCATCAGCTGCACTCCGGCTAGTCGAGTTGGCTGAGCACAACGCGGCTGTTGGCGTAGTGAACATGCCGGCTGCGTGCAGGCGGATGCTGCACGAGTACGACAGACCGTGCTCGGTCGCTTTTGGCTCCAGCCACCGTTCTTGTTTGATCCGAAACTCAAATGGTTCTATTCGAGGGTGTAGTGGACGTGTGCGCCTCCGAAGTGGCCGCGGACGATGCGCGGCTGATGTTGGCGGTGGTGGAAGAACCGGTGGGTCTCGGCGGCGACTGGGCCTGGACACGGGGCTCGGATGTGTATGGGCAGGCTGCGCTGGAGGTCGGTGTTGCCCAGTTCGTCGGGGTTGAGTTCGGGCGAGCGCGCGGGCAGGAAGTGCAGTTCAAGTCGGTCGGATTGCTCGGCCTGCCAGTCACGGACCTTGCGGGAGCGGCGGGCGGAGGGGGCGTTCACGACGAGGTGCACCTCGCGATCGAAGTCGGCCGACGAGCCGGTCCAGGAAGCGTCACCTGACGCGTGCGTCGAAGCTCTCGGTGAAAACCATGAACTGCATACGGTCCTTGGCGATGAGCGGTTCCGGCTCGGTGTCGGATCGCTGGGTTCGTGATCGCCCTGGTGGCCGCTGGAGCCGTTCTCGTGTGGAGGCTTGGAAACTTGAGCGGCTCGTGCGCGGGTTGGTACCGGTACTGCTGCACTGGCCGGGTGGTCGTGGGCCGTCGGAGGTGTCTCGGACTGTTGACCCTTTTCGGCGGCCCTGGGGGCAAGCTGCTCGCGCCCGGCTTCTACGCGGTGCGGTGTCCGGCCTGAAGGCCGGGCAGGCCGCAACGCGATTGGCTGCGGGGCAGGGCGCCAAGAAGGCCGCCACCAGTGCCGCGAAGAACGGCATGAACAAGGTGTATGGGCAAGCGGGCCGTACCCTCCCCAACAAGGGCGCGTCCAAGGCGCAGAAGCGCGCGGCCCGGGAAGCCATCGAGCAGGCGGACGCGCTGGCCGCAAAGGCGGGTGAGGGCGCCGAGAAGCTGGCCACGAAGGCCCCATTGCCCAAGGTCAGCAAGGCGGACATCCTCAAGGCAGGCGGAGACAAGGACGCGGCCGCGGCTTACAAGGACATCGTGAAGACGCGGGCCGCCTACGTGGAGCACAGCGGTGTTCACGCGGCCAGTCAGGGTGCCGAGAGCTATCTGCGCCACAGCCAGCAGGTTTTCATGGCCGGGCAGGGTACCGACCTGGGCGGAAAGGCCCTCGGCGCCAGCGACACCGTGACCGACAAGCCATATCTCGAGCCGTTCCAGGACTACAAAAACGAGTACACAGCCGAAGTTGGATCCACCTGGTGACCCGCCGCGAGCCGGGCGAGCGCTATTTCGAGGGCCTCGAGCGGAGCAGGCGGGAGAAGGCGCGGGCGCCGAAGGCAGCGGAGCGTGCCTATTCCAAGGACGTCGCTTATGTGCGCGTGATCTCGATGGTGCCGCCGCTCCTGTTCTGCGCGGCCATGGTCGTAGGCGCGGCATCGGACGACGTTGCGATGATCGTCCTGCGGTATGTGCTGGGACCGGCCGGCGTCGTGGCCACGGCCTTCATGGTCGGGCTGATCTTGAAGTACGAGCGTTCGCCCCAGCGGGACTTCGGCATTCCGGTGGTGGTCTTCGGCGGCGCCCTCTTGAACTGCCTGGCCGGGTTCGCGACGGACTCGCTCGCCTACGTACTGATCCCGCTGGTGGCGCCCCTTACTCAGTGGGCGCTATCGAGGCTCCGCACCCGGCGGAAGGGAAACCGTGACTGACCGCGCCACCACAGCTCCCCACGGCTATCAGCTGATCCTGCCGCCGGAGTGGGTCCGCATACCGATGCGATCCGGGACCGACAAGGCGATACGGGCAATCGTCGACGAAGCCTTCGCCACGCTGCCCGCTGACGCGCCGCGCGACAGAATCGGCCCGTACCGGCGTGAGTTGGAACGGCGCCTGAAGGACGCCGTCAAGGAAGCCCCGGCGAGCCGAGGCGCTGGATCTGTACCTGCCGCTGGAGCGAATGCACGGCATCGCCGTTCCCGCGTCGATCGTGGTGTCGGAGATGCAGTTCCCGGACGAGGTCGCGGTCGATCCCTCGGCCGTGGCGCGCCGCCTCCTTGAGGCGCCCGGGCGGGATGGTGAGACGAGCTTCGTCGAGGTCGACGAAGTGCGCGGTGTCCGTACGGAACGGACGGTCGCCGCCGATGCCCCGGGCGGCGGAGAACTGGGATCGCGCCGTGTCGACTACATAGTTCCGGTCCCGGGTGACTGCGGGCGCTGGGTCGGCGTCGTCTTCTCCACCCTCGGAGCGGGCGACCCCGAGGACGAACTCGCCGACCTCTTTGTGGAATTGTTCGACGCGATGATGACCACTTTCCGTTGGAGCCGCGCATGAGCTGGCCCTTTGTGGACTATGACACCGACCTGTGGATGAGAATCCCGGACTCGTGGGAGGGCACCCCGTGGAAGGGGCCCAAGGAGTGGGGCCGCTACATGTCCGAGGCATGGTGGGGCGACAGCGAGTTCGAGCCGAGCCGCAAGGACCTCAAAGGCCTGGCCACCACTCTGCAGGCCTGCGCGGAGCGATTCCCAGGAAGCCACCCTGGCTTCGACGTTTACCTTCATCTGCCGGACCCGCGGCTCATGCCGCTGCCCGTGTACGTCGCCTCGGTCGAGGCAGACGGAGACCGTGAGGAGACTCTGCGGGAACTGGTCACCACGGACGACCCGGACCTTGTGGAGAGGCCAATCGTGGAGGACTTCACCACCGAGGCGCTGGGCACCGGCTTGCGTTCCTTGCGCTATGCGCAGACGGAGGAGGACCGCACGATCATCGCCTGTGTGCGGTACGCCTGGCGGAGCGAGGAGGCCGGCTGCGATGTTCTGGTCATCGCCGCGGCCCCGGACCCGCGCCGGGTCCTTGGCGCCATGGACGACATCGACGCATTCGTCGGGCGGATCAGCGTGACGGCCGGCCCGGGCTGAAGTCGCTACTGGCGTCGTGCCGCCCTCTACGAGGCGAAGGCGCCTCGTTGGACGAGACCGGTGTACGTCCCTGACGCTCCAACTCGGGTGTGTGCAGCAAACGGTGGCGCGCTGCTGGTCCTGGCGTTGTGTTTGCGGGATTACCGCAGGGCAGCAGCTGATGGCTCTGCCGTGTACGCGCAAGTGGTCAAGGCGCCCGGTCCGCGTCGGGACTGAGGGCCATTGGCTGAAGTGCGACGGGACTCGACGGGTCCATCGGTGCAGCTGAGGCATGCGGGCTCAGTCGTGCGGAACTTCCTCGACTACGGTCTCCCCGAAGCGCCACGAGCCCCGGTTGCCCGCCGCCTCCGCACGCAGCGCCATCTCCCAGGCGATCAGAGAGGCCCGGTGCTGCGATACGTCCGGGTACTCCTCGGGGCGCACCGTGATGTAGTCGCGACGGTCGGCGGGGAACGCATCCGCCGAGGCCGCAACATCATGATGCCGTTGGGGAGTCCGAGGCATTCGGCTCTGTGACCGATCTGTTGGATCATGGAGAAGGCCGGTCGCGGCCGGTGCCCAGCTGGCTCAACCGACCGCGGAGGCGTGCCCGCTCAGCGGTTCACGGACTGGATCTCCTGGACGATGACGGCCTGTTCGTTGCCGAACTCGCCGTTGGGGAGGTCCCCGCCTGCGCCGCCGGTGCCGACCCAGTCGACTTCCCACGTGATGGTCGCCTGGAGCTTGAAGGTGCCGTCGCCGGAGGAGCGGAGGTACTTGAGGCCGCAGGGCGGGGTTTGGTCTGCCTTGCCCTTGGCGTACGGCTCACCGATCGAGCCGTCGTCGTTGATCGCGCACTCGCCGGAAGCGGGGTAGGTCTCGGCGTCCTCGGTGCCCGGCTCCAGCCTGAGGGAGACCGGCTTGGCAGTGGTGGTCGCCTGGATGTTGAGTCCGCCGACGTTGAGCTGGGCGGTGACGTCGACCTCCTTGAACGTGGCCTTGTCCAGCCAGGCCCACGTCGGCAGGTTCACCTTGGTGTTCTCCTCGGGCGCGAGCGTGACCTCGGTCTCGGGGAGTTCGAGACGGTTGTAGGCGAGCTCGGCGAGGATCTCCGGGGTAACGGCGTTCGGGACGCCTGGATCGTCGCCGTTCTCGACCCAGAACGGCTGCTCGTCACATGCCTGGGCTTCCGGCTCCATCCAGCGGTCCTCGTCACGAACTGCGACCCACCAGTTGCCCTCGTCCGCCTTGTCCTTGTTGTAGTTCTTGTACTCGCCGTCCTTGTACTTGTCCCGGAACTGGCCGACAGACGTCTTGGCGTAGCTGTCCTGGCCGGGGGCGTTGACCGTCTCGTTGTAGCCGTCCTCGACGGACTTCCCGAACTGGTCCGGCGTACGGGGCTCGTACCAGCAGGCGGGCGGGGTCCAGTCGCCGACGGGCTGCACGTTGCCGGCTTTGCCGCTGCCGCCTCCGGTGTGGCCGGAGTACGTAACGAGGGACTCGATGGCGCCGCCGCTCTGTCGACCGCTGGTCCGAGCATTGCCTCCCTGCGCGCTGCCGCCGCCCTTGTCCGCGAATGCGTTGCCGGGAGTCAGTGCCAACGTGGTGGCAACCACCCCCGTAACGAGCCACCACTTCCGCGCTGTCACGGAGCGCACTTCGCGTTCCCCCTCTCCGAGAGCAGACTCGTGGTCTGCCAGATGCCCCGCTCGTTCTTCTGCACGCGCGCGTTGTAGGTGACATACGAGTTCTTCGTCACGGTCGTCTCGTCGGCCTTGTTGGTCTTACGGTCCTTGTCGTAGGCCTTGCTCTCGTCGGAGCAGTACGCGAGGGCCGCCGTGTCCTTGTCGAAGACCTCGAGCTCGGGATTGAAGTAGCGAGTCTTTCCGGTGATCGACTTGCCGTCGGTTTTGTAGCCCTGGACCCACTGAACGGCGTCGACCAGGGCTTCATCGGCGTAATAGAACTTCAGCGCCGCGGACTCCGGATCGCCGGCCGTGATGGCCGCGTCCGTGGCGTTGATGCGTTCGCTGACGTCGGTGAGTACCGCGTCCTTCGTGGAGTCGCCCGTCTTCCAGCTCTCGAAGACGTTCGTGACGTCTTTGGGGAGGACGACCTCGGGCCGCTCGGCGGAATCCGACGCACTCGCACTCGGCGAAGGCGACTCCTCGGAACCCCCTTGATCGGCCCCTGCGATCTGGTCGTTGTCGCTGGACTTGTCGTCCCCGCTGCCGCAGGCCGTCAGCAGCAGGGCTGCGGTTGCGGCGAGCGCGGCAGCAACGGGCAAAGGGCGGCGCTTCACTGTGGACTCCCCGTGTGACAAAGGTTCGGTCAAGGGCAACGACGGTATCTGCGGGGCGAGTGGTTTCGCCACAGCGAACTTCCTTGCATGACTGGGCAGATGGGAGGAAAACGGGGTAAGTCGAAGGTGCTTGTGGCCCGATCGTGTCTGGGCATGCGACGGCCCCGAACGCTGGCAGGCGGCGTTCGGGGCCGGTGTGGGTGTTATGTGCCGGGATTCAGGCGTTGCTTGCGCGACGAGGGTTCCGTAGCGGCGTGAGGCGGCCGTTCAGATCTGGAACTCCTCGAAGGGGAACGCGGGTTGGATCCGGATCTCGGTCTTCAGCAGGTCGCCAGGGTCGCGTTGTGTTCTCCCGTTCGGCAGCGCGGGCATTCGCATGGCGGGTATGCCGACGTGCTCGCTACGGGCTCGGTGCGGCCACCGGCCAGAACCTCGACCTTGCCGCGCTCCTCAGTCACGGCGCCTTGGGCGTTGACCTTGTAGACGCGGAGGGTGAGGCGGGAGCGCTGGCGAGGAGTCTCCGGGGGGTCCAGCGGGTCGGTCATGGGTGGGTAGTGGTCGGCGCACTCGGTGCACGCGTACACGTTGAAGCCGGGGCCCGTTGCTGCGTGTACCTCGTGGACCAGGACCGGGGTGTTGGTGGTGCGGTGGCAGCGGGCGCACATCCGCACGGCGGGGCGCGTCATCGGGTGGCCGCCGGTACGCGGATGCCGTGGATGTGGGTGGGGCCGACGTCGATGCCGAGGGTGGCGAGGTAGAGGGCGCGGCGGCGTTCGCGTTGGCGGCGGTGTTCGGCAGCGTCCAGCACGTAAGGGCGTACGAGACGGGATGTGCTGCCGCCGAGAAGGTTGGCGAACCGCGGCGGCGGGGCCGGTGCGTACCGCAGCGGCGGCACCGAGCCGAGGCGGTGGCGGCCTCGGGGGCGTGGGGTGCAGATGCTCAGCATCCAGGCGAGCAGTCGAAGAGTAAGGTCCAGCATGCTGGCGCTCCTATTCAGCGTCGGCCATGCCCCGGGACGGCTTGCCTCCGTCGCCGGGGTCTCGTTCAGTAACCAGCACGATACAGGGTGCACATGAGTGGTGTATAGCGGTTAGCCGCACTCCAAGGAGCCATGTAGTTACGTGCTGTCGTACGTTGTTCGATATGACAGGAGAGTCAGGGCAGTCGCCGATCGACCCGACGAAGATTGCCTACGTCTACATGCAGATGGCGGACCACATCGCGGCCCGCATCGCGTCGGGGGAGCTGCGACCTGGTGCGCGGCTGCCGGGCGAGCGCGACCTTGCCGCCGAGTACGGGGTGGCGCACCTGACCGCTCGCCGCGCCACCCGCGAACTCCGCGACCGCGGCCTCGTCGTCACGCTCCCCGCGAAGGGCACCTTCGTCGCGTATCCGGACGCGGGCGAGCCCGCCGACGACAGCGAGGAGTAACGGCGTCGCCCGCCCCGGCGTTCCTCCGTCACGCTGCTTCGACGTGGACGTCGCCCGTATTCAGCACGCCTACGTCTCTTCACCGTAGAAGAGGTTGAGAGCGGCTTCGACGTCGCGTCGCTCCTGCTCTGTCAACTCCTCTGTGGTGAGGCCTGGTTCGGGAGGAAGGGCTGCCGCTTCTGCCTCCGCCTCGGCGATGAGGGCATCGAGCCCGGCGAACTGTTCCTCGATGGCTTCGGTCTCGGCCATCTGCCGTGTCGCCGCGTGCACGACGTACGCGGAGACGTCCATGCCTGCCCGCTCCGCGTGCCGCCTGATGCGCTCGACCTGCTCCTGCTCAAGGCTGATGGCGATCCTGGTTTTGGTCCTGGCCATGAGAAGAGTGTGCCGCCGCGGCCAGGAGTACGCGCCCTCGTACGCTTGACGCACACCAGCTCGCACCGGAACCGGGGGAGAACGGCATGGCCCGCTACATGGAGGCGCTCACGATCGAGCGCGGTGGTTTTCGGATCAAGGTGCCGGAGTCCTGGTGGGAGTTCGATGTGCGGCCCGAGTCGCGGGACGACTCCATACGCAGGATGGTGAGCGAACGGGTACGGGAACGCCCGGAGTTGGCCAAGTACCGGGACACGTACACCGCCTTCCTGCAGAAGTCCGCGGCCGACGCCTGGAAGTCGGGCGCGCTGTACTGCGGTTGCATGGCGGAGAGCTTCGGCGGGGACACGCCGATCACCGGGTCGATCACCGTCTCGCTCGTCGGCGGGCGTACGCAGGCCGGTGAGCCGCTCTCCACCGACCCGCAATTCATGGCCGGCCAACTCGCCGTGCGCGAGGCCAAGAAGGAGGGCGACGCGTGGCGGAAGGTCACGACCGTCGACATCCCGGGCGTCGGGCCGGCGGCGCGTACGTACGGCATCGAGGACATCCCGGTCCCCGGCGACAGCCTCAACCGCACCAGTCGTGCCGTACTCATGCAAACGTTCATCCCCGTGCCCGGCCAGGAGGGCAAGGTCGCCCTCATCGCCGGAAGCAGCCAAGTCCTCGACCTCGCGGACTCCTTCTTCGACATCTTCGACGCGATCACGTCTACGTTCCGTTTCGCGGAGTAGGACCGGTGCCAGTGCCGGGGCCTCGCCTGCCCCCGCGTCCCCTTGCGGCCTTCACATCGAACGCTCGTACCCGCTAACTTCACTTGTGCGTATGCGTGGTTGACGGGGTTGGTGTGACGGGGGTTGTGGCGTGGCGGGCTTTCGGCCGACGGACTGGCATGTGCTGGACCTGGACAAGGACCCGACGCCGGGGGATCCGGACCGGGTCAAGTCGCTGGCCCGGCAGCTGCATGAGTTCGCCGATGACGTGCAGGACGCGCTGCGTCTGGTGAAGGGGATGGCAGATGAGGATGCCGTCCTGTCGATGGTGGGCAAGACCGCGGATGTCTTCCGCGATGAGTTCTCCGGTGTTCCGAAGAACCTGAAGAAGTTGAAGAAGTCCTACGACTTGGCGGGCGATGCGCTGGCTGCGTATTGGCCGAAGTTAGAGCGTGCGCAGGCGCTGGCGGACAAGGCGCTGGTCAAGGGGCGGGAGGCGCAGGCGGATCTGGCCTCGGCCAAGTCCCGTCTGTCGACGGCGGATTCGTGGGTGACGCGGGCGACCAAGGAGGCGGACAAGTACAAGGACGATCCCGGTTCGGCGGGCAAGGACGTCCCGAAGCCGGACGAGTCCAAGGTGCGTGCCGCGACGCGGGATGCGACGAACGCCAAGTCGGCGCAGACTGCGGCCCAGTCGGATGTCAGCGCCGCGCAGAGCGCGTTGGATGCGGCGAAGAAGATGGCCGCGGACGCCCGGCAGATGCGCGAGGAGGCGGCGCGGGAGGCGAAGAACAAGCTGGAGGAGGCTTCTGAGGCGGGGATCCAGAACCGGGCCTGGTACGAGGAGGTCGGCGACTGGGTCTCCGACAACTGGGACACCATCGTCGAAGTCTGCAAGGTCGTTGTCGCGGTGTTGGGCATCATTGCGATGATCATCGGCGGGCCGATCCTGGGTGCGATCGTGCTCGTCGCCGCGCTGGTCGTGCTGGCCGACACGCTCAACAGGTACGCCAAGGGACAAGCCTCACTATGGGATGTGGCGTTCGCGGCGCTGGACTGCATACCTGGGATGAAGGGCCTGACCACCCTTGGCGGCCTGGCCAAGGGGCTGAAGTCCGCTGGCGCCATGGGCCTCAAGGGCATGGCCAAGAGCTTGGGCGGCCTGACGAAGAACGCCAAGACGGCCATCGCTGACGGGGCCAAGGGCGCCTACAACCGGCTCAAGACCAAGATCAAGGGCTGTGGCGACCCTGTTGATCCAGCCACGGGGTGGATGTTTCTGGATGGGACCGACATCACGCTGCCAGGCGCTCTCCCGCTGACCTTCACACGGCGGGCCGCTTCCGGTTACCGCTGCGGTTGGTGGTTCGGCCCCACCTGGGCCTCCACCATCGACCAGCGCCTCGAAGTCGAAGAGGACGGCATCGTCTTCGTCACCGAGGACGGAATGCTGCTCGCCTATCCACACCCCGAAGCACCGGGCCTCCGGGTCTTGCCCGAGGTTGGCCCCCGCTGGCCCTTGTTCCGCCTGGGCGACGGCAGTTACCGCGTCGACGACCCGCTCACCGGCCACGCCCGTCATTTCGCCCGGCCCACCGACGGACTGGCCCCGCTCACCCGCTTCGCCGACCGCAACGGCAACACAATCGACTTCGACTACGACGAGCACGGTGTCCCTCTCGCCATTCGCCACTCAGGCGGCTACCACCTCAAACTCACCACCTACGAGGGCCGAGTCACCACGCTGAGCATGACCGGAGCGGCTGATGACGGCTCGGACGCCGTCATCAAGCAGTACGGCTACACCGATGGCAACCTCGTCTCGGTCACCAACTCCTCTGGTTTGCCACTGGAGTTCACCTATGACGAGCGGCTTCGCATCACGTCCTGGACGGACACCAATCGCCGTCGTTACGACTACACCTACGATGCCCAGGACCGCTGCATTGCGCAGGGCGGTGAAGCCGGGCACATGGTCAACACCTTTGCTTACGAAGTCGTCGATCCTGCTTGGCCCGGATGCCACGTCACGGAGATCACCACAGCAGAGGAAGCCACATCCCGCTTCGTCATCAACGACAACTGTCAGGTTGTCGCCGAAATCGACCCCCTGGGAGGTGTGGTCCGCACCGCCTACGACGCTCATCACCACCTGATCTCTTTGACGGATCAGCTAGGGCACACCACCAGCGCCGTGAACAACGAGCTGGGACAGCCCACAGAGGTGACCCGGCCGGACGGCACGGTCGTCCGCTTCACCTACGGAGACTTCAACCTCACCACGGCGATCAACCTTCCGGACGGAACGATCTGGAGATACGCCTACGACGAACGCGGTAACTGCACTGCGGCAATCGCCCCGGATGGAGGGATCTCCCGCAGCACGTACACCCCGGAGGGACATGCCATCGCCGTCAGTGATGCCCTGGGGCATACCACCGCCGTGGTGTGCAATCCCGCGGGCCTGCCCCTGAAGGTCACCGACCCAATGGGTGCCGAGACGACCTGGCAACGCGACACGTACGGCCGACCCGTCGCCGTGACCGATCCTCTGGGACACACCACCCGCTTCACCTGGTCGCCCGAAGGCCGACTCATCGGCCGCACCACACCTGACGGAGCGACGGAGGCGTGGAGCTACGACGGCGAAGGCAACTGCACCAGCTATACAGATCAGTTGGGGCAGGTCTCCCACTTCGAGTACACCCACTTCGACCTGCTCGCGGCCCGCAGCGGCCCTGGTGGAGCCCGTTCCGAGTTCCAATACGACGCGTCTTTGAGGCTTATTGGCGTCACCAACCCGGAGGGGATGACGTGGAATTACGAATACGACGCTGCTGGACGCCTGACAGCTGAAACGGACTTCGACGACCGTACGCTCACCTACGCGCACGACGCAGCTGGCCGAGTTGCCTCCCGCACCAACGCAGTCGGTCAAACCGTCACATTCGAACACGACGCGTTCGGCCAGATCATCCGCAAGAACGTCGCCGGAGCGGTCACGAGTTACGCCTACAACCTGCACGGTCGACTGACCAGAGCCACAACCGACTCGGATTCCGAAATCCTTCTGCGATACGACCGCGTGGGCCGTCCCGTCTCGGAGACGATCAACGGTCGCACCGTCACATATGGCTACGACGCCGCTGGCCGACGCCTGCAGCGCACCACTCCAAGCGGCACAACCAGCATCTGGACCTACGACCCCGCCGGTCACCGCATCCGACTCGACGCCTCTGGCCATGAGATCGACTTCGACCGTGATCTTATGGGCCGGGAAGTAGCTCGGAACATAGGGACGAACGTCACGCTGGCCCAGGCCTTCGATGAACTGGGGCGCCTCACGACCCAGTCAGTAACCGCCGCCGACGGCAACCCCATCCAGCACCGCGCCTACACATACCGAACTGACGGCAACCTCACTCGGCTCACTGATCCGCAGTCGGGCACTCGCCACTTCGATCTCGACGAGACAGGCCGAGTCACGGCCGTCCATGCCAAGAACTGGACAGAGACCTACGCCTACGACGCCGTGGGCAACCAAACCCAGGCGACATGGCCTCAGCATCACCCCGGCCACGAGGCGACAGGGTCGCGCACCTACAGCGGCACTCGGATCACCCGCGCCGGCCAGGTCCGCTACGAGCACGACGAACTCGGCCGCATCACCCTGCGCCAGAAAACCCGCCTGTCCCGCAAGCCGGACACCTGGCGCTACACCTGGGACGCCGAAGATCGACTCACGTCAACCGTCACCCCCGACGGCACCCTGTGGCGCTACACCTATGACCCGCTCGGCCGCCGTACGGCCAAGCTCCGCATGGCCGCTGACGGCGAAACGGTCGTTGAGCGAATCGACTTCACGTGGGATGGCACCACCCTCTGTGAACAGACCACTAAGAGCGTGGAGTTGGCGAACCCAGTCACCCTTACCTGGGACCATCAGGGGCTGCGCCCTGTTGCTCAGACCGAGCGCATCACGGCGGCTGAAGCACCGCAGGACGAGATCGATTCCCGCTTCTTCGCGATCGTCACCGACCTCGTAGGCACTCCGACCGAACTCGTTGACGAGTCAGGAGACATCGCCTGGAATACCCGAACTTCCTTGTGGGGGACCACCAGCTGGGCGTCGGGCAGCACCGCTTACACCCCGCTCCGATTCCCCGGGCAGTACTTCGACCCCGAGACCGGCCTCCATTACAACTTCTTCCGCCATTACGACCCAGAGACCGCCCGCTTCGTCACGTCTGACCCCCTTGGTCTTGCACCTGGCCCCAACCCCTTTGCCTACGTCGGGAACCCGTTCGTATGGATCGATCCCCTAGGCCTAAGCCCCTGCAGCCCAGGAACGCGGGACGATGCACTCCTCGCCCTGAATCGTGCGGAAGAGCTGCAATCTCTCAGAAACGATTACTGGATGGCCGATGTCAGGGGGACCACAGCGGTCATCGGGGTATTCAATTCCGAAACGAGGCAGTTCACCAGGCGAATCGGAATTAATGGTGACGGTCCCATGCCCTCCGGCTGGCAGTTGCGAGACGGTGAAGAATTTGTTCAAGCTCCGGGACACGCCGAGGACGGTATAATCAACGCTCTGGGGCCCAACGAGCATGCCGTTTACGGTGCGGCTTCGCGGAACTTCTGCAACGACATATGCTTGCCGCAAATCGATGTGCGAGGCATAGAAGTCGGTGGAGAGGGGATTCGCGGTCATATGTCACAGAATTCACCCTATACGTTGTTCTGGACCAGAGGAGATTAAGTTGGCTCGCAATATGGAAGCCTACTCCGCTCTGCGCGAGCTTCCTGCTGACTTCCTGACGGGATTCTGCCTGGCTTGCGCGGAGCGTGGGAGTGGGGTGTTCACCACTTTGGCCGATCCAGCGGATGCAGAGTGGTTCTCATACGTTCTTGACGCTGCTTGGAAGGCGCCGGTCGGCGAGGTTGGCGAGGATGAACTCATCGAGATCATCGAGGACTTCGAGAGCAGAGCAGAATCATTTGATGGTGATGACCCGGGTAGCAAAGGTTTTTCCATCCTGCAGTCCGGCATGCTTGCAGTCAATGCCATCGCGGTCTACATGAATCCGAGTCCGGCTCGGGCTGAGATGTCCGGGCAGACACTCGAAACGATCCTCGGAAGTATCGACTTCAAACTTGGCGGTAGTCAAACCAAAGTGACCCGGGCCGGCGAGGAAGAGGAAATCGGTCGGCTTCAGCGACTGGAGCAGGACGCACAGAATTCATTCGTCGCATCAGCCCGCACCTTGGTTGGCGATCAGGCGGGCGGCGCTCTTGACGGGGATTTTCTCGAAAATCTTCGAAATTCTTGCGTGCCCATCCGCGACGAGATCAGGGCGGCCACTGTGTCCGTCGCTGAGCTGGCTGGCTGGGTTCAGGGGTGACGGTTCGATATCGGCAGTGTGCGAGGACAAAAGACGCGTGCAGGGGTGCTTGAGTGGCTAATAGTGCAGGTGATCGTGGAAGAACATGGACATTCGCGCCGAGGTAAGCGGATTCCGTAATGTGGCGCCGCTCCCGGGGCTGGCGGATGCCTGGCATTGGTCTCCTGCTCTCCGGTTCGACTTTGCCGGCGCGCTCTCCGGGGATGGTGAGCGGCTGTTTCAGCTCAGTGCCCGTGATTCCTATGACCAGGAACTGGCCATCGCCACCCTGGAGTTCGCCAGGGGGCGCGAGGCGGAGATGTTTTTCCGTAACCCTCATTTGAGCGCGGTCGGCGGGTTCAAGGCGCCCGGTGGGCGTTGCTTCGACGTGGTGGCGGGAGTAGGAGCGGAGGTGCACCGTTTCTACCGTGGCGAGAATCCGGATCTCACTCCATATGTGCGCCTGACATTTCCTGCCTATTCCTGTGAGTTTTCGGGAGAGGAGTCCCTCGACGAGGCCGTCACCCGGTACCGCATGCTACGGATGAAAAACTTCGATCGCGAGCCCAACCCCTTCGTGAAGATGCGCTGGCCGCGGCCCTGAGTGGGAACACCACCAGATGACCTGCACCAGCTTCTTGGTCGCGGTCCTGGAGGGAGACGTACAGTCGGAGATCCTCTGGGAACTCCCTGCCGCAGAGCACGAATTCCGTCCAAGCGGCGACTTCGTGTGACACCCTCCGGGCCTTGCTGTTGGCGAACCGGCGGCCTGCCTCAGAACCTTATAGATCACCCGTATATGTACGAAATGCTGTCACGCATTGTTCCGTAATTCCCGTAGCATCCAAAGGGGGCCGAATTGGCTCGCTATGTGGAGGCCTACTCCGCTCTGAGTAAGATCCCGGCTGAATTTCTAGCAGGATTTTGCCTGGCCTGCGCGGAACCGGGAGAGCGCCGCTGCCGTCTACGGGCCCAGGAATAGAGAGGGTGCGGCATGACGGGCAGCAGTTCTGTGATCAGCCCGGAGGACCGCCGGGCCGGTACCTCCGTCGTGGCCGAGGGCCTGCGGATCAGCAGCCGTGACCGGCGCCCGGTGTTCGGCTCCGCCGTTCTGGCCGGCGTGGTGGCGCTGCTTGTCGGAGGGGGGATCGTGGTAGGCGCGTTCGCCGCGTCGTGGGGTCTCTTCCTGCAAGCCAGAAGAGACGCCGAGTTCAGCATCGCGTCCGAGGACTCCTACGTCGCGTACGCCGACCAGAAGGACAGCCTCGTCAACGTCGCGTTATGCGTGTTCCCGCTGCTGTTCCTCGTCGCGATGGTCTTGATCGCCTGGCTGCTCACCGCCCAGGCCGTCACCGTCGCCAACGCGCGGGAACGCGCGGCGGCGGGCACGGGCACGGGCGCTGCCGCGGCCCCTGGTGCGCTCACCCTCCGCGCCCTGTGGCGCCGCTGCCGTCCGCACTTCGGGGCCGCGTTCCGCGTGCAGTTGCTGACCCTGGTGTGCGTCCTCGTCCCGGCACTGGCGGGCCTGCTCGTCCTGGTTCTCCTCGAGTTGGAGATGGTGCCCGGGGTCGTGTGGCCCACGTACCACGATCCCGCGACCGTGCAGTTCATCCTGGTGGGCCGGATCCTGCCCGTCGTGCTCTGGGCGCTCGGAGGCGTCCTCCTGGCCCGTTTCTCCCTGGCCACCGCGGTACGGGTGGCGGACAACTCCTCGGCGACGGCGGCGATGCGCCGTTCCTGGACGCTGACCGGTACGGCACGTCTGTACACCACCGGGATCTTCCTGCTGGGCACTCTCGCGGTCGCCGTCGCCTTCAACGTGCTGAAGTGGCTCGGGACGTACGTGGCGCACTGGGCGGGGCTGCTCATGCTGGCCACCACCGAGGACAACGTGTGGGTCACGGGCGTCCTCGTCATCATCACCCCGGTTGCGGTGGCGCTCGTGCTGCTGCCCTTGGCGCTGGCGCCGATGGGCGTCCTGCTCGCGTGCCTGCGCGAGCGGCTCGACGGCGGCACGGCAGAGGTTCGGGTGCCGTCCGGTGCCCCGGTCGGGTAGTGCCCGCGCTAGGGGTGCGGGAGCCGAGCCAGCCGCTCGGGTGGGCCGACGGGTGAGTGGCCCAGCGAAAGCTGAACCTGACCTGTCCCTCAGGCTGGGCCGACGGTCGGGGTGTCTGGGGCAGGGCGTTCTCCGAGATGCACCGTCAGTCCTCCGGCCTCGCCGACGCCTTGGCGCAAAGGTACGGACGCGCGAGCAGCAAGCCCGTACCCGTTATAGCGATGCCGAAGTAGACCGGCGCCAAGTGGACGAAGTCCGTGTAATGGATCGCGCCGTGCACCACCACCGCCGGCAGGAATCCGGCCGCCGCCGCTGCCGTCAGGGTCCAGAACACCCACGCCTCGCCCCGCCGCCACCCCCACGCGCTGAGCAAGACGATGGCCACCGCGGCGGACATCAGGGCGCCGCCCAGCCCCGCCCGGTCGTGCGCGACGAACGGCACAAGCCGGGAGTTCAGGGTTTCGAGCGCCTCCGCGCTGGTGCCCAGGAAGGTCAGGTCGGTCGGTACGAAGACGCCGGTCAGGCCGACTACCGAGATCACCGCTCCGCCGGCGAACAGGCCCGCTCCCGTGACGATCAGCAGGAGTTGGCCGGTCAGGGCCCGTCGGCGTTCCGGTTCCGGGCCCTCGGGGGCCAGGTGCCAGCGCGGTGTGTGCGGGGGTCGGCGGACCGCTGCCACGAACATCGGGAACAGTACGAGGGCGGTGGCCGTGTGCAGGGGTTCTACGAAGCCGGTGGCCAGGAAGTAGAACAAGGTGGGGAAGCCGATCGCTCCCGAGAGCAGGTACACCTCGCGGGCCCAGGGCCAGCCGCGTCTGATGCCGCCCACGGCGAGGCCGGTGTAGAGGGCGCCGATCGATGCCATCGTGCCGGCCATGGTGATCCGGTCGTGCTGGAGGAAGTGGACGAGGTGGGGATTGGCGGCGTGCAGTTGATGCACCGTCATGCCGAGGTAGTCGCGGTCGTACCAGAGCAGTACGGGCCCGAGTGTGATCGCCGCGGCGCCGAGTCCGGCACCCGTCATACCGAGCCCGACGAGCAGCGCCCACCACCAGGCGGGCCAGCGGCGGGGATCGCGGCCGACGTCTCGTAGCCCGACGTCCCGTAGCCGCGGCGCGGGCACGGTGGGCGTGGCCGCCTCGGTGACCCGTGCGAACCAGCCGGGTCCGGCCTCGACCAGCACCCCGGGCCGGGCGAGCACGACGGCGCCCGGCTCCTCGAGCATGGCGGCCGCGGCGGTGACCGACGGGTCGGACACGTGGACCACGTGCGGGTCGTCGCCGCTGGTGAACCCGTCGCCGTACGGGTCGGACACATGGATCGCGTGCGGGTCGTCGCCGCTGGGAAACCCGTCGACGTACGGCTTGAGGGCGGCCTCGGTCTCCGGGTCGCTCGCACGGACGATCAGCGGGATCGAGCGGCCGACAGCGGCCTTCCGTACGGTCTCCACATCGGCCGCCGAGACGGGTGCCACCTCGACGACGCCGGCCCCGAGCGGGGGCATGGCGCGTACCGTTTGGCGGGCGAGCGAGGGCGGGACGGTTATGCCGAGGCGGACGGTCACGGGTACGCCGGCGATCTCGCCGGCGAGGCGTTCGGGCGGATGGCGGTGGCCGAATCCCCGGGCGATCAGCCGTGCGCCGGCGGGACGGGAGCCGATCGAGGCCAGCAGCCGCAGTGCGGTTCGCTGCGAACGGCGACGGCCGAGGACGGCGGCGGCCGCGCCGCGCAGCGGGTGATACGTCCAGTCCGGCATCAGTCGCTCTTGCTCTTGCGCTCGCTCTTGCGCTCGCTCTGCGTCGCGGTCGCCGGGTCGGCGGGCGCGGTCCAGCCGAGCACCGGCGTCATCGAACGCAGCGTCGCTTGCGTCGGGGTCAGCCGGGCGGCCGTGTCGCGCAGCAGCACCGCGGGCGGCCACGACAACTGGCCGATTGCGCCGAGCCGGGCGGAGCGGCGCGTGATGGCCTGGGTTCGCGGACGGCGCAGCAGGTCGTACGAGCGGAGTGCGGCGGTCACGTCCGGGGTGCCGTCGAGGCAGTGGGCGAGGGTGACCGCGTCCTCCAGCGCCTGGCACGCGCCCTGGCCCAGATTGGGGGTCATGGCGTGGGCCGCGTCGCCCAGCAGCGCGACCCGGCCGCGTACGAAGGTGGGCAGCGGCGGCAGGTCGTACAGGTCGTGCCGGAGCACCGCCTCCGCGGGGACGGCGGCCAACAGGGCGGGGACGGGATCCGGCCAGGACCCGAACCGGCGCAGCAGTTCGGCGTGCTCGGACGAGGACGAGGACGAGGACGAGCCGGAGGCCGCGGCCTCCGGCAGCGACGCGGTCGCGAAGCAGTACATCCGCCCGCCCGGCAGCGCCGTGTAGCCGAACCTCTCCCCACGGCCCCAGATCGCCGCGCCCTCGGAGGGTGGCTCGGCGAGGGGCTCGGTAACCATGCGCCAGGCCGGGTAACCGGCGTACCGGGGGCCGGCCGCGTCAGGCCACAAGGCGCGGCGGACCGCACTGCGCAGCCCGTCGGCGCCGACCACGACGTCGGGCCGGGACTCACCCTCGCGGTGATGGACGACCAGGCCGTGACCGTGACCGTGACCGTGGCCGTCGTCGCGGACTGCGGACACCTCGCTGCCCGACCGCAGGCTGTCGGCGGGCAGTGCCTCGGTGAGCACCCGCAACAGGTCCGCGCGGTGCAGGACCACCAGGGGCTGGCCGAAGCGGCGCGTCAGCTCCGCGTTGTCCGTACGGGACAGCCAGCGGCCCCGGCGATCCCGTACGCCGCCTGCGGCCTCGACGGCGCCGAGTACCCGGACGGCGTCGGCCAGGCCGAGCACCTCAAGCGCGTGCAGCGCGTTCGGCCACAGGGAGATGCCGGCGCCGATCTCGGTGAACTCCGGGGCACGCTCCAGGACTTCGACGCGCCAGCCCCGGCGGTGCAGGGCAATGGCCGCCGCGAGGCCGCCGATCCCGCCGCCGACGATGGTCGCGGCGCGCTGCGGCATGGGTCCTCGCTCTGGTTGTTCGGGGCCCGCCCCCGGTCAGGTGTCCGTCGATCCGGTGCCTGAGCGGTGTGCGACGCGGCGCAGGTCCGGCTGGGAAGCGCCTCATAGCAGCATGGCGACAGTCGCCTGTCAACGTGCCGAGGGGCGGACCGGCAAGGGGTTCTTCACGCCCAGCCCCGGCGGGCCCTCAGGAAGGCGCAATGCCCGAGTTGCCTACATTGCCGCTTTGTTCAGGCTTAGTGGCGCTTGATCGCGTGAAATGAGTCACGTTCGGGTGGATTGGGCGTTGAGGGGGTGCCTCGACAACTTCTGCTTTGCAGAACGTAAGTTGAGAGTCGCGTTCCGGAATAATCGGGCGATTTACCCTTCCTTTTGGCGAGTTCATAAGGGGCGCACCGGGATTTCGAGGCTTGTTTCGGGTGTGTGCTCTCGCATACGTTCTCGTCTCGATCCGGACGGAACGCCTAATCCTGCCGCCGCTCCGGAACCCCATTCATCCACGCGCTATGGCAGGAGCGGGGGACCCAGGTAAGTCGCCGATCCGGGCAACCGGAGCGGCTTGGGGTGAAGTCGCGCTCACTGCGCGGCCGGGCAGCTCCCGCCCGAACCCGACAGCTCACCTCGCAGGCGCCGGAGAGGAATTCGTCATGCCCGCACGAGGTAAGCACCGCCGTACGAGAGTCAGCCGCATCGCCCGCGCCTTCGTCCCCGTAGGAACGGGTGGAGTCGCGCTCGCCCTCCCGTTCGTGGCGGTGAGCGGTGCCCACGCCGCCCAGCCGGCGGGGCAGGTCACGCAGGTTGCTGAGGCCGCGGTTCCGCAGGTCGAGCTCGTCACGCACAAGGTGGCCAAGGGCGACACCTTGACCAAGATCGCCAAGAAGCATGGCACGAGCGGTGGTTGGCAGGGGCTGTACAAGGCCAACCGTGCGGTCATCGGAAACAACCCGTCGCTGATCAAGCCCGGTCTCACGCTGACCGTCGGTACGAAGAAGGCGGCCGCGAGCCCGGCCGCCGCCAAGTCCACGGCGCCCGCCGCTGCCACGCAAGCCGCCGCGAAGACGTACTCGAACGACCTCGACGGTTGGATCAAGGCAGCGCTCGACATCATGGCCCAGAACGGGATTCCGGGCTCGTACGACGGCATCCACCGCAACGTCATGCGCGAGTCGTCCGGCAATCCGCAGGCCATCAACAACTGGGACTCCAACGCCGCGGCCGGCACCCCGTCCAAGGGCCTCCTGCAGACCATCGACCCGACCTTCAGGGCCTACCACGTGCCCGGCACGTCGACAGACCCCTTCGACCCGGTCGCCAACATCGTGGCCGCCTGCAACTACGCCGCCGACCGATACGGCTCGATCGACAACGTCAACGGCCCTTACTGATCGGGTGTCTGGACCTGTGGGGCGGCCTAGGCACCGGATCAGCTGAGCACCCCATGGGTCGGCCGATCGGCGACAGGGTGAATGCCCGGCCCTGTGATGGGCCGGGCATTCACCGTCGATCGTCAGCCTTTCATGTCCCCGAACAGATCTTCGGCAGTGGCGGCCGTGACGGAGCGCTTGAGCCAGGCTCGGAGGGTTTCCACTTCGGTGCAGTCCGTGATGCGCGCGCGTACGTCGTCTGGGACCTCGATGCCGCGCTCGCTCAGGATCAGCAGGATGTCCTCGGCATGGCCCTCGACGCGGCCTTCCGCGCGCAGGCGCTGGGAGGTCTCCGAGCGGAAGAAGGAGAGGTCGACGGACATCAATTGCCTCCAGGTGTTGGCGGCCGGGGCGGTCCCGAGGCCGAGTTCGGTGAATTCGGCGAAGATCCTCGCGGTCTCTTCGTCGACGGTCTTCAGAGCGGCGGCCAGGGCTTTCAGTATGGCAGCGGCGTTGACGTCCTTGCCATGCGTGATGGCGGAGAGTGTCGCCAGGGGGATGTCGCGGGCCGCAGTGGACGGGTCGGTGATGGCGGGGACGTTGTGCGGGCCCAGAACGAGGGGACGCAGTGTGAGAGTGCGCCACTGGCTGGGCCCGATCGTGATGGGTTCGGCGGCCCAGGCGGCGGTGGCCTTGTCCTGGCAGGTGACAAGCAAGACGGGCGGGATGCGGTACTTCGCGTAGAGGTGGGCGATGTGGTAAGCCCAGCTTGCGTGCTTCTTCGGGTCTCTCTTGCCCTGGGCTTCGACGACCAGGAGATGGCTTTCGCCGGAGGCGGTGTCGAGCCTGAGGAGCGTGTCCACGCGCCGTTCCAGTGGCTTGATCTCCGTGAGATCAGTGGGCATGAGGGACACCGCGACCGGGTCCGGAAACGGGAGATCCAGGGTCCGGAAGGTCCGCGCGAAGGCGCCGGGGTCCTCCTGGAAGAGGCGGTGCATCGCCTCGTGGGATGAGCTGACCATGTGACGGACGGTAGTGACGGCACGTCAAGCCGGACGGGAATATGCCGTTGGCTCACTCGTAAGGATGATCAGCGGCAAGCGTCCGGCCCCGGGCAGCCAGGTACCCGGGGCCGGGGCCGGGGCCGGAGCCCTCAACCAAGCTTCGCGTTCTGGGCCTTGGCCACGACGGAGGCGACCTTGGTGTCGCTGGGCCTGGAGTCCGCGATGGCCCAGCCGTTCACCGCGTAGTAGACGGCGATCACGTCGTCGCGGCGTACGGCTGCCGAGTGGACCGTGTGGGTGACGCCCCTGAACGTCAACGTGGCCTTGAAGGCCAGGGACTCGTCGCCCGCCGGGTCCGCCTTCTCGGCCGTAACCGAGTCGAACGCGCTCGTGTTGTTTTTCGCCTTGGCCGTGAAGCCGGTGCCGCAGGAGTCCACCGCCTTGGTGAGGCCGGCCATG
Organism: Streptomyces sp. NBC_00286; assembly: GCF_036173125.1. NCBI lineage: Bacteria > Bacillati > Actinomycetota > Actinomycetes > Kitasatosporales > Streptomycetaceae > Streptomyces > Streptomyces sp. NBC_00286. The sequence goes on from NZ_CP108054.1 coordinate 5,937,045, forward strand.
GCGGACTCCGCCTTGCCGGCCTCGTAGGCGTTGAGCGTGACATACGTGTGGCTGTTGACGTTCTTCGAAGCCACTCGATTGAGGTCGGCCTGCGCCTCGCCGACGGGGAGTTGGCTCATCGCGTACGCCAGTGGGGCGCACACCTTCTTGTCGAGGGTGACCTCGTCCTGGGACTTGGCGAAGAGGTACTCCTCGCTGCTCTTCTCAACGTTGTAGCCGGGGACGTCCGCCTTGGTGATCGCGAGCTTCGCGAGCCGCTCGGCCGGGCTCGGCCCCGTCGGGGTCGGCTTGGGCGTGTCGGCGGCGGCCGCGTCCGTCTCCGAGTCACCGCCTCCGCAGGCGGTCAGGCCGGTGAGTACGGCTATGGAGAGGGCGCCGGCGGTCAGGGCAGCGGATCTCTTCATTCCTCTTCCTTTCCTTATCGATGGCTGCCGGTGGAAGCAACTGCCCTACTGGCCGGGGAACTTCCAGATGAACGGTTCCCCGTCCTCCTCCGCCCAGCGGACCTCCATCTCCTTGGCGTTCGCCGGGATCAGGTACGAGTCGCAGAAGGTGTGGCTCTCGCCCGTCTTCCAGCTCTCGACGTCGTACGGGTCCTCGCAGCCGGGCGCGTCGTCGGCGGCGCCGATGAGCAGGGCGCCCCGCTTGCCGTCCGCCCAGATGCTGGTGCCGTCGGCCGCGTCGGAGTCGGACGTCAGGGCCGGGCCGCCCTTGTGCGTGAACTTGAGGTGCGCGACCGCGAGCACCATGCCCTTGGCCTCCGCCTTGTCCTGCACCAGTTCCTGGGCCTCGGCCTCGGTGCCGACGTCCACCTTCATGGCGGTGATGTCGTACGTGACCTTGCCGTCCTCTTCCTCGACCTTGCCCTCGGCGCTCTCGCCCGTGGCCATCTCGCCACCGGAGGCCGCCTCGGCCGGAGTTGCCGCCGCCTCCGGCTTGGTAGCGGGCTCCTTCGCGTCGGCCTTGTCCTCCCCGCCGCCGCACGCCGTCAGCGCGAGCGCGAGAACGGCGACGGGCGCGGCGACGCGCAGGGCGGTTTTCTGGTGCAGCAAGACAAGCTCCTTGTGGGTGTTGTGATTGTGGGGGGATCTACTCGCGCAGGCCGCACAGCGGTACGGCGCCACAACGGCACGGCACCACAGCGGCATGGCCACAACGCGGAACAGCCACAGCGACAGCCACAGCCGCGGCACAGCCACACAGCGCTACGCGGTCGGAGGTGCCGATTCCGATGCCGGTGCTCTACGGGGCTGCAAGCCACCGGAGTTGCACCAGGAAAGGCCCAACTGCTCGTCGGGCAGACGACGTTCCCCGTGCGCGGACCCGCTCGATCTCGAAGCGGGAACGCGGTCAACAGATCCTGGGGTACCGCCCCTCACGCTGTCAACAAGGCTGAACACTCACCGTCACCGGAGGTGCGAGGGCGCAGTCACGGTGCACCCTCCGACCTGGAAGGTCATCCCGCGGCCCACACCGCCCTCTCCTTGACTCGTGAGTAGTTCGTGCAGGAACGGTGGCCTCCGCATGACGATCACGTGTCTCGCGGACGTCACGCCGTTCGCGCTCGCACAGCAGAACCTGCTCAGGAAGGCCCGTACTCAACGGGGAACCAACCGGCCTACGTTGCGCGTGGATAACGTCGAGTCCTGTGAGGTTCGCGATCGTTGGCGCGCCTTGAGGGGCTTATGCGCCCCTGATACGGTGCGATGACTTGACACTCATTCCAGCACTCAAGTCGCTGGTTATTCGGCCAGGTCGGGCGGTACGCCCGATGCCGAATGGAGTGTCCCAAATGACGGAAACCTTCTTGGGTGTACGGGGAGCGGTTGCGTGAAGATCCAAGAGCGTACGGGGGCGGGTAACAACCGTTCCGCGGCGCCGGCTCAGCCGGCCATGGGTGAGCGTCTTCCCACGCCACCTCGCGAGCGCAAACCGGCACTCGCCGCTCTCGCCGTGCTGCTCATCCTGGTCGGAGCGCTGGGGGCGACGATGCTCGTGCTGCGGGCCGGGGATCGTGTCGAGGTCATCCAGGTGACGAAGACCCTCCAGGCCGGCGAGGCCGTCGACGACAGCAACATCACCTCCGTCCTGGTCGCGGAAGACTCCAGCATCAAGTACGTCCGCTGGGAGCAGCGCGAGACCCTGAAGACCCTCAAGGCCAAGTCGCCCATCTACGCGGGCACTGTCGTCGTCGGCCAGATGTTCGGGGCGAAGTCCTCCCTCCCCGCAGGCAAGGCCTCTGTAGGCCTCGCCCTCAAGGAGGGCCAGTACCCGTCCAACATCAAGCCCGGCGATATCGTCGCCGCCTACCGCGCCAGCAAGACCAGCACCGGCTCCAACTCCGACAACAACTCGTCCGGCGGCACCGCCACAGGCACCGACACCCTCCTCGTCGACAACGCGCGCGTGAATACAAAGAGCAGCGGCGACGACGCCACCATCAGCACCGGCAACATCTCGGTCACGGTGCTCGTAGACCAGGACGACGTCCCCGCCCTCACCCAGGCCGCCGCCGCAGGCGAGGTCGCCGTCGTCCTCGTGCCCGGCAACTAAGGGCGAGAGAGACAACAAGAGACATGGCGCTCATCGCTCTCGCCGCCGACAAGGGTTCCCCCGGCGTCACCACGGCCGCCGTCGCCCTCGCCGCGGTCTGGCCCCGCCGGGCTCTGCTGGCGGAGACCGATCCGGCCGGCGGTGACCTGGTGTACCGCAGTGCCGCCGCGCACGGCGGTCCGCTGAACCCCAACACCGGCATGCTGTCCATCGCCGCCACCGCGCGCCGAGGGCTCGTACCGGATCAACTCTGGGACCACGTACAGCCGTTGAGCGGTGGACTCGAGGTGCTCGTCGGGCTCGGGAACGCCGAGCAGGCCGCCGGGCTCGCCGGGCTGTGGCCGACCCTCGGCCGGGCCTTCGCTCACCTTGCCGACTCGCCGAACGCGCCCGCCGACGTCATCGCCGACTGCGGCCGGGTCGCGGGGGACACCCCCGCCGTCGAGATGTTCTCGCAGGCGGCCCTCGTCCTCCTCATCTCCCGCACCGAGCCGGAGGCCATCGCGCGCGTACGCGACCGGGCCGCCGCCCTCACCGCCAAGCTGCACGGCGGCGCCCGCGGCGCGGCCTCCCTCGCGACCCCGCTCATCGGCGTCATCCTCATCGCCGACCCGGGCGACTCCGCCAAGCTCGTCCACCAGGTCAACGACATGCTGGTGGCCGCGCAGACCGGCGCCCGTGTCGTCGGTACGCTCGCCGACGACCCGTCCGGCGCCGACCAGTTGGCCGGACGCAAGCGCGGCCGGCTCGACAAGTCGCTGCTCATCCGCTCGGCGCGCAAGGTGACCGCGGACCTCTACCAGCAGTTCGGGGCGGCCTGGGCCGTACCGGCCGGTGGGCCGGGCGGGCAGCCCACCGCGGGGGCGGGCCGATGACCGCTGTCGACCACCAGCTGGTCAAGCGGTTCCGGCAGGAGGCCGGTGACCGTATCGCCGAGCAGCGCCGCCTCGACCAGGTCTCCGGCGTCACGCCGATGTCCAGCGAGGACGAGCGGCAGTACGCCCGCGCGGTCATCGCCCAGATCCTCGAGGAGTACGCCCGTACGGAGATCAACTCCGGTCGTACGCCGCTGGATGCCGAGACCGAGGAGCAGTACGCGGCCGCCGTGCACGCCGCTCTCTTCGGAGTCGGCCGGCTTCAGCCCCTGCTCGACAATCCCGAGGTCGAGAACATCGACATCAACGGGTACGACCAGGTCTTCGTCGGATACGCGAACGGCGAGGAGGTCAAGGCCGATCCCGTCGCCGAGAACGACGAGGAGCTCATCGAGCTCATCCAGATCCTCGGCGCGTACTCCGGTCTCTCCTCCCGGCCCTTCGACTCCGCGAACCCGCAGCTCGACCTGCGGCTGCCGGACGGTTCGCGACTGTCCGCCGTCATGGACGTCACCCGGCGCCCGGCCCTGTCCATCCGCCGCGCGCGCATGGGCAAGGTCTTCATGTCGGACCTCGTCGGCAACGGGACGCTCACGCCCGAGATCGGGCACTTCCTCGCCTGCGCCGTCCGGGCCCGTAAGAACATCATGATCGCGGGAGCCACGAACGCCGGTAAGACGACCCTCTTGCGCGCGCTCGCCAACGAGATCCCGCCGCACGAGCGCCTCATCACCGTCGAACGCGCCCTGGAGCTCGGCCTCGACCAGTTCCCCGACCTGCACCCGAACGTGGTCGCGTTCGAGGAGCGGCTGCCCAACTCCGAGGGCCAGGGCGCCATTTCGATGGCCGAGCTCGTCCGCCGGTCGCTGCGTATGAACCCCTCCCGCGTCATCGTCGGTGAGGTCCTCGGCGACGAGATCGTGACCATGCTCAACGCGATGTCGCAGGGCAACGACGGCTCGCTGTCCACGATCCACGCGAACAGCTCCAGCGAGGTCTTCAACCGTATTTCGACGTACGCGCTCCAGGCCAACGAGAGGCTGCCCATCGAGGCCAGCCAGATGCTCGTGGCCGGCGCCGTGAACTTCGTCGTGTTCATCCAGCGGCGCAACAACTACCAGACGGGCGGCCGACTTCAGCGCATGGTCACCTCGATCCGTGAGGTCAACGGCGTCGACGGACGCGTCCTGTCCAGCGAGGTGTTCGCCGAGACGGCCGACGGCAGGGTCGTACCGCATGCGCCCATGTCCTGCCTCGACGACCTGGTCGCGCACGGCTATCGCGGGCCCGCCGGGAACTGGGGCTGATGGGGATGACAGAAATGACGTACGCGACGGGGGAGATGACGGGGTCGGCCGTGCAGCTTGCCGCGCTGGGCTCGCTCGGCTCCATGGGCGGGCTCTTCTCCACGACGGTGCTGTACGCGCTGGCGTGCGGGGTCGCCGTCGGCGGCGGGATCGCGCTGTTCGCCGTCGCGGTGCGAGGGCTGCCCGCCAAGCCCGAGCACGAGAAGCACAAGTCCGGGGAACGGGCCGGGGAGCTCATCAAGTTCGCCGGTCAGCGCGGTTCGATCGCGGCCGGCGCCGGAATCGTCGTCCTGCTGCTCACCCGCTGGGCGGTGGCCGGTATCGCCGCCGCCATACTCGTCTTCTTCTGGGACAAGCTCTTCGGCGGCGCCTCCGAGGAGAAGGCCGCCATGCGCCGCGTAGAAGCGCTGGCGTCCTGGACCGAGTCGCTGCGTGACACGATCGCGGGCGCGGTCGGTCTGGAGCAGGCCATCCCGGCGTCCGCGCGCGCGTCCGCCCCCGTACTGCGTCCGCACCTCGACGCCCTCGTAGACCGGCTCCGCTCCCGTACGCCGCTGCCCGAGGCCCTGCAGCATCTCGCCGACGAGATCGACGACGCCTCCGCCGACATCATCGTCGCCGCGCTCATCCTCAACGCGCGGCTGCGCGGCCCGGGTCTGCGCCAAGTCCTCGGGGCGCTCGCCAAGTCGGCGCGCGAGGAGGTCGACATGCGGCAGCGCGTCATGGCGCAGCGGGCGTCGACTCGGCGGTCCGTACAGATCGTTGTCGCCGTCTCGATCTCCTTCGTGCTCGGACTGTCCATCTTCAACCGCGAGTTCGTCGAGCCGTACGGCACGGCGATCGGGCAGCTCGTACTCGCCTGCGTCTGCGCCCTGTTCGCGCTCGGTTTCTGGTGGCTGCGCAAACTGTCGACGATCGAGACGCCGGAAAGGTTCCTGGTCAGGGACGAGGCGGCGGTCCAGTTCGTACGACCCCGGATGCCGGCCCAGTCGCAGCCGTCACCGTCGGGTCCGGGCCAGGCGTCGGGTCCGGGCCAGGCGTCGGTTCCGTCCGAAGAGGGGGTGCGTCGCTGATGGACCTGACCATGCCGATCGTGATCGGTGCCGCCATCGGCCTGGGCGTCTACGTCCTCGTACGGGCCCTGATGCCGTCGAAGCGCAGCGCGGTTTCCCAGGTCGCGCGCATCGACGCGATGCGGGCGCGGGGCGCGGCGTACGAGTCCTCGCATCGCACCGCCGACGACGGGCGGCTGGGCAGCCTGCGGGCCGGAGTGGGCCAGCGCGTCGCCGAGTTCTATATGCAGCAGGGCTGGGAGCTGCGGTCGCTGCGGGCGGATCTGGCTGTTCTGGACCGGAGTTGGGAGAAGTTCCTCGCGACGAAGGTGCTGCTGGGGGCCGCGGGTCTGTTCTTCGGGCCGTTGCTGTTCGCCGTGGTGTGGACGCTGGGCGTGGGCAGCAGCCCGATCATCCCGGTCTGGCTGGCGCTGCTGTTCGCGGTGCTCTTCTTCTTCCTGCCGGATCTGGAGGTGCGGCGGGACGCGGCCGACAAGCGGCGCGACCTGCGGCGCGTGATCGGCGCGTATCTGGACCTGGTGTCGATGAGCCTGGCGGGTGGCCGCGGTCTCCCGGAGGCCCTGATGGCCGCCGCCGAGATCTCCGACGGCTGGGCGACCCAGCGGATCCGTAACGCGCTGTCCGACGCCCGGATCACCGGTATCAGCCAGTGGCAGGCGCTCGGTTCGCTCGGCGAGGAGCTGGGCGTCGAGGAACTCAAGGACCTGTCGGCGTCGTTGGCGCTCGTCGCGGACGACGGCGCGAAGGTCCGCGAGTCCCTCGCCTCGCGTGCCGAGACGATGCGGCACCGCGAACTCGCCGATATCGAGGGCAGTGCGGGGGAGAAGTCGCAGTCGATGCTTGTGGCGCAGCTGCTGCTGTGTGCGGGGTTCCTCGTGTTCCTGATCTTTCCGGCCGCGATGCGTGTGTTCCAAGTCTGACGCCGACCACTACTTTCGAGATCACTGAGAGGACAACTCACCATGAACGGACGGAACTTCAGCACCGGGATCCCGGGGGTGGACTTCCTGATCACCTTCCTCCAGGGGAGGGTGCAGCGCGCCCGCTCCGGGGAGCTCGACCGGGGGGCCTCCGCGGTGGAGTGGGTCATTATTTCGGCGGTTGTCGTGGCGATCGTGGGTGTGGTGGCTGCGATCATCAACGAGGCGTTGGGTGATGGCGCCAACAAGGTGAAGGACTGCATCGAGGGCGCTGACGCGGGCAACACCTGCTGATTTCTTCCATTTCACATCCATACGGGGTTGCTGGTGAGCGTACGAAGCTGGGTACGCCGCCGGGTGGAGGCCGCCTCCGCCCGCGGCGACTCCGGCATGACCGCAATCGAGTTCGTGCTGCTCACGCCCGTACTCTTCTTCATGATCTTCGCGACGGTGCAGTTCGCGCTGTACTTCTTCGCCGACCATGTGGCCCAGGCGGCGGCGCAGGCGGGCGCGCGGAAGGCGCGCGCGACGGCGGATGAGCAGCCGGGCGCCTGGCGGGGCGAGGCGCAGGACGTGGTCGACAGCTATATCGCGCAGCTGGGGCCGCAGTTGGTCCTCGCTCCCGACGTGACGATGCTCCAGCCGGAGGAGAACACGGTGGGCGTGGAGATCACGGCCAAGGTGCCGACGGTCTTTCCCGGCCTTGATTTCACGGTGCACGCGGAGTCGTCGGGGCCGGTGGAGCGGTTCGTGGAGGACGTGGATTAGGTGCGCTCTTTCGGCATGCTCGCTTTTGTACGGGCTCGGGTGCGGGTCCTGGCTTCCCGGGACCGGGACCGTGGGTTGTCCACGATCGAGGTGGTCATCCTCGCCCCCGTGATGATCATGTTCATCCTCCTGCTGGTGGCCTTCGGGCAAGTGGTGGACGGGCGGGGGGCCTTGGACGGGGCCGCCCGGGACGCGGCCCGCGCGGGTTCGATCCAGAAGGACCACGCCACGGCGATGGCGGAGGCGCGAAAAGCCGCGGAGGCCAACCTCGATGACGTCTGCTCGGGCCCGGTGACGGTGAACCAGACCAGCGAGGGCTTCATACCCGACACGATCTTCACGGTCGAGGTGAGCTGCGAGATACGTGGCCTCGCGATGATCGGCGTGGACATCCCCACGACGCTGACGGCCAGCTTCAGCTCGCCGCTCGACCCGTTCCGGAGGACGGCGTGACGCTGCGTTCTGCTGTACGCGGATGGGATGTGCGTGTTTGGATTGCGGCCCGCCGGGACCGTATGGACGACCGGGGCTCGGGTGCCGGCGCGGTCATCATCTTCGCGCTCGTGTTCCTGTCCCTGTCGGCCTTCGTCATCGACGGCGGTCTGTCGATCTCCAAGCGGGAACGTGCCGCCGACATCGCGGAACAGGCCGCCCGCTACGCCGCCCAGGACATCGACCTCGAAGCCCTCTACGACAACGAGGCCGGCCCCGCCCCCATCCTCTTCGAGAACTGCAACGCCCGCGTGAAGGCCTTCGCCAACGAAATGGGCATGTCCGGCGCGGACATCGGCGCCACGCACTGCGTGGCCGCGAACGCGGACGAGGTGGAGGTCGAGGTCCAGCTCACGTACTCCCCCGTCTTCACGGGCATGTTGTACGGCGGAGACGTGATCGTCCACGGCCAGGCGGTGGCGGAGAACCAGGTCGGCTGAGTAGGAGCCAGGGGGCACAGCGAGTGATCAAGAAGCCGACATCGAACGGATCAGGGAGTGTGCTCGGGCGCTGAAACGCGTCCATGACACCTTTGAGAAGCGAGGCAACCCGGCTGAGGGATACGGCGTGGCGGAGATCGGCGCACAGAAGCTCCTGGACGCCTTCGAGGAGTTCGACAGCAACTGGAAGATCCGCCGCAGGAAGCTCACTGAGGAGTTGAAGACCCTGCACGAGATCACCAAGGCGGCCGCGGACTCGTACGAGCAGCTCGACCACGAGCTCGCCGAGGCACTGAGGCGTGAGGACAAGCAAGGATCGGGAACTGGGGGCAGAAAGTGAGCGGGCCCCGCCGTCCGGGTCCGACGGATGACCCGGCAGGACGCCGAGGAGGAGTCCGAGCACGCCCACACCTCCCTCTCGGTGGAGTACCACGTCCCCGTCCCCGGCACGGCGGCCTTCCTGCTGCTCACCTTTTCCACCCCCCTGGAGCCGGTCGCCGACGCGATGGCCGACCTCTTCGACGCGATCACCGGTTCGCTGACCTGGACGGAGTGATCACACCCATGACCGACGACCTCTCGAACCTCGGCCTGGAGTGTTCGGAGGACTGGGTGCCCTTCCCCGTCGCCGACACCGTGGACCTGGACTACTGGGCCACGTACCAGGCGGAGGAACTCGCCGCGCGCTACGCGCAGGACGGCAAAAAGGGCGACGCCCGCGTCCTGGCACGGGACCTCAAACGCGCCGCGGCAGACAGCCGTACCCGCGACCCCCTCGCGGCCTTCGGCTGGTACGTGAGCGGCCACAACTCGGTGGCCGCCATCCTCGAACTCGACGCCATCCATCCGGACGCTTCGGTCCCCGACGTCACGCTCTCCTGGCTGACCGAGCACATGACCATCCGGGACTTCGGCGAATCGGACGTGCGCGAGGTACGGCTGCCGCTCGGCGACGCCGTACGCATCCGGCAGAACTTCATCGGCGAGAAGAAACGGCTGCTCGCAGCCCGCCCCGTGATCCGCACTCTCTTCTACGGCGTCCGTCCGGAGAACACGGAGGTGGCGATCACCATGGCGATGTCCTGGACCGAGTCGATCCTCGATGAGCCTGCCGAGCAGATGGCCGACAACATCGCGCGGACACTTTCGCTCTGACGCCGTTGCTCTGACGCCGTTGCTCTGACGCCCGGCTGGACCCCTTCGAGAGGAAGACGTGAGGGCGGCGGGGACGTGGTGGTCAGAGGCCGTGCCCTCGCCTATACCAAGGTCGAGGCCGGCTGGCCGCCGCCACTCGGCCCTCAGGTCACTCGGGCTTCCACTGGGTGGCCGTGAGCACGTACGTCCATAGATTGTCGTTCTCCGTCTCCTTGTTGACCTTGGAGATCCACAGGCAGCTGACGGCGCCCTCGCTCGACTCGATGCAGATGCCTGTGTAGGCCTTGAGAAGTGAGTCGTCCCTGATCTTGCTCAGGGCGATCGGGTTGGGGAGTGCGGCCCCGCGGGCGGCGTCGCGGCACGCGGCAGGGGTGGGGCGGCTTTCGGTGGGGGTGCTGAAGGAACCGAGGGCGCCTATTTGTCGCTGCCGCCTTTTCCGCCCCCGCCCTTCTCCTTGGTCTTCACACCATCCCGGACCTTCTTCGCCAGGTCGTCGTCGAGCTTCTTGAACTCGCGCACGACGGCGTCGGACATGTCGGCCAGCGCGTCAAGCTGCTGGTTGATGTCCTCGCGGCCGTCCTCCCAGTTCGACTCGAACTCTTCGAGCTTGTCGTAGACCCCACCGTCACCCACGTCGTCCCGGTAGGACTCGAAGAGCTTCTTGGTGTGGTTCATACGCTGCTTGATGTCACGCAGCCGGCTCCCGTAGTCCTCCATCTCAGTGAGCGGAAGCGCGAGGTCGGGCTTGGCCATGTCTTCGATCCCCCTGTGGTGTGCGTGGCGGCTACGGACTCTTCAGAACGTACGTGTGAAAGTACCGCATCGGTCTGACAGGCGGGGCTTGTGGCGTTGACGCAGGTGATCCGTCGAGCGGCGGCGGAAGATCTGGGAAACCTGCACAGCATTCACCGCGAGGTCATGCGGAACCTGAATATCTGTCACACCTGTTTTGCGGCATGAGGCTTTGGCGGTTGGATGTCCGGCTTGGAAACCTGGTGGCAACTATTGTGCGTGCAGCGGCGTGGACGGGTGTGTGAAGGAGTTGGTGTATTCGGTGAGTTGGTCGTCACGGGTGTGAAGCCGGGCATCGGAATGCGTCCCGCAGGGGCGGGGAGCGGCTGGCCGTGCATTCGTAGGCGTGCTTTGATCCTGCGCACGGCGTGAGTTGCTGGGAATGGTTCCCGGTTTTTGGGAATCGGGCGAACTCCGCCATCGGGAAATTCACATCCGAAGGGAAACGCGCGCCATGAACTTCACCCCCCAGGTTGAAACCGCAGAGCTCTCCGACACCGGCTTGGACAACGTGTCCGGCGGCCTCGCGGGCGGTGTGTCCGGCGGTGGCCTTCTCCAGGCCGGGCCCGTCAACGTCGACGTCTGCGCCGACGCCTTTGGCGCGGCCTCGGCCGACGGTGTCGTGGCAGGCGTGAGCGTTCACGCCGGCGCGCACTGACGGAGCGGGTGCCGCAGGCCCCGGGTCGCCTGGGTGCTGTCGGCGAATCCTCCCCGGGCAGGTGGTCGTTCGCGGGAATGTGACACTCGCGGGGGTGAGTGTCACATTCCCGCGATTGCCTACCGGGAGCGGCGGTGTCGGGAGATGCGCCCGCAATGTCGCCCGGATTCGCCAATAGCAGCCGACTGATCCGGGGCCCGTCGCAGTTACGTTGCAGGGGTGGCCAGGGCTCCGGAGCGTATGGAGTGGAGGAGATTGGCCAGGGGGGTGGGGGTGGTGGTGAGTTGGGTGGTGGGGGTGTCGCTTTCGCGGAGGTGGATCGTGGTGGGGGTGGAGGCGAGTTCGACGCAGGCGTTGCCTTCACCGCCGCCGGAGAAGGACGACTTCTGCCAGTTGTCGGGGGTGGTCATGCTCTACCTCACAGTTCCGTTGCCAACTGGTGGATGAAGTCACGCGACCGCTTCGGATCGAGCGACACCGCCTCCACTTTACGGAAAAGCGTTCGAAAGTGGTTGAGTTGGGCGGCGGAATCGATGAACGTGGTGCCGTGCGGTGCGTCGCGAACAATCGTGTCCAACTGGGGAACGGCACCTCCCGCGTACACCATGGTGCTACCGGCTCCGGCGAATCCGTCCAGGTTGAACGGGATGACGCGGACCGTGACGTGATCCGCTTCGGACGTCGTCAGGATGCGGTCGAGCTGTGCTCGTGCGGCGGCACGGTCACCCACCCTGATCCGTAGCGCTGCTTCGTGGATGACCGTCTCGTACGGGATCGGCCGACTTCCCTCGATGATCGCGCGCCGTCGCATCCTGTGACTCACGCACGCGTCGAGCTCGCTCCGAGGTAGTTCGGGCGTTGTGAACGAGAAGAGCGCGCGAGCGTAGTCCTCCGTCTGAAGCAGCCCGGGAACATGGAGGAACTCCACATCGCGGCGGAACTTGGCGTGGTGCTCCAGTTCGGAGAGGTCGAGGAACGGTGTGGGCAGGGAGCCTCGGTACTCCTCCCACCAGCCGCGCGTCCGGTCGGTTGCCATGGCCACCAGCGCCGCGATCAACTCGTCGTCTGTGCAGGCGTAGTGAGCGGCGAGGCGGCGTACGCGTTCCTCGCTGACGCCGGCGATACCGAACTCGATCTGGCTCATCTGGACGGAATCCGCCCCGAGCAGTACGGCCGCCTCGCGCGCCTTGAGCCCTGCGGCTTCTCGCAGTTTTCGCAGCTCGATGCCCAGCCGTACCTGGCGTGCGGTGGGCTGCCGTCGACGCGGCATGGACGTCCTCCTCGTTCCCAACTGCGGGGAAACAGTGACTCGTTCGGGGGGAAGATTACGGCAACGACTTGCATAGTCCTAAATTAAAGACCTACCGTCGGTCATGCGTCGCACACGCTGCGGAACCTCGGGGCTCCGAAAGTGCACCGCTCCGTCATGCCGTGACGGCTGCGGCCGAGCCATCGCCCGTCGACCGTGGCACCCCTCTCGCCAACTCCCCTTCCACCACACGGAGTTCACGCATGCCCAAACCCATGGACGAGCCCTGGGAGTACACGCTCCACATCCCGCACGACGTTCGAGCCGTCACCGTCTGCCGACGCACCTTGCGCCTGATCCTCACCATCCACGGGCTGATCCGGCTATCCGAAGTCGCCGAGCTGCTGGTGACAGAGCTCGTCTCCAACTCCGTACGGCATACGAAAGGGCCCGCGTCCTTGCGCCTGCACTGGCGGGACGGAGTCCTGCGTATCGAGGCCTGGGACGCTGACCCTGAACCGCCGCCGCCTCCACGGGAGTTGGCGTACGCCGTCGACGCGGAGGCGGGGCGCGGTCTCGAACTCGTCCGCGCCTGCGCCGACGACTGGGGCTGGCATCCGTTGCGGCGCGGCGCCGACAAGGGCAAGTACGTGTGGTGCGACTTGCGGGCCGCGTAGCGTCAGCGGTTGATCGACTGGATTTCCTGGACGTTCATGTCCTGGGTGGTCTCGAAGGTGCCGTTCGGGAGGTCGCCGCCTGTGCCTCCGGCGCCTTCCCAGTTGATCTCCCAGGTCACCGAGGCTGAGAGTTCGTACGGTTCGCCGTTGGTGGCCCGCAGGTACCTGATGCCGCACGGTGGGGTCTTCCCGGCGTCGCCCGTCTTGTACGGGGTGCCGATGGAGCCGTCGTCGTTGATCTCGCAGTCGCCGGAGGAGGGGAAGGTCTCCGCGTCGTCCGTGCCCGGCTCCAGGTGGAGGGCGATCGGCTTTGCGGTCGTTTCCGCCCACAGGCCGGTGTTGGGCAACTCGGCGCGGACCTTGACCTCCTTGAAGGTGCCCTTGTCCAGCCACACCCAAGTGGGCGCGTTGACCGTCGACTTGGCTTCCGGCTTCAGCTCGATCTTGGTGTCGGGGACCTTGATTTTGTCGTAGGCGTATGCGGCGAGTGTCTCGGGCGTGGGGGCGTTCGGTGCGTCGGGGACCTCGTCGGCGTCCTGCCAGAACATGACGCGCTCGCAGTCGTACGAGTCCGGGTCACCGGTGTCGCGGGCCACGCCGCGCCAGAAGTAGCCGTCCTTGCCGATGTTGTAGTTCTCGTAGCCTTCGTGGGAGACCAAGGCGCCGTCCTCGTAGCTGTAGGCCTCCTTGCCGTCCCGGTAGTGGTCCGTCCACAGCCTCTCGCCGCCCCAGGCAGTGTGGGGGCTGACGTCTCCCAGGGGGTAGTTCGTCTCCGAGAATTCCTTGAGCTGCTCCGGCGTGAAGGCGGGCTCGTACCAGCAGGGTGGGGGCTCCCAGTTCACGTCCGTCGACGAGATGTTGCCGCCGTTGCCGCCGGTGGGGCCGCTCACCTGGGTGACCTTGATCCGGGAGACGGCAGCGGACAAGTCCTGATTGTTCACGTTGCCCGCGGGAGGGGAGGGCTTCGAGGGAGCGGTCGTGTCGTCCCCGGGCCCGTCGGCATGAGCCATGCCACCGGCGCACAGCACCGCAGCCGCGCCGACAGCAGCACCCCAGCACACTGTCCGTCGCGAAGGCGTCATCACTGGCACTCCTTCGCCTTGCCCATGACCTCGATGTTCCCGGTCTTCCAGACCTCGGAGGAGCCGGACGGCGGGACCATGAGCAGCCGGAACGTCTGGTAGCTGTTCAGGCTCTCCTCGGTGTAGAGGATCTTCCCGGTCTTGATCTCCTTGCCGTAGAACTTGGCTTGGTTCCTGCAGAACGTGACGAGGACGCCCTTGCCGTCATTCAGGGTGGTGGTGTCTTCGTCGTAGTACCTGTCGGTCCCGTTGACGGTCCACCCGCCCTTCACGTACTCCTCGATCTGCGACTTGGCGTACTGCGCGGCCTGTGCGGCGGAATAGAACTGGTACGCCGGGTCGTTCGGGTCCTGCTTGGCGATGCCGTGCTTCAGCGCACGAATGTAGTTCTGCGCGTCGGCGAGCGCCGCCGCATGCTTGGCGTCGGATGGCTTGTCGAAGTCGAAGACCAGCTTGAAGTCCTTCGGCAGACTGACATCCGGACGGTCACTGTCAGCTGATTCGGAAGCCGAAGCCGACGGACTCTTCGAGCCTGTATCCGCCCCCTGGATGTCATCCGTAGAAGACGAATCGTCACCCCCACCGCAAGCGGTGATCAATAGCGCCGCTGTCGCGGCGAACGTGGCGGCTATGGGCGCGATGCGGCGGGCCACGGGTGAACTCCCCCTGTGTCAGGCGTCTCTGGCGTGTGCAACAGAGAACGAAGCTATCAGGGGCAAGTAGCGCGTATCGAAGCAGCGATGGGGGATTGTGTGGGGATCGTGAGATGTGTGACGTGACAGTTGCGAAGTGGCTCACATCCCGGATGTGGTGCGGGCTTTCGACACCCTCCTTAAGATCTCAGTAGGCTCAGTACACCCCCGCACGCCTCCCTCCACACACGACATCAGGACACCCGCCATGGCGCGACGCACCACTTCCAGCTCGACGGGCAGTTCGCCGGGTCCGAGGAATCGGACGCCGCAGCCATTGCCTCGGCGGCGGCGTACGTTCGGGGACTTCGCGAAGGCGTTCTTTGCCTTTATTGCCCTGATTGTGCTGTTGGTGGGAGTGCCGGGGGCGCTGGCCACGCAGATGGGGTGGCCGCTGCCCAGCGGGATGCCGAGTCTGGACTGGCTGCAGCAGCCGATCACGGCCGGCACCTTTCTGAACGTCCTGACTGTTGTCGTCTGGTTCGCCTGGGCCCAGTTCACCGCGTGCGTACTCGTGGAGATGAAGGCCGCCCTCTCCGGCGTCGGAGTGCCGAACCGCGTGCCCGGAGCCGGGCCGAGCCAGTTGCTCGCGCGGCAGCTCGTCGCCGCGTTGCTGCTGGTCGGCGCTACCGCGGCCAGCTTCGCGCCCGGACTCTCGCAGCTCGGGCAGCAGATGCAGGAGAACCAGCGGCCTACCGTCGCCGCCGCGCAGCAGACGCCCGCCGGCCTGCTGGGGCAGCAGGAACAGGCCGCCTCCAGTGCCGCCGCCGCGCTGGCCGAACAGGCCGCGAACGCCGCGCACGCCGCCGAGAGCGGAAGCACCGCCGACAGCGGCGACACGAAGTACTACCGGATCCAGCCGCCGGAGGGACGCCATCACGACTCCCTCTGGGAGGTCGCCGAGCGGCATCTCGGGGACGGGCGGCGGTACAAGGAGATCTACCAGCTCAACAAGGACCGTGCGCAGCCCGACGGTTCGAGGCTCTCCGAGGCCAGTCTGATCCGGCCCGGCTGGATCCTGGAGATGCCCGGCGACGCCCGCGGCGGCGACCTCGTCGAGATGCCCGACGAGGCCCCGGAGGTGTCGAAGGAGGTCCAGCAGCAGATCTCCGACTACTCCCAGACGGGGAGTGCGGAGCAGCGGGGGAGTGGCCAGCAGGACGGCAGCGGTAGCGGCAGTGGCAGTGGCAGCGGGGCTGTTGATCATGACACCGCTCAGATCTCCATTCCCGAGCAGCGGCCCGCTCCGGACCACGGACAGCAGGGTCAAGGCCAGCAGGGGCAGGAACACGCCACCTCCGCCGCCGACGACAGTGGCTTCGGGCTGCCGCAGGCCCTCCTCGGGGCGCCCCTCCTCGCCGCCGGGCTCCTCGGTGCGCTTGGGCGCCGGCGCCGTCAGGCCCTGTGGCAGTCGGCCCTCGCTGCCGTCGGCGGGCGGCGTGGCATGCTGGAGCCGCCGACGCCCACCGGTACGGCCGCCGATGCACAGGACGCGTTGCTCGTGGGGGCCGACCCCGAGGGCGTACGACTTCTTGACCGGTCGTTGCGCGGGCTGGCCGCTTCGCTCGCGGAGGAGTCGCGGCCGTTGCCGACCGTGTACGCGGCCTGGATGAGCAACGGGGATTTGCATCTGCAACTGGCGCAGCCTGCCGGAAGGCCGCCGGTTCCGTGGCAGCTCGGGCAGGACCAGACGTTCTGGATGCTGGCACGGGCGGACGCCGAGCGGTACGAGGACACCGACACGGCAGCCCCGTACCCCGGACTCGTCAGCCTCGGCACGATGGACGACTCGCGGCTGCTGCTCAACCTGGAGTCCGTGCCCGGCATCGTCTCGCTGAGCGGCAGCGAGGAGGACCGGGCGGGCGTGTTCGCCTCCGTGGCCGCCGAGTTGGCGACCAACGGCTGGTCCGACCGCATGACGATCACGCTCGTCGGCTTCGGGGAGGATCTGACGCCTCTCGCGCCCAACCGGCTGCGCCACCTCGACGACATCGAGGCGCTCGTCGAGACCATGGAGGCGGAGACCCGGCAGCGGCGCGGCGCGCTCGGCGCCGCCGGTCACGACTCCGTCCTCACGGGGCGTACTGGGCCCGCGCAGCACACCCGTTGGGCCCCGCATCTCGTACTCCTCGCCGCCCAACCGTCCGCCGAGGACGCGGTCAAGCTCGCCGAACTCGCCTCCGACGCCAGCCGGTTGGGCATCGGCTACCTCGTCGGGACCGAGTCGGGCGATCTGCCCGGCGCCGCCTGGGAGATGCAGATCACCGGCGAGGGCAAGCTGCTCGCCCCGCTCCTCGGGCTCGAACTCGACGCGCAGCTACTGCCGGTGGCCCAACAGCGCGCCGTCGTCGAGCTGTTCGTCGAGGCGGACCCCGAGCGCGAGCCGAACGGTCCCGCCGCCGATCCGCCGTTCCTCGTCGACATCAGCGAACAGGGGCGGCCGGCGGTGTACGCGCGACTTGTCGGGCCGTACGAGATCATCGGCCTCGATACGCCGGACGGTGAGCGGAGTCCGCTGCTGCACGAGGCGTTGGCGTTGCTGCTGCTGCACCGGGAGGGCGTCCATCCTCGGGTGCTCTCGTCCGCGCTGTGGCCCCGGGGCGTCACGGAGGATGTTCGGGACGCGCTGATCGAGCGGCTGCGGGCGTGGCTGGGCAACGATACGGACGGTACGCCGCGGCTCGGTACCGACTCGACGGGGCGGCTCAAGCTGGCGAAGTCCGTGGTGTCCGACCTTGATGTGCTGCGGTCGCTGTACCACGAGGCGACTCAGGGGCGTGGGGTCGACAGCCGGGCTGTGCGGGGGCGGTTGCTGACCGATGCGCTGGTGTTGGTGCGGGGGCCGTTGTTGGCCGAGCGGCCGGCGGGGCGGTATGGGTGGCTCACCCACGAGATCATTGACGCGCAACTGCCCTTGCTCGTTGCCGATATTGGGCTGGCGTTGTCGGCGTTCCATCTGGAGAAGGGGCGCGCGGGGAAGGCTATTGAGGCGCTGAACGCTGCGCTTGGCTCCGCGCCTGGCGATGAGCGGTTGTGGCATGAGTTGCTTCGGGCTACTCATGCCACGGGTGACGAAGCGCAGCTTCAGAGGCTTGCGGCGGACCTGGTGTCTCGGAGCGGGGCTCGGGGGCTGCCGCCTCGGACTGAGGCTCTGTTGGATGAGTTGCTGCCCTCTTGGCGGAGTGGTGTTGCGGCCGTTGGGTGACAAGTTGCCCGGTGCTTGTGGCTGTGCCCACCCTCCCCCACTCTCGGCTTCGCTCGAGCGGGGGGACCCCCATCGCCCTGCGGAACGATTGCCCACAGCGGTAGCGGTTGCGGCTAGGAGCCTTGCGTGGAATTGGCGTTGATTCTCGGGGCTGCCCTCTGGGGTGCGCTTACTGGGATGTTCGTTCCCCGGGCTGTCTATCGGCTTTCCGTTGAGCCTGAGGAGGAGTGGCGGGGGCAGTGTCCGGATGGGCATCAGATCCGTGGGTGGGTGGGGGTGGCTCGGTGTGCGGGGCGGGCCTATGGGCCTAGTACGCCGCTCATCGTTGTCGCCACCTCGCTTGTCTGCGCTGCTCTTGCCGCTGCTACCGGTGCTCGGCCCGAGTTGGGCGTATGGCTGTTGGTTGCGCCCCTGGGGGTGTTGCTGACCCTCGTCGACTTCTCTGTGCATCGGCTGCCGGACGTGGTGAATCTGCCGGTGGCCGTCGGCGTGCCGGGGCTGCTGGGGATCGTGGCGCTGGTGCCGGAGAACGGCGGCGACTGGACGGGGGCGCTGCTCGGTGGGCTCGCTTATGCCGGGTGGTTCTTCGTCTGTTTTCTCATCAATCCGAACTGGGTGGCCTTCGGTGACGTGAAGGTCGGGATCTGGCTGGGGGCCGTCCTCGGGTGGTACGGGTGGGCGGTGCTGATTCTCGGGGCCTTTGCCGGGTTCTTTCTGGCGGGGTTCTACGCGGTCGGGCTCGTCGTTACGCGCAGGGGTGGGCGTAAGACCGCGGTGCCGTACGGGCCCTTCCTCATCGGCGGCGCCTTCGTGGGCACGCTCATCGGGGCGTATGCGGCCTGACGCGAGCTGCCGCAAGGGGCTGGCGTACGCTGGATCAGTCCGCCCACCCGTCTCCCACCACCACCCTTATTTCGAAGCGCTTCGCGCCTTTTCCATCTCCTGTCGAAAGGGACCGCCCGGTGACCGAGAACGCCGACCTTCAGTCCGTCCTCGACCGTGCCGCCGAGGGTGGGCGGATCACCCCGGAGGAGGCGCTCGACCTCTACCGGAACGCCCCGCTGCACGCGCTGGGCGCCGCCGCCGATGCCGTACGCCGCCGCCGGTACGCCGGTACCGAGCACATCGCGACGTACATCATCGAGCGCAACATCAACTACACCAACGTATGCGTCACGGCCTGCAAGTTCTGCGCCTTCTACGCGCCGCCGAAGGCCGTCGACAAGGGCTGGACGCGCGATCTGGACGACATCCTGCGGCGCTGCGCGGAGACCGTCGAGCTCGGCGGTACGCAGATCATGTTCCAGGGCGGGCACCACCCGGACTACGGCGTCGAGTACTACGAGAAGCACTTCGCCGCCATCAAGGCCGCGTACCCGCAGCTCGTCATCCACTCCCTGGGGGCGTCGGAGGTCGAGCACATGGCCCGTATCTCCAAGGTGAGTGTGGAAGAGGCCATCTCGCGGATTCACGCCGCCGGACTCGACTCCTTCGCCGGTGCCGGTGCCGAGCTGCTGCCCGCGCGGCCCCGCAAGGCGATCGCCCCGCTGAAGGAGAGCGGTGAGCGCTGGCTGGAGATCATGGAGACCGCGCACCGGCTGGGCGTGGAATCCACCTCCACCATGCTCATGGGTACGGGCGAAACCAACGCCGAGCGCATCGAGCACCTGCGGATGATCCGTGACGTACAGGACCGGACGGGCGGCTTCCGGGCCTTCATCCCGTACACGTACCAGCCCGAGAACAACCACCTCAAGGGGCGTACGCAGGCGACGATCTTCGAGTATCTGCGCATGATCGCCATCTCGCGGCTGTTCATGGACAACATCGCCCATATCCAGGGGTCCTGGCTCACCACCGGCAAGGAAGTCGGCCAGCTGTCGCTGCACTACGGGGCGGACGACCTCGGTTCGATCATGCTGGAGGAGAACGTCGTCTCGTCGGCCGGTGCCAAGCATCGCTCCAACCGCATGGAGATCATCGACCTGATCCGCAAGGCGGGCCGCGTCCCGGCCCAGCGCGCGACGACGTACGAGCACCTCGTCGTCCACGACGACCCGGCGAAGGATCCCGTCGACGAGCGGGTCCAGTCGCACATCTCGTCGACGGCGATCGCGGGCGGCACGGCCCACCCGGAGCTGAAGCTCCTCGCCTCCAACTAGCCCCAACTAGCCTTCCTGTGCTGACGATTCACGCCGCGGATGAGCTCCGCCACGCCTGGGACGACTCCGTTCCGGTGAAGGACGGGGCCGTCGTGGTGGAAGGGGGCCGGGTCGCGGCGACGGGGCCGCTTGCGGAGCTTCGGGAACGTTTCCCGGGCGCTCGCGTACGGCATTGGTCCGGCGTGCTCGGGCCCGCCCTCGTCCACGAGGGGCCGCTGCCCGAGGCGCCGACGCCTCGGGAACGGGTGCATGCGGTGCTGAAGCTCGGTGCGGTGGCGGTTCTGGAGGAGTACGCCGGTACGGCCGGACTCCGGGCCGCGGCCGAGCGTAACGACGTCGTCGTGCTCGCGAGCGCGGCGCGACGGCCCGTGATCGTCGACACCGGCCGCGCCGACCTCGCCGTCTTCGACGAGACCGGCGCGTGTGTCGCGACCGTCTGCGCGGGGCGGCTGGTGCACCGGCGGAGATAGCGGTCAGCCGGAGAAGGCCTTCGCGAACTCGCCCGCCTCCTGCTTCACCCCGCTGCAGTCCGTCTGCGCGACGTTCCGCTTCGCCTTGCCGGGTGCGCACTGGCGGTCGCGGGCCGCCGCCCACATCGACACCCACGCGATGTCCTTCTTCTCGGCGAACGAGCGGACTTGGGCCGCGTCGGACACCGTGAACGTCTCGTTGTCGACATCGTTGACGCCGATCATCGGGGTCAGGGCGAGGCCCTTCCAGGCGTCCTCGGACGAGAGGCCGAAGATTTTCCTCAGCTGGCCATGGGTCGCCTTGGCCGCCTTGATCGCGTACGTGCCCATGTCATCGTCGTACGAACTGCCGTAGTTCATCGTCATGATGTTGACCGCGGAGACCTTCACGCCGCCGGCTTTCGCGGACTTCAGCACGGCCCGGCTGTCCCTGTTGAGGCCGTGCGGCATCACGGGCAGCGTGAAGGACACCCGGATCTCCGGGCGTTGCCGCTGGAGCAGGGCGATGGCCTTGGAGCGAAGCGCCACCGACTTGGAGTCGGACAACGGCGGGCCCTCGATGTCGAAGTCGGCCTCCGTCGCACCGGCGGCGTCGAGCGCGACCGCGTATGCACCGGCCAGCTTGGGGACGCTCTTGCAGGTGGTGGCCAGCTCCTTGCCCGAGGCACCTCCGAAGGAGACCCGCACGCTGCGCCCGGACGACTTCAGCGCCGAGATCCGGGACTTCACCGACGCCTTGCCGATGCCGTACTTGCCCCACGTCGGTGTGCAGCCGCCGCGGCCCGCGATCACGAAGGCCAGGTTGTACGACGACGCGGAGCCCATTGATTCGTTGCCGGAGGCCGCGGTGGCGCTGACGTATGGGGCGAACGCAGGCCCCGGTAAGGGGGTTTCCGGCGGCGACTGTGACGGCGTATCCGGTGACTCAGGCGTGTCCGGCGAGGTCTCCGTGGGAGGGGCGGGCGTTCTGGGCAGCGTGGGGGCCGCCTGCGAGGGCGACGGGTCCGAGGAGCACCCCGTACAGGTCAGTGCCGTGGCGAAGACAAGCCCGGCAGCCGGTTTCAGAAGACTCTTCATTGCACATCCACCTCTCGTGTGAGGTACGGCAGGGGACGGGCAACGTCTCACCGGCGGCGGCGTGGATCCGGTCCTGGTCGGGCAGGCCGGGCGTCCCGGCTCTGCCCTCGGCTGCCACAATGGGCCCGTGACCCGCGCTTCCCTGAACAAGCAGCCGCACGAAGTCGCCTCGATGTTCGACGACGTGGCGGAACGGTACGACCTGACGAACGACGTGCTGTCACTCGGCCAGGACCGGCGCTGGCGCAAGGAGGTCGCCAAGGCGGTGGACGCGCGGCCCGCGCAGAAGGTGCTGGACCTGGCGGCGGGTACGGCCACCTCGTCCCTGCCCTTCGTGCGGACCGGGGCGTACGTTGTGCCGTGCGACTTCTCGCTCGGGATGCTCCGGGTCGGCAAGCGGAACCACCCCTGGCTGCCGCTGACGGCCGGCGACGCGACGAGGCTGCCCTTCAAGAACGACACCTTCGACGCGGTGACGATCTCCTTCGGCCTGCGGAACGTCCAGGACACGGACGCGGCGCTGCGCGAGCTGTACCGGGTGACGAGGCCGGGCGGACGCGTGGTGATCTGCGAGTTCTCGCACCCCACTTGGGCGCCCTTCCGCACCGTATACACGGAGTACCTGATGCGCGCGCTGCCGCCGGTCGCGAGGGCGGTCTCCTCCAACCCCGACGCGTACGTCTACCTCGCCGAGTCCATCCGCGCCTGGCCCGACCAGCCCGCACTGGCCGAACGCCTGCGCAAGGCCGGCTGGTCGAAGGTGGCGTGGCGGAACCTCACGGGCGGGGTTGTGGCACTGCACAGGGGCTTCAAAGAGAGCTGAGCTGAGCAGGCGGAATTCGGTGCTGTACACCGCGCCCCTGAGGAGGCCGCAGGCCTCTTAGGGGCGCGGGGCTGTTTCGATATGCGGCTCCGCCGCGTGGGCGCGACCAGCCACGACGAACCCGCAGCTTCGAATCTGCCTTACCCAGCGGAGCGCTACCGCAAGACCTCGAACGGGTTGCCTGGTTCATCGAGTTCGCGGTACAAGCCCCCCGTAGGAGGGTGAGGGAGCCGTGGCTCCCTCACCCCCGCACCTCCGCCGCCCTCCCCCTCACCGAAGTCGAACCACACGGTGACGACGGCACCGCGTGGCACCTCGGTGCCGGGCAGCGGGTACTGGCGTACGACGTAGTCGACGACGGTCAGATGGAAGTCGGGCCGGTCCGGCGCGGCGAGCATCACGCCACGCGCCTCGGCCGTCTCGCGCGCGTCCACGGCCATCAGGCCGACGAGCCGCGGTACACGCACATCGGGTGGTTTGCGCACAGACGTCACCCCCAGCGGTACCGGAAGAGTAAACGCTGCCGCGCGCCGCCGGAAGCCGGGCGCCACCGTAAGGCGTCACCCAGCCCGGAGGCCGACCCGGAAGGCGTTACAGCCGGCCCTGGAGGGCGTCACGGGTCTCGCAGGCCGACCCGGAAGCCGTCACCGGTCTCAGAGGTCCAGCCGGTAGCAGTGGCCCACCTGCTGCGAGTTCGGCGACGTGAACCTCTCGGAGAGAGTCATTCCGAGGCGTGTGGTCACCGCGATGGAGCGTTCATTGCGGGAGTTGACCATCGCCACCACGCTGGTGACGCCCGCCGTCCGCAGCCGGTCGAGCGTGCTCCACGCCGCGGTGGTCACGTACCCCTTGCCCCAGTACGCCCGTCCGAGCCGCCAGCCGATCTCGATCTCGCCCTTCGGACCCCAGGCGTGCGGCCACGGCTGGGCGCCCGTGAAGCCGATGACGTCGTCCTGCTCGTCGAGCATGGTCCAGAAGCAGAAGCCGTACTCGGCGTCGTGCCGGCGCTGTCGCGCGGTCAGCTCCTCGTAGACGGACAGCTCGGCCGGCTTTCCGCCGTGGAACTCCATCACGTCCGGGTCGTCGAAGATCCGGTGCCAGGCGAAGGCGTCCTCGTCGGTGGGGACGCGCAGTCGTACCACGGGGGAAGGTCGGTTCATGGAGTGGCCCTTCAGCAGGGTGATCAGTACCGCTGAATAGACTGCCCATGTCCAGTGCCCGTCGGCACGTTGATTTCGAGTCTTGGGGAGACCCCGCCGTGACCGAGTCCCAGCCCCTCTCCGAACACACCGCTGATGTGATCGTCGTCGGGGCCGGGCCAGCCGGTTCCACCACCGCGTACTACCTGGCGAAGGCCGGGCTCGATGTCCTGCTCCTTGAGAAGACGGCGTTTCCGCGCGAAAAGGTCTGCGGTGACGGGCTGACGCCCCGCGCGACCAAGCAGCTTGTCTCGATGGGCATCGACATCTCCGAGGAGGCGGGCTGGCTCCGGAACAAGGGGCTGCGCATCATCGGCGGCGGTGTCCGCCTCCAGCTGGACTGGCCGGATCTCGCCGCCTACCCGGACTACGGACTCGTACGGAAGCGGGACGACTTCGACGAGCAGTTGGCGCGGCAGGCGCAGAAGGCGGGCGCGCGGCTGTACGAGCGCTGCAATGTGGGCGCCCCGATCCTCGACGACCGTACGGGCCGCATCACGGGCGTGCACGCGAAGCTCGGTGACGTCGACTCCAAGGAGAAGCGCGAAGTCACCTTCCATGCCCCGCTGGTCGTGGCGGCCGACGGCAACTCGACCCGGCTGTCCCTCGCCATGGGGCTGCACCGGCGCGACGACCGGCCGATGGGCGTCGCGGTGCGTACGTACTTCACGTCCCCGCGCCACGAGGACGACTACCTGGAGTCCTGGCTGGAGCTGTGGGACCGGCGTGGACCGGGCGAGGACCGGCTGCTGCCCGGCTACGGCTGGATCTTCGGCATGGGCGACGGCACTTCGAACGTCGGCCTGGGCGTCCTCAACACCTCTTCCTCCTTCAAGGAGCTGGACTGGCGCGAGGTCCTGAAGGCCTGGTGCGCGTCGATGCCGGAGGAATGGGGTTACACCCCGGACAACATGACGATCCCGATCCGCGGCGCCGCCCTCCCCATGGCCTTCAACCGCCAACCGCACTACACCAAGGGCCTGTTGCTCGTCGGCGACGCGGGCGGCATGGTGAACCCCTTCAACGGCGAGGGCATCGCGTACGCCATGGAGTCCGGCCAGATCGCCGCCGACGTCATCGTCCAGGCGCACGCCCGGTCGACGCCCGCCCAGCGCGAACTCGCCCTCCAGCGCTACCCGAAGGTCCTCAAGGACACCTACGGCGGCTACTACAACCTCGGGCGCGCCTTCGTGAAGCTCATCGGCAACCCGAAGGTCATGAAGATCGCGACGCAGCGCGGACTGACGCACCCCGTGCTGATGAAGTTCACGCTGAAGATGCTCGCCAACCTGACGGACCCGACGGGCGGCGACGCTATGGACCGCATCATCAACGGGCTGAGCAAGGTGTCGCCCAAGGCGTGACCCGCCCAGGCGCACCCCGGGCGTGACACGTACGCGCTGAGGGCCGCTTCCCCCGATGGGGAAGCGGCCCTTCACGTTGCGCGACCGGAGCGGTTCAGAAAGGACCCCTGGGTCCGGTCGGAGTCGGAGTCAGAGGACGCGTACCGCGCCGCTCGCCGGGTAGCCCGACAGGTCCTGGATGACGACGCCCTTGCTGGGGTTCGCGGCGTCCAGGTACTGGCCCCCACCGATGTAGACACCCGTGTGGTACGCCGAGCCCTTGCCGCCCCAGTACAGGATGTCGCCGACCTGGATGTCGGACAGCGGGACGTCGGTCCCGACCGTCGACTGGTCCTGCGAGACGCGCGGCAGGTCCACGCCGACCTGCTTGAACGCGGCCTGGACCAGGCTGGAGCAGTCCCAGGCGTTGGGACCGGTGGCGCCCAAGACGTAGGCGTCGCCGACCTGAGCCTTGAGGAAGTTGATGACCGTACCGACGCTGCCGCTGGCCGGGGCCGGGACATCGGTCTCGGAGCTCGAGGCAGCGGAGGAGCTGAGGGTGGTCCGCTCGGCGGCCCTGGAGGCAGCGGCCTCCGCGGCGGCCCTGCGCTCGGCCTCGGCCTTCTTCTTGGCCTCCGCCTTCTTCTTCGCCTCGGCGAGGTCGGCCTTGGCCTGCTTGGCCGCGTTGGCGGCGGCCGCGTCACGCTCGGCCAGCAGTTCGTAGTCGGCCGCGGCCTGCTGGGTGGCGGCCGCAGATTCGGCCACGGTCGCGGACAGGTCGGCCGTGAGCGTGGGCAGTTCGATCGTCTGGGTCACGGGCTCGGACGCGTTCGCCGATCCGGCCGCAGCTCCCACTGCCAGGGTGCTGAGGACGCCACCGGCAACTCCGGCGCGCATCGCGAGCGTCGAACTGCTGCGAGGCCGGGGTTTCCGGTGGCTGGGTATGTGAGCGGTGTGGGACATGAGTCCAACCGGTATCAGGGGCTCCTCCATATCTTCAAGAAACGTGTGGTGCGCCACAGTTGTTCAATGGGCCGCCAAATTCCCGGGCGTGGCGTTCTTTATTGACGCCGTAGCGGGCAAAGCGGACACCGCTCAACTGGTCCGTGAGCAAGGTCTTTTCGCATTACGTCCGAATTGCCCAGCACTTACCACCCGTTGGGACCGATGGCCAAGCCCCGCTTATCGGCCCCGGTTTCGAGTGTGACGCAGGTCACGGAACGGCCACTGTGGCGGATACGTCGCGTGTGGCGACCGGAGTGCGACGCGGCTTGTGTCTCGTTCGGGTCTCAAGTTCGTGTTCTGCTCGTGAACGGATGCACGTGCTCGCGCCCGTCCACACCGGCGAGCCAACTTCCCCCGAAGTGTGAACGAGTTCCTCTACCAAGCGTTGATGTTCAGGGCCAATTTGCTTGTGCGTGCCGCCCCTTGGTAAAGAGCTCCACTGCCGGACCTGCGTTAACGAGCGAAATTGTCACTTCTGGTGATCACTTGGACGCTTCCTGCGCGAAGATCGGCTCGCCTCTGGCCGCATGATCCAATGCCAGGTGGTGGAGATCACAAAGGCGTTGTCGTACCCCGTGTCGCAGATCACAGACCGGCAGGCATAAGATGCGTGGCAGTTGGGCTTGTGACCTGCTTCACATGTACGCGATCTTCGTGAAGCCGCACGGGGCTTGCGAGTCTCGTGAAGCCGACGGAGCCTGTGAGCTTCGTGGGGCGGGTGAAGTCCGACGAACCTCCCCAGCCTCCGGCCGGGGGGACCCCGCAAGCAGTCAATGCCGACTGAGAGGAGCGAGGAGCGGTGAACGCGTATGCGCCCATCCTCGTACTGGGAGCCCTCGGGGCAGGCTTTGCGATCTTCTCCGTGGTCATGGCCACGCTTATCGGTCCAAAGCGGTACAACCGGGCCAAGCTCGAGGCCTACGAGTGCGGTATCGAACCGACCCCCACGCCGGCCGGCGGTGGGCGGTTCCCCATCAAGTACTACCTGACGGCGATGCTCTTCATCATTTTCGATATCGAGATCGTCTTCCTCTATCCCTGGGCCGTCACCTTCGACGCCCTTGGGGTATTCGGGCTCGTGGAGATGCTGCTCTTCGTGCTCACCGTCTTCGTCGCGTACGCGTACGTATGGCGGCGCGGCGGCCTGGAATGGGACTGAACCCCGGATAGGGCACAGAGGAGCCACTGAGCATGGGACTCGAAGAAAAGCTGCCGAGCGGCTTCCTGCTGACCACCGTCGAGCAGGCCGCCGGCTGGGTGCGCAAGTCGTCCGTCTTTCCCGCCACCTTCGGCCTCGCCTGCTGCGCCATCGAGATGATGACGACCGGCGCGGGCCGCTACGACATGGCGCGCTTCGGCATGGAGGTCTTCCGCGGCTCGCCGCGCCAGGCCGACCTGATGATCGTCGCCGGACGCGTCAGCCAGAAGATGGCGCCGGTGCTGCGGCAGGTCTATGACCAGATGCCAAACCCCAAGTGGGTGATCTCCATGGGGGTCTGCGCATCCTCGGGCGGGATGTTCAACAACTACGCGATCGTGCAGGGCGTCGATCACGTCGTCCCTGTCGACATCTATCTGCCCGGTTGTCCGCCGCGGCCCGAGATGCTGCTGGATGCCATTCTCAAGCTGCACCAGAAGATCCAGACCTCGAAGCTCGGCGTGAACGCCGAGGAGGCGGCCCGCGAGGCGGAGGAAGCGGCGCTCAAGGCGCTCCCCACCATCGAGATGAAGGGCCTGCTGCGGTGAGCGACGCGAACGGCACGAACGGGGTGACCCCCGAGAAGGACCTCAGCGCCGCCAACCTCCCCGGCCGGCGGGGCGAGGCGGGCGAGGAAATCCGCGTCCAGCGCGGCATGTTCGGCGCCGACAACGGCGGCGACACCTCCGGCTACGGCGGCCTGGTCCGCTCCGTCCGGCTGCCCGGGCCCGCCACCCGGCCGTACGGCGGCTGGTTCGACGAGGTCGCCGACGAGTTGGAGGGTGCCCTGGAGGAACAGGGCCTCGTCCCCGAGAACGCCATCGAGAAGACGGTCGTCGACCGCGACGAGATCACGTTCCACATCGAGCGCGAGCATCTGGTCCGCGTCGCGCAGACCCTGCGCGACGACCCGGCGCTCCGCTTCGAGCTGTGCACGGGGGTGAGCGGCGTCCACTACCCCGGCGACAAGGGGCGCGAGCTGCACGCCGTCTACCACCTGCGCTCGATCACCCACAACCGGCTGATCCGCCTCGAAGTCAGCGCTCCCGACGCCGACCCGCACATCCCGTCCCTGGTCTCCGTCTATCCGACCAACGACTGGCACGAGCGCGAGACGTACGACTTCTTCGGCATCGTCTTCGACGGTCACCCGGCCCTGACGCGGATCATGATGCCGGACGACTGGCAGGGCTTCCCGCAGCGCAAGGACTACCCCCTCGGCGGCATCCCCGTCGAGTACAAGGGCGCCCAGATCCCGGCCCCGGACCAGCGGAGGTCCTACTCATGAGCGCCCACCCGTCGCCCGACCACCACCCCTCAACGACTCCCTTCGGGAGGCTGTGATGACCAGTGCCGCATCCGCCCGCGAGACCACGGAAGGCACCGTCTACACGGTCACAGGCGGCGACTGGGACGAGGTCGTCCAGACCGCGGCCCGGGCCGACGACGAACGCATCGTCGTCAACATGGGCCCGCAGCACCCGTCCACCCACGGCGTGCTCCGGCTGATCCTGGAGATCGACGGCGAGACGGTCACCGAAGCCCGCTGCGGAATCGGTTATCTGCACACCGGCATCGAGAAGAACCTCGAGTTCCGTACGTGGACGCAGGGCACGACCTTCGTGACGCGCATGGACTACCTGACGTCGTTCTTCAACGAGACCGGATACTGCCTCGCCGTCGAGAAGCTCCTCGGCATCGAGGACCAGGTCCCCGATCGCGCCTCCATCATCCGCGTGCTCCTGATGGAGCTGAACCGGCTCTCCTCGCACCTGGTGTGCATCGCCACCGGAGGCATGGAACTCGGCGCCACCACGATCATGATCTACGGCTTCCGTGATCGTGAACTCGTTCTCGACATCTATGAGTTGATCACCGGCCTGCGCATGAACCACGCGTACATCAGGCCCGGCGGCCTCGCCCAGGACCTGCCGCCGGGCGCGGTGGACCAGATCCGCGAGTTCGTGAAGAAGATGAAGAAGAACCTTCCCGAGTACGACAAGCTCGCCACCGGGAACCCCGTCTTCAAGGCCCGTATGCAGGACATCGGCTACCTCGACCTGGCCGGCTGCATGGCCCTCGGCGCCACCGGCCCGATCCTCCGCTCGGCCGGCCTCCCACACGACCTGCGCAAGTCGCAGCCGTACTGCGGCTACGAGACGTACGACTTCGACGTCCCGACCGCCGACACCTGTGACGCGTACGGGCGCTTTTTGATCCGCCTGGAGGAGATGCGCCAGTCGTTGCGGATCATCGAGCAGTGCCTGGACCGGCTGAAGCCCGGTCCGGTCATGGTCGCCGACAAGAAGATCGCCTGGCCCGCACAACTGGCTCTCGGCCCCGACGGCCTGGGCAACTCCCTCGACCACATCAAGCAGATCATGGGCACCTCCATGGAGTCCCTGATCCACCACTTCAAGCTGGTGACCGAGGGCTTCAGGGTCCCGCCCGGCCAGGCGTACGCGGCCGTCGAGTCGCCCAAGGGCGAACTCGGGGTGCATGCCGTGTCCGACGGCGGCACCCGTCCCTACCGGGTCCACTACCGCGACCCGTCCTTCACCAATCTGCAGGCCATGGCGGCGATGTGCGAGGGCGGCCAGGTCGCCGACGTCATCGTCGCCGTCGCGTCCATCGACCCCGTGATGGGAGGCGTCGACCGGTGACCACCACTCCTTCCGAGCAGGGCGTACAGGCACAGGGCGTCAGCCTGGGCATGCCCCAACTGCCCGCGCCCGACTACCCGGACGACGTTCGAGCCCGGCTCGAAGCCGACGCGCGCGAGGTCATCGCCCGCTACCCGGACTCCCGGTCCGCCCTCCTGCCATTGCTGCATCTCGTGCAGTCGGAGGAGGGCCATGTCACGCGCACCGGCATGCAGTTCTGCGCCGACATGCTGGACCTGACCACGGCCGAGGTCACCGCGGTCGCCACCTTCTACACCATGTACCGGCGCAAGCCCTCCGGTGACTACCAGGTAGGCGTCTGCACCAACACCCTGTGCGCGGTGATGGGCGGCGACGCGATCTTCGAGGCCCTCCAGGACCACCTAGGTGTCGGCAACGGCGAGACCACCGACGACGGCAAGGTCACCCTGGAGCACATCGAGTGCAACGCGGCCTGCGACTTCGCCCCGGTCGTGATGGTCAACTGGGAGTTCTTCGACAACCAGACCGTGGACACCGCCAAGCGCCTCGTGGACGACCTGCGGGCGGGTGCACAGGTCGAACCGACGCGCGGTGCCCCCTTGTGCACGTTCAAGGAGACCGCACGGGTCCTGGCCGGCTTCCCCGACGAGCGCCCCGGAGCCGTCGAGGCGGGCGGCAGTGCGGGACCGGCCTCACTGATCGGCCTCCGGCTGGCGAAGGGCGAGATGACTCCCGCGCGCGTGGTGCACCCGCGGGGCTCCGGCGGTCCGCAGGACCAGCCGCCCGCCGAGCACCTCAGCTCGCATGACGCGCCGCAGCGAACCTCGGCCTCCGACCCCGCGCATCCTGCGGGCCCGGTCTCCGAGGAGGGGGAGTGATGACCTTGGCAGCCGAGATCAAAGACACCGGCCCGGAGAAGCTGCTCGCACCCGTGCTGTCGGCCTTCTGGGACGAGGACAAGTCCTGGACGCTGGACGTGTACCGAAGGCACGAGGGGTACGAGGGGCTCCGCAAGGCGCTGGCCATGTCGCCGGACGACCTCATCGCGTACGTGAAGGACTCCGGTCTGCGTGGACGCGGCGGCGCGGGATTCCCTACGGGCATGAAGTGGCAGTTCATCCCGCAGGGCGATGGCAAGCCTCACTATCTAGTTGTCAACGCCGACGAATCGGAACCGGGCACCTGTAAGGACATCCCGCTTCTCTTCGCGAACCCGCATAGCCTCATCGAGGGCATCGTGATCGCCTGTTACGCGATCCGTTCTTCGCATGCCTTCATCTATCTGCGCGGTGAAGTTGTCCCCGTGCTGAGGCGTCTGCACGAGGCAGTACGGGAGGCGTATGCGGCGGGGTACCTCGGCGAGAACATCCTGGGCAGCGGACTCGACCTCCAGGTCACCGTGCACGCGGGCGCGGGCGCGTACATCTGTGGTGAGGAGACCGCACTGCTCGACTCGCTCGAGGGCCGCCGTGGCCAGCCGCGACTTCGTCCCCCCTTTCCTGCTGTCGCGGGGCTCTACGCGTGCCCGACTGTGGTGAATAACGTCGAGTCGATCGCGTCAGTTCCCGCGATTCTCCACAAGGGCAAGGAATGGTTCCGATCGATGGGGAGCGAGAAGTCCCCGGGCTTCACGCTCTACTCGCTCAGCGGCCATGTCGCCCGTCCCGGTCAGTACGAGGCCCCGCTCGGCATCACGCTCCGCCAACTCCTCGACATGAGCGGCGGGATGCGGCCGGGGCACCGGCTCAAGTTCTGGACGCCGGGCGGCTCTTCGACCCCGATGTTCACCGACGAGCACCTCGACGTCCCTCTTGATTACGAAGGAGTGGGCGCCGCGGGTTCCATGCTCGGCACCAAAGCTCTGCAGTGTTTCGACGAGACGACGTGTGTCGTGCGGGCGGTGACGCGGTGGACGGAGTTCTACGCCCATGAGTCCTGCGGCAAGTGCACGCCCTGCCGCGAAGGGACGTACTGGCTCGTGCAGTTGCTGCGCGACATCGAGGCCGGCAAGGGCGTCATGTCCGACCTCGACAAGCTGAACGACATCGCCGACAACATCAACGGCAAGTCCTTCTGCGCCCTCGGCGACGGCGCCGCCTCGCCGATCTTCTCCTCCCTCAAGTACTTCCGCGAGGAGTACGAGGAGCACATCACGGGCCGGGGCTGCCCCTTCGACCCGGCCAAGTCCACGGCCTGGGCCGACAAGGACAAGCACGCGGAGGTGAACGCATGACCGTGACCACCAGCGCTCCCTCCGGGGGCGGGGAGGCGGCGGTTCCGCCGGAAGATCTCGTCTCGCTGACCATCGACGGCATCGAGATCAGCGTGCCCAAGGGCACCCTGGTCATCCGCGCCGCCGAACAGCTCGGCATCGAGATCCCCCGCTTCTGCGACCACCCGCTTCTCGACCCGGCCGGCGCCTGCCGCCAGTGCATCGTCGAGGTCGAGGGCCAGCGCAAGCCCATGGCGTCCTGCACGATCACCTGCACGGACGGAATGGTCGTCAAGACCCATCTCACCTCTCCTGTCGCCGAGAAGGCCCAGAAGGGTGTGATGGAGCTCCTGCTCATCAACCACCCGCTGGACTGCCCGGTCTGCGACAAGGGCGGCGAGTGCCCCCTACAGAACCAGGCCATGTCGCACGGCAACGCCGAGTCCCGCTTCGAGGGCAAGAAGCGGACCTTCGAGAAGCCCGTCCCCATCTCGCCCCAGGTGCTGCTCGACCGTGAGCGGTGCGTGCTGTGCGCCCGGTGCACCCGGTTCAGCAACCAGGTCGCGGGCGACCCGATGATCGAGCTGCTCGAACGGGGCGCACTACAGCAGGTCGGCACCGGAGAGGGCGATCCCTTCGAGTCGTACTTCTCCGGGAACACCATCCAGATCTGCCCGGTGGGCGCGCTGACATCGGCGGCGTACCGCTTCCGCTCGCGCCCCTTCGACCTCGTCTCCTCGCCTTCGGTGTGCGAGCACTGCTCCGGCGGCTGCGCGACCCGTACCGACCACCGGCGCGGCAAGGTCATGCGGAGGCTCGCGGCTCCCGACCCCGAGGTCAACGAGGAGTGGATGTGCGACAAGGGGCGGTTCGGCTTCCGGTACGCGCAGCAGCGGGACCGTCTGACGACGCCCCTGGTGCGCGGCGAATCCGGTGAGCTGGAGCCCGCCTCGTGGCCCGAGGCCCTTGCGGCGGCGGCCGAAGGGCTGCTGGCGGCCCGCTCCAGGACCGGTGTCCTGACCGGCGGGCGGCTCACCGTCGAAGACGCCTACGCGTACAGCAAGTTCGCGCGCGTGGCCCTCGACACGAACGACATCGACTTCCGCGCGC
Organism: Streptomyces sp. NBC_00286; assembly: GCF_036173125.1. Classification (NCBI taxonomy): domain Bacteria; kingdom Bacillati; phylum Actinomycetota; class Actinomycetes; order Kitasatosporales; family Streptomycetaceae; genus Streptomyces; species Streptomyces sp. NBC_00286. Next base: position 5,970,227 of record NZ_CP108054.1, read on the forward strand.
GCGTGCACAGCGGCGAGGAGGCCGCCTTCCTGGCCGCCCGGGTCGCCGGACACGGCCGTGACCTCGACGGTACGGGCGTCACGTACACCTCCCTGGAGAAGGCACCCGCCGTCCTGCTCGTCGGCATCGAGGCCGAGGAGGAGGTGCCCGGCGTCTTCCTGCGGCTGCGCAAGGCCTGGCGCAAGCACGGGCAGAAGACGTTCGCGCTCGCCACGCACGCGACCCGCGGACTGGAGAAGGCGGGCGGCACGCTGCTGCCCGCCGCGCCCGGCACCGAGACCGAGTGGCTGGACGCGCTCGCCTCCGGTGTCGGCCTTGAAGGCGACGGCGCGACGGCCTCCGAAGGCCTGCGCGCCGAGGGCGCCGTGATCGTCGTAGGGGAGCGGCTGGCCGCCGTGGCGGGCGGGCTCACCGCCGCCGTACGGGCCGCCTCCGCGACGGGTGCCGAACTGGTGTGGATCCCGCGCCGGGCCGGGGAGCGCGGCGCCATCGAGGCGGGCGCGCTGCCCTCCCTGCTGCCGGGCGGGCGTCCGGCCACCGACTCGCGCGCGCGGGTCGAGGTCGCAGCCGCCTGGGGAGTCTCCGAACTCCCGCTCCGGGACGGACGTGACACCGGCCAGATCGTCGAGGCCGCCGCCACCGGTGAGCTGGCCGCGCTCGTCGTGGCCGGCGTCGAGGTCGCGGACCTGCCCGATCCGGCACGCGCGCGTGCGGCACTTTCCGAAGTGGGCTTCCTGGTGTCGCTCGAACTGCGCCCCAGTGAGGTCACCGAGCACGCGGATGTCGTACTCCCCGTCGCCGCCGTTGCGGAGAAGGCGGGCACCTTCCTCAACTGGGAGGGCCGGGCCCGGTCCTTCGAGGCGGCGCTCAAGCCCGACCAGATGACCCGCCGGCTGGCGCCGACCGACGCCCGCGTCCTGCAGATGCTCGCGGACGCCATGGACGTACACCTGGGGCTGCCCGATCTGCGCACCGCGCGCGTGGAGCTCGACCGGCTCGGTGCCTGGGACGGTGCGCGGGCCACCGAGCCCCTGGAGACAGGAGCCCAACTGCCGCGCCCCGCCGCCGGGGAGGCAGTCCTCGCCGGGCACCGGCTGTTGCTCGACCAGGGCCGCCTCCAGGAGGGCGACGAGGCGCTCGCCGGGACCCGGCATGCCGCACGCGCGCGCGTGTCGGCCGCCACGGCAGCCGAGGCCGGCGTCAAGAGCGGCGATGTGCTCGCCGTAACCGGCCCCTCCGGAGTGGTCGAATTCCCGCTGCAGATCACGGAGATGCCCGACCGCGTGGTGTGGCTCCCGCTGAACTCCGCCGGAGGAGGTGTCGCCTCCGACACCGGCGCGATCCCCGGTGACCTCGTCCGCATCGGCCCGGCGACGCTCGCCCCCGAGGCCCCCAAGGAGGTGAAGGCATGACTCCGGACCTCACCGCGGCGTCGTACCTCGCGGCTGAAGACCTCTCCATGTTCGGCCGCGACCCCTGGTGGCTGGTCGTCATCAAGGCGGTCTTCTGCTTCGCCTTCCTGATGTTGACCGTGCTCTTCTCCATCGTGTGGGAGCGCAAGGTCGTCGCCTGGATGCAGCTGCGCATCGGCCCCAACCGGCACGGCCCCTGGGGCATGCTCCAGTCGCTCGCCGACGGCATGAAGTTGATGCTCAAGGAAGACGTCATCGTCAAGCGCGCGGACAAGGTGGTCTACGTCCTCGCGCCGGTCGTCGCCGCGATCCCGGCCTTCATGGCGATCGCCGTGATCCCCTTCGGACCGGCCGGCAACGAAATTTCGATCTTCGGCCAGCGCACCGCGATGCAGCTCACCGACCTGCCGATCGCGATGCTCTACATCCTCGCGGTCGCCTCGGTGGGCATCTACGGGATCGTGCTGGCGGGCTGGAGTTCTGGATCCACCTATCCGCTGCTGGGCGGCCTCCGGGCCTGCGCGCAGATGATCTCGTACGAGATCGCGATGGGTGTCGCCTTCGCCTCGGTGTTCCTCTACTCCGGGTCGATGTCGACCTCGGCGATCGTCGAGTCGCAGCAGGACCGCTGGTACATCGTGCTGCTGCCGGTCTCCTTCCTGATCTACGTCGCGACGATGGTCGGCGAGACCAACCGTGCGCCCCTCGACATGCCGGAATCCGAGGGCGATCTGGTGGGCGGTTTCAACACCGAGTACTCGTCGATCAAGTTCGCGATGTTCATGCTCGCCGAGTACGTGAACATGGTGACGGTCTCGGCCGTGGCGGTGACGCTCTTCCTCGGCGGCTGGCGGGCTCCCTGGCCGGTCAGCACGTTCTGGGAGGGTGCCAACCACGGCTGGTGGCCGATGCTTTGGTTCGTCCTCAAGGTGCAGGTGTCGCTGTTCTTCTTCATCTGGCTGCGCGGCACGCTGCCCCGTGTCCGCTACGACCAGCTGATGAAGTTCGGCTGGAAGGTCCTCCTTCCGGTCTCGGTCACCTGGCTGATGGCCGTCGCGACCGTACGGACCCTGCGCAACGAGAACTACGACTTCGCCGACATTGCCCTCTATGTCGCCGCAGCGGTCCTCGGCCTGCTGGTGCTCTCGTTCGCCGTCGACATGTTCCGCGATCGGAAGTCCGGCAAGGAAGCGCAGGAGGCGCCCGCGGAGGCCGTCGCCTTCGACCCGATGGCGGGCGGATTCCCCGTACCACCGCTGCCGGGACAGACGCTGCCACCGGTGCCGAGGCGAAGCCCGCGCCGGGAGCGGGAGTTGATTGTCAGTGGTGGGGTCGATACTGCCAGTGACGGAACCGATGGATCTCGTGACGGAAAGGAGGCGTCCGATGGCTGATGAGCAGAAGGAGACCAAACCCGGTTTCCAGAACCCCGTCGCAGGTTTCGGCGTGACCTTCAAGGCCATGTTCAAGAAGCGGCTGACCGAGCAGTACCCCGAACAGAAGAAGACCACCGCCCCGCGATTCCACGGTCGGCACCAGCTCAACCGCCATCCGGACGGCCTGGAGAAGTGCATCGGCTGCGAGCTGTGCGCCTGGGCCTGCCCGGCGGACGCGATCTATGTGGAGGGCGCGGACAACACCGAGGAGGAGCGCTACTCCCCGGGCGAGCGGTACGGCCGCGTCTACCAGATCAACTACGCCCGCTGCATCCTGTGCGGGCTGTGCATCGAGGCGTGCCCCACGCGCGCGCTGACGATGACGAACGAGTTCGAGCTGGCTGACACCAGCCGCGCCAACCTCATCTACACCAAGGAGCAGCTGCTCGCCGGCCTCGAAGAGGGCATGGTCGACAGCCCGCACTCGATCTTCCCCGGGACGGACGAGCAGGACTACTACCGAGGTCTGGTCACGGAGGCTGCGCCGGGTACGGAGCGCCAGGTTGCCCTCTCCAAGGGAGAGGTGCCGCAGGAGGCCGCCTCGACCTTCGGCCCGGACGAGCCGGCGTCGGAAAAGGTGATCGGCCAATGATGGATCTCGCCGCCTACACCACCTCCACCGGAGAGGCCTTCCAGTTCTGGGTCCTCGGCACCATCGCGGTGATCGGCGCCCTGTGCACCGTCTTCATGAAGAAGGCTGTGCACAGCGCGCTCTGCCTCGCCGGAACCATGATCATCCTGGCGGTGTTCTACCTCGCCAACGGCGCCTATTTCCTGGGCATCGTGCAGATCGTCGTCTACACCGGCGCGATCATGATGCTTTTCCTCTTCGTGGTCATGCTCGTCGGCGTCACCGCCGCCGACTCCCTGAAGGAGACCATCAAGGGGCAGCGCTGGCTGGCCCTCCTGTGCGGCCTCGGCTTCGGCATCCTGCTCTGCGCGGGAATCGGCAACGCCTCGCTGAACGAGTTCAGCGGCCTGGGCCAGGCCAACGCCGGTGGCAATGTGGAGGGTCTCGCCGCCCTCATCTTCACGAAGTACGTCTTCGCCTTCGAGCTCACCGGCGCCCTGCTCATCACGGCCGCCGTCGGCGCCATGGTGCTCACGCACCGGGAGCGCACCGAGCGGGCCAAGACCCAGCGAGAGCTGGCCGAGCAGCGCGTACGGGAAGGCAAGCAGCTCCCGCCGTTGCCCGCCCCCGGCGTCTACGCCCGGCACAACGCGGTGGACATCGCCGGCCTCCTCCCGGACGGCACCGCGTCCGAGCTCACTGTCCACAAGACGCTGCGGGAGCGCGGCCAGATCCGCGATGTGTCCAACGAGGCGATCAATGACCTCAAGGCCCTGGAGCAGCGCGCGGAGGAACGGCTCGGCCGGGAAGAGGAGGCCAAGAAGTGAATCCCGTCAACTACCTCTACCTCGCCGCCCTGTTGTTCACGATCGGCGCCACCGGCGTCCTGATCAGGCGGAACGCGATCGTGGTGTTCATGTGCGTCGAGCTCATGCTCAACGCCTGCAACCTCGCGCTCGTGGCCTTCTCTCGGATGCACGGCAATCTCGACGGCCAGATCATGGCCTTCTTCACGATGGTCGTCGCCGCCGCGGAGGTCGTGGTCGGGCTCGCGATCATTGTGTCCCTGTTCCGTACCCGCCACTCGGCCTCGGTCGACGACGCCAGCCTGATGAAGCTCTAAGGGGTCGCTGAATCGTGGAGAACCTGATTGCGCTGCTGGTAGCGGCGCCTCTGCTCGGAGCGGCCGTACTGCTGTGCGGTGGCCGACGGCTCGATGCCGTCGGCCACTGGATCGGCACCGTCCTCGCGGCCGCCTCCTTCGTGATCGGCGCGATCCTCTTCGCCGACATGCTCGGGAAGGGCGCGGAAGACCGGGAGATGACCCAGCACCTGTTCAGCTGGGTCCCCGTGGAGAGCTTCCAGGCGGACGTCGCCTTCCAGCTCGACCAGCTGTCGATGACGTTCGTCCTGCTGATCAGCGGCGTCGGCTCGCTGATCCACGTGTACTCGATCGGGTACATGGAGCACGACGAGCGGCGCCGCCGCTTCTTCGGCTATCTGAACCTGTTCCTCGCGGCGATGCTGCTGCTCGTCCTCGCCGACAACTACCTGCTGCTGTACGTCGGCTGGGAGGGCGTCGGCCTCGCCTCGTACCTGCTGATCGGCTTCTGGCAGCACAAGCCCAGCGCTGCCACGGCCGCGAAGAAGGCCTTCCTGGTCAACCGCGTCGGCGACATGGGCCTTTCCATCGCGATCATGCTGATGTTCGCCTGGTTCGGCACCTTCGCCTTCGGGCCCGTACTCGAGGCGACGGGCGAGACGAGCGAGGGCAAGCTCACCGCCATCGGTCTGATGCTGCTGCTCGCCGCCTGCGGCAAGTCCGCCCAGGTGCCGCTGCAGTCCTGGCTCGGGGACGCGATGGAGGGCCCGACCCCGGTCTCGGCCCTCATCCACGCCGCGACGATGGTGACCGCGGGCGTGTACCTGATCGTGCGCTCCGGCGCGATCTTCAACGCCGCGCCGGACGCTCAGCTGGCCGTGACCGTCGTCGGCGCCGTCACGCTCCTGTTCGGTGCGATCGTCGGTTGCGCGAAGGACGACATCAAGAAGGCGCTGGCCGGCTCGACCATGTCGCAGATCGGCTACATGATCCTCGCCGCGGGCCTCGGCCCCATCGGCTACGCCTTCGCGATCATGCACCTGGTGACGCACGGCTTCTTCAAGGCCGGGCTCTTCCTCGGCGCCGGTTCGGTCATGCACGGCATGAACGACGAGGTCGACATGAGGAAGTACGGCGGCCTCAGGAAGTACATGCCGGTCACCTTCGTCACCTTCGGCCTCGGCTACCTCGCCATCATCGGCTTCCCCGGCCTGTCCGGCTTCTTCTCCAAGGACAAGATCATCGAGGCGGCCTTCGCCAAGGGCGGCACCGAGGGCTGGATCCTCGGAGGCGTGGCCCTCCTTGGCGCGGCCATCACCGCGTACTACATGACGCGCGTGATGCTGATGACGTTCTTCGGAGAGGAGCGCTGGCGGCATGCTCCGACGCCGTCCCCGGCCGAGCCGAGCGTGGAGCCCGCCGCCGAGACGCACGGCGAGCACGCCGAACCCCACCCGCACGAGTCCCCGAGGTCCATGACTATCCCGATGATCGTGCTCGCCTTCGGTTCGGTGTTCGCGGGAGGGTTCTTCAGCATCGGCGACCGGTTCATCCACTGGCTGGAGCCCGTCACCGACCACGCGCACGGGCATCCGCCGGTCAGCGCCCTGACGGTCACTCTCTCCACGGTGGCCGTGATGGTCATCGGCGTCGGCGTCGCCTACGCCCAGTACGGGCGCCGTCCCGTGCCCGTCGTCGCCCCGCGTGGCTCTCTGCTCACCCGGGCCGCTCGGCGTGACCTCCTCCAGGACGACTTCAACCACGTCGTCCTCGTACGCGGCGGAGAGCACCTCACGCGCTCCCTGGTGTACGTCGACCACACCCTGGTCGACGGGGTCGTCAACGGCACGGCGGCCTCCATGGGCGGCCTGTCCGGACGGCTGCGCAGGCTGCAGAACGGCTTCGCGCGCTCGTACGCGGTCTCGATGTTCGGCGGTGCGGCGGTCCTCATCGCCGCGACCCTGCTGATGAGGGCGGTCTGATACCGATGTCCTTTCCACTGCTGACAGCGACGGCGGCGCTCCCGGCCCTCGGGGCGATCGCCACGGCCGCCGTGCCGGCCGCGCGCCGCACCGCCGCCAAATGGCTGGCGCTGCTGGTCTCGCTCGCCACCCTGGTACTCGCCGTGGTGGTCCTGGTCCGCTTCGAGCCCGGCGGCGACCGCTACCAACTCACCGAATCCCACGCCTGGATCGCGGACTTCGGGGTGCGCTACGAGCTGGGTGTGGACGGCATCGGGGTGGCGCTGATCGCGCTGACCGCGCTGCTGATCCCGTTCGTGATCCTCGCGGGCTGGCACGACGCCGACCCGCTGGAGACCCGCAGCAGCCGCTGGCGTCCGACACAGGGCTTCTTCGCCCTGATCCTCGCCGTCGAGGCGATGGTGATCCTCTCCTTCGAGGCCACCGATGTCTTCCTCTTCTACATCTTCTTCGAAGCCATGCTCATCCCGATGTACTTCCTCATCGGCGGCTTCGGAGACCGCGCCCACGCGGGCACGGACGAGAAGGCGGCGGCCCAACGCTCGTACGCCGCCGTGAAGTTCCTCCTCTACAACCTGGCCGGCGGCCTGATCATGCTGGCCGCCGTCATCGGCCTCTACGTAGTGGCCGGAAACTTCTCGCTGCAGGAGATCGCCGAGGCCCGGGCCAACGGCACGCTGGACATGGCGACCAGCACCGAACGCTGGCTCTTCCTGGGCTTCTTCTTCGCGTTCGCCGTGAAGGCACCCCTGTGGCCGCTGCACACCTGGCTGCCGAACGCGATGCAGGAGTCGACGGCCCCGGTCGCCGTACTGATCACAGCCGTGGTCGACAAGGTCGGCACCTTCGCGATGCTGCGCTTTTGCCTCCAGCTCTTCCCGGAGGCATCGAAGTGGGCGACGCCGGTCATTCTCGTACTCGCCCTGATCAGCATCGTCTACGGGGCGTTGCTCGCGGTCGGGCAGCGTGACATCAAGCGGCTGGTGGCGTACGCGTCGATCTCGCACTTCGGGTTCATCATCATGGGCATCTTCGCGATGACCAGCCAGGGCCAGTCGGGCGCGACGCTCTACATGGTCAACCACGGGATCTCCACCGCCGCCCTGATGTTGGTGGCCGGCTTCCTGATCTCGCGGCGCGGCTCGCGGCTGATCGCCGACTACGGAGGAGTGCAGAAAGTCGCCCCGGTACTCGCCGGCACCTTCCTGATCGGCAGCCTCGCGACCCTCTCGCTGCCCGGCCTCGCGCCGTTCGTGAGTGAATTCCTGGTCCTGGTCGGCACGTTCACGCGCTACCCGGTGATCGGGATCATCGCCACCTTCGGCATCGTCCTTGCCGCGCTCTACACCCTCGTCCTCTACCAGAGGACGATGACGGGCCCGGTGAAGCCCGAGGTCTCGGCCATGCCCGACCTGAGGGTGCGGGAACTCGTGGTCGTCACCCCGCTGATCGCCCTGCTGATCTTCCTGGGTGTCTTCCCGAAGCCGCTCACCGACATCGTCAACCCGGCGGTCGAGCACACCATGTCCGATGTACAGAAGCAGGACCCCGAGCCTGAGGTGGAGGCGGCCAAGTGAGCGCAACAGCCGTCCACAGCCTGTGGACAATGGCGGCCGATCCGATCGAGAAGATCGACGCGCCCAAGATCGAATACGGGCAGTTGTCGCCCACCCTGATCGTCATCGGTGCGGCGATCATCGGCGTGCTCCTCGAGGCGTTCGTGCCGCGCAAGTCCCGTTACTACGCCCAGGTGTTCCTGTCCGTCGTCTCACTCGCCGCCGCCTTCGCCGCGGTCATCGCGCTCGCGACCAGGGGATACGGCACCACGAAGGCCGGCATCGTGGCGATGGGCGCCATCGCGGTCGACGGGCCGGCGCTCTTCTTGCAGGGCACGATCCTGCTGGCCGGTCTGCTCGGCGTGTTCACCTTCGCCGAACGGCGGCTCGACCCCGTGGCGCACGGAAACCGCGTCGACTCGTTCGCCGCGCAGGCCGCGTCCGTGCCCGGCAGCGACAGCGAAAAAGCCGCGGTGAAGGCCGGGTTCACCACCACCGAGGTGTTCCCGCTGCTCCTCTTCGCCATCGGCGGAATGCTCTTGTTCCCGGCGGCCAACGACCTGTTGACGCTGTTCATCGCCCTGGAAGTCTTCTCGCTGCCGCTCTACCTGCTGTGCGCCGTGGCCCGCCGCAAGCGGATCATGTCGCAGGAGGCCGCGGTCAAGTACTTCCTGCTCGGCGCCTTCGCCTCCGCGTTCACGCTCTTCGGCATCGCCCTGCTGTACGGCTACGCGGGCTCGGTGTCGTACGCGACGATCGCGCAGGTCGTCGACGGCTCGATCGAGAACGTGACCCCGGCGCTCGCGGAGACCATGGGCAACGACGCGCTGCTGCTCATCGGCGCCGCGATGCTCGTCATGGGCCTGCTGTTCAAGGTGGGCGCGGTGCCGTTCCACATGTGGACCCCGGACGTCTATCAAGGCGCACCGACCCCGGTGACCGGCTTCATGGCCGCCGCCACCAAGGTGGCCGCCTTCGGGGCGCTGCTGCGTCTGCTGTACGTGGTGCTGCCGGGCCTCAGCTGGGACTGGCGGCCGGTGATGTGGGCCGTCGCGATCGTCACCATGCTGGGCGGCGCGATCGTCGCGATCACGCAGACCGACATCAAGCGGCTCCTGGCGTACTCGTCGATCGCCCACGCCGGGTTCATCCTCGCCGGTGTCATCGCGACCTCGGCGGACGGCATCTCGTCCGTGCTCTTCTACCTGGGCGCCTACTCCTTCGTCACGATCGGCGCGTTCGCGGTCGTCACCCTGGTGCGGGACGCGGGCGGCGAGGCCACGCATCTGTCCAAGTGGGCAGGGCTCGGGCGGCGTTCGCCCCTGGTGGCGGCGGTGTTCGCGGTCTTCCTGCTGGCCTTCGCGGGCATTCCGCTCACCTCCGGCTTCGCCGGGAAGTTCGCCGTGTTCAAGGCGGCGGCGGAGGGTGGCGCGGGCGCGATCGTCGTGGTCGGTGTGATCTCGTCGGCCATCGCGGCGTTCTTCTACATCCGCGTGATCGTGCTCATGTTCTTCAGCGAGCCGAAGCCGGAGGGGCCGACGGTGGCGGTGCCGTCACCGCTGACGATGACGGCGATCGCGTTCGGTGTGGTGGTCACGCTCGTACTCGGTGTGGCGCCGCAGTACTTCCTGGATCTGGCGGGACAGGCGGGAGTGTTCGTGCGCTGACGTGCGTACCCGTTGCGTGGGCCCCGGCACCCTTCGTGGGAGCCGGGGCCTTGTGCGTGTCCAGCGGGAGTAGTCATGGAAGGCAGCCTGTGGATAACTCTGAGGCTGTCAGTGGCGGCCCCTATCGTGGACGCAGTGGTCGAGGCGCGACGTGCGACGGGGGACAGAGCAATGAGCGGGCTGAGCGGGACTGGCGGGATGGGTGTGATGACCGAAGAGGACAGGGTCGTGGCGGGGCTTGCCGAGCAGTCCGCAGGGCTGGCCGGGCAGGCCGTGGGCCTCGGCGGGAGCACGGTCGCGGGGCTCGCGGAGAGCGAGGTGCTGGGCACGCTCCGCCGTGTCTTCGGGTACGAGGCGTTCCGCGGCGAGCAGGAAGCGGTCATCGAGCATGTGGTGGCCGGCGGCGACGCCGTGGTGCTCATGCCGACCGGCGGCGGCAAGTCGCTCTGCTACCAGATCCCGTCCCTGGTCAGACCTGGTACGGGTGTGGTGGTCTCGCCCCTGATCGCGCTGATGCAGGACCAGGTGGACGCGCTGCGGGCGCTCGGCGTGCGCGCCGGGTTCATGAACTCCACGCAGGACTTTGACGAGCGGCGCGTGGTCGAGGCGGAGTTCCTGGCGGGCGAGCTCGACGTCATCTACCTCGCGCCGGAGCGGCTGCGGCTGGAGTCCACGCTAGACCTCCTCGCCCGCGGCAAGATCTCGGTCTTCGCGATCGACGAGGCGCACTGTGTGTCCCAGTGGGGCCATGACTTCCGCCCCGACTATCTGGCGCTCTCACTGCTGGGTGAGCGCTGGCCCGACGTACCGCGCATCGCACTGACCGCGACGGCCACGGACGCGACGCACCAGGAGATCACGCAGCGCCTGGGCATGCCGGACGCTCGCCATTTCGTGGCGAGCTTCGACCGCCCCAACATCCAGTACCGGATCGTGCCGAAGGCCGACCCCAAGAAGCAGTTGCTGACCTTCTTGAAGGAGGAGCACGCGGGCGACGCGGGCATCGTGTACTGCCTGTCGCGCAACTCCGTGGAGAAGACGGCCGAGTTCCTCTGTCGCAACGGCATCGAGGCGGTGCCGTACCACGCGGGCCTGGACGCGGGCACGCGCGCGGCGCACCAGTCGCGGTTCCTGCGCGAGGAGGGCCTGGTCGTCTGCGCCACCATCGCCTTCGGCATGGGCATCGACAAGCCGGATGTACGGTTCGTCGCCCATCTCGACCTGCCGAAGTCGGTCGAGGGCTACTACCAGGAGACGGGCCGCGCGGGCCGCGACGGACTGCCCTCCACGGCATGGATGGCGTACGGCCTGAACGACGTCATACAGCAGCGCAAGCTGATCCAGTCCGGTGAGGGCGACGAGGCGTTCCAGCGGCGGGCCGCGGCGCACCTCGACGCGATGCTCGCGCTGTGCGAGACGGTTCAGTGCCGCCGGGCCCAACTGCTCGCCTACTTCGGCCAGGACGCCGAGACCACGGCGTGCGGGAACTGCGACACCTGCCTGGTCCCTCCGGAGACCTGGGACGGCACGGTCGCGGCCCAGAAGGTGCTGTCCACGGTGGTGCGATTGCAGCGCGAGCGCGGGCAGAAGTTCGGGGCGGTCCAGATCGTCGACATTCTGCTCGGGCGCAGAACCGCCAAGGTCATACAGTTCGACCACGATCAGCTGTCCGTGTTCGGCATCGGCGAGGAGCTGTCCGAGGGCGAATGGCGAGGAGTCGTACGGCAGTTGCTGGCCCAGGGACTGCTCGCGGTCGAGGGCGAGTACGGGACGCTCGTACTGACCGAGGCGAGCGGCACGGTGCTGCGGCGCGAGCGGGAGGTTCCGCTGCGCAAGGAGCCGAAGAAGCCGGTGACCACGAAGTCGGCGTCGCCCAGGGGCGAGCGCAAGCCCAAGGCCGCGGCGGTCGAGCTGCCCGAGGAGCTGGTCCCCGCCTTCGAGGCCCTGCGTACGTGGCGTGCCGCGCAGGCCAAGGAGCAGGGAGTTCCGGCGTACGTCATCTTTCACGACGCGACACTTCGGGAGATCGCCATGGTGGGGCCCACGTCCATCGTGGAGTTGGGCGCGATCAGCGGGGTCGGCGAGAAGAAGCTCGCGACGTACGGGGACGGGGTGCTCGGGGTGCTCGCCTCCCTGGCTCCGGACTCGCCCGAGTCACCGGCCGGCGCGGCCGAGGGCGGGGACTCGGGGGAGCGGGAGCCGGATCGGGAGGACTGGGGCGAGCCCGATGAGCAGGACGCGCCGGACGACTGGATATAGCGGCCGGGTGGGACGGACGGCCAGGTGAGGCAGAGCGGACGAGCAAGGCACTCACACGCTCTGGCCAGGTGAGGCACAGCAGGTGAGAGAGGTACTCACACGCTCGGTACGACCTGCCCCGTCACCTCGCCCAGTCCCACCCGGGTTCCGTTCGGCCCCGGTGCCCAGGCCGTCAGCGTGACGACGTCGCCGTCCTCGAGGAACGTCCGCTTGCCGTCGAGGAGTTCGAGGGTGTCGCGACCGTTCCAGGTCAGCTCCAGCAGCGATCCGCGTTCGCGCTCGCTGGCTCCGCTCACCGTTCCCGAGCCGTAGAGGTCGCCGGTGCGCAGGGATGCGCCGTTCACCGTCATATGGGCCAACTGCTGGGCGGCGGTCCAGTACATGGTGGAGAAGGGTGGCTCGGAGATGACGTGGCCGTTGAGGGCGACGGAGATACGCAGGTCGTAGCCGCCGGGTTCCTCGGAGGAGTCGTCCAGGTAGGGGAGCAGGGGGTGAGTGCGGGACGGGGGCGCGACCCGGGCGTCGTCCAGGGCGTCGAGCGGCGTGATCCAGGCCGACACCGACGTGGCGAAGGACTTGCCGAGGAAGGGGCCGAGGGGGACGTACTCCCAAGCCTGGAGGTCGCGCGCGGACCAGTCGTTGAGGAGGCAGAGGCCGAAGACATGGTCGCGGAAGTCGCTCAGCGGCACCCGTGAGCCCATGGCGGAGGGCGTACCCACCACGAAGCCGACCTCTGCCTCGATGTCCAGGCGGACGGACGGCCCGAAGACCGGCTCGGGGTCCGTGGGCGCCTTGCGCTGGCCACAGGGGCGTACCACGTCCGTGCCGGACACCACCACGGTGCCGGACCGGCCGTGATAACCGATCGGCAGGTGCTTCCAGTTGGGGGTGAGGGAGTCGGCGGCGTCGGGGCGGAAGATCTTGCCGACGTTGCGGGCGTGGTTTTCCGATGCGTAGAAGTCGACGTAGTCCGCGACCGTGAAGGGGAGGTGCAGGGTGACTTCGGAGAGCGGGTGCATCAGGGGTTCGACGGTCTCCCGGTGGGCGGGCACGGTCAGCCACGCCGTGATCGCTCGTCGCACATCCGACCAGGCCGTACGGCCCGCCGCGAGCAGCGGGTCGAGCGAACGGCGGGCGAGCAGCCTGACGTACGGGGAGCCGAGCGCCCGGGCCGCGCCGCCCACGTCGAGGACGTGGTCGCCCAGCCGGACGCCGACACCGCGCTCCTCGGAGTTGGCCGGGGAGAACACGCCGTACGGAAGGTTGTGCGGGCCGAAGGGATCGCCCTCGGGGACCTCGAAGGGGGGCATAGGGTGCTGCCTCGCTTTCCGTGTGGGTGGGGATCACGTTACGACGGAGTTGCGCACGGGGCGTCCGAGAGGCTTACGACTCGCCCGCCGCGGCTCGCTGCCAAGACAGGAAGTCGGCGACGAGTTCGGGCGGGTTGGCGGCCTGGGTGGCCTCCACCTCCCAGCCCGGGCAGTCCATGTCGAAGACCTGCACGGGGACGGGGCGGCCGAGGATCTCCTTGAGCCGGCCACTGTCGTGGAGGTGGCGGGCGAGGCTCGTACAGGCGTCGGCGAAGTGCTCGCCCAGTGCCTCGTACTGGTCGTCGCTCGCGTCGTCACCTTCACCGTCGAACCAGAGGCCGAGCCGCTTCACCTCGTCGACGTAAAGCGGGCTCCCGACCGGATCCTCAGGAACGTTCCCGAGCGTCTCGAACCCGTCCAGCAGCCAGCAGGCGTAATTCCAGCGGGCTTCACCCGGGTTCTCCGGCCGGGTCTCCCGCCGGTACTGGCTCTCGGTGTTGTAGCCGATCGCGACGTACGGCTGCCTGGGGTCGTAGTCGATTCGCCAGATGCGGAAGGAGACGGCGTAGATCTCGGGTTTGAGTTGGTCCGGGAAGCGTTTCAGGATCTCGGGGGCGGTCGTGCGCAGATGTTGCTGGAACGAGGTCATACGCCTTCCTCCAGGGTCCAGACGGGCCAGTGGCGGGGAGGGCCGGGCGCACCTCCCGTTTCAAGAGTTCGAGTTCGCATCGCCACAGGGGAGTTGACGCCGGGAACTCGGCGGCAAGGAGCAAGTCTGCCTGTGCGGGGATCGCCGTCGGACTGGGGTGGCGTGCGGGATGGTCGGGGTTTCGGACGACGTCCGGTTCGGGCCGGGTCGTTGGGCCGTTCGGTCCGTATTCTCTGATCATGGCCGCACCGATCGCATATTCACTTATCGCCACTGACCTGGACGGAACGCTGCTCCGCGGCGACGACACCCTCTCCGACCGGTCACGGACCGCGCTGGCGATGGCGGCCACGGCAGGAGCCCGGCACATAGTCGTGACCGGGCGCCCGGCGCCGCGCGTACAGCCGTTGCTCGCCGACTTGGGTGGTCAGGGGCTGGCGGTGTGCGGGCAGGGGGCGCAGTTGTACGACGCAGGGGCCCACCGCATGGTGTGGTCGGTGACCCTCGACCGGGAGTTGGCCGAGACGGCGCTCGGCAAGATAGAGGCGGAGGTCGGGGACGTGTACGCGGCCGTGGACCAGGACGGTGTCGACGGGCTCACGTTGATCGAACCGGGGTACGAGATGCCGCATCCGACGTTGCCGGCGGTTCGGGTTCCCCACCGCGACGACCTGTGGACGCAGCCCATCAGCAAGGTGCTTCTGCGTCATCCATGCCTGACGGACGACGAGTTGGCGTCGGCGGCTCGCGGAGCGGTCGGTTCCCTCGCCTCCGTCACGATGTCCGGACCCGGCACCGTCGAACTTCAGCCATGCGGAGTGAACAAGGCGACGGGCCTCGCCCTCGCCGCCGCCCACCTCGGTCTCACCCGCACCACAACGATCGCTTTCGGTGACATGCCCAACGACATCCCCATGTTCGACTGGGCCACCCACGGCGTAGCGATGGCCAATGCCCACCCCGACCTCAAGGCGGTGGCCGACGAGGTGACCCTCTCGAACGAGGAGGACGGGATCGCGGTCGTGCTGGAGCGGCTGTTCCGCCCTACGGCGACCGTCACGGAAGCAGCTCCTCGCGTGCGCGGGCGTACGTCCTGAGGTCTTCCTCGGGCCGGTGATCCCGAAGTGGTGGGAGCGGAACCTTCCGTGCCGTGTGCTTCGTTGTCGTTGCAGGTCGCTGGGAACATACCGCCATTGATCCGATAGGGCCTGGTCTGGACGGGCGGGCGCTCACTGTGATCGAAAGGCGACCGGATACGCTGACTTGAGTGCGAGCAGTGACACATCGACAAACACTCACAGCACGCATGACACACAGCACAGAAACAGCACACAAAGACACATCAGCAGCAGTCAGCACCAAGAGCACGCAGAGACCGCCCTTGAGAGCGTCAGCAGACAGGAGACCCTCGTGACCGTCGTCGGGCCGTTCGGGCTGAGCGTGCGGGACCAGGCTCTCGAAGCCGATGTCCAGGCCGGATTGGCGGCTGTCGAGGAAGGCCTGATCGAGGCCACCAAGAGTGAGGTCCCGTTCATCACGGAAGCCGCGCAGCACCTGGTGCGTGCGGGCGGCAAGCGGTTCCGGCCGCTGCTCGTGATGCTCGCCGCGCAGTTCGGTGACCCGTACGCGCCGGGCGTTGTGCCCTCCGCCGTGGTCGTGGAGCTGACCCACCTCGCCACGCTGTACCACGACGACGTGATGGACGAGGCGGACGTACGCCGCGGAGTGCCCAGCGCTAACATCCGTTGGGGCAACTCGGTAGCGGTACTCACCGGCGACTTCCTGTTCGCGCGCGCCTCGCACATCCTGGCCGACCTCGGGCCGGAGGCGGTCCGGATCCAGGCCGAGGCGTTCGAGCGCCTGGTCACCGGCCAGATCCTGGAGACGGCCGGACCACGCGACGGCCGCGACCCGATCGACCACTACCTGGACGTGATCGGCGGAAAGACCGGCTCGCTGATCGCCGTGTCGGGACGGTTCGGCGCGATGATGTCGGGCGCCGACGAGACCGTGGTGGACGTGCTCACGCAGTACGGGGAGCGGCTCGGTGTCGCCTTCCAGCTCGCCGATGACGTATTGGACATCGCCAGCGATTCGCACGAGTCCGGCAAGACACCGGGCACCGACCTGCGCGAGGGCATTCCCACCCTCCCCGTGCTGCGGCTGCGCGAGCGCGTGGAGCGGCTCGGGCTGGCCGAGGACATCGCGCTCGCCGAGCTGCTCGACTCGGATCTGACGGACGACGCCCGGCATACCGAGGCGCTCTCCCTCCTGCGCGCCCACCCGGCCCTGGAGCAGGCCCGCCGCGACACCGTGCGGTACGCCGAGGAGGCCCGCTCCACGCTCGCTCCGCTCCCCGAGTGCGATGCGAAGGCGGCGCTGGTGGAGCTGTGCGACGCGGTGGTGCACCGGGCGGGCTGACCCTGCCGCGCTCCCTTTTCGATCTCCTCTCTCGATCTTCTCGTCTCCTCGGTCTTCTCGAGCTCCTCGAAGTCCTCGAAGACTTCAATCCAGAGTGATGCACGTCACATAGTTGGATTGAGTCCAGACTCAGATCCACTCCGTGACAAAGCCCAGAAGCTGACGCAGGGGGTGTCAGCTGAGTTACGGGGAGAAAACAGAATCATGGGGACATTCTTTACGTCCGCGAAGCGTCGTAAGAGCCTGGTCATCTCCGGTGTCGCGGTGGTCGCCGCGGCCGGTGTCGCCGCCGCCGTCATCCCGGCGGTCGCTGACAGCGGAAACCAGTCCAACGGCAGCGCCAAGGGCAAGGGCGCCAACCACGCGCAGCACGGGGGCCAGTCCATCGAGGTGCAGAGCGGCCTCGCGGGCGGCAGTGGCAGCGGCGGCACCATCCTCGCCGCGAGCCTCAACGGTGCGAACGAGGTGCCGATCCAGGACGGCCCCGCCGTCGGTGACAAGGACGGCGCGGCGCTCCAGTTCGTGAAGGTCAAGGGCGACAAGGTGTCCGTCGCGGTCAAGTGGCGCGGCACCGGCCAGCCGCGCGGTCACCCGTTCGGGTGGGGGTAGTCAGTCAAGTCTCCCCGGCTGGGCCTGGGTTGGTATGTTCGGCTGGCTCCGCTTCGGTTCGGAGCGCGGGCGGCTCTCCTCGGTGAGTTGCCCCGGTCGCCGGGAGGGTGGTCGTCAGAGGGGCAAGTCCCCGTCAAACTCCCCGGAGTGATCCAGGGGAGAGTCTTCCACTGCTGGGGCAACCCGTAGCGGAAGAGAACTCCAAGAGTGCAAGAAGGTGGAACCGAAGCCTTCGCCCAAGGTGGTGTGTGGCCGCGATGCGCGGCCGCACCACCCAACTCCCCGTTCGCACTGCGGCTGTGGATCGCACCCGACCGCAGCGCGGTCACCGGTGCGCTGATCTCCAAGACGCCCAACGGCGACAAGAACATCCCGGAGCTGGACCTCAAGGCCACTCAGTCCGGCAAGCACCGCGGGCTGTTGGCCGGTACGGCCGAGATCCTTCGGCTGAACACTGTGGGCGGGGTGGCTCCTGCCGGGTCCTGCGAGGAGGGGACCATCGTGGGTGTGCCTTACGGGGCGGATTACGTGTTCATCAACAGGTGATCCACGGGCTGTTGAGCCGGCAGTTCAGGGCTGGCGAGCCGGTGATTTCAAGGCCTGTTCAGGCTGTGATCCATGGCCTGTTGAGGCAATGACCGACCGACTCTGAACGGAGTTACGGGCGGCGTCTCCCTCCCGACCCCTACGGGGCGAGGGAGGCGCCGCCCACTCACGTCATACCCCAGCAGTACACAGAGTTGGCTCCGAGGTCTGACGTTTCTCGTCGGCCGATTTGGTCTGATTGGAAACACCACTTCACAGGAGTTCGGGTGACAATGGCGGCCGGGGTGGACGAGTGCGTGACGGTAAGCCGCCGCCGACGACGGAGGTAGGGCACACATGGCACCGTACGAATCCGACGACAACACGAACGAGGAGCTGCGAACCGGCCGGCGCAAGGCGGCGCGGTACGTCGTTCCCGTCGCGGTGGTGGGGCTGGCGGCGGCGACCATCGGGCTGGTCCCGGCGTTCGCGGGCTCCGGCGACCCCGACCTGCCCGAGATCACCGCTGAGCAACTCATAGAGAAGATCGCCGCGTCCGACGTACAGCAGCTGTCCGGCACGGTGAAGGTCAGCACGAATCTGGGCCTGCCGGACCTGGGCGGTCTGGAGAGCAGCCTCGCTCCGGGTGGCGGCGGCGGAGCCGGTGGTTCCGAGGACGAGGGCTCCTCCGCCGATCCTTCGACCAAGCTCATGGAACTCGCGTCCGGTACGCACACGTTGCGGGTCGCGGCCGATGGCCCGGACAAGCACAAGGTGTCGCTGCTGGACGACGCCGCCGAGTACAGCCTGATCCACAACGGCGACGAGGTGTGGGCGTACGACAGCGCGTCGAACGAGGCCTTCCACATGAAGGACGCCTCCGGTGCCGCCGAGGACAAGGGCAAGGAGGAAGAGGCGCCGAAGGACGTCCCGACCACGCCCAAGGAGATGGCCGACGAGGCGCTGAAGGCGGTCGACGACACGACGTCCGTGAAGGTCGACGGCACGGCACAGGTCGCGGGCCGCGATGCGTACAGGCTGGTCATCAAGCCGAAGCAGTCCGGTTCGACGGTGGGTCAGATCACCATAGCCGTGGACTCCAAGACCGGTATGCCGCTGAAGTTCACGCTGACACCGGCGAGCGGTGGCGCGGCCGTCGTGGACGCCGGCTTCACCAAGGTCGACTTCAGCAAGCCGGATGCGTCCACCTTCGATTTCAGCCCGCCGAAGGGCGCGAAGGTCACCGAGGGTGACGAGGCGAAGGCCGAGGAGCAGGCGCGTCCGAAGGCCGAAGAGGACCTGGGCCAAGGGCTCGAAGGGTTCGAGGGGCTCAAGACCATAGGCGAGGGCTGGACCACCATCGCCCGGTTCGACACCGGCGGCGAGGGCATACCGTCGGAGGCCGGCGCCGCGGGCGGCTTCCTCGACTCGCTGGGCACGAAGGTGAGCGGCAAGTTCGGCTCGGGCACGGTCTTCTCGACCCGGCTGGTCAACGCGCTCATCACGGACGACGGCCAAGTGTATGCGGGCGCCGTCACGAAGGACGCACTGGTGAAGGCGGCCAACGCCGCCAAGTAACAGGCAGAGCACGACAGGTGGTTGGCGCCCGGCCGGAGGATTCTGGCTGGGCGCCAACAGGGAGTTGAGGGAGTCGATGGCGGAACGGTCCACCGCGGAACCGGACACCGGACCGGACTCGGGACCGGGTCCGGGGTCGGGCTCCGGGCCGGACAGTCGGCCGGATGCCGGACCGGACACGGTGATCGCCACCCGTGGGCTCACCAAGCGCTACCGCGGCGGGCAACTCGCCGTCGACGGCCTCGATCTGGCCGTACCGGCGGGCAGCGTCTTCGGCTTTCTGGGGCCGAACGGCTCCGGCAAGACCACCACCATCAGAATGCTGATGGGCCTGATCGAGCCAACCTCGGGCACGGCACGCGTCCTGGGACAGCCCATGCCGCGCGCCACCCGCACGGTGCTCCCGCAGGTGGGGGCGCTGATCGAGGGACCGGCGCTGTACGGGTTCCTGTCCGGCCGCGACAACCTCCTGCGGTACGACTCCGCCGACCCGACCGCCGATCCCCGCACGCGGCGCACGCGCGTCGCGACCGCCCTCGACCGGGTTGGACTGACGGCCGCCGCGGGCAAGAAGGCGAAGGCCTACTCGCTGGGCATGAAGCAGCGGCTCGGCCTGGCGGCGGCACTGCTCCAGCCGCGCCGACTGCTGGTCCTGGACGAGCCGACCAATGGGCTCGATCCGCAGGGGATGCGCGAAATCCGTTCTCTGGTGCGGGAGTTGGCGTCCGACGGTACGACCGTGTTCCTCTCCTCGCATCTGCTGGACGAGATCGAGCAGGTGTGCTCGCACGCCGCGGTGATGGCGCAGGGGCGGCTGATCATCCAGGGGCCGGTGGCCGAGCTGGCGGCCGGTGCCCGTGGCCGCCTGGTCGTCACGACGCCGGACCCGGGCGACGCGGCCCGCGTACTGAAGGAGCAGGGCGTGGCCGACGTCGTCGTCGAGGAGGACCGGGTGACCGGCGAGCCTCCGGACGACCGCGACCGTGACCTCGCCGAGGTGAACGCGGCGTTGGTGTCGGCAGGTGTCCGCGTACGGGGCTTCGGGCTTGAGCGGGCTTCGCTGGAGGACGCGTTCGTGGCGCTTACGGGGGAGGGCTTCGATGTCGCGGGCTGAAGCATCCGAGGCCAATGGGGTTTCGGGGATCTCTGAGGTCTCGGAGGTCACTGATATCACCGCGGGCTCCGGCACCGCCGCGGTCGTCGGCGTAAGGAAGCCGAGTCCGATGTGGACTCTCGGCCTGCTGCGCAACGAGCTGGTGACCACCCTGCGTCGGTGGCGGACGATCGCGCTGCTGGGAGTGCTGGCCGCGGTGCCGGTGCTGGTCGGGATCGCCGTGAAGATCGAGACGAGTGACGGTGGGGGAGGGGGCGGAGGCGGCGGGGGACCGGCGTTCGTCTCGCAGATCACCAACAACGGACTGTTCCTGGTGTTCACGGCGCTGGCCGCGACGCTGCCCTTCTTCCTGCCGATGGCGATCGGCGTCATCGCTGGCGACGCGATAGCGGGCGAGTCGAACTCCGGCACTCTGCGCTACCTGCTGGTCGCACCCGCGGGACGTACCAGGCTGCTGCTCACCAAGTACGCGACCACGCTGGCGTTCTGCGTCGTGGCGACACTTGTCGTGGCCGTGTCGGCGCTGATCGTGGGGGCCCTGCTGTTCCCGCTCGGCGAGCTGACGACGATCTCCGGCACGCGGATCAGCTTCGGTGAAGGGCTGGGGCGGGCGTTTCTGATCGCGCTGATCGTCGCCGCGTCACTGATCGGGATAGCGGCGCTCGGCCTGTTCATCTCGACGCTCACCGGCAGCGGCATAGCGGCCATGGCGACGACCGTGGGCCTGCTGATCACCATCCAGATCCTCGACCAGATACCCCAACTCCACGCGATACAGCCGTACTTCTTCTCGCACTACTGGCTGTCCTTCGCGGACCTGATGCGCGATCCGGTGTACTGGGACGATCTGCTCCGCAACCTCGGCCTTCAGGGGCTGTACGCGGCGGTGTTCGGCACGGCGGCGTGGGCGCGGTTCACGACGAAGGACATCACTGCCTGACCGATCACCGCCTGAGCGGCGGCTTGTATGGGTGGGGCGTTCAGTGGACGCAGAATTCGTTGCCCTCGGGGTCCGTCATGATGACCCACTCGCCGCCTGGCTCTTTCACCTCGCGCTCTACGGCCGCCCCCAGGTCCGTCAGTCGCGCGACCTCGGCCTCGTGTCGCCCGGGCTCGGTGTGTACGTCGATGTGCAGCCGGTTTTTGACGGTCTTCGGCTCCGGAACGCGCTGGAAGAGGAGCCGCCGGCCGAGGCCCGTGCCGCTCTCCTTGTCGTACGGGTCCTCCGGGTGCCGTACGGCGATGAGGTCGCGCCATGCCTTGCGGCCGTGGGACTCGACGGTGATCTCGGGCGGTACGGCGCCGAAGCCCAGCAGGCGTTCGATGAGGGCGCTGTTGTCCTCGACTTCGTAGCGGAGGGCGGCGGCCCAGAAGTCGGCCTGGGCATGCGGGTCGGCGGCGTCGATGACGAGCTTCCAGTGCAGGGGCGTGGGCGACTGAGTCATGGAGGGACGGTACGACGGATGAGGGCTTCGTACGGGGTTTTTGCGCCGCCGTGGAGTCAGCTGGCTAATCCGTTTGATGAGCCTTGGAAGCTGCCGCAGGCTGGCCGTGGTTACAGGAGAGAACTGACCTTCCGTCGACTGACCGCCTGTGCCTCGCCGCCCTCTCTCGAAGGAGTCCCGCCATGGGCACCCGCGCCTGGGCCCTGCTGCTCGTTCTCTGCGGAACGATCTTCCTCGAGGGCATCGATGTCGCCATGCTGGCCGTCGCGATCCCCTCCATCCGGGCCGATCTCGACCTGTCCACGAACGCGGCGGCGTGGGTGATCAGCGCATACGTACTCGGTTACGCCGGCTTCACCCTGCTTGGCGGTCGGGCGGCCGACCTCCTGGGCAGACGCCGGATGTTCCTCCTCTGGCTGACCGTCTTCCTAGCCTTCTCGGGTCTCGGTGGTTTCGCCACGGAGGGCTGGATGCTGATCGTGGCCCGTTTCGTCACGGGCGTCTCGGCGGCGTTCATGACTCCGGCCGCGTTGTCCCTGATCACGACCTCGTACGAGGAGGGCCCGCAGCGCAACAAGGCCCTGCTCGTCTTCGCGGGCACGGGAGCCGGCGGCTTCTCCCTCGGCCTGGTCATCGGCGGCCTACTGACCCAGCTCGGCTGGCGCTGGGTCTTCTTCGCACCGGTACTGCTCGCGGGGGCGATCCTGGTCGCGGCGGTGCGCTTGATTCCGGCCCAGACCGGCGGAGGCCGGCAGGAAGTAGCGGACGGGTGCCCCCAGCCCCGTACGACAGAAACGACCGCAGTCAACCGCGAGACCGCTGCCCACCGCGAGACTGCAGCCGCCCCCAAGACCGCTGCTGACCGTGAGACTGCAGCCGAGCGCGAGACCGCATCCGACAGCCAGATCGAAGCTGTCCGGCAGGCCGCGACCGACCACCATGCCGCAGTCGGCCACCAGGGCTTCGACTTCCTCGGCGCCGTCACTGCCGCCGGAGCCATGCTGCTCGCCGCGTACGCCGTCATACGACTTGAACACGGCCTGGAGGGCTGGCAGTTGACGGCCGGGGCGGCCGTTGCCGCCGGGCTCCTCGTCGCCGCATTCGTCATCGTCGAACGCCGCAGTCCCGCGCCCCTCGTACGCCTGGGCATCCTGCGGAAGGCATCGGTCGTACGGGCCGACCTCGGGGCGTTGCTCTTCGTCGGGGCCTTCTTCGGTTTCCAGTTCGTCGTCACGCTCTATCTGCAGGAACTGCGCGGCTGGTCCTCGCTCCAGACGGCGATAGCCCTGGTGGTGATGGGCTGCGACGCGATCCTGGCGCCGACGCTCACGCCCCGCCTGGTCAACCGGTTCGGCAACGGCCGGGTGATCCTCGGCGGCTTCGTCCTGGGGATCGTGGCGTACGGGCTCTTCCTGCCGGTCGGCATGGACTGGACGTACGCCGCGATGTTCCCCACGCTCCTCATATCGGGCATCGCCTTCGCCCTGGCCTACGGTCCGCTCACGATCGCGGCGACGGACGGCGTCACGGAGTCCGAGCAGGGCCTGGCGGGCGGCCTGCTGAACACTGCGACCCAGTTCGGCGCGGCGCTCGGCATCTCGGCAGTGACGGCGGTGTACGGCCTGGCCTCCTCCCCGCGTTCGGACCCCGAGTCCACCCTGTCCGCGTTCCGTACGGCGCTGATCGTGCCCGTGGTGATGGTGACGTTGGGCGCGCTGCTCTCGTCCTTCGGTCTGCGCGGCGGTCGGGGGAGGCGGGTGGCCGGAGTGACTGCTGAGGCGAGCGTCGGGGCTGGCACCAAACCGGCCCAGAATTCGGTGAGTTGAGGATGCGCGGCACGTCACGCAGCGCGGTAACCGCCGACATAATGTCCCCATGACGGACACCGCCGCCCCCACCTCCACAGAGCGTACGGAGCGCACCTCGGTCGTCGTCGTGGGTGCCGGTCCCGCCGGGCTCACCGTCGCCAACATCCTGCGTGCCGCCTCCGTGGACTGTGTGGTGCTGGAGGCGGAGAGCAGGGAGTTCATCGAGCAGCGGCCTCGCGCGGGCTTCCTGGAGGAGTGGGCGGTGCGCGCCCTGGAGCGGCGTGGCCTCGCCGACCGGCTGCTGGAGAACGCCCAGGTGCACAGCGAGTGCGAGTTCCGGTTCGCGGGGGAGCGGCACAGGTTCCGGTACGGCGACCTGTCCGGGCACCATCACTTCGCCTATCCCCAGCCGCTGTTGGTGACGGACCTGGTGCGCGTGTACGCGGATGAGCGGGGCGGTGACATCCGTTTCGGCGTACGCGACGTGGAGGTGCACGCCATCGACTCGGACCAGCCCTCGGTGTCGTACACAGATCCGGACACGGGCGAGCGCGTACGACTCGACTGTGCGGCCGTCGCGGGCTGCGACGGTGCGCGCGGTGTCACCCGGGCGTGCATGCCGCCGGAGCATGTCGGCATCGCCCGGCACGAGTACGGCATCGGCTGGCTGGCGCTGCTCGCAGAGGCGCCACCGTCCAACGACTGCGTCGTCTTCGGAGTCCATCCGCGGGGCTTCGCCGGGCATATGGCCCGCAGTCCGCAGGTCACCCGTTACTACCTGGAGTGCCCGCCCGGCGATGACCCCGAGAACTGGTCGCACGAACGTGTCTGGGCCGAACTCCACGAGCGGCTCGCGGCGGACGGGGCCCAGCCGCTCACCGAGGGGCGGCTGATCGAGAAGCGGGTCCTGGACATGCACAACTACGTCGCGGAGCCGATGGCGTACGGGCGGCTGTATCTGGCTGGAGACGCGGCGCACCTTCTGGCGCCGATCGGCGCGAAGGGCATGAACCTCGCGATCCATGACGCCCTGCTGCTGGGCGACGCGCTCGTCGCGTACTGCGGCAAGGGCGACGAGAGCGGGCTCAGCGGTTACTCGGCGGCCTGTCTGGGGCGGGTGTGGCAGTACCAGGAGTTCTCGATGTGGCTGTCGGACATCTACCACGGCGCCTCGTCCGGCGACCCGTTCCGGGCGGGCATCACCGCGGCCCGGCTGCGACGGACCCTCGCCTCGCCCGCCGCCGCGGCCGGGTTCGCGGGGTTGTACATCGGCAAGGACGCCGATTACTGACCCTCAGAGCCTGGGGCTGGGGCTCGAGGCCGGCCTCTGGATCTCCGGGACGTCCACCTCGGCCCCCGCCGTCTGCAGAGTCAGCCGCGCCCGGTGTGACGTCCGCAGCGCATCCCACGTCAGCAGCGACAGCGCGGCCCACACCAGCGCGAACCCGGCCCACCGCTCAGCGGGCATGGCCTCGTGGAAGTACAGGACGCCGAGCAGGAACTGCAGCACGGGTGCCAGGTACTGGAGCAGCCCGAGCGTCGACAGCGGTACGCGGATCGCCGCCGCCCCGAAGCAGACGAGCGGCGCCGCCGTCACCACACCGGTCGCGGCCAGCAGCGCCGCGTGCCCGACGCCCTCGGCTCCGAACGCCATGTCGCCCTGCCCCGCCAGCCACAGCAGATAGCCGAGCGCGGGCAGGAACTGGATCGCCGTCTCCGCGGCCAGCGACTCCAGACCGCCGAGGTTGACCTTCTTTTTCACCAGCCCGTACGTCGCGAAGGAGAAGGCGAGGCAGAGGGAGATCCACGGCGGCTGCCCGTACCCGATGGTCAGCACGAGAACGGCGGCGAAGCCGATGCCGACCGCCGCCCACTGGGCGGGCCGCAGCCGCTCCTTCAGCAGCAGGACGCCCATCGCGATGGTGACGAGCGGGTTGATGAAGTAGCCGAGGGACGCCTCCACGACATGGCCGGTGTTCACGGCCCAGATGTAGACACCCCAGTTGACGGTGATCACGGTGGCCGCGATCGCGATCAGGCCCAGTCTGCGCGGCTGCCGCAGTAGTTCGCCGGCCCAGGCCCAGCGCCGTATCACCAGCAGTGCGATCGCGACGAAGCCGAGCGACCACACCATGCGGTGGGCGAGGATCTCGACCGCTCCGGCGGGCTCGAGGAGCGGCCAGAAGAGGGGGACGAGTCCCCACATGCCGTACGCCGCGAAGCCGTTCAGCAGACCTATCCGCCGCTCACCCCTGGACTCCACCGGCACGGCCTCTCCCCTCTCGCGCGGCTGCGAGCGCGCAGCCGTTCACGACGGTAGCGCCGAACACCCCCGCCTGTCATGGCCGTATCCACGATACGGTCATTACCGGCGGGGGTGGGGTCCGCGGGGCAGGTCGAGCAGGTCAGCCCTTGAGTGCCAGCGCGATCGAGTCCGCGATCGGCGTGGTCGGGCGGCCGATCAGCCGGGACAGGTCGCCGCTGGTGACGACCAGCTCGCCCTTCTCGACGGACGCGTCCACGCCGGCGATGGTCGCGGCGACCGGCTCGGGCAGGCCGACGCCGGTCAGGATGCCCGTGTAGACCTCGACGGATACGGGGCTGTACGCGATCTCCTTGCCGGACTGCTTGGCCACCTCGGCGGCGTACTCGGCGAAGCTCCAGGCGATGTCGCCGCCCAGCTCGTACGTCTTGTTCTCGTGGCCTTCGCCCGTCAGCACGGCCACGGCGGCGGCGGCGTAGTCGGCGCGGGAGGCCGAGGAGACCCTGCCCTCGCCGGCGGCCTGGACGACGGCGCCGTGCTCGAGGACCGGGGCCAGGTTCTCGGTGTAGTTCTCGTGGTACCAGCCGTTGCGCAGCAGGGTGTACGTCACGCCGGACTCGAGGATCGCGGCCTCGGTGCCCCGGTGGTCGTCGGCCAGCGCGGCGGTCAGGCTGCCGGGAGCGCTGGTGTATGCGAGGAGCACGACCCCGGCGGCCTTGGCGGCTTCGAGAACGACCTTGTGCTGGCCCACGCGGTCGTTGCCGATCTCGCTGCCGGAGATGAGCAGCACCTTGTCGCCGGCCGAGAAGACGTTGTCGAAGGTCTCGGGAGCGCTGTAGTCGGCGACGGCTATCTTCACGCCGCGAGCCGCGTAGTCGGCGGCCTTCTCCTCGCTGCGGGCGACAGCCGTGATCTGGTCGGCCGGGACCTTCTCCAGCAGGCCTTCGATGACGAGACGGCCGAGGTGTCCGGTGGCTCCGGTGACGACGATGCTCATGATGTTGCAGCTCCTTGTTGGTGGGTATGCACTAACCCTAGGGGATGCACTAACTATTGGAAAGTACCCACTTTGAAGTAAGGTACTTGCATGGCCGTAAGCGCATCCGTCAAGACACCCGTCAACGCGTCCGTCACCAAGTGGAACGTCGAGGGCGAGGCGATGTGCCCGCACCGTCTCGTGCTGGAACACGTCACCAGCCGCTGGGGCGTCCTCGTCCTGATCCAGCTCCTGGACCGCCCGCACCGCTTCAGCGAACTGCGCCGTGCCATCGGGCGCGTCAGCGAGAAGATGCTCACGCAGACCTTGCAGACACTGGAGCGGGACGGGCTGGTCCACCGGGACGCGAAGCCGGTGATCCCGCCGAGGGTGGACTACTCGCTGACGGACCTGGGCCGCGAGGCCGCCGAGCAGGTGCAGGCGCTGGCCGACTGGACTTCGCGCCGCATGGACGCGGTGCTGAAGGCGCGCGAGGAGTATGACGCGGCCAGGGAGTAGCTCCCTCCGCGACGAGTGACGTGAGGGCCTGGGCGTTGCGGTACGTCATGCACGTACAGCAGCGCCCAGGCCCTCAGGCCCAACTACCGCTCAGCCCACAACAGTCCAGGTGTCCCCGCCGGCCAGCAGCGCGGCCAGGTCGCCCTTGCCGTTCTGCTCGACCGCGGTGTCCAGCTGGTCGGCCATCTGGGTGTCGTAGACGGGCCGGTCGACGGAGCGGAAGACGCCGATCGGGGTGTGGTGCAGCGTGTCCGGGTCGGCCAGGCGCGACAGCGCGAACGCCGTTGTGGGGGACGGGGAATGCGCGTCGTGGACCAGAATCTGCTCCTCGTTCTCCGGCGTGACGGTGACGACCTTCAGGTCACCCGTCAGCTGATCCCGTACGACACCCTTCGCGCCGTCCGTGCCGAAGCGGATGGGCTGGCCGTGCTGGAGACGGATGACCGCCTCCTCCGCCTGCTGCTTGTCCTTCAGGGCCTCGAAGGCGCCGTCGTTGAAGATGTTGCAGTTCTGGTAGATCTCGACCAGGGCGGTGCCCGGGTGGGCGGCGGCCTGGCGCAGGACCTCTGTGAGGTGCTTGCGGTCGGAGTCCACGGTGCGTGCCACGAAGGACGCCTCCGCGCCGATGGCCAGTGAGACCGGGTTGAAGGGTGCGTCCAGCGAGCCCATCGGCGTGGACTTCGTGATCTTGCCGACCTCGGAGGTCGGGGAGTACTGGCCTTTGGTCAGGCCGTAGATCCGGTTGTTGAAGAGCAGGATCTTGAGGTTGACGTTGCGGCGCAGGGCGTGGATGAGGTGGTTGCCGCCGATGGACAGCGCGTCGCCGTCACCGGTGACGACCCACACCGACAGGTCCTGCCGGGACGAGGCCAGGCCCGTCGCGATGGCGGGCGCGCGGCCGTGGATGGAGTGCATCCCGTACGTGTTCATGTAGTACGGGAAGCGGGAGGAGCAGCCGATGCCCGAGACGAAGACGATGTTCTCCTTCGCCAGCCCGAGTTGGGGCATGAAGCCCTGGACCGCGGCGAGGACCGCGTAGTCGCCGCAGCCGGGGCACCAGCGCACTTCCTGATCGGACTTGAAGTCCTTCATGGACTGCTTGCCCTCGGCCTTGGGCACAAGGGAAAGCGCCTCGATCGTGTCCGTGCCTTCCGTGGTCGTCTCAGCCATCGATGGCCTCCTTGAGAGCCGTGGCGAGCTGCTCAGCCTTGAACGGCATACCGTTGACCTGGTTGTAGGAGTGGGCGTCCACCAGGTACTTCGCCCGGACGAGCGTGGCGAGCTGACCGAGGTTCATCTCGGGGATCACCACCTTGTCGTAACGCCCCAGCACCTCGCCGAGATTCCGCGGGAACGGGTTGAGATGGCGCAGATGAGCCTGCGCGATGCTCTCCCCGGCCGCGCGCAGCCGTCGTACGGCCGCGGTGATGGGCCCGTACGTCGACCCCCAGCCCAGTACGAGCATCCGCGCGCCATGAGGGTCGTCGACCTCGATGTCCGGTACGTCGATGCCGTCGACCTTCGCCTGGCGCGTACGCACCATGAAGTCGTGGTTGGCCGGGTCGTACGAGATGTTGCCCGTGCCGTCCTGCTTCTCGATGCCGCCGATACGGTGCTCCAGGCCGGGCGTGCCCGGGATCGCCCACGGGCGGGCGAGGGTGGCCGGGTCGCGTCTGTAGGGCCAGAAGACCTCGGTGCCGTCGTCCAGGGTGTGGTTCGGGCCCTGAGCGAACTGCGTGCGCAGATCCGGGAGTTCGTCGATGTCCGGGATGCGCCAGGGCTCGGAGCCGTTGGCCAGGTAGCCGTCGGAGAGCAGGAACACCGGGGTGCGGTAGGTGACCGCGATCCGGGCGGCTTCCAGGGCCGCGTCGAAGCAGTCGGCGGGTGTGCGCGGGGCCACGACCGGGACCGGGGCCTCGCCGTTGCGCCCGTACATCGCCTGCAGCAGGTCCGCCTGCTCGGTCTTGGTCGGCAGGCCGGTGGACGGGCCGCCGCGCTGGATGTCGATCACGAGGAGCGGGAGCTCGAGGCTCACGGCCAGACCGATGGTCTCGCTCTTGAGGGCCACCCCCGGACCGGATGTCGTGGTCACGGCGAGGGAGCCGCCGAAAGCCGCGCCCAGGGCCGCGCCGATACCGGCGATCTCGTCCTCGGCCTGGAAGGTCCGTACGCCGAAGTTCTTGTGTTTGCTGAGTTCGTGCAGGATGTCCGAGGCCGGCGTGATCGGGTACGAGCCCAGGTAGAGCGGCAGGTCGGCCTGGCGGGAGGCGGCGATCAGGCCGTACGACAGGGCCAGGTTCCCGGAGATGTTCCGGTACGTACCGGTCGGGAACGCCTTCGTGGCCGGGGCGACCTCGTACGAGACCGCGAAGTCCTCGGTGGTCTCGCCGAAGTTCCACCCGGCGCGGAAGGCGGCGATGTTGGCCGCCGCGATGTCCGGCTTCTTGGCGAACTTCGACTTCAGGAACTTCTCGGTGCCCTCGGTGGGCCGGTGGTACATCCAGCTCAGCAGGCCCAGCGCGAACATGTTCTTGCTGCGCTCGGCCTCCTTGCGGGACAGGTCGAACTCCTTGAGCGCCTCGACCGTCAGCGTGGTCAGGGGCACAGGGTGGACGTGGTAGCCATCCAGGGAACCGTCGTCCAGCGGGCTCGCGGCGTAGCCGACCTTGGCCATTGCCCGCTTGGTGAACTCGTCCGTGTTGACGATCACCTCGGCGCCGCGCGGCACATCGCCGATGTTGGCCTTCAGCGCGGCCGGGTTCATCGCCACGAGTACGTTCGGGGCGTCGCCCGGCGTGAGGATGTCGTGGTCGGCGAAGTGCAGCTGGAACGACGAGACGCCCGGCAGGGTTCCGGCAGGCGCGCGGATCTCGGCGGGGAAGTTCGGCAGCGTCGACAGGTCGTTGCCGAACGACGCCGTCTCCGAGGTGAAGCGGTCGCCGGTGAGCTGCATACCGTCACCCGAGTCCCCCGCGAACCGGATGATCACCCGGTCGAGGCGGCGCACGTCCTTCGCGCCCGCGCCCGCCGGTTTGCGCTGTTCTCCTACGACGGCTCCGTCGGCCTGTTCGGTTGGACTGACCTGGCTGGTCACTGAACTGGACCTCCCTCGAGGCGGCTGTCTGAGAGCGGCCTGCCCGCAAGCGCTCCCACCTTCAACCCTACGTCTGTAAGGGTCGCCTTCCCTCGGCCATTCGCATGATGGACACCACCTTGAGACCGCGGGACGCCCCGATTTGCCACGACTTATTCACTCTCTGGCCTCTATTTCTGAGGACGCTCATGGCTCGTCCTTTGGTTCTAGGACGTTGTTCCACGGACGCTGTTCTACGGATCTTGCGCGCCCCGTCCGGGTTCGGGTGGGGCCGGTTCACGAGTTCAGGTAGGTCAGGACCGCCAGGACCCGTCGGTGGTCGCCGTCGCTCTGGGACAAGCCGAGCTTCAGGAAGATATTGCTGACGTGCTTCTCCACGGCGCCGTCGCTGACGACCAGCTGCCGGGCGATCGCGGAGTTCGTCCGTCCCTCGGCCATAAGTCCCAGGACCTCCCTCTCGCGGGGGGTGAGTCCCGCGAGTACGTCCTGCTTCCGGCTGCGGCCGAGCAGCTGGGCCACCACCTCCGGGTCGAGCGCCGTGCCGCCCCGGGCCACGCGTACCACCGCGTCCACGAACTCACGTACTTCGGCTACCCGGTCCTTGAGCAGGTAGCCGACGCCGTGGCTGGAACCGGCGAGGAGTTCTGTGGCGTACTGCTCCTCCACATACTGCGAGAGCACGAGTACCCCGAGTCCCGGGTGATGTTTCCGCAACTGCACCGCGGCCTTGACGCCCTCGTCCGTGTGGGTCGGCGGCATCCGTACGTCCGCGACGACGACGTCCGGCAGTGTGCCCTGGGCCGCCAGTTCTGTGATGGTCTTGATCAGTGCGTCACCGTCACCCACTCCGGCGACGACTTCGTGCCCCCGGTCGGTCAGCAGCCGAGTCAGGCCCTCCCTGAGCAGCACCGAATCCTCGGCGATGACCACTTGCACCCTGTCCTCCACGGTTTCTGGCCCCCCAGTCGGCGCAGGCTTGCGCGTAGGGGTCCAGCATTTCACCTCCGGTGGTTGGGCGGGGTGGGTTCGTTGTCGGCTGCGGCGCCGTCGTGGCTGGTCGCGCCCACGCGGCGGAGCCGCAAATGCCACAGCCCCGCGCCCCTAAAAACCTGCGGCTCCACTCAGAGCCCAGACCACGACGAACCCGCACTCTTCCGCCGGTGGGAGGGGACGTGGGCCGGTGCGTCGTATGTCCGTCGCTTAGCTTCGGTCTGGGCACAGTTGCGCCCGGTGTCAGCA
Source organism: Streptomyces sp. NBC_00286 (assembly GCF_036173125.1). Taxonomy (NCBI): domain Bacteria; kingdom Bacillati; phylum Actinomycetota; class Actinomycetes; order Kitasatosporales; family Streptomycetaceae; genus Streptomyces; species Streptomyces sp. NBC_00286. Next base: position 6,001,762 of record NZ_CP108054.1, read on the forward strand.
AGGGGTCGTATGCCCTGTTGGCGACGGGCTGACGCACCGGACCGCCGCCCCGCACCCACCACGCACCCCAGGGGCGCGGGGAACTGCGCGAGCAACCACAACGCACCCGCAGCCGCGACACGAGTGTCCCCCCCACCCCTGTGGGCGCCCCACTCATCCGGCGGACGCATGGCGCCAAGGCAGCTCTGCCGTGACGCGCGTCGGCCCGCCGGGCGGAGAGTCGACGACGAGGATGCCGTCGACCGCGTCGAGGCGTTCGGCGAGACCAGCCAGGCCAGAACCGCCGGAGGCATCCGCTCCGCCGGCACCGTTGTCGACGACCTGAAGCATCAGGCGGTTGTCGACGCGCCAGACGTCGACGTATGCCCGCGTCGCCCGCGAGTGCTTGCTGACGTTCTGGAGCAGCTCGGACGCGGTGAAGTACGCGATGCCCTCGATGGCGGGCGTCGGCCGGGACGGCAGGTCCACCTCGACCTGAACCGGCACCGTGCAACGAGAGGCCACCGCGGACAGGGCGGCATCGAGCCCCCGGTCGGTGAGAACGGCGGGATGGATGCCACGAGCGAGGTCCCGCAGTTCCTGCAGCGCCGTCTTCACCTCACCGTGCGCCTCGCCCACCATCCGCGCCGCCGCCTCCGGATCCTCCGCCAGCTTCTCCTTGGCCAGCCCCAGGTCCATGGCCAGCGCGACCAGCCGCGCCTGCGCCCCGTCGTGCAGATCCCGCTCGATACGCCGCAGATCGGCGGCGGCCGTGTCGATGACGACACCGCGGTCCGACTCCAGCTCCACGACCCGCGTCGCCAGCCGCGAAGGCCCGAGCAGCCCGCGCACCAGCAGCCCGTCCACCAGCGTCAGCGCCCGTACGATCCACGGCGTGGCCAGCGTGAGCAGCAGCCCCAGCAGCGCCGTCACGGTTATCTCGAAGGGGTTGTCCAGGTAGATCCGGTGCGTCTCATCCCCGTACAGCTGAAGCCCGTCCTGTCCGGCCCATACCGGGAAGACCCAGAACCACAGCGGATACGTCAGCATGGCCCAGCCGTACGCCCAGAAGTTGATCGCCACCACGAACGAGAACACGGCCCACGGGAAGTGCAGCACCGCGTACAGCAGATGCCGCCAGGACGCCCCGCTCTTGAGCATCGCGCCCATCCACGCCATCGGGCCCTGCTTCCGGACCCGCAACGGCTCCGGCGCCGCGACCTCCAGACCCAGCAGCCCGCGAGCCCGCGCCCGTTCCAGCGCGCCGAATCCGCGGCAGCCCGCGAGCGCCGCCGCGAGCACCGGTATGCCGAGGAATGTGATCAGCAGGCCCGCGCCCAGCGACACCATCGTCACGGCGAAGGTGAACATCAGGATGCTGACCGGCAGGTTCAGCATCAGGTAGCCGAACTCTTTCCAGCTGCGCGCCTCGAATGGCGCCCGCAGTGCGGCCGGGAGCCTGTGCCGCCGCCCCTCGACGCCCTCCCCGAGGAATCCGGGCCCAGCGTCTCGCCCGTATCCCTGTCCGTACTCCGTCGCCATGGCCGCCGTCCGTTTCTACTCGGTTCCTGTTCGGTCCGGTTGTCCGCTGTCGTAGCTCCACACTGCTCGGTGCCAGGCCCGCGGACCATGGAGTACGTCGGCGTCTTGGAGCGGGGGTTTTCCCTACCTAGCTGTACGACGTGAAGGGTCGTACGGCAGGAGAAGGCCGTGCAGCTGGAAGTGCCGTACAAGAGGAGAGCCGTACGGCAGGCAGTCGTACGGCAGGCAGTCGTACGGCGCGTAGCCCGGCCGCCCGCCGGAGCGCGCCCGCAGCCGTCCGCCTACCTCCGTGCCGGCTCCTCCGTGCGGTCCCGCCACGGGAGTTCCGCCGTGATCGTTGTCGGGCCGCCTACGGGGGACTCAATGATGAACAGGCCGTCTACCGCGCCGAGCCGGTCCGCGAGGCCCGCCATGCCGGTGCCGCCGTCGAGGGAGGCGCCGCCGCGGCCGTCGTCCCAGACCTGTATGAGCAGGCGGTTGTCCGAGCGCCAGACGTCGACGGAGGCGGACCGTGCCCCGCTGTGTTTGCTGACGTTCTGGAGGAGCTCGGAGACCGTGAAGTACGCGATGCCCTCGATGGCCGCGGCCGGGCGCATCGGCAGGTCGGCGGTCACCTTGACGGGGACCGTGCAGCGGGAGGCCACCGCGGACAGGGCGGCGTCGAGCCCGCGGTCGGTGAGGACGGCGGGATGGATGCCACGGGCCAGGTCGCGCAGTTCCTGGAGCGCCATCTTCACCTCGCCGTGCGCCTCCTCGACCATCGACGCCGCGGTGTCGGGGTCCTCCAGGAGCTTCTCCTTGGCCAGACCGAGCCCCATCGCGAGGTTGACGAGTCGCGCCTGCGCTCCGTCGTGCAGATCCCGCTCGATACGCCGCAGATCGGCCGCGGCCGTGTCGACGACCACGCCCCGGTCCGACTCCAACTCGGCTATGCGCCGCTCCAGTTCGTCGGAGGGCGACAGCAGCCCGCGGACCATCGCCCGGTCCGCGTTGGCGAGCCCGCGCGCGATGAACGGCAGCACCGGCCACAGCACGAACAACGAGGTCAGCGTGATAGTGAAAGTGAGGATGCCCCAGGGCAACCGCATGAAGTCGTACAGCACCGTCCGCCAGCCGACGGGGTCCTTCAGCGCCATCCACAGCGCGGGGAGGAAGCCGCCCCGGCCTCGCCACGGCAGCGGACTCGGCTCGTCCACCCGTACCCCCAGCAGTGCCCTGGCCCGGCCCCGCTCCAGCTTGCCCAGCAGACGGGCGCCCATCAGCCCGCCCGCGAGCAGCGGAAGACCGATCACCGTCAGGGTCAGGAAGGCGCCAGTGGACAGGACCGTCACGACGTACGTGAAACCGATCAGCGACACCGGCAGGTTCGCCAGGAGATGCGCGATCTCCTTCCAGGTGTGCCGGTCGTAGGCGAAGCGCGCGGGCGGCGGCCGGTCGCCGACGTCCCGGGTGTCGGTGGCGATGATGCGTTCGGTCATAACGGCTAGCGTGCCGGGCCGCAGGCCGGAGCGCCATGAGGTGGACCGCCGGGATCCCCTGGGGAAAACCCCACCCCTGCTTCCCGCCGGGCGCCCGTCGGCGACCTCCGCGCATGCCAAGGCGTGACGGGCTGCTTACCGTTTCTTTAGCAGGGCCTAGACTCCGGTGCGTACAGATCGTCGAGCACGGCGCATCGCACGGCGCACATCAGCGCGCGCACGAGGTCATACGCGGTCATACGAGGTCAGGGAGCGAGGGGCGGACGTGCCGGAACCGACCAGGGGCGCGGGGACCGGGACCGCCGGGATCACGGTCGCGGCGGACTACTTCCAGTCCTACTCGGTCGTCGGACTGCTCGCCGTGATCGGCGTGCTGTTCGTCGCCGTCGCCTTCGGAGCCGGGCGCCTGCTGCGGCCCGTCGTCCCGACGCCCGAGAAACTCCTGACGTACGAGTGCGGAGTCGACCCCGTCGGCGAGGGCTGGGCCCACACCCAGGTCCGCTACTACGTCTACGCCTTCCTCTACGTGATCTTCGCCGTCGACTCGATCTTCCTGTTCCCCTGGGCGACGGTCTTCGCCGCGCCGGGCTACGGGGCGACGACGCTCGTAGAGATGTTCATCTTCCTCGGCTTCCTGGCCGTGGGACTGCTGTACGCATACAAGAAGGGCGTCCTCACATGGACGTGACCCAGCCCGAGCCCGTGTCCGAGCCGGGGCCTGTGCTGCTTCCGGAGCCGAAGCGCCTGGGTGCGCTCGCGCGTCTTGCCCCCGAGCCGATGAAAGTGGTCCTCAACTGGGGTCGCCGCTACAGCCTGTGGGTCTTCAACTTCGGCCTCGCCTGCTGCGCCATCGAGTTCATCGCCGCCTCCATGGCCCGGCACGACTTCATCCGCCTGGGCGTGATTCCGTTCGCTCCAGGGCCGCGCCAGGCCGACCTGATGGTGGTGTCGGGGACGGTGACGGACAAGATGGCGCCCGCGGTGAAGCGGCTGTACGAGCAGATGCCCGAGCCCAAGTACGTCATCTCCTTCGGCGCCTGCTCCAACTGCGGCGGGCCCTACTGGGACTCGTACTCCGTGACCAAGGGCGTCGACCAGATCATCCCGGTCGATGTGTACGTCCCCGGATGCCCGCCCCGGCCCGAAGCACTGCTCCAGGGCATCCTCAAGCTTCAGGAGAAGATCGCACGGGAGTCGCTGGGGGAGCGGTACGGATCCGAGTACGGATCTCAGCGCTACGGATCCGCCGGCCCCCGGCCTTCCACGGGCGCGCTGCAGAGCGGGCTGGTGAAGCCGCCGGTTCCGGCAGGGGAGGAGGGCGAGCGGTGACCGGCTGGCTGCCCTCCCCGGTGGAGGAGCTCTTCGGTACGGAGGCCACGGCCGAGGAGTCGTACGAGCTCCTGACCGTCGACGTGCCGCCCGCCGCCTGGATCTCCGCCCTGGAGACCGCGCGCGACGAACTGGGCTGTACGTATTTCGACTGGCTGAGCGCCGTCGACGAGCCCGGCACGGGCTTCCGCGTCGCGGCCCATGTGGTCGCACTCGCTCCGGTACGCCGCCTTCTCGTACGTACGACCGTGCCGCACGACGCACCCGTACTCCCTTCCGCCGTGGACGTCTACGCGGGCGCCGCCTGGCACGAACGTGAGACCCACGAGATGTTCGGCGTCACCTTCGAGGGCCACCCGGGGCTCGCGCCGCTGCTCCTCCCGGAGGGCTTCGAGGGGCACCCCCTGCGCAAGGACTTCGTCCTGGCGGCCCGCGTCGCCAAGGCCTGGCCCGGCGCGAAGGAGCCGGGGGAGTCGGAGCACGGCGGTCCGAAGCGCCGCCAGATGCTGCCGCCCGGCGTCCCCGACCCGAACGAGTGGGGCCCCCTGAAGGGCCAGCTCCCGCCTGCTCCGGCCCGCCCTGCCCGAGGCGCGGCCCGGGCCGCGGGCGAACGCCCGGCCCGGCGGACTCGCACAGCGGGGGAGGGCTCGGCGAGCCAGGCCCCGGCTTCGGGTGCGCCCGCCGCGGGTCCTGGTACGGGTACGACGGCGGAGGGCAGGCCTGCGGGACGCCGGGCGCGCAGCGTGAGCGAGGGGTCGGCGACACAGCGGACGGAGGGGGCAGAGCGCGCTGAGGGGACGGAGGCGGGCTCGGCGGGTGCTCCTTCGGCCTCGCCCGCCTCGGCATCGGGTGCCGAAACGCCGCCCGCGGCACCGCGTCGCGCCCGCAGCGCCGACGAGGGCTCGGCGTCGCAGCGGGGGGTGTCCGCTGCCGCCCCGGCCGACGAAGCTGGCGGCGAGCAGCAGCCCGGAGGCAAGCGGCAGCCCGAAGGCGGGCAGCCCGCCCGCCCGGCGCGCGCCCGCAGTACGGACGCTCCGTGGCACCATGCGCGCCCCGCCTTCGACGACTCTGAGCAGAAGCCGCCCACGGGGGCTCCCACGGAGGAGTCGCGGATCGGGGAGCCGCCCACAGGCGAGTCGCCGAAGAGCGAGTCGCCAACGGGGGAGTCGCCCACTGAAGAGCGTCCCTCGCCTGAGCGGCAACCGGACGTCGAGCCCGACGAGCCCAGGGCTGCCGAAGCTCCCGAGGAGGCGCAGGCGAAACCCTCCGAGACTCCCGAAGCCCAGCACCCCACCGACGACAACCCCCCAGGAGGCCCGCAGTGAACGACGTGCTCGACGTCACCCTGCGACTCCTGATCGTCTTCGTCGTGTTCCTCACCTTCCCGCTGATCGTCGGCCAGACGGAGCACAAGGTGATGGCCCATATGCAGGGCCGCCTCGGCCCCATGTACGCGGGCGGCTTCCACGGCTGGGCCCAACTCGTCGCGGACGGCGTGAAGTTCGCCCAGAAGGAAGACGTCGTCCCCGCGGGCGCCGACCGCCGTATCTTCCAGCTGGCCCCCGCCGTCGCCCTCCTCCCGTACCTACTCGTCCTTCTCGCCATCCCCATCGGCCCGGGCGAAGGTGCCGTCGGCGAGGTCATCGACGCAGGCATCTTCTTCGTCCTCGCCGTGATGGGCGTGGGCGTCCTCGGCTCACTCATGGCGGGCTGGGCCTCGGCCAACAAGTTCTCCCTCCTCGGCGGCCTCCGCACCGCCGCCCAACTCCTCGCCTACGAACTCCCGATGCTCCTCACCGCGGCCTCGGTCGCGATGGCCGCGGGCACGGTCTCGCTCCCCGGCATCCTCGACGCCTTCGAGTGGTGGTGGCTGCCCTGGCAGATCGTCGGCGCGCTCGTCTTCTTCGTGGCCGGCCTCGCCGAACTCCAGCGCCCTCCCTTCGACATGCCGGTCGCCGACTCGGAGATCATCTTCGGCGCGTACACCGAGTACACCGGTCTGCGTTTCGCTCTCTTCCTCCTCGCCGAGTACGCCGGAATCATCGTCCTGTGCGGCCTGACCACCGTCCTTTTCCTGGGCGGCTGGCACGGCCCGTGGGGCGCCGACGGCCTCGGCTGGGTCTGGACCCTGCTGAAGACCGCGGTCCTCGCCTTCCTCGTGATCTGGCTCCGCGTCACCTATCCCCGTCTCCGCGAGGACCAGCTCCAGAAACTCTCCTGGACCCTCCTCGTCCCTCTCTCCCTCGCCCAGATCGCCCTCACCGGCGTCGTCAAGGTGGTGATCCAGTAGCCATGGCTGAGTCCCTCCCGCCCACTCGGTCTCGCATCCCCGGCAGCGGCCTCGCCAAGGGCCTGGCCGTCACCCTGCGCACGATGACGAAGCGCGCGCACACCGCGCAGTACCCGGACGCCCAGCCCGAACTCCCGCCCCGAAGCCGCGGCGTCATCGGCCTCTTCGAGGAGAACTGCACGGTCTGCATGCTGTGCGCCCGCGAGTGCCCGGACTGGTGCATCTACATCGACTCCCACAAGGAGACGGTCCCGCCCGCCGCCCCCGGAGGCCGCGAGCGCAGCCGTAACGTCCTCGACCGCTTCGCCATCGACTTCGCTCTGTGCATGTATTGCGGTATCTGCATCGAGGTGTGTCCTTTCGACGCGCTCTTCTGGTCCCCGGAGTTCGAGTACGCGGAGACCGACATCCACGAACTCACCCACGAACGCGACAAACTCCGCGAGTGGATGTGGACCGTCCCGGCCCCTCCGGCCCTCGACCCCTCCGCCGAGGAACCGAAGGAACTCGCCGCCGCCCGCAAGACCGCCGACAAGCTCGCCGCCGAACAGGCAGCCGGGGAGCAGGCAGCCCGGGCAGACGAACCGGCAGCCGGGGCGGAGCCGACCGCGCCGCAGGAGGGAGACGCGTGAGCCTCGCCGCCGTCGCCGCATCAACGGCGACGACCACCGCCGCCGAAACCAACGGCTTCCTCTCCCCGACCGGCGTCGAGATCGCCTTCCTCCTCGTCGGCCTCGTCACCCTCGGCGCGGCCGTCGTGACCGTCACCACCAAGCAACTGGTCCACGCCGCCCTGTGGCTGGTCGTGACGCTCGGCAGCCTCGCCGTCGAATACCTCCTGCTCACCGCCGAGTTCATCGCCTGGGTGCAGGTCCTCATCTACGTCGGTTCCGTCGTCGTGCTCCTCCTCTTCGGTCTGATGCTCACCAAGGCCCCCATCGGCCGGTCCCCGGACGCCGACTCCGGCAACCGCTGGGCCGCCCTGACCGTCGCCATCGCCGCGGCCACCGCCCTCGTCTGGGTCGTCGTCGACGCCTTCCGGACGACCTGGATCGACCTGGACGGCGCCGCCGCCGGCTCCACCGAGGCAAACGGCAAGGCCCTCTTCCAGAACTGGGTCCTCCCCTTCGAAGCCCTCTCCGTCCTCCTCCTCGCCGCCCTGGTCGGCGCGATCGTCCTCTCCCGCAAGGCCGCCGCCTCCAACCTGCCCACAGGGAGTACGGCCCCGGGCAAGCAGCCTTCGGGTACGGGCCCGGCCACCTCCTCCGACGAGCAGCCCTCGCGCCAGGGCAAGGAAGGCGCCCGCTGATGCATCTCGCCTATCCCGCCGTGCTCTCCGCCCTCCTCTTCTGCACGGGCCTGTACGGAGTCCTCGCGCGCCGCAACGCGATCCTGGTCCTGATGTCCGTCGAGCTGATGCTCAACGCCGTCAACCTGAACCTGGTCGCCTTCGACGTCTGGCTCAGCAAGACCGCACAGGACACCCTGCACTCCGGCCAGGCCCTGACCCTGTTCACCATCGCCATCGCCGCCGCCGAGATCGGCATCGGCCTGGCGATCGTCCTCGCCGTCTACCGCAATCGCGGCACCTCGGACATCGACAAGCTCCGCGACACCGCCGAGACCGACGACGGCGATGACAGCGACGACGGCCACGACGCCCCCGGATCCGCCGCGCCCACGACGGCCGAGAAGGCTGAGGCCACCGCGTGACCACGACCACCCTCGCCGTCCTCGTCCCCCTCCTTCCGTTCCTGGGCGCCGCGGCCGGCCTGCTCCTGGGCCGCACAGCCCCCGGTTTCGTACGCCCCCTCGCCGTCCTGCCCTCGGTGACCTCCCTGGCTCTCACCGTCCTCGTCGCCGTACGCCAGAGCGGCGACCAGGCCATCGACGCCGCCACCGAGCTCACCCCGACCGGCTCGGTCCCCATCGAACTCGCCCTGCACATCGACGGCTTCGCCGCCCTCGTCGCCGTCCTGGTCGGCGTCGTCGCCTCCTGCGTGCAGATCTACTCGACGGGCTACCTGCGCGACGACCCGCGCTACCCCTCGTACGCCGCTCTCGTCTCCCTCTTCACCTCCGCGATGCTGCTCGTCGTCTACTCCGGCGACCTGATGGTGCTCCTGGTCGGCTGGGAGATCATGGGCATCTGCTCGTACTTCCTCGTCGGCCACTACTGGGAGACCCCAGAAGCACGCGCCGCCTCCCTGAAGGCCTTCCTGGTCACCAAACTCGGCGACATCCCCTTCCTGATCGGTCTGTTCGCGCTCGCCGCAGACGCCGGTTCCTTCCGCATCAGGACCGTCCTCGGCTCGGTCGCGAGCGGCGGACTCGACCATCCGACGCTGATCGCCCTGCTGCTCCTCGCCGGTGTGGCGGGCAAGTCGGCACAGTTCCCGCTGCACACCTGGCTGCCCGACGCGATGGCGGGCCCCACACCCGTCTCCGCGCTGATCCACGCCGCAACGATGGTCGCCGCCGGTGTCTACTTCATCGCCCGGCTCCTTCCGGTCTTCGCCGCCTCCTCGGCCGCGCTGCTCGTCCTCGCCGTCATGGCCGCCGTCACGATGGCCGGTTCGGCGCTCGCCGCGCTCGCCCAGGACGACATCAAGCGCGTCCTCGCGTACTCGACGATCGGCCAGCTCGGCTACATGACCGGCGCCCTCGCCGTCGGCGACCGCGGTGCCGCCGTCTTCCACCTCCTCTCCCACGGCGCCTTCAAGGCGCTGCTGTTCCTCGCCGCAGGCGTGATCATCCACGCCGCCGGCACCAACTCGCTGGCCGCCATGTCCCGCATGAAGGACCTGCGCGCCCGCGTCCCCGACGCCTACTGGACGATGACCGTGGCGCTCCTCGCCCTTGCCGCGATCCCTCCCTTCAGCGGCTTCTTCTCAAAGGAAGCCGTCCTGGGCGCCGCCGAGCACGCCGCCACCGGTCACGCCGAGAACATCCCCGGCGTCGCAGGCTGGATCGTCCTCGTCGCCGGCCTGATCACCGCCCTGCTCACCGCCGCGTACGCGATGCGCCTGTGGCTGCTCGCCTTCCGCGGCCACGGAGGCGAAGCCCCCGACCACGGCAGGCAGCCCCTCGCCATGAACGCCGTGCTGTGGGTACTCGCCGTCCCGTCGCTCGCCCTCGGGCTCACCACCGGCCTGCTGCCCGACTGGTTCGACGGGCACGATCTGACCCCGACCCTCGCCACCTCCGTGCTCGGCACGGGAGTTGCCCTCGTCGGCGGCATCGTCACGTACGGTGCCTGGAGGCACACCACGGCGCTCGCGGCGCGCGTCCCGCTGGGTGCGGTCGCGGCCCACCCGGAGGGGGACGCCGGGCTCGTCGAGGCCGAAGCCATCGCCAGCCATGCGCCCGCGTACGGAAACGTAGCCTCCGCACCCGACCCGGCGGACCCCGGGCGCCTGCTCCTGGGACCGCTGCACCGCCATGCTGCCGTCGGCTTCCACCTTGACGCCGTCTACGCGGCACTCTTTGTCCGCCCGGTCCAGTCCGGAGCCACACTCGTCCGGTTCCTCGACCGAGAGGTCGTCGACACCTACGTACGCGGCGCGGGCGCCCTGCCCCGCCTCCTCGGCGCGGCCGTCCGGCGCGCCCAGACCGGCAATGTGCAGACCTATGTGAGCGCGCTGCTCGCCGGCACCGTCGTCCTCGCGGTCGCCGCCCTCCTAGTCGCCACGGGAGCGTGAGCAGGCGTGATCGATATCAACGAGTCCGTGATGCAGGTTCTTCTGGCGTTCATCGTCGTCGGCCCGCTCCTCGGCGCCGCCGCCGCTCTCCTGCCCGCCCCACCAGGGCTGAAGGGAAAGTCCCCCGAGCAAGCCGTGTTGCGCCACGGCGTCACCGTCACCGGCGCCGTGCTGATCGCCGCGATCGTCCTCGCGCTCGGCTTCGACCACGACCAGCCGTCGAAGATGCAGGCCACGACGGACATCAGCTGGATCCCCGCACTCGACGTGCGGATCCACCTCGGCACAGACGGCATTTCCCTCCCCCTCCTGGTCCTGACCGCGCTGCTGACCTTCCTCTGCGCGCTGTACTCCTACTTCAAGATGCCCTCGGGCCCGACCCCGAAGGCCTTCGTCTCGCTCCTGCTCGTCCTCGAGTCAGGCACCCTCGCGACCTTCGCCGTCCTCGACCTTCTGCTCTTCTTCCTCGCCTTCGAGATGGTGCTCATCCCGATGTACTTCCTCATCGCCCGCTGGGGCGGTGAGCAACGGCAGGCTGCCGCTTGGAAGTTCATCCTCTACACACTGCTCGGTTCCGTTGTCATGCTGTTGGGCCTGCTCCTCGTCGGGCTCAAGTCCGGCACGTTCGACATGATGGCACTCGCCACTGACAACGGCCGGTCGCTGACCACATCCGTGCAGGTCATCGCCGTTTTGGCGATCGGAATCGGGCTCGCGGTCAAGACGCCGATGTGGCCGCTGCACAGCTGGCTGCCGGACGCCCACACCGCCGCGCCGACCGTCGGCTCCGTCCTGCTGGCTGGTGTCCTGCTGAAGATGGGTACGTACGGGTTCGTCCGGATTCTGCTGCCGATCACGCCCGACGGCTTCCGCACCTTCGCGCCCTACCTCGCCGCCTTCGCCGTCGTCGGGATCATCTACGGATCCCTCGCCTGCCTCGCCCTCGCCAAGCAGGGCGCGAAGGGCGACCTCAAGCGCCTCATCGCGTACTCCTCCGTCGGCCACATGGGCTTCGTACTCCTCGGCATCGCGACGATGACCCCGACCGGCGTGAACGGCGCGTTGTTCGCGAACATCGCCCACGGCCTCATCACCGGCCTGCTGTTCTTCCTGGTCGGCGCGCTCAAGGACCGTACGGGCACCACCGACCTCGACGCACTCGCGGAGCAGACCGGCGCCGCGCTCTACGGCAAGGCCCCGCGCTTCGGCGGTCTGCTCGCTTTCGGTGCCGTCGCCTCGCTCGGGCTGCCGGGCCTCGCCGGGTTCTGGGGCGAAATGCTGGCGCTGTTCGGCGCCTTCGATCCGGCCGACGATCTCAGCCGGCCCGCGTTCCTGACCTTCATGGCGATCGCCGCGTTCGGCACCCTGCTCACCGCCGCGTACCTGCTCATCGTGGTACGCCGCGTCTGCATGGGCGTCGTTCCTCAGGACAGCCCCGGGTTCGCGGACGTCCAGACGTACGAGTTCGCCGCCTGGACCCCGCTTGTCGCCCTCACCGTCGTCGCCGGACTCTGGCCCAAGGCTCTGCTCGGTCTGAGCGACCCGGCAGTGCAGCAGCTCCTCGCAGGAGGCACCCGATGAGCAACCTGGCCCAGCCTCTGGCCGAGTCCGTGGTCCAGTCCGTCGACTGGCTCGCGATCGCACCGCCCACCATCGCGGCGGTCGTCGGCCTCGTGGTGCTCGTCGTCGACCTCTTCGTGGGCGACGCCAAGAAGGCGCTGCTCGGCTGGCTGTCCGTCGCTGGACTCGCCGCGTCCACGCTGATGCTTCTGCCCCTCCTGGACGGCGACCGCTCCACCTTCTGCCTGACCGGCGACGCGGACGTCTGCAGCTACACGGCGGACCAGTTCACGCTCGTCATCCAGTTCCTCGTCCTCGGCGGAGCCCTCCTGGCGGCCCTTCTCTCCGTCACCGCCCTGAAGGACGCCAACAGGGAACTCCCCGAAGGGGAGTTCTGGTTCCTGCTGCTCTCCTCAGCCGCCGGCGCCGCCCTGCTTCCCGCCTCCCGCGACCTTGCGACCCTGATCGTCGCCCTGGAAGTCGCTTCACTGCCCGCCTTCGCCCTCGTCGGCATCAAACGCGGCGACAGGAAGTCCTCCGAAGCGGCTCTGAAGTTCTTCCTGTCCTCGGTCACCGCAACCGCCGTGAGCCTCATGGGCGTCAGCTTCATCTACGCCTCTACAGGCACCCTGTACCTCACGCAGATCGCCACCGAGATCCAGAACGTAGACGGACAACTCCACACGCTCGCCCAGACCGGCGTCGTTCTCACCCTCGTCGGCTTCGCCTTCAAGACGGCCGCCGTGCCCTTCCACTTCTGGGTGCCCGACACCTACGTAGGGGCGCCCTTGCCGGTGGCCGCCTACTTGTCGGTCGTCGGCAAGGCGGTCGGCTTCTCCGGGCTGATCCTCGTCACCGTGATCGCCCTCCCGTCGTACGCCGATGTCTGGGGCCCGGCACTCGCCGCCCTGGCCGCGCTCACCATGACGATCGGCAACGTGGGCGCCCTGCGGCAGCAGTCCACGCGCGCGTACAGCGCGGTACGACTGCTCGCCTGGTCCTCGGTCGGCCAGGCCGGCTACCTCCTCGTGCCGATCGCCGCCGCCGCGTACTCCCAGGACGCCGAAAAGGCCATCGGCTCCACCGTCGCGTACGCCCTGATGTACGCCGCAGTGAACCTCGGAGCCTTTGCCGTCGCCGCCCTGGTGGCCCGTACGAAGCCACTCAACCGCATCAGCGACTACCGCGGCCTGTACGCCTCACGCCCACTGTCCGCGCTCGTGCTGGGCTTCTTCCTGCTCTGCCTCGCGGGCCTGCCGCCGGGCATCATCGGCCTCTTCGCGAAGGTCACCGTCTTCTCGGCGGCCGTGGACGCGGGCCTCGGCTGGCTCGCCGTGGTCATGGCCGTCAACGTCGTGATCGCGCTCTTCTACTACCTCCAGTGGACGACGCTCCTGTTCCGCGCCCCCGAAGGGGAACCCGAAAAGCACCGCGTCCCGGCCCCGCTGACCGCCGCGATCGCACTGACCGCGGTCCTGGGAGTCGCCCTCTCCGGAGCACCCCAGTTGGTCCTCCGCTTCTCGGACACCGGCCTGTTCTGAACCGCGAAACCGGCCTCTTCTGAGCCGCTGACGGCATCCGGCACGCGCGCGTGGGCCACCCGAACCGCACGCGTGCGTGCCAGGCGTTGCCGCACTCACCCGGACGGCCCACCCTCACCGCCGCGCGCACAAGGGAACTAGGGCTTCCCGCCTGGCGTTGACCAGTAAGGGAGGGTCCACTGGACCGTGGAAGCACGGAGTCAGTGACAGAGATCAGCAAGCAAAGGGTTCCCCTGCCGCACAACTTGGAGGGCGTACCGTGCACCGCCGGCACAACGGGCTCAGGACCGCCGTACTCCTCGGGGGACTGTCCGCACTCATCATCGTCATCGGCAGCCTCTTCGGGCGTATGGGCCTCGTCGTCGCGCTGCTGATCGCGATCGGCACGAACGCGTACGCGTACTGGAACAGCGACAAGTTGGCGCTACGCGCGATGCGCGCGCGCCCGGTGAGTGAGTTCGAGGCCCCGGCCCTCTACCGGATGGTGCGTGAACTCTCCACGCAGGCCCGCCAGCCCATGCCCCGCCTGTACATCTCGCCGACCGAGGCACCCAACGCGTTCGCGACGGGCCGCAACCCGCGCAATGCTGCTGTGTGCTGCACCGACGGCATCCTGCGGATCCTGAACGAGCGTGAGTTGCGCGGCGTCATCAGCCATGAGCTGAGCCACGTCTACAACCGCGACATACTGATCTCGTCGGTCGCCGGCGCTCTCGCCTCCGTGATCATGTTCCTGGTCCACTTCGCCTGGCTGATCCCGCTCGGCCGCTCCGACGACGACGAGGGCCCCGGCCTCCTGGGCATGCTGATGATCATGATCCTGGGTCCGCTCGCCGCCTCCCTGATCCAGCTCGCCATCAGTCGCTCCCGAGAGTACGAGGCCGACGCCTCCGGCGCCCAGCTCACCGGCGACCCGCTGGCCTTGGCGAGCGCCCTGCGCAAGCTCGAAGCGGGCACGAAGCAGCTTCCGCTGCCCCCCGAGCCGCGCATCGAGACCGCAAGCCACATGATGATCGCGAATCCCTTCCGTCCGGGCCAGGGGATGTCCAGGCTGTTCTCCACGCATCCGCCGATGGCGGAGCGCATTGCCCGGCTCGAGCAGATGGCAGGTCACCACCAGTGAAGACAATCCTGAACGTCATATGGCTCGTACTGAGCGGCTTCTGGCTGTTCCTCGGCTACGTGTTCGCGGGCGTGCTGCTGTGCATAACGATCATCGGCATCCCGTTTGGCATCGCGGCGTTCCGTATCGGCGTGTACGCCCTGTGGCCGTTCGGACATACGACGGTCGAGCGTCCCAGTGCGGGCGCGGCCTCTTTCGTCGGCAACATCCTGTGGCTGATCCTGGCGGGCTGGTGGCTCGCCCTCACCCACATCGTCACCGGTGTCCTGCAGTGCCTCACGATCATCGGCATCCCCCTGGGGATCGCCAACTTCAAGCTGATCCCCGTTTCGCTGGTCCCTCTGGGACGCGAAATCGTGCGTACGGACCAGCCGTTCGCGACGTCTCGCTGGTAGAGCGGCACGGGGTGCGACAGCCGAAGTACGCCTTGGCGGCCTACGACGTCGAGGCCGAGGACGACGAGATCTGGGCCCTGTGCGCGGACGCCGAGAACCTCTTCGGCGATCCGCGTCCTCCCGCGCGCGGGACGTACGCATTGCTGGGCTGCGCACCGGCAGGGGAGTTGACTACCGCCCTCGCACGCGCGCGTGCCGATGGCTCGGCGCCGCTCGGCTTCCTCGCTCTGCAGATCCTCGACAAGAAGGGTGACGGGGTCGGCGAGTGGTGCCTGGAGGACGTACGTGTCCTCAGCGACCGCCCATGCGCGCGCGACCTGTCGCTGCTGGACATCACGATCGAGGCCCGCCAGTCCCCGGACAACTCGTTCGACTATCCGCAGTGCCCACCGCTCTCCCCGGGCTACCGGCTGCTCGGAACGGAGGACCAAGCACGGGGCAGCTGCCGGGATTTGGCGTACGTCGAGAACGGCGGGCCGGACCTCGTCGAACCGTCCGTGCGGCTGCTCGGCTGTGCCCCGCAAGGAGCCCTTCTTACGGCACTGAACGCGGGGGAGGAGGATCTCGGGCACGCCAAGCTGATCCGTCTCGACACATCCGGCCGTGCTGTTCAGTGCGCCGTCGAAGGCGAGCTCGTCGCCTGGATCCCGTCCGGCCGCGGCCTGGTGGACCTCACGCTGGAACCGTGGTCCGAGCGGCCGCCGACCGCTGCCCGGGAGGTCTGGGAGCTGTGGGACGACGGACGCCCGGCCCAGCCCAACTCCTGGGCGCGGTGCGGCACAGAGGGGCGCCGCTACTGGCTCGACACGGTGCGGGACAACCACGTCGCGCAGACACCCGACGCCGCGCCCGGCGGCACGTACCACCTCGACGGCCGTCACATCACCGACGAGCCCGGCTTCTTCTGCGCACTCGGCGAGGCGGTGAACGGACCCGGGGGCTACTTCGGCTGGGGTCTCGACGCGCTGGTCGACTGCCTCCGCGGCGGTTGGGGAGCCGGCCGGCCCTCCAACCTGGTCTGGCACGACGCGGAGGTCGCCCGCACCTGCCTCGGACTCACCCCGCGTATCGACAATCGGCCCTGGACCTTCGAGGAACTGCTCGAATTCCTTGCAGCCGAAGGCATCCAGGTTCGCCTCGCCTGACGCCGCACCACTATCCACAGCCTGGTTATCCACAGCCCGCCCGAATGTCAGTGGCGCCCTGCACTATGAACCCATGACCGAGATCGAGCAAATGATGACGAGTGTCGCCACTGAGGCCCACAACTCGAGGCTGTGGCGCAAGCCTTCACACCCCGAGCCCGCGGACGCACCTCCGTAGTGTGCGCTGTACGACGTCTGCGCAGGGCGTCTTCATCCTGTGCCACCCTGCTGGCCAGAGTCCCGCCCGTTCTGCCGCGAGGCAAGCCACTTCCGCCCTCCATACGCGGCTGCCCCCGCGCCCAGCACACCCGCGCCCACAACCACCGACACCCCCGGCAAGGCGAACGCCAGCGTGACGCATCCGGCTGCCCCGACCGCCGGCCCGACGCGCGCCCTGAAGTCCGAACTGAGCGTCCAAGCCGAGGCGTTGGCGATCGCGTAGTACACGAGCACACCGAAGGAGGAGAAGCCGATGGCACCCCGCACATCCACCGTCGCGGTCAGCGCGGCGACCACCGCGCCGACGGCCAGCTCGGCCCGATGAGGCACCTGGAAGCGCGGATGCACGGCGGCCAATGTGCCCGGCAGATGCCGGTCGCGGGCCATGGCCAGCGTCGTCCGCGACACACCCAGGATCAGCGCGAGAAGTGAGCCGAGCGCTGCAACGGCGGCACCGACCCGTACGACCGGGACAAGCCCCGGCACACCGGCCGCCCGTACCGCGTCGGCCAGCGGCGCCGTCGCCTGCCCGAGCCCGCCCGACCCCAGCACGGAAAGGACAGCCACCGCCACAGCCGTGTACACCAGCAGCGCGATGCCCAGCGCCAGCGGGATCGCGCGCGGAATGGTGCGCGCGGGATCCCGCACCTCCTCGCCGAGCGTCGCGATCCGCGCGTACCCCGCGAAGGCGAAGAACAGCAGGCCTGCCGCCTGAAGCACGCCGCCTGCTCCCCCGGAGACCCCCACGTCGAGCCGCCCGGCATCGGCGTTCCCGGAGGAGAGGCACACGACCACCACGGAGGCGAGTACCGCGAGAACCACCGCCACGATCGCCCGCGTCAGCCACGCGGACTTCTGCACACCGCCGTAGTTCACGGCGGTCAGCGCCACCACGGCCCCGACGGCCACCGCGTGCGCCTGCCCAGGCCAGACGTACGCGCCCACGGTGAGCGCCATCGCCGCACACGAGGAGGTCTTGCCGACGACGAACGCCCAGCCCGCCAGATACCCCCAGAACTCTCCGAGCCGCTCCCGCCCGTACACATACGTTCCGCCCGATGCGGGATAGAGGGCGGCGAGGCGCGCCGAGGACGTCGCATTGCAGTACGCGACGACGGCGGCGACGCCCAGACCGAGGAGCAGGCCGGACCCGGCCGCATGCGCCGCGGGCCCGAGGGCGGCGAAGATTCCGGCCCCGACCATCGACCCGAGTCCGATGACCACGGCGTCGCCGACGCCGAGCGTCCGCCGTAGCTCCGCCTCGGGCTGTGGCGAGCCGGGCTGCCGCGCGCGGGAGGCACCCGGACCGGACGGCGACGAGCCGGGTCGGCCAGAACCGGACTGTGTCATGAGCGGCACCCTACTGATCAGTGCAACCGGCCGACGCCGTAGCGGCGTCCTCTCCAGCAACAACAGACGAACAACGACAAGAGCCGCAGCACAGGCGAAGCCGCGAACAGCAGCACATCAGCGGCGGGAACACAGCCTGGCGAGAGCAAGATCACAGCACAGGCACAGCACGGAAGGGCAGGTTCACGGTATGGGGATCATCAGCTGGATCATTCTGGGGCTGCTGGCCGGCGCCATAGCCAAGTTCCTGCTGCCGGGCCGCGACCCGGGCGGCTTCATCGGCACGACGCTCATCGGCGTCGCGGGCGCGTTCATCGGCGGCTGGATATCAGCCCGCTGGCTGGACAACCCGATCACCAAGGACTTCTACGACGGCGCCACCTGGGCCGCCGCGATCGGTGGCTCCCTCGTCCTGCTGGTCGCCTACCGCATCCTGTTCGGCCACTCGCGCAACTGAGTACACACCCTCAAACCGCAGCCAGCGGGCGGGAAGGGTGGGCACCCGACGGTGCCCACCCTTCCCCGTACGCGCAACCAGCGCGATCTCACCGGTAGTTCACGAACTGCAGCGCGAAGTCGAAGTCCTTGCCCTTCAGCAGTGCGATCACGGCCTGCAGGTCGTCACGGCTCTTCGAGCTGACCCGCAGCTCATCGCCCTGAACCTGCGCCTTGACGCCCTTCGGCCCTTCGTCGCGAATGATCTTCGCCACTTTCTTGGCGTTCTCCTGGGAGATGCCTTCCTCGATGGAGGCGAAGATCTTGTACTCCTTGCCGGAGAGCTGCGGCTCGCCCGCGTCCAGGGCCTTCAGCGAGATGCCGCGCTTGATCAGCTTGGACTGGAAGACGTCGAGGATGGCCTTGACCCGCTCCTCGGAGTTCGCCTCCATCAGGATCTTCTCGCCGGACCAAGAGATGGAGGCGCCCACGTTCTTGAAGTCGTAGCGCTGCGAGATTTCCTTGGCGGCCTGGTTGAGGGCGTTGTCGACCTCCTGCCGCTCGACCTTCGAGACGATGTCGAAACTGGAGTCGGCCATGTCCTGTGGCTCCTTGTATCGGGGTGCGTGGGGCGGCCGTCGAGCCCGGCTCGGTCCCGGCCGCATCCGCTCAAGCCTAGCCACCCCCCACCCTCCGAGTGCCGATCAATCGGGTGGCGAAGCACCCCTGGGCATCGGGTATCGTTTACGTCGTTGCCACGGAGCAGCGCCGAAGGGCGGTTCCAAGGGCAGCAACCCCTGGCGGTGTGCCCGAGCGGCCAAAGGGAGCAGACTGTAAATCTGCCGGCTCAGCCTTCCCAGGTTCGAATCCTGGCGCCGCCACTCTGAGAGAGACCCTCTCGGGCCTGCGAGAAAGCAGGCCCGAGAGGGTCTCTTCTTGTCGCCGTCCGGCTTCGTACGCTGGTCCGTATGTCGTCACGCCGTAGGAATTGCCCCGAGTGCCGTCGGGAGATCGCCGTCGTCGCCGGGCGGTTCGCGCGGCACGACCCGCCAGGAGCGCGTGAGAGCGGGCAGCTCGTATCGTGCCCCGGGTCGCGCAGGCCGGCGCAGCTCGGGGCAGTCCAGCCAGGGCTGGATGAATACGTCGTGCCGGACTTCCCCGGCCAGCTCCCCCTGTTCTGACCAGCCCGGCACTTCAGCCTGACAGGCCAGACGTCAGAGGACCGGCCGTACGTCCATACGGCTCACCAGGCCCTTAGGACCGAAGCGGTACACATGCTCGACCAGTTCCTCCGCCCAGTGATCGCCCGCATCGTCCCGCAGGCCCTGACGCACGGTGGCGACCACCCGCTGCCCGTCCTCGTCGAGACGCAGCCCCTCCAGCCGTACGAGGGGATGCGCGGCCTCGAACTGCGCTGCCCAGTAGGCACGTACCTCGTCGTGGCCGTGCAGGCGTACCCCGTCGGCGACGTTCGGCCAGTCCACGTCCGGGGACAGGCAGTGCGGGACGAATGTGTCGCGTTCAGCGGTGCTGAAGACCTCGTACATCCTCTGCAGCAGGGCCTCCTGCGCGGCGGGAACCTCGGCGGCGGACACGGCAACTCCTCGGCTCGGGCGAAAGGCTGAAGGGACGTGTTCAGGCAACCAGCGGCCCACGCCCGCCGCCGCCCCTTGGGCGAGAGCGAACAGCACTGGACCACCTAGGCCGGGCCTGGAATTCGGCCTCCTCAGTTCCCTGCTACCGACTTCACCGCTACGGACACCGGCGCCGACCCGCTGATCAGCTCCAGTGTCAGCCCGGCCGTCGCCGGAGTGTCCAGCAGCTCCGCGATGACGGCCGCGACGTCATCGCGCGGGATGGGTCCGCGACCGGTGGACGCCTCCAGGCGTACGAGACCGGTGCCGGCGTCGTTCGTCAGCATCCCGGGGCGCAGGATCGTCCAGTCCAGGCTGTTGAAGCCGCGTATGTACGCATCGGCTTCGCCCTTGGCGCGCAAGTACACGTCGAAGACGTCGTCCCCGGGATGCGACGGGTCCGCGCCCATCGACGACACCATCACGTACCGCCGCACCCCGGTCCGTACCGCCGCGTCCGCGAAGAGGACGGCAGCACCCCGGTCCACGGTGTCCTTGCGGGCCGCGCCGCTGCCCGGGCCCGCGCCGGCCGCGAAGACGGCGGCGTCGGCGCCCTGCAGATGCGCGGCGACCTCCTCGACCGAAGCCGACTCCAGATCGCACAGGACCGGCTCGGCGCCGGCCGCCCGCAGATCGTCTCCGTGCTCGGGGCGTCGGATGATGCCCGCGACCTCGTCACCGCGTGCGGCGAGCAGCCGCTCCAGCCGCAACGCGATCTGACCATGACCTCCAGCGATGACAATGCGCATGTCTTCGACCGTACGCCCGGACACTGACACGCGCCGCACAACCCTGTGGATAACTCATGAGTCTCCTGAGCGATCAACGAACAACGACAACGATCGCTGAGTAACGAGGGTGACGCCGCGTGGCGTCAAAAGGAGACCGTCTTCGCCATGACCGCAACCCTGACTGCCATACGAAAGCCCCTTACCGCGGCCGGTTGCGCCGTAGCACTGTTCGCAGGTGCGGCCGCTTGCGGCACGGTCGATAACCTCACCGCCGGGCAGAAGGTGGACCGCGCCGTCGAGCAACTCGGCGAACAAAAGTCGCTCTCCCTCGAGTTGGGGCTCCACGCCAAGCCATCCGCGCTCACGAAGCTGGCTGCAGAGGCGGAGGGGGGCGAGGAAATGCCGCCCGAGTTCGCGAAGTTCTTCACCGGGTTGCGCGTCAAGCTGTCCGTCGAGTCGAAGAAGCCGCTCGCCGACTCGGGCGAGAAGGACCTCGTCGGTGTGGGCATGCGGGTTTCGGGAGCCGACGGTGTCCTGGCCGAGTTCCGGGTCGTCGGCGACTTCACGTACTACCGCGCCGACATGGAGGCGCTCGGCGAGGCGATGGGCGTCCCGTTCCCCACGGTCGACGAACTCCCTGAGAGCGAGAAGGAGCTCAGGAAGGTCCTCGAGGGCGAGTGGGTCAAGGTCGACAACTCCGAACTCGAGAAGTCCGGCAAGGGCACCTCGGGTTCCGAGGAGATCGACACCAAGACCCAGCAGAAGATCCTCAAGGCCGTACGCGGTGTCGTCGCACGCGAGGTCACTTTCAGCAGCAAGGGCGGCAGTGACGGCACTGAACAGATCGTCGCCAAGGCCTCGTTCCGCGACCTGCTCACGGGCGTCTTCAAGAAACTCCGGCCACTGGCCGACGATTTCCCGGCAGGCACGGAACTGCCCACCGACAAGGACCTGAAAGAAGCCCCCGACAAGAAGATCGCCGTCAACTTCTCCCTGAAGAACGGCGACCTGACCCGCGTCTCGGTCAACCTCGCCGCCCTCGCGGACAACGCGAAGGGCACCCGACTCCCGCTCGTCCTCACCTTCGGCAAGGCGTCCGACGTCAGCGCCCCGTCCGGCGCCACCGAGGTGCCCGCGGGAGAGCTCATGGGCCCCGGCAACCCGTTCACAGGCGGGATGCTGGGCAGCGGCTTCTGACCCCAGAAGCCCTCGAAACAGGCCTGTCGGCGCCCAAGCCACCGGCGTAGGCAAGAACAACGGCACGCGCGCGTGGACCTCACATCCGGCCACGCACGCGTGAGCCCCGTACCCGAACACCGACCGCGCGCGTGGACCTCAAGGATGTCCACGCGCGCCTGGGCCGCAATCACCCTCCACGCGCGCGTGGACCTCAAAGATGTCCACGCGCGCGTGAACCCTAATCACCCCTGCACGCGCGCGTGCACCCCAAAAACGCTCCACGCGCGCGAACCCTCAAGAGGGCCCCCCACCTCGCCCCTGCCGAGGCAGATCCAACGCCACAGCCGCGGCCGAGCCGCAGAACTCCCGCACCGCGTTCGTGCGTGCCACCACCCGCCCCTGATGCACCACGATCCGGCTGTACGCGAGCGACAGCGCCCCCGCCAGCCGGTCCCCGCGCACGGCGAGCAGCTCGGCCGGGAATCCGGCCTCCACCCGCACCTCGGGCAGCCCGAGCGCCGCCCGCGCCGACGAACTCACCGCGTCGTACGCGTCCTCGGGCCGGAGCCCGTAGCGCGAGGCCAGCAGATACGCCACGTCCAGCGGATCTCCGCGCCCCACAGGGTTCGATACGTCCCTCAGGGCGCCGCTGCCCGCAACGACCCGTACCCCGGCCGCCCGCAGCACTCGTACCGGAGCCGTCCCGCGCCGGTCGACGCCCGAGCAGCCGCCCTGGGGCAGGCAGACGACGGTCACTCCGGCTGCGGCGAGCTGTTCCGCGGCCCGCGCCGCCACCTCCTGGGGCAGCCGCCCGAGCCCGCCGCAGGGGCCAAGCGTCACCCCGGGCCGTAGCCCGCCCGCCATCGCCGCGAACCGGGCGAGCCGAGCCGGATCGTCACCGTCCGTGTGCAGATCGACCGGGCAGCCGTGCTCGGAAGCGACCTCCAGGACCGCCTCCACATACCCCGTCGGATCGGGGTCGAGATCCGGACAACCGCCCACTACGGAGGCACCCATTTTCACCGCGTCCCGCAGCATCGCCAGCTCCTCGGCCCCGGCGAGCCCGGTCAGCACCCGCGGCATCGCCACCGTCGTCAGCTCGGCGAGCCCCCGCAATGTGCGCCGCGCCTGGAGCACCGCCGCCAGCGCGCCGAGCCCCTGGACGTCGCCGATGCGCACGTGGGAACGCAACGCCGTGGCCCCGTGCCCGAGGTACAACAGCGCGGCCTCGGTCATGCGGCGCTGGACCTCCTGATCGTCGTACGAGACCGGACCGTCGCCGTCGGCCGACAAGGCCGTGTCGCCGTGGGTGTGCGGCTCCACGGGGGCCGGCAACAGCAGGTAGCCGGCGAGATCCACGCGCGCGGTGTGCATGCTGAGGCTGCCGGCCGTACCGACCGCCTCGATGCGCCCGCCGCCCAGCCGCACGTCCACGGTGCGGCCGTCGGTCAGCCGCGCACCGCACAGCAGCAGGGCGGAGCCATCGGTCCGGCCCGACGAGGAACCCGACGACGGAGGGGGCTGCTGCGGCAGGCTGTCGGGCATCGTGCTCCTGGCTCTCGGGGCGGCTGCGCAGAGGGAACCTGTGATCACGCAGCGTGAGTCGAGCCTAGGGTGACGAGCAGGGCGCTTCGAGGAGGAGCGGAATAGTCGTACCGGTGTGGTCCGCCGTGCATAGGGGGCTGTTGGAGCGCTTGTGAAGCTCCTGGGAGCTGCGCAGAACGCTGGGGACGGGGGCGGACAGGTACGGCGAAACGGATTTGGGCGAACGGCTGCCGAGCGTGTAATGTCTTCATCGCTCGCCCCAATAGCTCAGTCGGCAGAGCGTCTCCATGGTAAGGAGAAGGTCTACGGTTCGATTCCGTATTGGGGCTCTGGTGTGTGAGGTTTCCGTCGTGAGGTGGTCCGATCGCATCGCAGCGGTGTAGCTCAGTCGGTAGAGCAAGCGGCTCATAATCGCTGTGTCACCGGTTCAAGTCCGGTCACCGCTACTGACAGTAGCCGATTGTGGGGTCGGTCCTCCGATCGGCTACTCTTCTGTGCGTTGTACCGTCCCATCCGTTCGTCAAGGAGCACTCACGTGGCTGCCACCGACGTCCGCCCGAAGATCACGCTGGCCTGCGTGGAGTGCAAGGAGCGGAACTACATCACCAAGAAGAACCGGCGTAACAACCCGGACCGTCTTGAGATGAAGAAGCACTGCCCGCGTTGCAATGCGCACACCGCGCATCGCGAGACGCGATAAAACAGGCTCGTACACGAGGCCGTCCCCAGCTAACGGGGGCGGCCTCGCGTCGTTGTCGGCTCGCCGGGCCGAAAGTCACGCATGCTTGTTCCGGGCAATCACAGCGAACATCAGGAGGTACCGAGCCATGGCGCTCGACCAGTCCTTCGTGGGGCGGTCCTACCCGCCCACCGACCCCTATGAGGTCGGCCGGGAGAAGATCCGCGAGTTCGCGGAGGCAGTGGGGGATCCCAACCCCGCCTACACGGATCCGGAAGCCGCCAAGGCGCTCGGGTACGCCGATGTGATCGCCCCGCCCACCTTCGTGTTCGCGATCACCTTCAAGGCCGCGGGACAGGTCGTCCAGGACCCCCAACTGGGCCTCGACTACAGCCGGGTGGTGCACGGCGATCAGAAGTTCGCCTACAAGCGACCGGTGCGCGCCGGGGACCGGCTGACGGTCGTCTCGACCATCGAGGCGATCAAGTCCATGGCGGGCAACGACATCCTGGACATTCGGGGTGAGGTCCACGACGAGGCGGGCGAGCATGTGGTGACCGCCTGGACGAAGCTTGTGGCCCGCGCGGCAGAGGAGGGCTGAGGCGTATGGCGGCGAATATCACGTACGACGACATCGAGGTCGGCACCGAACTGCCGGCTCAGACCTTCCCGGTGACCCGGGCAACGCTCGTGCAGTACGCGGGCGCCTCCGGGGACTTCAACCCGATCCACTGGAACGAGAAGTTCGCGGTGGAGGTCGGCCTGCCCGATGTCATCGCGCACGGCATGTTCACGATGGCCGAGGCGATCCGGGTCGTCACCGACTGGGTGGGCGATCCGGGCGCGGTCGTCGAGTACGGCGTGCGCTTCACCAAGCCCGTGGTCGTCCCGAACGACGACAAGGGGGCCACGATCGAGGTCAGCGCCAAGGTCGGGGCCAAGCTCGACGACAACACCGTGCGCGTCGACCTCACGGCGATGAGCGCGGGACAGAAGGTCCTGGGGATGTCACGGGCGGTCGTACGACTCGCCTGATGGCATGCAGGAGTGCATGAGTAAGGGGCACGCTCCATGGAGGCGCGCCCCTTACTCATGCACTCTGCACGGCTTTCCACGACACCCCTTGACCTAGGTAGTGAGTGGCCACTAATTTAATTCGATCTTCCTGCTCAGCCAGTACCTGCAGGGCGTTCTCGGCTACTCGCCCACCGAGGCGGGACTGCGGATGCTGCCCTGGACCGGTATGCCGATGCTCATCGCGCCGGTCGCCGGCTATCTGTCCGACCGCATCGGCGGACGGCCGGTCGTCGCCGCAGGCCTGTTCCTGCACGCTGCCGGGCTGGGCTGGTTCGCCTCGATCGCCGAGACCGACACCTCGTTCGCCGGGCAACTGCCCGCGCTGATCATCAGCGGCGTCGGCATGTCCCTCTTCTTCGCCCCGGCTTCGAACCTGGTCATGTCCAGTGTCCGGGGGCCGGAGCAGGGGATCGCTTCCGGTACCAACAACGCGCTGCGCGAAGTCGGCGGCGCGCTCGGTATCGCCGTGATGGCTTCGATCTTCTCCGCACAGGGTGGCTACGAGACCGGCCAGACCTTCGTGGACGGACTCAGGCCCGCGCTGTGGGTCGGCGCCTTCGCCGTAGCCATGGCGGGCGTCGCTGCACTGCTCACCCCGGCTCGCCCATGCGCAGTCGAGGTACGTACTCCGGGCGATGAGGCGGCGCCCGCACCGGTCCTGGAGACGATCTCGCGCTGAGAGCTGAGTTCGGAAACCCAACCTTCGGTTCGCAACAGGTTCAGATGGCAAACCCACGTGAGTTCGGAAATCAAACCTTGGAAGGAGTTTGATCATGCCCACCCTCCCCTGGACCGTGCCGAATATCCCACCGGAGCGCACGGAAGCGCACGTCTTCGCCTCCCGCTTCGAAACCCGCACCCTCTGGGGAGCGCTCAAGTTCCTCCTCAGGACGCCGGGTGTCTGGCAGCAGGTGCGCAAGGCGCCGGGTGTGTACGGGGCCTCCCTGAAGGCGGCGCCGTTGGGGCGGACCTTCTGGACGCTGTCCGCCTGGGAGTCGCCCGCAGCGCTCAAGGCCTTCGCCCGCTCCAGCGCCCATGAGCCGACCGCCCGAGGGCTCAGCCCTCAGATGCGGGACGCGAAATTCGTCACCTGGACAGTGACCACGGACGACCTCCCACTGGACTGGTCGGACGCGCTCCGGCGTCGCCTGTAACTCGAGTCCCACGGAATACGGCCCCGCCCTGACCGGCGCGGCCGTTCTCGTACCCTTGTGCACGTGCAGGAACTCCACGACGCCCCACTGGCCCCACTGACCACCTTCCGGCTCGGCGGTCCCGCCGCGCGGCTGATCACCGCGTCAACCGACGCCGAGGTGGTCGCCGCCGTCCGCGAGGCCGACGACACCGGTACGCCGCTGCTGCTCATCGGCGGCGGCTCCAACCTGGTCATCGGCGACAAGGGCTTCGCGGGAACCGCCCTGCGCATCGCCACCAGCGGCTTCGAACTCGACGGTACGAAGCTGGAGTTGGCCGCCGGTGAGGTGTGGACCGACGCGGTCGCCCGCACTGTCGAGGCGGGCCTCGCAGGCATCGAGTGCCTCGCCGGAATCCCCGGCTCCGCGGGCGCGACACCCATCCAGAACGTTGGCGCGTACGGCCAGGAAGTGTCGTCGACGATCACCGAAGTGATCGCATACGACCGGAAGACCGGCGAAACGGTCACCATTCCGAACGCCGAGTGCGCCTTCTCGTACCGCCACAGTCGCTTCAAGGCCGACCCCGAGCGCTTCGTCGTCCTGCGCGTCCGCTTCCAACTGGAGGACGCGGACGGGCTCTCCGCGCCGATCAAGTACGCCGAGACCGCCCGCGCCCTGGGCGTCGAGGCCGGCGAGCGGGTACCCCTCGCGGACGCTCGCGAGACCGTCCTGAAGCTGCGCTCCGGCAAGGGCATGGTCCTGGACCCCGAGGACCACGACACCTGGTCGGCAGGGTCCTTCTTCACCAACCCGATCCTCACGGACGAGGAGTTCGCGGCGTTCCACGCGCGCGTGCAGGCGCGTCTGGGCACGGACGTCACCCCGCCCGCGTACCCGGCGGGCAACGGCCACACCAAGACCTCCGCGGCCTGGCTGATCGACAAGTCCGGCTTCACCAAGGGCTACGGAACCGGCCCCGCACGCATCTCCACCAAGCACACCCTCGCCCTCACCAACCGCGGCGAGGCCACCACCGAGGACCTGCTCGCCCTGGCCCGCGAGGTCGTCGCCGGAGTCCACGCAGCCTTCGGGATCACACTGGTCAACGAACCGGTGATGGTGGGCGTCAACCTCTGATCGACCCACTGCCGCCAGGGCGGAGCGCCTACCGAGGATCAGGCAAGCCAGTCGTCGATCCCCGACAGCAACTTCTTCTTGACGTCCGGAGGCGCAGCCGATCCCCGTACCGACTGCCGCGCCAGCTCCGCCAGTTCCGCATCGGTGAATCCGTGATGACGGCGCGCGATCTCGTACTGGGCGGCCAGGCGCGAGCCGAACAGCAGGGGATCGTCCGCGCCGAGCGCCATAGGGACCCCTGCCTCGAAGAGTGTGCGCAAGGGGACGTCCTCCGGCTTTTCGTACACCCCTAGGGCGACGTTCGACGCCGGGCACACCTCACATGTCACCCCACGGTCCGCGAGCCGTTTCAGCAGCCGCGGGTCTTCGGCGGCCCGCACCCCGTGCCCGATCCGCGATGCGTCCAGGTCGTCCAGGCAGTCGCGCACCGACGAGGGCCCCGTCAGCTCGCCGCCGTGCGGAGCGGCGAGCAACCCGCCGTCACGCGCGATGGCGAAAGCCCGGTCGAAGTCCCGTGCCATGCCCCGGCGTTCGTCGTTGGAGAGCCCGAAGCCGACGATGCCGCGGTCCGCGTACCGCACGGCCAGCCGGGCCAGCGTGCGGGCGTCCAGCGGGTGCTTCATACGGTTCGCGGCCACCAGGACCCGTATCCCGAGCCCTGTCTCGCGCATGGCCGAGTCGACCGCGTCCAGGATGACCTCCAGGGCCGGAATCAGACCGCCCAGGCGAGGCGCGTACGACGTCGGATCGACCTGGATCTCCAGCCAGCCGGAGCCGTCCCTGAGGTCCTCCTCGGCAGCCTCGCGCACCAGCCGCTGAATGTCCTCGGGCTCTCTGAGGCACGACCGCGCCGCGTCGTACAGCCGCTGGAAACGGAACCAGCCCCGCTCGTCCGTGGCCCGCAGCTTCGGCGGCTCCCCGCTGGTCAGCGCGTCGGGAAGATGGATCCCGTGCTTGTCGGCCAGTTCCAGCAGGGTGGTGATCCGCATCGACCCGGTGAAATGCAGGTGCAGATGGGCTTTCGGCAACTCAGAGACATCACGTACGTCTTGCATCCCAAGATCCTGCCGTACGTCGCTGCCGAGTCGGTAGCTCTTTCCCCGAACGTGGTCTTGCTCGCACTGAGAAGCGGGCCGCCTCCCCGAAGGGAAGCGACCCGCACACGCGCGTGGAGCACGAAAATAAAAACGACGCCCCTAGGACGTACGAAAACTCAGGCCCGTGCCTCCGCCAGCAGCTTCTGGATCCGGGAGACACCCTCGACGAGGTCCTCGTCCCCGAGGGCGTACGAAAGCCGCAGGTATCCCGGAGTGCCGAAGGCCTCGCCCGGGACGACCGCGACCTCGGCCTCCTCCAGGATCAGGGCGGCCAGCTCGACCGAGTCCTTCGGGCGCTTGCCGCGGATCTCCTTGCCGACGAGGGTCTTCACGGAGGGGTACGCGTAGAAGGCGCCCTCGGGCTCGGGGCAGACGACGCCGTCGATCTCGTTCAGCATCCGCACGATCGTCTTGCGGCGCCGGTCGAAGGCCTCGCGCATCTTGGCGACGGCGTCCAAGTCGCCGGAGACGGCGGCGAGCGCGGCGATCTGCGCCACGTTCGACACATTGGAGGTGGCGTGCGACTGGAGGTTCGTCGCGGCCTTCACCACATCCTTCGGGCCGATGATCCAGCCGACACGCCAGCCCGTCATCGCGTACGTCTTCGCCACGCCGTTGACCACGACGCACTTGTCGCGCAGCTCGGGCAGGAGGGCCGGCAGCGAGACGGAGGCGGCGTCTCCGTAGACGAGGTGTTCGTAGATCTCGTCCGTCATCACCCACAGGCCGTGCTCGACGGCCCAGCGGCCGATGGCCTCGGTGTCGGCCCGGTTGTAGACGGCGCCGGTCGGGTTGGACGGGGACACGAAGAGGACGACCTTCGTCTTCTCCGTACGGGCCGCCTCCAGCTGCTCGACCGAGACGCGGTAGCCGGTGGTCTCGTCGGCGACGACCTCGACCGGGACACCGCCGGCGAGGCGGATCGACTCCGGGTACGTCGTCCAGTACGGAGCCGGGACGATCACCTCGTCGCCCGGGTCGAGGATCGCGGCGAACGCCTCGTAGATGGCCTGCTTGCCGCCGTTGGTCACCAGGATCTGCGAGACCTCGGGCTCGTACCCGGAATCGCGCAGCGTCTTGGCGGCGATCGCGGCCTTCAGCTCGGGAAGGCCGCCGGCCGGCGTGTAGCGGTGGTACTTCGGGTTCTTGCACGCCTCGATGGCGGCCTCGACGATGTAGTCCGGCGTCGGGAAGTCGGGCTCACCGGCGCCGAAGCCGATCACCGGACGTCCGGCGGCCTTCAGGGCCTTGGCCTTGGCGTCCACAGCGAGGGTGGCGGACTCGGAGATCGCACCGACTCGGGCGGAGACCCGGCGGTCGGTGGGAGGGGTTGCAGCGCTCATGGGGCCCATCGTTCCAGACCCGAAACGTCCGCGGCATACGGGTTTCACAGACTGAGCGGGGCCCGCCAAAGCCCTTACGGGCGCTATCTGTTCGACGACCGGCCGCCGACCACGTACACTCTCACCTCGTTGGCCTTCACCGGCCGCACGCACCGAGTGCACACCGAGCACTCGGACGGATGCGGTACGTTGAAGGGAAACAAAGGGTCGTAGCTCAATTGGTAGAGCACTGGTCTCCAAAACCAGCGGTTGGGGGTTCAAGTCCCTCCGGCCCTGCTACACACTCCTTCGTCAGGATGTGTGCGCATGTACGTACTGCAATGCACCCGCCGTGCGGCTCGACCGGGCGCGGCACGGCCACGACCCGGAATCAGGTGAGGACGAGTGACGGACGCCGTGGGCTCCATCGACATGCCTGATGCCCAGGATGAGGTGCCGGAGTCCAAGAAGAAGGGCCGTAAGGGCGGCAAGCGTGCCAAGAAGGGCTCGCTGAAGCGTCTCGCCCTCTTCTACCGCCAGATCGTCGCGGAACTCCGCAAGGTTGTCTGGCCGACTCGCAACCAGCTGACGACCTACACCACCGTGGTGATCATCTTCGTTGTCATCATGATCGGTCTGGTGACTGTGATTGACTTTGGACTCGACAAGGCGGCCAAGTACGTCTTCGGCTGAGCCAAGCGCGAAGGGCGCCGTACTCGGCGCCCGCTTTCGCGTGTTCCACCCCTATGTATCCAGGAAGAAGCAGCCACCGTGTCTGACCCGAACCTGAACGACGCCATCGAGTCGGCGGAGTCCGTTGAGGACGAGCTCGACATCGTCGAGGCTGCGGACGCTGAGAAGAACGTCGAGGACGCCGACACCACTGAGGCCACCGAAGAGGCTGCTCTGACCGAGGCCGCCGAGGACGCGTCGGGCGAAGACGCGGCCGTCGCCGAGGAAGCCGCGGAAGAAGCCCCCGAGGGAGCCGAGGCCGCGGAGGAAGAGGCCGAGCCGGTCGACCCGGTCACCGCCCTTCGCGAGGAGCTTCGCGGGCTGCCCGGCGAGTGGTACGTCATCCACACCTACGCCGGTTACGAGAAGCGCGTGAAGGCCAACCTGGAGCAGCGCGCCGTCTCGCTGAACGTCGAGGACTTCATCTACCAGGCCGAGGTCCCCGAGGAAGAGATCGTCCAGATCAAGAACGGCGAGCGCAAGAACGTCCGGCAGAACAAGCTGCCCGGTTACGTCCTTGTCCGCATGGACCTGACGAACGAGTCCTGGGGCGTCGTCCGCAACACGCCCGGCGTCACCGGCTTCGTGGGCAACGCCTACGACCCGTACCCGCTGACCCTGGACGAGATCGTCAAGATGCTCGCTCCGGAGGCCGAGGAGAAGGCCGCCCGCGAGGCCGCCGAGGCCGAGGGCAAGCCGACTCCGGCCCGCAAGGTCGAGGTCCAGGTCCTGGACTTCGAGGTCGGCGACTCGGTCACCGTTACCGACGGCCCGTTCGCGACGCTCCAGGCGACCATCAACGAGATCAACGCCGACTCGAAGAAGGTCAAGGGCCTCGTCGAGATCTTCGGTCGCGAGACTCCGGTCGAGCTGTCCTTCGACCAGATTCAGAAGAACTAGCTTCCCGGAATCCAGAGGGACCGGCTCCTCGGAGCCTTCTGGAACATCCGCTTCCGTCCAGGTCAGGCGATCGCTCGCACGGTCGCCTGACCTGCTCGGTTTCAGGCTGTGCCACGTTGGCCGTTATCGTGGTGCGGTTGCCTTCGCGGCAACACGACAAGGCAAGACACAAGAAAAGGCAGAGGACCCGGAATGCCTCCCAAGAAGAAGAAGGTCACGGGGCTGATCAAGCTCCAGATCCAGGCCGGTGCCGCCAACCCGGCTCCGCCGGTCGGCCCGGCGCTGGGCCAGCACGGCGTCAACATCATGGAGTTCTGCAAGGCCTACAACGCCGCGACCGAGTCGCAGCGTGGCTCGGTGATTCCGGTGGAGATCACGGTCTACGAGGACCGTTCCTTCACCTTCATCACCAAGACGCCGCCGGCCGCCAAGATGATCCTCAAGGCCGCGGGCGTGCAGAAGGGCTCCGGCGAGCCGCACAAGACCAAGGTCGCCAAGATCACCGAGGCGCAGGTCCGCGAGATCGCCACCACCAAGATGCCCGACCTGAACGCGAACGACCTGGACGCCGCGGCGAAGATCATCGCCGGTACCGCGCGTTCCATGGGCATCACGGTCGAGGGCTGAACCCCACCTTCGTAGAACATGCGGCTCGCAAGGCCGCACGTGGAAGGGCCTGCTCGGTCCGTACCACGACTCCTTCAGAACACATCAGGAGCAGCAGTGAGCAAGCGCAGCAAGTCTCTCCGCGCTGCGGACGCCAAGATCGACCGGGAGAAGCTGTACGCCCCGCTCGAGGCCGTGCGTCTCGCCAAGGAGACCTCCACCACCAAGTTCGACGGCACCGTCGAGGTCGCCTTCCGCCTGGGCGTCGACCCGCGCAAGGCCGACCAGATGGTCCGTGGCACCGTCAACCTCCCGCACGGCACCGGTAAGACCGCCCGGGTCCTGGTCTTCGCGACCGGTGACCGTGCCGAGGCCGCGACTGCCGCGGGCGCCGACATCGTCGGCTCCGACGAGCTCATCGACGAGGTGTCGAAGGGCCGTCTGGACTTCGATGCCGTCGTCGCCACCCCGGACCTCATGGGCAAGGTCGGCCGCCTCGGCCGCGTCCTCGGCCCGCGTGGTCTGATGCCGAACCCGAAGACCGGCACTGTCACCCCGGACGTGGCCAAGGCCGTGACCGAGATCAAGGGCGGCAAGATCGAGTTCCGTGTCGACAAGCACTCGAACCTGCACTTCATCATCGGCAAGTCGTCCTTCGACGACACCAAGCTGGTGGAGAACTACGGCGCCGCGCTGGAGGAGATCCTCCGTCTGAAGCCGTCCGCCGCGAAGGGCCGGTACATCAAGAAGGCCGCCATCACCACCACGATGGGCCCCGGCATTCCGGTCGACCCGAACCGCACCCGCAACCTCCTCGTCGAGGAGGACCCGGCCGCCGTCTGAGTCCAGGACTCATCCGGCAGTCGCGTACGCGTTCTTGTCGGCGGGCCCCGCAACCTTTCGAGGTGCGGGGCCCGTCCCTTTGGTCTGAGTAGTTTTACGGATCCGGGTGTCAGTGGCTTGCGCTAGCGTGCTGGCACAGAAATCACATAGGGGTGGGGACGAATGAAGAGCACGAGTGTGCGCCGCGTGGGCCTGTCGATCGCGGTGGTGGCCGCGTTGACGGGGGTGGCGGCCTGCAGCGGCTCGGACTCCGGCAAGGACTCGGGGGACGACGGCAAGGCGGCAGGCAAGGCCCCGATCCGGGTGAGCCCGATAGCGGCCCTGCGCTCCGTGGAGACGACCACCGACAAGGCCGACTCCGCCAAGGTCGAGGCCACGACGACCATGGGCTCGATGATGTCCATGAAGGCGGACGGCGCGCTCGGCTGGGCCGACGGGCTCACCGGCAATCTGACGATCACGTACACCGGCGGGACGATGGCCGACACGATGCGTCAGATGGGCTCCACATCGATGGAGGCCCGCTATCTGCCGGACGCCTACTACGCGAAGATGGGCGACCAGTTCGCCGCGCAGTCGGGCGGCAAGCACTGGATCAAGTACGCGTACGACGATCTCGCGGACCTCGCGGGCGGCTCCGGGGCGTATCTGAAGGACCAGATGCAGAACACCACGCCCAATCAGTCGGTGAAGCTGCTGCTGGCCTCCGGCGATGTGCGGAAGGTCGGCGAGGAGACGGTGCGCGGGGTGAAGACCACGCACTACTCGGGGACGGTGGACGTAGCGGATCTCGCGGTGCGGAACTCGAGTCTCACTGAGGGACAACTGGCCGACCTGAAGAGGCAGTTGGAGCAGGCCGGGATCACCACCGAGACGGTCGACATCTGGGTCGACGATGACGATCTGCTGGTGAAGAAGGTCGAGAAGGGCAAGCTGGCGACCGGGGAGATGTCCTCCACGGCGTACTACAGCGACTACGGGGTGGAGGTCTCCGCCGAGGAGCCTCCGGCCGCCGACACCGCGGACTTCAAGGACCTGGTGGGTCAGCAGCCGCCGGCGTGACTGCTCCGCAAGTGAGCGTCTGCCCAGAGCGGCCGGCTGGTCGTGAGCCGGCCGCTCCCGGCGGATTTGCTTGACACTCGGCCGGTCGCGTACTCTTCCACGGAAGCCAAAGACCGCTGGTCGTTGCCGTGTGCTCGTAAGAGGACATGGTGGCCGAAGGATCCGCTGAAATGCGGACGGCCCGCGCAGGTGACTGTGGAAGAGCTCCCGTATCCCGTCAGGGATGTCGGTCGAGTTCACGCCCCGTGCGCCTGCGCCGGGGCGTTTCGTTTTGAAGTCGAAGACGAGCCCCTTCCTCGCGTGCCTGATTCAGGCGGTCCGGCGACGTGCGGCTGATCGAGAGGTCAGTCGAGGATCATCACCCCGGAAGGAGGCCGAGGCACATGGCGACGTCCAACAAGGTCGCAGAGGACAAAGTCGCAGCCGTCGAAGAGATCACGACGAAGCTGCGCAACTCCAACGCAGCTGTCGTGACTTCTTACGTCGGACTGTCCGTGGCGCAGCTCCAGGAGCTGCGCCGTTCTCTCGGCGAGAACGCTCAGTACCGAGTGGTGAAGAACACGCTGACCCAGATCGCGGCCAAGCAGGCCGGGGTCGAGCTGGACGAGCACCTCGAGGGCTCGACCGCTGTTGCCTTCGTGACCGGTGACCCGGTCGAGGCGGCGAAGGGTCTTCGTGACTTTGCCAAGAACAACCCCGCTCTCGTCATCAAGGGCGGTGTCCTTGAGGGCAAGGCGCTGTCCGCCGACGAGATCAAGAAGCTTGCGGACCTCGAGTCCCGCGAGGTTCTGCTCGCCAAGCTGGCAGGCGCCATGAAGGCCAAGCCGTCCCAGGCTGCCGCGGTCTTCCAGGCGCTTCCCTCGAAGTTCGTCCGCACCGCGGAGGCGCTTCGTGCCAAGCAGGCCGAGCAGGGCGGTGCCGAGTAATTCGGCTCGCACATTGACCGCGGCCTCAAGGCAGCAGCACTGAGGCAGCGGCCGAAGCGGGCCCAACGTACGCCCGCCGACATGTACATCCGGCACCAGCCGAATTAGTGGAAGGATCGCCCATCATGGCGAAGCTCAGCCAGGAAGACCTGCTCGCGCAGTTCGAGGAGATGACCCTCATCGAGCTCTCCGAGTTCGTGAAGGCGTTCGAGGAGAAGTTCGACGTCACCGCCGCCGCCCCGGCCGCCGTCGTCGCCGCCGGTGGCCCGGCCGCCCCGGCCGCCGAGGCCGAGCCCGAGCAGGACGAGTTCGACGTCATCCTCACCGGCGCCGGTGACAAGAAGATCCAGGTCATCAAGGTCGTGCGTGAGCTGACCTCCCTGGGTCTGAAGGAGGCCAAGGACCTCGTGGACGGCGCCCCGAAGCCCGTCCTCGAGAAGGTCGCCAAGGACGCCGCCGACAAGGCCGCCGAGTCCCTCAAGGGCGCCGGCGCCTCCGTCGAGGTCAAGTAAGTCTCCGAGTGCGGCCACGGCCGCACGGCGACTTCCCGTGACACAGCTCTCCCGTAGAGCTGTAACGCGGACGCACTGAGGAGCGATCACCCAGTTGGGTGGTCGCTCTTCGGCGTTCGAGGGGGTGCCGTGGCGGCTGCCTTGCGCTGTAGGTCGCGGCGAGTATGGTGATCTTCGTTGTGCCTCAGGCCGCCTCGGTGACGGGCAGCAGACCGGTCTGCAAGTGACGATGGCAGCACCCGGTTTGGGCATGGGGGGCCTTGACGAACCGCACGCAGCGCGCAATTCTCAGGACGCGTCGTCACAACGATCCGAATCCGAGGCATGGATCGACGGCGAAGAGGGAAGCATCGAAGTGCATTGAGGGCGTGGCTTGCAGCAGGGGTTGAGAACAACGAGGGTCTTCAAAAACCCGCACTGGACATCAGTGGGCCTAGTGGCTACACTGACCCTTTGCGCTGCCTGTTAGCTGCCTCCTGCCCGTCACCAGGGGCATGCCCTCGCTTGAGCACTGTGGATTGAAACGGATCTGACCTGGCCTTCTTTGGCTGATCAGGAAACGTCTGTCTCTGTGCCCGGCTTGGGACCGGTACGCGCGTAGTGAGTCCGAGCCCTCGGAAGGACCCCCTCTTGGCCGCCTCGCGCACTGCCTCGACCGCGAATACGAACAACGGCGCCAGCACTGCCCCGCTGCGCATCTCCTTTGCAAAGATCAAGGAGCCCCTCGAGGTTCCGAACCTTCTTGCGCTGCAAACCGAGAGCTTCGACTGGCTGCTCGGTAACGACGCGTGGAAGGCTCGTGTCGAGGCGGCTCTGGAAAGCGGACAGGACGTCCCCACCAAGTCCGGCCTGGAGGAGATCTTCGAGGAGATCTCTCCGATCGAGGACTTCTCCGGGTCGATGTCGCTGACCTTCCGCGACCACCGTTTCGAGCCTCCGAAGAACTCCATCGACGAGTGCAAGGAGCGCGACTTCACGTACGCCGCCCCGCTCTTCGTCACCGCTGAGTTCACCAACAACGAGACCGGCGAGATCAAGTCCCAGACTGTCTTCATGGGCGACTTCCCGCTCATGACGAACAAGGGCACCTTCGTCATCAACGGCACCGAGCGTGTCGTGGTGTCGCAGCTGGTCCGTTCGCCGGGTGTCTACTTCGACTCCTCCATCGACAAGACGTCCGACAAGGACATCTTCTCCGCGAAGGTCATCCCGTCCCGGGGTGCCTGGCTGGAGATGGAGATCGACAAGCGCGACATGGTCGGTGTCCGCATCGACCGCAAGCGCAAGCAGTCTGTGACCGTTCTGCTCAAGGCTCTCGGTTGGACGACCGAGCAGATCCTTGAGGAGTTCGGCGAGTACGAGTCCATGCGCGCCACCCTGGAGAAGGACCACACCCAGGGCCAGGACGACGCACTGCTCGACATCTACCGCAAGCTGCGTCCGGGCGAGCCCCCGACCCGTGAGGCCGCGCAGACGCTGCTCGAGAACCTCTACTTCAACCCGAAGCGTTACGACCTCGCCAAGGTCGGCCGCTACAAGGTCAACAAGAAGCTGGGCGGCGACGCCCCGCTGGACGCCGGGATCCTGACCGTCGAGGACATCATCTCGACGATCAAGTACCTGGTGAAGCTGCACGCCGGTGAGACCGAGACCGTCGGTGACAACGGCACGCAGATCGTCGTCGAGACCGACGACATCGACCACTTCGGCAACCGTCGTCTGCGGAACGTCGGCGAGCTCATCCAGAACCAGGTCCGTACGGGTCTGGCGCGTATGGAGCGCGTCGTGCGTGAGCGCATGACGACTCAGGACGTCGAGGCGATCACGCCGCAGACGCTGATCAACATCCGGCCGGTCGTCGCCTCCATCAAGGAGTTCTTCGGCACCAGCCAGCTGTCGCAGTTCATGGACCAGAACAACCCGCTGTCGGGTCTCACCCACAAGCGCCGTCTGTCGGCTCTTGGCCCGGGTGGTCTCTCCCGTGAGCGGGCCGGCTTCGAAGTCCGTGACGTGCACCCCTCGCACTACGGCCGCATGTGCCCGATCGAGACCCCTGAAGGCCCGAACATCGGCCTGATCGGCTCGCTCGCCTCGTATGGCCGGGTCAACGCGTTCGGTTTCGTCGAGACGCCGTACCGCCGGGTCACCGACGGTTTCGTCACCGACGAGGTCGACTACCTGACCGCCGACGAGGAGGACCGCTTCGTCATCGCGCAGGCCAACGCGCCGCTGTCGGACGACATGCGGTTCGAGGAGTCCCGCGTGCTGGTTCGCCGCCGTGGTGGCGAGGTCGACTACGTCCCCGGTGACGACGTCGACTACATGGACGTCTCCCCGCGCCAGATGGTGTCGGTCGCGACCGCCATGATCCCGTTCCTCGAGCACGACGACGCCAACCGTGCCCTCATGGGCGCGAACATGATGCGTCAGGCCGTGCCGCTGATCACCGCCGAGGCTCCCCTCGTCGGTACGGGCATGGAGTACCGCTGCGCCGTCGACGCCGGTGACGTCATCAAGGCCGAGAAGGCGGGTGTGGTCCAGGAGGTCTCCGCGGACTACGTCACCGTGGCCAACGACGACGGCACGTACACCACGTACCGGGTTGCCAAGTTCTCCCGTTCCAACCAGGGCACCTCGGTCAACCAGAAGGTCATCGTCCACGAGGGCGACCGGGTCGTGGAGAGCCAGGTGCTCGCCGACGGTCCGGCCACCCAGGAAGGCGAGATGGCGCTGGGCAAGAACCTGCTCGTCGCCTTCATGCCGTGGGAAGGCCACAACTACGAGGACGCGATCATCCTGTCGCAGCGCCTCGTGCAGGACGACGTCCTCTCCTCGATCCACATCGAGGAGCACGAGGTCGACGCCCGTGACACCAAGCTCGGCCCCGAGGAGATCACCCGGGACATCCCGAACGTCTCCGAGGAGGTCCTCGCCGACCTCGACGAGCGCGGCATCATCCGCATCGGCGCCGAGGTCATCGCGGGCGACATCCTCGTCGGCAAGGTGACCCCCAAGGGTGAGACCGAGCTGACGCCGGAGGAGCGCCTGCTGCGCGCGATCTTCGGTGAGAAGGCCCGTGAGGTCCGTGACACCTCGCTGAAGGTGCCGCACGGCGAGACCGGCAAGGTCATCGGCGTACGGGTCTTCGACCGCGAGGAGGGCGACGAGCTGCCCCCCGGTGTGAACCAGCTGGTGCGCGTGTACGTGGCGCAGAAGCGCAAGATCACCGACGGTGACAAGCTCGCCGGCCGTCACGGCAACAAGGGCGTCATCTCGAAGATCCTGCCGATCGAGGACATGCCGTTCCTGGAGGACGGCACCCCGGTCGACATCATCCTCAACCCGCTGGGTGTGCCGTCCCGAATGAACCCGGGACAGGTCCTGGAGATCCACCTCGGCTGGCTCGCCAGCCAGGGCTGGGACGTCTCCGGACTCGCCGACGAATGGGCGGAGCGTCTGCAGGTCATCGGCGCCGACCAGGTCGACCCGCGTACGAACGTGGCGACCCCGGTCTTCGACGGTGCCCGTGAGGACGAGCTGGCCGGTCTGCTGGAGCACACCATCCCGAACCGCGACGGTGACCGTATGGTCCTCCCGTCCGGCAAGGCGCGTCTGTTCGACGGCCGCTCCGGTGAGCCGTTCCCGGACCCGATCTCGGTCGGGTACATGTACATCCTCAAGCTGCACCACCTGGTCGACGACAAGCTGCACGCCCGCTCGACCGGTCCGTACTCCATGATCACCCAGCAGCCGCTGGGCGGTAAGGCCCAGTTCGGTGGCCAGCGGTTCGGCGAGATGGAGGTGTGGGCGCTGGAGGCTTACGGCGCCGCGTACGCCCTCCAGGAGCTGCTGACCATCAAGTCCGACGACGTCACCGGCCGCGTGAAGGTCTACGAGGCCATCGTCAAGGGCGAGAACATCCCCGAGCCCGGCATCCCCGAGTCCTTCAAGGTGCTCATCAAGGAGATGCAGTCGCTCTGCCTCAACGTGGAGGTGCTGTCCTCGGACGGTATGTCCATTGAGATGCGTGACACGGACGAGGACGTCTTCCGCGCTGCGGAGGAGCTTGGCATCGACCTGTCCCGGCGTGAGCCGAGCAGCGTCGAAGAGGTCTGACGGGAGTCCGGCGGCCTTCGTCATGAAGGCCGTCGGCCCCAGGACCCCCGTATCAGACCCCATGACTTACAACCCTGAGAGGGATTGACGCATAGTGCTCGACGTCAACTTCTTCGACGAGCTCCGGATCGGTCTGGCCACCGCTGACGACATCCGTCAGTGGAGCCACGGCGAGGTCAAGAAGCCCGAGACGATCAACTACCGCACGCTCAAGCCCGAAAAGGACGGACTCTTCTGCGAGAAGATCTTCGGTCCGACCCGGGACTGGGAGTGCTACTGCGGCAAGTACAAGCGTGTCCGGTTCAAGGGCATCATCTGCGAGCGCTGCGGCGTCGAGGTCACTCGCGCCAAGGTGCGTCGTGAGCGGATGGGCCACATCGAACTTGCCGCTCCCGTCACCCACATCTGGTACTTCAAGGGCGTTCCGTCGCGGCTGGGCTACTTGCTCGACCTCGCCCCGAAGGACCTCGAGAAGGTCATCTACTTCGCCGCGTACATGATCACGTACGTGGACGAGGAACGCCGTACGCGTGATCTGCCCTCCCTGGAGGCGCATGTCTCCGTGGAGCGTCAGCAGGTCGAGAACCGTCGCGACGCCGACCTGGAGGCCCGCGCCAAGAAGCTCGAGACCGACCTGGCCGAGCTCGAGGCCGAGGGCGCCAAGGCCGACGTACGCCGCAAGGTGCGCGAAGGCGCCGAGCGGGAGATGAAGCAGCTGCGCGACCGTGCGCAGCGCGAGATCGACCGTCTCGACGAGGTGTGGACGCGCTTCAAGAACCTCAAGGTCCAGGACCTGGAGGGCGACGAGCTCCTCTACCGCGAGCTGCGTGACCGCTTCGGCACGTACTTCGACGGTTCGATGGGTGCGGCTGCCCTGCAGAAGCGCCTGGAGTCCTTCGACCTCGACGAGGAGGCCGAGCGCCTCCGCGAGATCATCCGTACCGGCAAGGGCCAGAAGAAGACCCGTGCACTGAAGCGGCTGAAGGTCGTGTCTGCCTTCCTGCAGACCTCCAACAGCCCCAAGGGCATGGTCCTCGACTGCGTCCCGGTCATCCCGCCGGACCTTCGTCCGATGGTGCAGCTGGACGGTGGCCGCTTCGCGACCTCCGACCTGAACGACCTGTACCGCCGTGTGATCAACCGCAACAACCGTCTGAAGAGGCTCCTCGACCTCGGCGCGCCCGAGATCATCGTCAACAACGAGAAGCGCATGCTTCAGGAGGCCGTTGACGCCCTCTTCGACAACGGTCGTCGTGGCCGTCCGGTGACCGGTCCCGGTAACCGTCCCCTGAAGTCCCTCAGCGACATGCTGAAGGGCAAGCAGGGTCGCTTCCGGCAGAACCTGCTCGGTAAGCGAGTCGACTACTCGGCGCGTTCCGTGATCGTTGTCGGTCCGCAGCTGAAGCTGCACCAGTGCGGTCTGCCGAAGGCGATGGCGCTGGAGCTCTTCAAGCCGTTCGTGATGAAGCGCCTGGTGGACCTGAACCACGCGCAGAACATCAAGAGCGCGAAGCGCATGGTGGAGCGCGGCCGCACGGTCGTGTACGACGTCCTCGAAGAGGTCATCGCGGAGCACCCGGTTCTGCTGAACCGTGCGCCCACGCTGCACCGTCTCGGCATCCAGGCCTTCGAGCCGCAGCTGGTCGAGGGCAAGGCCATCCAGATCCACCCGCTCGTCTGCACCGCGTTCAACGCGGACTTCGACGGTGACCAGATGGCCGTGCACCTGCCGCTGTCCGCGGAGGCGCAGGCCGAGGCCCGCATCCTGATGCTGTCCTCGAACAACATCCTCAAGCCCGCCGACGGCCGTCCGGTGACGATGCCGACCCAGGACATGGTCCTCGGTCTGTTCTTCCTCACCACCGACGGCGAGCTGCGGGACGTCAAGGGCGAGGGCCGGTCCTTCGGCTCCGCGGCCGAGGCGATCATGGCGTTCGACGCCGGCGAGCTCTCGCTGCAGTCGCGCGTGGACATCCGCTTCCCGGTGGGCACCATCCCGCCGCGCGGCTGGACCCCGCCGGCGCGCGAGGAGGGCGAGCCGGAGTGGCAGCAGGGTGACACCTTCCGCCTGAAGACGACCCTGGGCCGTGCGCTCTTCAACGAGCTGCTTCCCGAGGACTACCCCTTCGTCGACTACGAGGTCGGCAAGAAGCAGCTCTCCGAGATCGTCAACGACCTCGCCGAGCGCTACCCCAAGGTCATCGTGGCGGCGACGCTCGACAACCTGAAGGCGGCCGGCTTCTACTGGGCGACCCGTTCCGGCGTCACCGTGGCCATCTCCGACATCGTCGTTCCCGAGGCGAAGAAGGAGCTCGTCAAGGGGTACGAGGCGCAGGACGAGAAGGTCCAGAAGCAGTACGAGCGCGGTCTGATCACGAAGGACGAGCGCACGCAGGAGCTCATCGCGATCTGGACCAAGGCGACCAACGAGGTTGCCGAGGCGATGAACGCGAACTTCCCGAAGACGAACCCCATCTTCATGATGGTTGACTCGGGTGCCCGAGGAAACATGATGCAGATGCGCCAGATCGCCGGTATGCGTGGTCTGGTGTCGAACGCCAAGAACGAGACCATCCCGCGGCCCATTAAGGCGTCGTTCCGTGAGGGTCTGTCCGTGCTGGAGTACTTCATCTCCACGCACGGTGCCCGTAAGGGTCTGGCTGACACCGCCCTGCGTACCGCCGACTCGGGTTACCTCACCCGTCGTCTGGTCGACGTCTCGCAGGACGTCATCATCCGCGAGGAGGACTGCGGCACCGACCGTGGCCTCAGGCTGCAGATCGCGGCCCGGGACGCCGCTGGCAACCTGCTCAAGGACGACAACGTCGAGACGTCCGTGTACGCGCGCTGCCTCGCCGAGGACATCGTCGTCGACGGCAAGGTGCTGGCCCCGGCCGGTACCGACCTGGGCGACGTGCTCATCGACGAGCTGGTCCGGCACGGTGTCGCGGAGGTCAAGACCCGCTCGGTCCTGACCTGCGAGTCCGCCGTCGGCACCTGCGCCATGTGCTACGGCCGTTCGCTGGCCACCGGCAAGCTGGTCGACATCGGTGAGGCGGTCGGCATCATCGCCGCCCAGTCCATCGGTGAGCCCGGCACCCAGCTGACGATGCGCACCTTCCACACCGGTGGTGTGGCCGGTGACGACATCACCCAGGGTCTGCCCCGTGTCGTCGAGCTCTTCGAGGCTCGTACGCCCAAGGGTGTCGCCCCGATCTCCGAGGCCTCCGGCCGCGTACGGATCGAGGAGACCGAGAAGACCAAGAAGCTCGTCGTGACCCCGGACGACGGCAGCGACGAGACGGCGTACCCGATCTCGAAGCGCGCCAAGCTCCAGGTGCGGGAGGGCGACCACGTCGAGGTGGGCCAGAAGCTCACCTACGGTGCCACCAACCCGCACGACGTGCTGCGCATCCTCGGTCAGCGGGCCGTTCAGGTCCACCTGGTCGGCGAGGTGCAGAAGGTCTACAACTCGCAGGGTGTGTCGATCCACGACAAGCACATCGAGATCATCATCCGGCAGATGCTGCGCCGGGTGACGATCATCGAGTCCGGCGACGCCGAGCTGCTGCCCGGTGAGCTTGTGGAGCGCTCGAAGTTCGAGACCGAGAACCGTCGTGTGGTCCAGGAAGGCGGCCACCCGGCCTCCGGCCGTCCGCAGCTGATGGGTATCACCAAGGCCTCGCTGGCGACGGAATCCTGGCTGTCGGCCGCCTCCTTCCAGGAGACGACCCGAGTCCTGACGGACGCGGCGATCAA
The DNA here is from genome assembly GCF_036173125.1 of Streptomyces sp. NBC_00286. NCBI lineage: Bacteria > Bacillati > Actinomycetota > Actinomycetes > Kitasatosporales > Streptomycetaceae > Streptomyces > Streptomyces sp. NBC_00286. Next base: position 6,044,842 of record NZ_CP108054.1, read on the forward strand.
CGCCAAGTCCGACAGCCTCATCGGCCTCAAGGAGAACGTCATCATCGGTAAGCTCATCCCGGCCGGTACGGGCCTGTCCCGCTACCGCAACATCCGGGTCGAGCCGACCGAGGAGGCCAAGGCCGCGATGTACTCGGCCGTCGGCTACGACGACATCGACTACTCGCCGTTCGGCACGGGCTCCGGCCAGGCCGTCCCGCTGGAGGACTACGACTACGGTCCGTACAACCAGTAAGCGAGCAGCTTGAGTTGAAGGGCGGTCACTCCGTTTCGTACGGGGTGGCCGCCCTTCGGCGTGCGCTTCGGAGTGCCCGCTTGTGTGCTTTTGCGGGACTGAAATTGCGGGCCAGGGAACCGATGCCGATATTGGCGCGTTAGAGGATGATGGAGGCATACAGCCCCCGGGGGAGGTGTCCGTGTCGTACCCATCACAGTGGCAGCCGTGGCAGGGCGGCAACAGCCCGCAGCCCTGGCAGGGCCAGAACAGTTCGTCGATGCTCGCCTCCCACGCCGATCGGGAGCGCGCAGTCGACGTGCTCAGAGCGGGCTTCGGTGAGGGGCGCCTGCAGCAGGACGAGCTCGAGAAGCGGATCGCGAGGGCCTACCAGGCCCGCACGGTCGGCGAACTGGCCCTGCTCGTCGCCGACCTCCCGCAGGGCCCCATGCCGGTGCCCCTGGCCGCCGCGCCGCCGGTTCCGAGGACGTTCCTGCCCGCTCAGCCGCCGCCCACGAACGGCAAGGCGGTCGGTTCCATGGTCTGCGGTGTGCTCACCACGATGACCTTCGGAATCACCGGCCTGCCCGCGGTGATCCTGGGCCACGCGGCACGCGCCGAGATACGCCGTACCAACGAGGGCGGCGAGGGCTTCGCGACGGCCGGGCTCATCCTCGGCTGGCTGTCCGTCGCGGGCTGGGCCTTCTTCCTGGTGATCATGGTCTTGGCGGCCGCTTCGGGCGCCTGACGGTCCGGATTTCGGTCGGTTGACGGCCCAGGTCCTGGGCGGCGCCCATTTGTTTTGACCGCAGCGTATGAGGTAGGTACGCTCAGACCTTGTGCCTGGGGTGTGCCCTGGCTTCCGTGCGTGCCTTCAGACCGCAACGGGATCCGTCACCGGCCACCGTAATCTGCGCCCTTTCTGCCTTGCGGCGGGAGTCTGCAGCATTCGACACACCCGACCGCGTGGGTCGGCAACGTTCCAGGTTAGCTTCACCATCGGCACACAGAAACCGGAGAAGTAGTGCCTACGATCCAGCAGCTGGTCCGGAAGGGCCGGCAGGACAAGGTCGAGAAGAACAAGACGCCCGCACTCGAGGGTTCCCCTCAGCGTCGTGGCGTCTGCACGCGTGTGTTCACGACCACCCCGAAGAAGCCGAACTCGGCCCTGCGTAAGGTCGCGCGTGTGCGTCTGACCAGCGGGATCGAGGTCACCGCTTACATTCCGGGTGAGGGACACAACCTGCAGGAGCACTCCATCGTGCTCGTGCGCGGCGGCCGTGTGAAGGACCTGCCGGGTGTTCGCTACAAGATCATCCGTGGCTCCCTCGACACCCAGGGTGTCAAGAACCGCAAGCAGGCCCGCTCTCGCTACGGCGCCAAGAAGGAGAAGTAAGAATGCCTCGTAAGGGCCCCGCCCCGAAGCGCCCGGTCATCATCGACCCGGTCTACGGTTCTCCTCTGGTGACCTCCCTCATCAACAAGGTGCTGCTTAACGGCAAGCGCTCCACCGCCGAGCGCATCGTGTACGGCGCCATGGAGGGTCTGCGTGAGAAGACGGGCAACGACCCGATCATCACGCTGAAGCGCGCGCTGGAGAACATCAAGCCGACCCTCGAGGTCAAGTCCCGCCGTGTCGGTGGCGCCACCTACCAGGTTCCGATCGAGGTCAAGCCCGGTCGTGCCAACACCCTGGCGCTGCGCTGGCTCGTCGGTTACTCCCGCGCCCGTCGCGAGAAGACCATGACCGAGCGTCTGCTCAACGAACTTCTGGACGCCTCGAACGGCCTCGGCGCGGCCGTGAAGAAGCGCGAGGACACCCACAAGATGGCCGAGTCCAACAAGGCCTTCGCGCACTACCGCTGGTAGTCGCTACCCACATCGAGACCGAGAGAAGACCGAAGCCTTATGGCTACCACTTCACTTGACCTGGCCAGGGTCCGGAACATCGGGATCATGGCCCACATCGACGCGGGCAAGACGACCACCACCGAGCGGATCCTGTTCTACACCGGCGTCTCCTACAAGATCGGTGAGGTCCACGACGGCGCTGCCACCATGGACTGGATGGAGCAGGAGCAGGAGCGTGGCATCACGATCACCTCCGCCGCCACCACCTGTCACTGGCCGCTGGACAACGACGACTACACCATCAACATCATCGACACCCCGGGTCACGTCGACTTCACCGTCGAGGTGGAGCGCTCGCTGCGCGTGCTCGACGGTGCCGTGACGGTGTTCGACGGTGTCGCCGGTGTCGAGCCGCAGTCCGAGACGGTGTGGCGTCAGGCCGACCGTTACGGCGTGCCTCGCATCTGCTTCGTCAACAAGCTGGACCGTACCGGCGCCGAGTTCCACCGCTGCGTGGACATGATCTCGGACCGCCTGGGCGCCCAGCCGATCGTCATGCAGCTGCCGATCGGTGCCGAGGCCGACTTCAAGGGCGTAGTGGACCTGGTCCGCATGAAGGCGCTCGTGTGGTCCGCCGAGGCGGCGAAGGGCGAGATGTACGACACCGTCGACATCCCGGCCACGCACGCCGAGGCCGCCGAGGAGTGGCGCGGCAAGCTGCTCGAGGCCGTCGCGGAGAACGACGAAGAGATCATGGAGCTGTACCTGGAGGGCGTTGAGCCCACCGAGGAGCAGCTGTACGCCGCGATCCGTCGCATCACCATCGCGTCCGGCAAGTCCAACGACACCACGGTCACCCCGGTGTTCTGTGGCACCGCGTTCAAGAACAAGGGCGTCCAGCCCCTGCTCGACGCGGTCGTGCGCTACCTGCCGACTCCGCTCGACGTCGAGGCCATCGAGGGCCACGACGTCAAGGACCCGGAGCTGGTCGTCAAGCGCAAGCCGTCCGAGGACGAGCCGCTGTCTGCCCTTGCCTTCAAGATCATGAGCGACCCGCACCTGGGCAAGCTCACCTTCGTCCGGGTTTACTCGGGCCGCCTGGAGACCGGCACCGCGGTGCTGAACCCGGTCAAGGGCAAGAAGGAGCGCATCGGCAAGATCTACCGTATGCACGCGAACAAGCGTGAGGAGATCGCGGCGGTGGGCGCCGGCGACATCGTCGCCGTGATGGGCCTGAAGCAGACCACGACCGGTGAGACGCTGTGCGACGACAAGCAGCCGGTGATCCTGGAGTCCATGGACTTCCCGGCGCCGGTCATCCAGGTCGCCATCGAGCCCAAGTCCAAGGGTGACCAGGAGAAGCTGGGTGTCGCCATCCAGCGTCTCGCGGAGGAGGACCCCTCCTTCCAGGTCCACTCGGACGAGGAGACCGGCCAGACCATCATCGGCGGCATGGGCGAGCTGCACCTCGAGGTGCTGGTCGACCGCATGAAGCGCGAGTTCAAGGTCGAGGCCAACGTCGGCAAGCCGCAGGTGGCCTACCGCGAGACGATCCGCAAGGCCGTCGAGCGTGTCGACTACACGCACAAGAAGCAGACTGGTGGTACTGGCCAGTTCGCCAAGGTGCAGATCGCGATCGAGCCGATCGAGGGCGGCGACGCCTCGTACGAGTTCGTGAACAAGGTGACCGGTGGTCGCATCCCGAAGGAGTACATCCCTTCGGTCGACGCCGGCTGCCAGGAGGCCATGCAGTTCGGCATCCTCGCCGGTTACGAGATGACGGGCGTTCGCGTCACGCTCATCGACGGCGCCTACCACGAGGTCGACTCCTCCGAGCTCGCGTTCAAGATCGCCGGTTCGCAGGCCTTCAAGGAGGCCGCGCGCAAGGCCAGCCCCGTGCTGCTCGAGCCGATGATGGCCGTAGAGGTCACCACGCCCGAGGACTACATGGGCGAGGTCATCGGTGACATCAACTCCCGACGTGGTCAGATCGAGGCCATGGAGGAGCGTGCCGGTGCCCGCGTTGTGAAGGGCCTGGTTCCGCTGTCGGAGATGTTCGGCTACGTCGGCGACCTCCGCAGCAAGACATCGGGTCGCGCGAGCTACTCGATGCAGTTCGACTCCTACGCCGAGGTTCCCCGGAACGTCGCCGAGGAGATCATCGCGAAGGCCAAGGGCGAGTAACTCACCCGAGTTCACGCTTTAGGCTTGACTCCGGAGCTTGCTGGGGCATTCCGTCACCATCGTGGCTGGAGTGCCCCGGGCCCCGGCTTTCCAGCAAAGATCACCTGGCGCCGATGAGTAAGGCGTACAGAACCACTCCACAGGAGGACCCCAGTGGCGAAGGCGAAGTTCGAGCGGACTAAGCCGCACGTCAACATCGGCACCATCGGTCACATCGACCACGGTAAGACGACCCTCACGGCCGCCATTACCAAGGTGCTGCACGACGCGTACCCGGACCTGAACGAGGCCTCGGCCTTCGACCAGATCGACAAGGCTCCTGAGGAGCGCCAGCGCGGTATCACGATCTCCATCGCGCACGTCGAGTACCAGACGGAGACGCGTCACTACGCGCACGTCGACTGCCCCGGTCACGCGGACTACATCAAGAACATGATCACGGGTGCGGCGCAGATGGACGGCGCCATCCTCGTGGTCGCCGCCACCGACGGCCCGATGCCGCAGACCAAGGAGCACGTGCTCCTGGCCCGCCAGGTCGGCGTTCCCTACATCGTCGTCGCCCTGAACAAGGCCGACATGGTGGACGACGAGGAGATCCTGGAGCTCGTCGAGCTCGAGGTTCGTGAGCTCCTCTCCGAGTACGAGTTCCCGGGCGACGACCTGCCGGTCGTCAAGGTCTCGGCGCTCAAGGCTCTCGAGGGCGACAAGGAGTGGGGCAACTCCGTCCTCGAGCTGATGAAGGCCGTCGACGAGGCGATCCCGCAGCCCGAGCGTGACGTCGACAAGCCGTTCCTGATGCCGATCGAGGACGTCTTCACGATCACCGGTCGTGGCACCGTCGTCACCGGTCGTATCGAGCGTGGTGTCCTCAAGGTCAACGAGACCGTTGACATCGTGGGCATCAAGCAGGAGAAGACCACCACCACGGTCACCGGCATCGAGATGTTCCGCAAGCTGCTCGACGAGGGCCAGGCCGGTGAGAACGTCGGTCTGCTGCTTCGTGGCATCAAGCGCGAGGACGTCGAGCGCGGCCAGGTCATCATCAAGCCGGGCTCGGTCACCCCGCACACCGAGTTCGAGGCGCAGGCGTACATCCTGTCCAAGGACGAGGGTGGCCGTCACACGCCGTTCTTCAACAACTACCGTCCTCAGTTCTACTTCCGTACGACTGACGTGACCGGTGTTGTGACCCTCCCTGAGGGCACGGAGATGGTCATGCCGGGCGACAACACTGAGATGAAGGTCGAGCTCATCCAGCCCGTCGCCATGGAGGAGGGCCTGAAGTTCGCCATCCGTGAGGGTGGCCGGACCGTGGGCGCCGGCCAGGTCACCAAGATCAACAAGTGAGCTTGTTGACTTGACCTGGTAGCTCCGCTGCGAGCTCCACAAAGGGCCCGTACGACTTTGGTCGTACGGGCCCTTTTGCTGTTTGCGGGTCTTCGGCTTGCCGGTGCTTGGCTTACCGGTACTTCGCTCAGCGGCTGACGGTGAAATTCCTCTGGGTCCGCTCGTGCAGGGCGATGCCGACCGAGACCGAGACATTGAGGGACTCGGTGGAATGGAACATCGGGATGGAAACCGTTGTGGCGGACGTCTTCTTGAACAATTCGGAGGGTCCGCCCTTTTCGCTGCCGAACAGCAGGGCCAGTCGTTCCTGCTTTTCGCCGAGGTCCTTGACGGTGAGTTCGCCGCCCGCTTCGAAGGCCATCAACGGCATTTCGTTGTCGCGGACGAAAGCGGCCGCGTCCTCGCGGCTGGCGAGGACGACGGGCAGGGAGAAGACGTAGCCGCGGCTGGCCCTCAGCAGACGCCGGTCGGCGATGGTGGCGAGGTCGCTGTCGACCAGGACGATTCCCGAGGCCCCCAGTGCGAGTGAAGTCCGCACGATCGCGCCGATGTTGCCGACGATCTTCACGCCGTCGAGTACGACGACGTCTCCGCCGCGCTCCGCGATGTCCTGGAACCGAGCCGGGCGGGGGACGCGTGCGATGCCGAACGTCTTGGCCTTTCGCTCCCCTTTGAACAGCTGATTGACGACCGACGATTCGACGAGGCGGACCGGCACATTTCGCTGCTGACAGAGGTCGAGCAGTTCGGACGGGAACGGAATGCTGTCGCTGCTGTACACCTCGATGAATTCCACCCCCGCTGCCAGGCATTGCATAAGGGGTTCGGTGTCCTCGATCAATACCGTCTTGATGCTGGTTCTCGACGGCTTGGTGACGTCGAGAATTCGCTGCATCGCGGGATCGGAAAGGGAAGTGATGGTGGCCAGCTCGCTCATGTGCCGATCCTAACAGCGCTGTGTAACGGCGAATATCGACGAAATGTGCGTGCGCGGTTCACGCCGTGTGCTGTTCACGCTGTGCGGCGTTGCTTCAGGGGAGCACTCGGCCCAGACCGTCTTGCGCGGGGGCGGGCCCTGCGTGACGCCCAGAGCGCGAGCCGGAAGTCGCGGCCGGGGATGCGGCCGTGCGTCGCGGCGTTGGCCGCCAGTTCGGCCACGATGTGGCCGGCTGCTTCCAACGCGAGCTCCCGGGAACGGAGTTGCTCGGTGGCGAGCAGTCCGGCCAGGCGGGCGCCGCGCCGGGTGGATCCGAGAGCTGACGCCCGATCAGTACAGCGTCGGGATCTCGCCGCCCTCAACTCTCCTCAGCGTGACCCCGATTAGGCCGCGCAGTCGGCGTTCCGCGATAGCCGCGAGGTGGGCCGGAGCCGGTGGGTTGAGGCCCAGGCCGATGGCGTAGCGGAGTGGGTCCGTGGTGAAGGGGCGGGGCCAGGCGTGGGTGGCCGGGGTCGCCTCCGACAGGTCGGTCAGCAGGGCTCGCATCCTTCCCCGTACCCGGCCCGCGTCAGCGCCGGGGCCCAACTCCACGACCGCCCAGGCCGCGTGGCGGCGGTGCAGTGGGGGAGGAGACAGCAACTCGGGCCAGGGGAACGGGTCCGGGGTCGAGTCCAGCAACTCCCAGGCACGGAACGGTTCTTGGGTGATGAGGTCTCGCATGCCCGGCGTGACCTGGTCTGTGCAGGGGCGGACCGGGTCGGACGGTGTCGTGATCGTGAGGGGGAGGGACTGGCGAGACGGTTCGCCCCGGTCACCTGGTTCGCCGACCGGGACCCGCCAGTCCCAGGCCGCCCACGTCGCGAAGAAGTGCCGTAGGAGATCGGCCGGGGGCAGCTCGCCGGCCTCCCGCACCGTACGGGCCGCCAGGACGGACCAGGCCAGGCCCGGCAGCCCGCCGAACGGTGCCGAATCCAGGCCGCGTGCCTTCGCCCACGCCTTGACCTGCCTGGCCAGCCGGGCGAAGGCCGGTCCGTGGTTGTCGACAGAAGCGAGGAGCGCGTCGGCGTCGCTCACCGCGCTGAGCGCGATCGCCGCCGCCTCGCCCAACTCGGCCCGGTGGGCCACCGCCTCGGTGGGGTCCATCGAACCGGTCGCCACGACGACCACGTCCACGTCCAGCCCGTCCAGCCACAACCGCAGGCCGGGTACGCGCGCCCCGACCACCTCCCGCATGTCGCTCGCCTCGGGCAAGGCTTCGGTCAACTTCGCCTGTACGGCGGCGAGTTCAACCGTGCCGGGTAGTGCCGCCACCAGGTCCAGGTCCGCTCCCGGCAGCGCGCAGCCCATGCGCCGGGAGCCGACGACGTGGACGACGCCGTCGGGGAGGGCCTGCGCGATGCGATGGGTGATGCGGTCTGCCACAGCGGCGTCGGCCACGGCGGTGTCTGCCGCACCGGCGTCGGCCACGGCGGTGTCTGCCGCACCGGCGTCGGCTACGTCCATGTCGGCGGCCTCGTACCCGTCCCCGAACCCATAGTCCACGCCCGTATCGCCGGCGTCGTACCCGTAGTGCTCGGCAGCCTCATACCCGTGGTGCGGGGCCTCCTCCGCCCACCGCACCTCTCCCGTGCCCAACGTCACCGTCCCCCGCAACCGCATCGGCTCGTCCCCGCGCCGCGACAGCAGCGCCAACTCGCCGATCCGTACCGGCATGAGGGTGAGCCGGGCCTCGCAGGCGGCGGCCAGGGTGTTCGGGTCGGTGGTGCGGCCCAGGCTCAGGTGCGGGGTGAAGGCCGCGTGGCGGCCTCGGCAGTGGGGGAAATGGCGTACGAGGGTGCGGTGTAGCTCGGCCCACGGCTCCTCGTCGGCCGCCGCCGGGTCCAGCCACACCGTCGCGTAATCCCGGTGGCCGAACCAGTGCACGCCCTCCAGCCGGGCGTCGAAAGGAGCCGTCCTGGCCGCCGCGAGCACGGATGCCGCCTGCTCAAAGGCGTGTTCCGGTACGAAGCCGAAGAGAACGTTGACGTGTGGGGGCCAGCGGTGGATCTGCGGGTCGTGGTTCCGGCGGATGTCCTGGAGGGGCGGCCACAGCTCCTGGGGCGGGATCCACGCCAGGGCCGTACGGGGCGTCGGGCGCGCGTCGAGAACGTCGTACGCCCCTGTCTCGGCCGAGTCCGCCGAGTGCGCCGCCAACTCGACCCGTACTCCGTAGTGATCGGAGATGTGGAGGCCGTCAGCCGTGGGAGTGTCGCCGTACAGCTCGGCTCGCCGTACGCGCAGGCCCTCCGAGCGCAGCAGCACCCGGTCCAGCCGGGAGGCCCGGCCGGTGAGGGAGGAGACCGCGGCCAACGGGTTGGCGCCGGGGTCGAACGTCGGCGTCCGGTCATCGGCGCCGTGCGTCTGGCTCCACGCGTCCCGCATACCGAGGGTCACTTGCGGTGTGTCCCCGCCGTCGTTGAAGTCGCCCATGAGGACGAGGTCGTCTTCCAGGGGCGCCAACCCCTCGGCGATACGGGCGAGTTCGGCTTCGCGTCGACCGGCGCCGTTCTCGGAGTGGTCGCTGCTGAGGTGGGTCGCGGCGACGACGAGGGGCCGTACTCCCGTCTCCACGACCACCGCGGTCACCGCCTTGTGCGGCCCCAGCTCGTGGAACGCGGCCTCGCGGACCGGCATCCGGCTCAGCAGCAGCAGACCGTACTCGTCCACGTCCCGCGCCCGAGGGTCCATGGCCAGCGTCCAGTCCGCCCGTACCCACGGCTCCCGGAGCAGCATGCCCAGCAGCTCCGCCTCGACCTCCTGCAGCGCGATCACGTCCACGTCGGCATCCCGCAGGGCCCGCAGGAGCAGAGGCCTGCGCCGGGCGCTGTCGATGCGGTCGGCGTCGTACCGGTCCCAGAGGGTGTTCCACGTCAGGACCCGCACAGCGCCGGGGCCGGGCTCGGTCCCGTGGGGCGGGCGCGCGGGCCGCCAGTCGTCGCCGTCCCAGGCGTACGGCGTACGGGCCGTGAAGAACGGCGCCCGAAGCCGCCGCGCCTCCCGCACCCGCCCGGCCTCCGTCGCGTCGATCCGGTCCACGCCCGTGGTCCGGTCCCACACCACCTCGCCGTCGGCCTCGAAGAACAGCACCCTGTGCCACGGGATCTCGCCGCCCGGTACGAAGGCGGGCAGCGGAACGCGCTTGGGATCGGCGCCGCGCTGCATGACTCCCAGCACGAAGCGGGCCGGGTCGAAGCGCGCGTCCCAGCGCACCCGGTGGTAGATCTCCTCGCTCGTACGCACCGTTCCTCAGACCTCTTCCTCGATGGTCCCCGTCGCTCCGATGTACCAGGTGCGATGCGCGTCGCCCGCGTACGGCGGGCCGAAGCGGCGCAACTGGGCGGTGAGCACCTCGGGCGGCACCGGGTGCTCACGGCGGGCGTTGCGCCGTATCAGCTCGTCCTCGTCGACCAGAACCACGGTGTGGGTGAGCAAGGCGTCGCGGCGGTGGGCGATCGCGTGGACGAGCGAGCGCTGCTGCTTGTTGAGGGACGTGGCGTCCCAGACCACGGTCCCACCGGTGGCCAGTGCGGTGTCCAGCCGGTCGAGACCCTCGCGCAGGACGTCGGCGTTCGCCCGCTGGTCGGCGCGTGAACCGCGGGCCTCGCGCAGGTCGTCCAGGCAGATGTACGTGTCTACCCCGTGGAGCCCCCTGGCGAAGGTGCTCTTGCCGCTGCCCGCGGGGCCGACCGTCTGGATCAGCTTCGGGAAGTCGCCGGAGCGCCAGCGCCATGTGGCGGCGACTGCCTCGTCGAGACCGTGGATGCGCCCTCGCGCGTACGCCTCCCGTGCCTCGGCCCGGCAGCGGACGGCCGCGTCGCCCGGCAGACCGGCGAAGGCTTCCCGCAGCCCGCCTTCGTCCAGGCCGTTCCCCTCCGGGCTGCCGATGTCCTCGGCGTGCATTGCCGACCACTCCACCTGCTCACGTGCCTCGTCCGTGTCCGCCGTGGCCCGGGCGACCGCGTGCAGGAGACCGAGATCGGCGGCGTACGACAGCCGTATCAGGCCGGCCCGCCGGTCCTCGTCCGGATACGGCCGGTGCAGCGCCGGGTGCAATCCGACGAGGTCAGCGACCCGGCGTGCGAGCGGCATGCCCGCCGTCGCGGCGATCTTGGCGGCTATCCGTGCGCGCTGCTTTCCGTGCAGCAGCGCGGCCAGCACGCCCGCGAGCCGGTCGTCCCCGGACCGCCCCACCAGATCGAGCCGGGCGGCGGCCTCCGGGTCCTCCTCGCCGGCCAGCCCCACCGCACGCGTCAGGGCGTCCACGTCGACCGCCGCCCCCGAACGTACGGCCCACAGGGCGGCCCTCGCCCCGAGCCCGTTCTCCACGACGGCCGCGTGCATCCAGTGCGTGTCCGTCCGCACATGCCCGGCCCGCACCCACTTGGCGACCCGCTGCCCGAACTCCTCCGCGCCGAAGGCGTCCACGACCCGTACGACGTATCCCTCCTGTCGCACGGGATCCAGCCGCAGCGCCCGCAGCGCGCGCTCGTCGAACACGCCCCGCCACAGCACGCGCGGCACGGGAATCCCGATCCCGCGCAGATACGTGACCGTCCGGTCCCAGTCCAGGCAGTGGCCGTCCGCGTCCCACACCGAGAAGCCGTAGAACCAGCTCTCCAGGTCCTCGTACGCGATCGAATGCCGGGCGTACATGCTCTCCCCGCACACGCGCCAGCCCTCGGGGATGGCATGACCGATACGCCCCTGGAGCGCTTTGACCCAGGCTCGGGAGGGGTGGTGGGCCGAGTCGAGCGAGCGGGCGTGCAGGCCGTCGGCGTACAGCGTGGTGTTCTCGCCGTCGAGCTTCTCGGTGACGACGACCTCGCGTCCCCGCAGACCCGACAGGTCCGTGACCCGGAGGTCGTCCGCGGTGGCGCCGGGCGACCAGGGCAGATGCCGGGTCCGTGGGTAGTGCGTACGCATGATGAACGTTCCCCCGTGATAACCGCCGTACGTGATCAGCGTAGGAGCGCGGGGGAGCGGGGAGCGAGCGGATTAGCGGCGGTTACCGAGTGACGCACACGGCCCTTGGTGCGAGCCCGTGTTTGACGCACGTCACTCCGGGGGTACCCTCTACCGCTCGATTGGCCAGCGCAACGCCCCGTGTGGCAGACTAACCGGGTTGCTCGGTTGAGTGCCGATGCTGCGCGCCTCCCGCCGGGAGGACTGGAAGCGAGTCCCACAGTACTCGTCGCTTCAACTGCCTCTCAGGGCAGCGCTGAGGCGGACGTACGGGAATCTTCCGGGAAGTGTCAGCGGGGTACCGGCCAGGCGCCCGGTGGGTGTCTCACCCTCGGATCCGCGGTCGATGATCGCACCCCCTAGCAGGGAATCCCTTGTGGATATCTGTGTCAGTGAGGGAGCGACACGCCCGACCGCGTGGGTCGGAGGAAAGAGACGCGGACCTTCCGAGTCGCCAGAGCGTTTATTGAGAGACAGGACTACGGAGTAGCCATGGCGGGACAGAAGATCCGCATCCGGCTCAAGGCCTACGACCACGAGGTCATCGACTCCTCGGCGAAGAAGATCGTCGAGACGGTGACGCGTACTGGTGCGTCGGTCGCGGGCCCGGTGCCGCTGCCCACTGAGAAGAACGTGTACTGCGTCATCAAGTCGCCGCACAAGTACAAGGACTCGCGCGAGCACTTCGAGATGCGCACGCACAAGCGCCTGATCGACATCCTCGACCCGACGCCCAAGACCGTTGACTCTCTGATGCGACTCGACCTCCCGGCCGGTGTCGACATCGAGATCAAGCTCTGAGGCCGGTGAATCTGAGAATGGCTAAGCAGATCAAGGGCATCCTGGGCGAGAAGCTCGGTATGACGCAGGTGTGGGACGAGAACAACCGTGTTGTTCCGGTCACCGTCGTCAAGGCCGGGCCGAACGTCGTCACCCAGGTCCGTACGAACGACACCGACGGCTACGAGTCCGTGCAGATCGCCTTCGGCGAGATCGACCCGCGCAAGGTGAACAAGCCCCTCAAGGGCCACTTCGCCAAGGCCGACGTGACCCCCCGCCGCCACCTCGTGGAGCTCCGCACCGCGGACGCCAGCGAGTACACGCTCGGGCAGGAGATCACCGCCGAAACCTTCGAGGCCGGCGTGAAGGTCGACGTCACCGGCAAGAGCAAGGGCAAGGGCTTCGCCGGTGTCATGAAGCGTCACAACTTCAAGGGCCTCGGTGCCGGTCACGGTACCCAGCGCAAGCACCGCTCTCCCGGCTCCATCGGTGGCTGCGCCACCCCGGGCCGTGTGTTCAAGGGCCTCCGCATGGCGGGTCGTATGGGCAACGAGCGGGTCACCACCCAGAACCTGACCGTCCACGCCGTTGACGCGGAGAAGGGTCTGCTGCTCATCAAGGGCGCGGTTCCCGGTCCGAACGGCGGCCTCGTCCTGGTCCGCACCGCGGCCAAGGGGGCCTGAGGTAACCGATGAGCACTGTTGACATCCTTTCGCCGGCAGGCGACAAGACCGGGACGGTCGAGCTCCCCGCGGAGATCTTCGACGTCGAGAAGGTCAGCGTTCCGCTGCTTCACCAGGTCGTCGTCGCGCAGCTGGCCGCTGCCCGCCAGGGCACGCACAAGACCAAGACCCGCGGCGAAGTCCGTGGTGGTGGCAAGAAGCCTTACCGCCAGAAGGGCACCGGTCGCGCCCGTCAGGGTTCGACCCGCGCGCCGCAGTTCGCCGGTGGTGGCGTCGTGCACGGTCCCGTGCCGCGTGACTACTCGCAGCGGACCCCGAAGAAGATGAAGGCCGCGGCCCTGCGCCACGCCCTCACCGACCGGGCTCGCAACAACCGCATCCACGTCGTCAGCGGCGTGGTCGAGGGCGAGATCTCCACCAAGGCCGCCAAGTCGCTGCTCGGCAAGATCTCGGAGCGTAAGAACGTGCTCCTGGTGATCGACCGCGCGGACGAGGCCTCGCTGCTCTCCGCCCGCAACCTGCCCCAGGTGCACATCCTGGAGCCGGGCCAGCTGAACACGTACGACGTTCTCGTCTCGGACGACGTGGTCTTCACCCAGGCCGCTTTCGAGTCCTTCGTCGCCGGCCCGAAGGCCAACGACACTGAAGGGAGCGAGGTCTGATGGCTATCCGTCACCCCTCCATCGCCTCGAAGGCCGCCAAGAAGGCCAAGGAGGCGCGCGTCAAGAAGGCGCGTCGCCACGCCACCGAGGGCAAGAACACCGTCGAGACTCCGCTGAGCAAGTCGTACACGGACCCCCGTGACGTACTGATCAAGCCGGTCGTCTCCGAGAAGAGCTACGCGCTTCTCGACGAGAACAAGTACACGTTCATCGTCGACCCGCGCGCCAACAAGACCCAGATCAAGGAGGCCGTGCAGTCGGTCTTCTCGGTCAAGGTCACCGGGGTCAACACGATCAACCGCCAGGGCAAGCGCAAGCGGACCCGCACTGGTTTCGGCAAGCGTGCCGACACCAAGCGCGCGATCGTGACCCTTGCAGAGGGCGACCGTATCGACATCTTCGGCCAGGCCTCCTAACGGAGTGCCCTGGTCCGATATCGGACGAGGACTGAGAAATGGGAATCCGCAAGTACAAGCCGACTACGCCGGGCCGCCGTGGCTCCAGCGTCGCCGACTTCGTCGAGGTCACGCGGTCCACGCCGGAGAAGTCGCTGGTCCGCCCGCTGCACAGCAAGGGCGGCCGTAACAATTCCGGTCGTGTGACCGTGCGCCACCAGGGTGGTGGCCACAAGCGCGCCTACCGCGTCATCGACTTCCGTCGCCATGACAAGGACGGCGTGCCGGCGAAGGTCGCGCACATCGAGTACGACCCCAACCGCACCGCGCGCATCGCGCTGCTGCACTACGCGGACGGCGAGAAGCGCTACATCCTTGCCCCGCGCAACCTGCGGCAGGGCGACCGGGTGGAGAACGGTCCCGGGGCCGACATCAAGCCGGGCAACAACCTGGCGCTCCGCAACATCCCGGTCGGTACCACGATCCACGCGATCGAGCTCCGTCCCGGTGGCGGCGCCAAGTTCGCCCGCTCCGCCGGTGCCTCCGTGCAGCTGCTCGCGAAGGAGGGCCAGATGGCCCACCTCCGCATGCCGTCCGGTGAGATCCGCCTGGTCGACGTGCGCTGCCGCGCCACCGTCGGCGAGGTCGGCAACGCCGAGCAGAGCAACATCAACTGGGGCAAGGCCGGCCGTAAGCGCTGGCTGGGCGTCCGTCCGACCGTTCGCGGTGTGGCGATGAACCCGGTTGACCACCCCCACGGTGGTGGTGAGGGCAAGACCTCCGGTGGTCGCCACCCGGTCAGCCCCTGGGGCCAGAAGGAAGGACGTACTCGTTCGCCCAAGAAGGCCTCGAACAAGTACATCGTCCGCCGCCGCAAGACGAACAAGAAGCGCTAGGAGCGGGTTTAGATGCCGCGCAGTCTCAAGAAGGGGCCCTTCGTCGACGACCACCTGATCAAGAAGGTGGACGCCCAGAACGAAGCCGGTTCCAAGAACGTCATCAAGACCTGGTCCCGTCGCTCGATGATCGTCCCGGCCATGCTGGGCCACACGATCGCGGTGCACAACGGCAAGACCCACATCCCGGTGTTTGTCACCGAGTCCATGGTCGGCCACAAGCTCGGCGAGTTCTCGCCGACGCGCACCTTCCGGGGTCACGTCAAGGACGACCGGAAGTCGAAGCGCCGCTAAGGCGGGGTGAATGACCATGACAGACACTGAAGGGACAACCATGGAAGCCAGGGCCCAGGCGCGGTACATCCGCGTCACGCCCATGAAGGCCCGCCGAGTGGTGGACCTCATCCGTGGCATGGACGCCACGGAGGCCCAGGCGGTCCTGCGTTTCGCCCCGCAGGCCGCGAGCGTGCCGGTCGGCAAGGTGCTGGACAGCGCCATCGCCAACGCCGCGCACAACTACGACCACACCGACGCCGACAGCCTTGTCATCACCGAGGCCTACGTCGACGAGGGCCCGACCCTGAAGCGGTTCCGTCCGCGTGCCCAGGGCCGCGCCTACCGGATCCGCAAGCGGACCAGCCACATCACCGTGGTCGTCAGCAGCAAGGAAGGAACCCGGTAATGGGCCAGAAGGTAAACCCGCATGGGTTCCGGCTCGGTGTCACGACCGACTTCAAGTCGCGTTGGTACGCCGACAAGCTGTACAAGGACTACGTCAAGGAAGACGTCGCCATCCGTCGGATGATGACGTCCGGCATGGAGCGCGCCGGTATCTCGAAGGTGGAGATCGAGCGCACCCGTGACCGTGTGCGTGTGGACATCCACACCGCGCGTCCGGGCATCGTCATCGGCCGCCGTGGCGCCGAGGCCGACCGCATCCGCGGTGACCTCGAGAAGCTCACGGGCAAGCAGGTCCAGCTGAACATCCTCGAGGTCAAGAACCCCGAGACGGACGCTCAGCTGGTCGCTCAGGCCGTTGCCGAGCAGCTGTCCTCCCGTGTCTCCTTCCGCCGTGCCATGCGTAAGAGCATGCAGTCGGCGATGAAGGCGGGCGCCAAGGGCATCAAGATCCAGTGTGGTGGCCGTCTCGGCGGCGCCGAGATGTCCCGCTCGGAGTTCTACCGCGAGGGCCGCGTGCCCCTGCACACGCTCCGCGCGAACGTCGACTACGGCTTCTTCGAGGCCAAGACGACCTTCGGCCGCATCGGTGTGAAGGTCTGGATCTACAAGGGCGACGTCAAGAACATCGCCGAGGTCCGTGCCGAGAACGCTGCCGCCCGTGCGGGTAACCGCCCGGCCCGCGGTGGCGGCGCCGACCGCCCGGCCCGCGGTGGCCGTGGTGGCGAGCGCGGCGGTCGCGGCCGTAAGCCGCAGCAGTCCGCTCCGGCGGCTGCCGAGGCCCCCAAGGCCGAGGCTCCCGCGGCGGCGGCTGCCGAGCCCAGCGCTGCCGGAAAGGAGAGCTGACCGACATGCTGATCCCCCGTAGGGTCAAGCACCGTAAGCAGCACCACCCCAAGCGCAGTGGTATGGCCAAGGGTGGTACTGAGGTCGCGTTCGGCGAGTACGGCATCCAGGCGCTGACCCCGGCGTACGTGACGAACCGTCAGATCGAGGCCGCTCGTATCGCGATGACCCGCCACATCAAGCGTGGCGGCAAGGTCTGGATCAACATCTACCCGGACCGTCCCCTCACGAAGAAGCCCGCCGAGACCCGCATGGGTTCCGGTAAGGGCTCCCCGGAGTGGTGGGTCGCGAACGTCAAGCCCGGTCGGGTGATGTTCGAGCTGTCCTACCCGAACGAGAAGATTGCGCGTGAGGCGCTTACCCGCGCTGCTCACAAGCTTCCGATGAAGTGCCGCATCGTGCGGCGCGAGGCAGGTGAAGCGTGATGTCGGCCGGTACCAAGGCGTCCGAGCTGCGCGAACTGGGCGACGAGGAGCTTCTTGGGAAGCTTCGCGAGGCCAAGGAAGAGCTGTTCAACCTCCGCTTCCAGGCGGCGACCGGTCAGCTCGAGAACCACGGCCGTCTGAAGGCGGTCCGTAAGGACATCGCGCGGATCTACACCCTGATGCGTGAGCGCGAGCTGGGCATCGAAACGGTGGAGAGCGCCTGATGAGCGAGAGCAACGTGACTGAAGAGACGAAGGCCGCGCGCGGCTTCCGCAAGACCCGTGAGGGTCTCGTCGTCAGCGACAAGATGGACAAGACCGTCGTCGTCGCCGTCGAGGACCGCGTCAAGCACGCGCTGTACGGCAAGGTCATCCGCCGTACGAACAAGCTCAAGGCGCACGACGAGCAGAACGCCGCCGGCGTTGGCGACCGGGTTCTCCTGATGGAGACCCGTCCGCTGTCGGCGACGAAGCGCTGGCGCGTCGTCGAGATCCTCGAGAAGGCGAAGTAAATAAGCGGGGGTTCCACCCCCGCTGACCCCCGCTGGGGGCTCCGCCCCCAAGCCCCCGGGCCGGTGGCGAAGGCCCCGGCACGGGATCCGGCGCAGGCTCGGCACCGGGCTCCGCGAGTCACCTCGCGAAGCTCGACCGGCCCGCGACCGGACCCACGGGGCCACTGCCCCTGGGCCCTCGGGCCTGCGGGACGGAGGCTCCGCGGCCTCCGCGAAGGGCGCTGCTCCGGCCACCGGCCCGGATCGGCCCCGGCGCCAGGTCGGCCGACGGCTCGCGAGGCGACTCGCGGAGCCCGGCCGGACGGCCTGCGGCCGGACCGGCTGGGGCACTGCCCCAGGCTCCTCGGGGCCGGCGGGGCGGAAGTCCCGCGGCCCCCGCAAGGTGGCGCCACCGGCCCTCGGGCCCGGCGGGGGTTTTCGCCTCCAGAGGCACAAGTAATTCCTGCGGGAGCAACCCGCAGGACGGTTCCGCCAGGCTCTCCGGCTTACCCCCGGAGGGAACCGGCAGACGATCAGGAGATAGACGTGATCCAGCAGGAGTCGCGGCTGCGTGTCGCCGACAACACTGGTGCGAAGGAGATCCTTTGCATCCGTGTGCTCGGCGGGTCCGGTCGCCGCTACGCGGGCATCGGTGACGTCATCGTTGCCACCGTCAAGGACGCGATCCCCGGTGGCAACGTGAAGAAGGGTGACGTCGTCAAGGCGGTCATCGTTCGCACCGTCAAGGAGCGCCGCCGTCCGGACGGCTCGTACATCCGCTTCGACGAGAACGCCGCCGTCATTCTGAAGAACGACGGCGACCCTCGCGGCACCCGCATCTTCGGCCCCGTGGGCCGGGAGCTGCGCGAGAAGAAGTTCATGAAGATCATCTCGCTCGCGCCGGAGGTGCTGTAAGCATGAAGATCAAGAAGGGCGACCTGGTCCAGGTCATCACCGGTAAGGACAAGGGCAAGCAGGGCAAGGTCATTGCCGCTTACCCGCGCGACGAGCGTGTCCTGGTCGAGGGTGTCAACCGGGTCAAGAAGCACACCAAGGCCGGTCCGACGGCTCGCGGTTCGCAGGCCGGCGGCATCGTCACCACCGAGGCGCCGATCCACGTCTCCAACGTCCAGCTGGTCGTGGAGAAGGACGGCAAGAAGGTCGTGACCCGCGTCGGTTACCGCTTCGACGACGAAGGCAACAAGATCCGCGTTGCCAAGCGGACGGGTGAGGACATCTGATGACTACCACCACCAGCCCGCGTCTGAAGCAGAAGTACCGCGAGGAGATCGCGGGCAAGCTGCGTGACGAGTTCAAGTACGAGAACGTCATGCAGATCCCCGGCCTCGTCAAGATCGTGGTCAACATGGGTGTGGGCGACGCCGCCCGCGACTCCAAGCTGATCGAGGGCGCCATCCGCGACCTCACCACGATCACCGGTCAGAAGCCGGCCGTCACCAAGGCCCGTAAGTCCATCGCGCAGTTCAAGCTGCGTGAGGGCCAGCCGATCGGTGCCCACGTCACGCTCCGTGGCGACCGCATGTGGGAGTTCCTGGACCGCACCCTGTCGCTCGCGCTGCCGCGCATCCGCGACTTCCGTGGTCTGTCCCCCAAGCAGTTCGACGGCCGTGGCAACTACACCTTCGGTCTCACGGAGCAGGTCATGTTCCACGAGATCGACCAGGACAAGATCGACCGCGTCCGGGGTATGGACATCACCGTGGTCACCACGGCGACCAACGACGCTGAGGGCCGCGCGCTCCTTCGTCACCTCGGCTTCCCCTTCAAGGAGGCGTGAGCGAGATGGCGAAGAAGGCTCTGATCGCTAAGGCTGCCCGCAAGCCCAAGTTCGGTGTACGCGCGTACACCCGCTGCCAGCGCTGCGGTCGTCCGCATTCCGTGTACCGCAAGTTCGGCCTCTGCCGCGTGTGCCTTCGTGAGATGGCTCACCGTGGCGAGCTGCCGGGCGTGACCAAGAGCTCCTGGTAATTCCCAAATAGGGGATTTCAGGGCTCTCGGTAAGTAAAGGGCTCGGTCAGGGGCCCACCCCTTCATGGCTTAGGCTTGGAGGGTTGGGCGCCTGACGCCCGTACGACTTACTACGCCGTAGGTCCACCGCGCCGCACCCGTCCCGTCTCGGATCGGGGAGAGGGATGGCGCACCAGGAAACCCCGGCGAGAGAGGCCGAAGGCCAATTCATGACCATGACTGATCCGATCGCAGACATGCTGACGCGTCTGCGTAACGCGAACTCGGCGTACCACGACTCCGTGGCTATGCCGCACAGCAAGATCAAGTCGCACATCGCGGAGATCCTCCAGCAGGAGGGCTTCATCACGGGCTGGAAGGTCGAGGACGCCGAGGTCGGCAAGAACCTCGTTCTCGAGCTGAAGTTCGGCCCGAACCGTGAGCGCTCCATCGCGGGCATCAAGCGGATCTCCAAGCCCGGTCTCCGGGTGTACGCGAAGTCCACCAACCTGCCGAAGGTGCTCGGCGGCCTGGGCGTGGCGATCATCTCCACGTCCCACGGGCTCCTCACCGACAAGCAGGCCGGCAAGAAGGGCGTAGGCGGAGAAGTCCTCGCCTACGTCTGGTAGCGGAAGGGAACGGAGGAAACAGCTATGTCGCGCATTGGCAAGCTCCCCATCACGGTTCCCGCCGGCGTGGACGTCACCATCGATGGCCGTACGGTCCAGGTGAAGGGCCCCAAGGGCGCCCTCTCCCACACCGTCGCGGCGCCGATCGAGATCGCTAAGGGCGAGGACGGCATTCTCAATGTCACCCGCCCGAACGACGAGCGTCAGAACAAGGCCCTGCACGGCCTGTCCCGCACGCTGGTGGCGAACATGATCACCGGCGTGACCACGGGTTACGTGAAGAAGCTCGAGATCAGCGGTGTCGGTTACCGAGTCCTGGCCAAGGGTTCCAACCTGGAGTTCTCGCTCGGCTACAGCCACCCGATCCTGGTCGAGGCCCCCGAGGGCATCACCTTCAAGGTCGAGAACCCGACGCGGTTCTCGGTCGAGGGCATCGACAAGCAGAAGGTCGGCGAGGTTGCGGCCAACATCCGCAAGCTGCGCAAGCCCGACCCGTACAAGGCCAAGGGTGTCAAGTACGAGGGCGAAGTCATCCGCCGCAAGGTCGGAAAGGCGGGTAAGTAAGCCATGGCATACGGGCAGAAGATCGCCAAGGGCGACGCCTACAAGCGTGCTGCCATCAAGCGGCGTCACATCCGGATCCGTAAGAAGGTCTCGGGTACGGCTGAGCGTCCCCGCCTGGTCGTGACGCGCTCGAACCGCCACATCGTGGCCCAGGTGATCGACGACCTCAAGGGGCACACCCTTGCGTCGGCGTCCACCCTGGACACCTCGATCCGCGGTGCCGAGGGCGACAAGTCCGCGCAGGCCAAGCAGGTCGGCGCCCTGGTCGCCGAGCGTGCGAAGGCCGCGGGCGTCGAGGCCGTCGTGTTCGACCGTGGTGGCAACCAGTACGCCGGGCGCATCGCCGCCCTGGCGGACGCCGCCCGCGAAGCCGGGCTCAAGTTCTGAGCCTGCCGTAGCTAGCGGAAACAGAGAGAGGTAAATCCAATGGCTGGACCCCAGCGCCGCGGAAGCGGTGCCGGTGGCGGCGAGCGGCGGGACCGGAAGGGCCGTGACGGCGGCGCAGCTGCCGCCGAGAAGACCGCGTACGTTGAGCGCGTCGTCGCGATCAACCGCGTCGCCAAGGTTGTGAAGGGTGGTCGTCGCTTCAGCTTCACTGCGCTCGTCGTAGTGGGCGACGGTGACGGCACCGTGGGTGTCGGTTACGGCAAGGCCAAGGAGGTGCCGGCCGCCATCGCCAAGGGTGTCGAGGAGGCCAAGAAGCACTTCTTCAAGGTCCCCCGTATCCAGGGCACCATCCCGCACCCGATCACGGGCGAGAAGGCCGCGGGCGTCGTCCTGCTCAAGCCGGCTTCCCCCGGTACCGGCGTTATCGCCGGTGGCCCGGTGCGTGCCGTGCTCGAGTGCGCCGGTGTTCACGACATCCTGTCGAAGTCGCTCGGCTCGTCGAACGCGATCAACATCGTGCACGCGACCGTGGAGGCCCTGAAGGGTCTGCAGCGTCCCGAGGAGATCGCGGCCCGCCGTGGTCTGCCCCTCGAGGATGTCGCTCCCGCGGCTCTGCTGCGTGCGCGTGCCGGGGCTGGTGCTGCGTAATGGCTCAGCTCAAGATCACGCAGACGAAGTCGTACATCGGCAGTAAGCAGAACCACCGTGACACGCTGCGTTCGCTTGGTCTGAAGAGGATCAACGACGTGGTCGTCAAGGAGGACCGCCCCGAGTTCCGCGGCATGGTGCACACCGTCCGCCACCTCGTGACGGTCGAGGAGGTCGACTGATCATGGCGGAGCAGAACCCGCTCAAGATCCACAACCTCCGTCCCGCCCCGGGCGCCAAGACCGCCAAGACCCGTGTCGGTCGTGGTGAGGCCTCGAAGGGTAAGACGGCCGGTCGTGGTACCAAGGGCACGAAAGCCCGCTACCAGGTTCCGGAGCGCTTCGAGGGTGGGCAGATGCCCCTCCACATGCGGCTCCCGAAGCTGAAGGGCTTCAGGAACCCGTTCAAGACCGAGTACCAGGTCGTGAACCTCGACAAGCTGGCCTCCCTCTACCCCGAGGGCGGCGAGGTCACGGTGGCCGATCTGGTCGCCAAGGGCGCCGTTCGCAAGAACAGCCTTGTCAAGGTCCTCGGCCAGGGCGAGATCTCCGTGGCGCTGCAGGTGACGGTCGACGCCGCCTCCGGCTCCGCCAAGGAGAAGATCACCGCCGCCGGCGGTACCGTCACCGAGCTCGTCTGAACTCCACGGACGCCTCGATGACTTGAGCGCACCCGACCGGGGATGCCCCACAAATGGGGCATCCCCGGTTGGTCGTTCCAAGGAAAGCTGTGCCGCGGGTATGGTGGCCAGCACTGCTCATTTTCGCCTGGTGTGCCCACTGGGAACTTCAGGCGGCTTCTGACTGTTAGTTAGCTGTCCGTATACTCGTCGAACCTCAAGACCGTCACCTCTGACGCAGTTGCGCGGGGGTCGCAGGAGGCACCGTGCTCACCGCGTTCGCCCGGGCGTTCAAGACGCCCGACCTGCGCAAGAAGCTGCTCTTCACGCTCGGCATCATCGTGATCTACCGGATCGGTACGCACATCCCGATCCCGGGCGTGGACTACAGGAACGTCCAGACCTGTATCGACAACGCCAACGCGAACCAGGGCCTCTTCGGCCTGGTCAACATGTTCAGCGGTGGCGCTCTGCTGCAGATCACGGTCTTCGCGCTCGGCATCATGCCGTACATCACGGCGAGCATCATTCTGCAGCTGCTGACCGTGGTGATCCCGCGTCTGGAAGCCCTCAAGAAGGAGGGCCAGGCCGGCACGGCGAAGATCACGCAGTACACCCGTTATCTCACCGTGGCGCTGGCCGTCCTCCAGGGCACCGGCCTGGTGGCCACCGCCCGCACGGGCGCGCTGTTCCAGGGCTGCCCGGTCGCCACGCAGATCGTGCCCGACCAGTCGGTCTTCGTGACGATGACGATGGTCATCACCATGACCGCCGGTACGGCCACGGTCATGTGGCTCGGTGAGCTCATCACCGACCGCGGCATCGGCAACGGCATGTCGATCCTGATGTTCATCTCGATCGCCGCCACCTTCCCGTCCGCTCTGTGGGCCATCAAGGAGCAGGGCGACCTCGCCGGCGGCTGGATCGAGTTCGGCATCGTGGTCGCCGTCGGCTTCGTCATGGTCGGGCTTGTGGTCTTCGTCGAGCAGGCCCAGCGCCGTATCCCGGTCCAGTACGCGAAGCGCATGATCGGCCGCCGCTCCTACGGCGGCACGTCGACGTACATCCCGCTGAAGGTCAACCAGGCGGGCATCATCCCTGTGATCTTCGCCTCGTCGCTGCTCTACATCCCGGCGCTGATCGCTCAGTTCGCCGGTGGAACTTCCGGCTGGAAGACCTGGATCGAGAAGAATCTCGCGGATGTAGACGCTCCGGCGCACCTCTCGCTCTATTTCTTCCTGATCATTTTCTTCGCGTTCTTCTACGTGGCGATCTCGTTCAACCCCGAGGAAGTCGCCGACAACATGAAGAAGTATGGTGGCTTCATCCCGGGCATCCGGGCTGGCCGACCGACCGCTGAGTACCTGGGTTACGTACTCAACCGGATCACCTGGCCGGGTTCGCTGTACCTGGGCCTGATTGCTCTCGTCCCGACGATGGCGTTTGCCGGGTTCGGGGCAAACCAGAACTTCCCGTTCGGCGGTACCAGCATCCTGATCATCGTGGGTGTGGGTCTGGAGACGGTGAAGCAGATCGAGAGCCAGCTCCAGCAGCGCAATTACGAAGGGTTCCTCCGCTGATGCGAATCGTCCTCGTTGGGCCACCTGGTGCGGGCAAGGGAACGCAGGCCGCGTTTCTTGCCAAGAATCTGTCGATCCCGCACATCTCCACGGGCGACCTCTTCCGCTCCAACATCAGCCAGAAGACGGAGCTCGGGAAACTCGCCAAGTCGTACATCGAGGCGGGGAACCTGGTACCGGACGAGGTCACGATCGGAATGGCCCGGGACCGCATGGAGCAGCCGGACGCCGAGAACGGCTTCCTGCTGGACGGCTTCCCGCGGAACGTCTCGCAGGCCGAGGCGCTGGACCAGGCGCTGAAGGCCGACGGTGTGGAGCTGGACGCGGTGCTGGACCTGGAGGTCCCCGAGGACGAGGTGGTCAAGCGCATCGCCGGCCGCCGCACCTGCCGCAAGGACTCGAGCCACGTTTTCCACGTGATCTACAGCCCGCCGAAGAAGCAGGACGTCTGTGACGTCTGCGGCGGCGAGCTGTACCAGCGTGGCGACGACTCCGAGGAGACCGTCCGCAAGCGGCTGGAGGTCTACCACACGCAGACCGAGCCGATCATCGACTACTACCGGGCTCAGGGCCTGGTCGTGACGATCTCGGCGCTCGGCAAGGTGGACGAGGTCACGCGGCGGGCGATGGACGCGCTGAAGCGTGGGGACGACGAGAGCTCTGAGGGTGACGAGAGCGCGTAGTCGTGTGTCTTGTTGGTTCGGCCGCGGTGCCCCCTCCGGGGACCGCGGCCGTACTGTTGTGTACGTAACTTTGTGACGCCGCCCAGTTTGTGGCACAGAAGACGGAGAGCGCAGGCCCCCCATGGTGCAGATCAAGACGCCCGAGCAGATCGCCAAGATGCGTGAGGCGGGGCTTGTTGTTGCCGCCATTCACAAGGCGACGCGGGAAGCGGCGGTGCCCGGGGCCACGACCAAGGATCTTGACGAGGTTGCTCGCAAGGTGCTGGACGAGCATGGGGCGAAGTCGAACTTTCTGGGGTACGGGGGGTTTCCGGCGACGATCTGCACCTCTGCGAATGAGGTCGTCGTTCATGGGATTCCCAGTGACGATGTCGTGCTCAAGGACGGCGACATCATCTCCATCGATGCGGGGGCGATTGTGGATGGGTGGCATGGGGATGCCGCCTACACCGCGTTTGTGGGGAGTGGGCATGCGCCCGAGCTTGTTGAACTTTCTCGGGTGACCGAGGAGTCGATGTGGGCAGGGATCGCTGCGATGAAGGTGGGGCATCGGCTTGTTGATGTGTCCCGGGCCATCGAGACGTATATCCGGCGGCAGCCCAAGCCGGGGGGTGGCCGGTACGGGATCATTGAGGACTACGGCGGGCATGGCATCGGTACGGAGATGCACATGGATCCGCATCTCTTGAACTATGTCGAGCGGAAGCGGGGGCGGGGGCCGAAGTTGGTGCCGGGCTTCTGTCTGGCCATTGAGCCGATGGTGTCCTTGGGGACTCCTAAGACCGAGGTTCTCTCGGATGACTGGACGGTCATCACCACGGACGGGACGTGGTCGTCTCACTGGGAGCACTCGGTTGCTCTGACGGAGGCGGGGCCGCTTGTGCTGACGGCTCCGGACGGGGGTAAGGCGAAGCTTGCCGAGTATGGGGTTGTGGCTGCGCCTGATCCGCTGGGGTGACGGGAGGGTTTTCTTTCCCCAGGCCCGCCCCTTCCCGAAACTGGGGCTGCACCCCCAGGCCCCCGCGAGGGGTGGGTGGGAAACAACGGGTGGGTGGGAAACCGCCCGGTGGGTGGGAGAGATTGTGGCTCGGTGCGGGTTCGTTGTGGCTTGTCGCTCCCCCACTCTCGACTCCGCTCGAGCGGGGGGACCCCCATCGCGGCGGAGCTGCAAATTGACACAGCCCCGCGCCCCTGACGGGGCGCACCCCCGGGCCCTGACGGGAACCGCCCCCGCGCCCCCGCTTAAGGATCATCCTGCATGGGCAGGCTCTCAATTCGTGTTTCTGATGGCCCTGACGTAGACTGACTCGTCGGCTCTTGTGTACCCGCATGTCTGCATGCGGTTGTTGGAGCCGATCAAGGTAGTCGATTCGAAGGGCGAAGCGTGGCCAAGAAGCAAGGTGCCATCGAGATCGAGGGCACTGTCGTCGAGTCTCTTCCGAACGCCATGTTCAAGGTCGAGCTCCAGAACGGCCACCAGGTCCTGGCACACATCAGCGGCAAGATGCGTATGCACTACATCCGCATCCTCCCTGACGACCGGGTCGTGGTGGAGCTGTCTCCGTACGACCTGACACGTGGCCGGATCGTCTACCGGTATAAGTGAGCTTGGGCGAGTCCTGTACTTGCCTCGGCGGCCGGGAGGGTCGTCGTCGGACAGGCTCGTCCTGTCAAACTCCCCGGAGCGATCCAGGAGAGAGTCTTCCTGACCCGTCAGGAAGAGAACTCCAACGGTACAAGTAGATCTTTTGATGCGCCCCGCCTCCGCCTGGTGCGGTGGCACTGACCCGGAGAACCTCACCCAATGAAGGTCAAGCCGAGCGTCAAGAAGATCTGCGACAAGTGCAGGGTGATCCGCCGTCACGGTCGGGTCATGGTCATCTGCGAAAACCCGCGCCACAAGCAGCGCCAGGGCTGACGCACGACCAACCTTCTGCATCCGCAGACTTCGCGCGACGCAAGCAGTACATGTTCATACGCAGGGCCCGGATCCCATGTTCAGCAAGGATCCGATACCCCCGGTCGGAGGCTGGGGACTCAGTTCGTACCTGGTACGGCGGCTGAGAGCCGGTTCTGTGGAAGACCTCCGAACGACAACTGGAGCCATTGAATGGCACGCGTTTCCGGTGTTGACATCCCGCGCGAAAAGCGCGTGGAGGTTGCCCTCACCTACGTGTTCGGCATTGGCCGGACCCTCTCGCAGAAGACGCTGGCCGAGACCGGCGTCAACCCGAACACCCGCGTTCGTGACCTCTCCGAGGAGGAGCTGGTCAGGATCCGCGAGTACGTGGACAACAACTTCAAGACCGAGGGTGACCTCCGCCGTGAGGTTCAGGCCGACATCCGCCGCAAGGTCGAGATCGGCTGCTACCAGGGTCTGCGTCACCGTCGTGGCCTGCCCGTCCACGGTCAGCGCACCAGCACCAACGCCCGTACCCGCAAGGGTCCGCGTCGCGCCATCGCCGGTAAGAAGAAGCCGGGCAAGAAGTAGTCCGCAGCGGACTTCGCCGTCCAGCGGTCTTCGCTGTAGGACCGACCACCTCCCCGTAGGAGAAATAGATGCCCCCCAAGGGACGTCAGGGCGCTGCCAAGAAGGTGCGCCGCAAGGAAAAGAAGAACGTCGCTCACGGCCACGCGCACATCAAGAGCACGTTCAACAACACCATCGTTTCGATCACCGACCCGACCGGCAACGTGATCTCCTGGGCCTCCGCCGGCCACGTCGGCTTCAAGGGCTCGCGTAAGTCGACCCCCTTCGCCGCGCAGATGGCCGCCGAGTCGGCCGCCCGTCGCGCGCAGGAGCACGGCATGCGCAAGGTGGATGTGTTCGTCAAGGGCCCGGGTTCGGGTCGTGAGACCGCCATCCGTTCGCTGCAGGCGACCGGGCTCGAGGTCGGCTCCATCCAGGACGTCACGCCCACCCCGCACAACGGCTGCCGTCCGCCCAAGCGTCGTCGCGTCTGACGCCAGCGACTTAAGGGCTTGCTGTGCCTCCGGGCTTTTCGGCCGGGGGCGTGGGGGTTGGCCCCCACATGTAACAGCCGGGCGGTACGGCTCCGTAAAAGGGCCGTATCGCCCGTACCCTTGCAGTATCCCGCGCTCTGGTTGGCGCGGTTCCGTCGGGCGTCAAATAGCGGGCGTCCACGAAAAAAGGATCCACACATGCTGATCGCTCAGCGTCCCTCGTTGACCGAAGAGGTCGTCGACGAATTCCGCTCCCGGTTCGTGATCGAGCCGCTGGAGCCGGGCTTCGGCTACACCCTCGGCAACTCCCTGCGTCGCACGCTCCTGTCGTCGATTCCCGGTGCTGCTGTCACGAGCATCCGGATCGACGGTGTCCTGCACGAGTTCACCACCGTGCCGGGCGTCAAGGAGGACGTCACCGACCTGATCCTCAACATCAAGCAGCTGGTCGTGAGCAGTGAGCACGACGAGCCTGTGGTGATGTACCTGCGCAAGCAGGGGCCGGGCCTGGTGACCGCCGCCGACATCGCGCCGCCGGCCGGTGTCGAGGTGCACAACCCGGATCTCGTTCTTGCCACGCTCAACGGCAAGGGCAAGCTGGAGATGGAGCTCACGGTCGAGCGTGGCCGTGGTTACGTCTCCGCTGTGCAGAACAAGCAGGTCGGTCAGGAGATCGGGCGTATCCCGGTCGACTCGATCTACTCGCCGGTGCTCAAGGTCACGTACAAGGTCGAGGCCACGCGTGTCGAGCAGCGCACCGACTTCGACAAGCTGATCGTCGACGTCGAGACCAAGCAGGCCATGCGTCCGCGTGACGCCATGGCTTCCGCCGGTAAGACGCTGGTCGAGCTGTTCGGTCTCGCCCGCGAGCTGAACATCGACGCCGAGGGCATCGACATGGGTCCGTCGCCGACGGACGCCGCGCTTGCCGCCGATCTGGCGTTGCCGATCGAGGAGCTCGAGCTCACCGTTCGGTCGTACAACTGCCTCAAGCGTGAGGGCATCCACAGTGTGGGTGAGCTGGTTGCGCGTTCTGAGGCTGACCTCCTGGACATTCGTAACTTCGGTGCGAAGTCCATCGACGAGGTCAAGGCCAAGCTGGCCGGCATGGGCTTGGCCCTGAAGGACAGCCCGCCTGGGTTTGACCCGACCGCTGCCGCCGACGCCTTTGGCGCCGACGACGATGCGGACGCCGGGTTCGTCGAGACCGAGCAGTACTAAGAGCTCGGGTTCGACTGCTGGTTCCAGGCTGCGGGCCGGTCAGTGGCTGGTCGCGCAGTTCCCCGCGCCCCTACGGGGCGCGGGTCTTCCGGTCGCCTTGAAAAAGGTGGCCGGATCTCCGACAGGCGGCCGCCTGCTCGGATACTGACCTCGGTACCTGATACGGCCGGGGCAGACACCTAGGAGAAACACCATGCCGAAGCCCGCCAAGGGTGCCCGTCTGGGCGGCAGTGCCGCGCACGAGAAGCTGCTTCTTGCGAACCTTGCGAAGGCGCTTTTCGAGCACGGCCGGATCACGACCACCGAGGCGAAGGCCCGTCGTCTGCGGCCCTACGCCGAGCGTCTGGTCACCAAGGCGAAGAAGGGCGACCTTCACAACCGCCGCCAGGTGCTCCAGGTCATCACGGACAAGAGCATCGTGCACACGCTCTTCACCGAGATCGGCCCGCGGTACGAGAACCGTCCGGGTGGCTACACCCGTATCACCAAGATCGGTAACCGTCGGGGCGACAACGCGCCCATGGCTGTCATCGAGCTGGTGGAGGCGCTGACCGTGGCCCAGGAGGCCACCGGTGAGGCCGAGGCGGCGACCAAGCGTGCCGTCAAGGAGGACGCCTTCAAGAAGGAGGACACCTTCCAGAAGGAAGACGTTCTCAAGAAGGACGAGGCCGCTGAGGCCGAGGCCGAAGAGGTCGTCGAGGACGCGAAGCCGGCTGCCGCCGAGGGCGACGAGTCCAAGGACGCCTGAGGTTTCACCTCGCGTCGTGCGGGTCCGCCCCTGAGGGGGCGGGCCCGTTTTCGTGTCCCTGAAAGGAACCAGGTGTGAGTGACGAGGTAGAGCCCGGGTTCGTACGGGTACGGCTTGATCTGTCGTATGACGGGAGCGCCTTCTCCGGGTGGGCCAAGCAGGCCGGGGGGCGGCGTACCGTGCAGGGGGAGGTCGAGGATGCGCTGCGTACGGTGACTCGGTCGCGGGAGACGACGTACGAGCTGACCGTGGCGGGGCGGACCGATGCCGGAGTGCATGCCCGGGGTCAGGTGGCGCACGTCGATCTGCCCGAGGGGCTGTGGGCCGAGCATCGGGAGAAGCTGCTCAAGCGGCTGGCCGGGCGGTTGCCGAAGGATGTGCGGGTGTGGTCGCTCAGGGAGGCGCCCAGCGGCTTCAACGCGCGGTTCTCGGCGGTCTGGCGGCGGTACGCCTATCGCGTCACCGACAACCCGGGGGGCGTCGATCCGCTGTTGCGCAGCCATGTTCTCTGGCACGACTGGCCGCTCGACGTCGATGCCATGAACGAGGCGGCGCGGCCGCTGCTCGGGGAGCACGATTTCGCCGCGTACTGCAAGAAACGGGACGGGGCGACGACCATTCGTACGCTTCAGGAGCTGAGCCTGGCGCGGGGGGCGGACGGGGTGATTACGGCCACAGTGCGGGCCGATGCCTTCTGCCACAACATGGTGCGGTCGTTGATCGGGGCGCTGCTGTTCGTGGGGGACGGGCACCGGGGGACCGACTGGCCGGGGAAGGTGCTCGCCGCCGGGGTGCGGGACTCTGCGGTGCACGTCGTACGGCCTCATGGGCTGACTTTGGAGCAAGTCGGGTACCCCGCCGACGAGTTGCTGGCGGCGCGGAACAAGGAGGCGCGGAACCGGCGATCGTTGCCGGGGACGGCCGGGTGCTGCTGAGTGAGAGGGTGCTTTTTATGCCCACTGCGGCGGTGAGGGAAACCCCTGCGTAACACGTATGTTCGGGTGTACCTACTGAAACTCGGTTACGATGCGGCTGCTCGGCTTTGAGTTTCATGTGTAGTGGCCGGGCTTGGGTGGGGGTAACGGGCTGGACCGGCCCGGGGGGTTTGTGCATGAGTCCAGTGGGGACTGCTCGTGTTCCGCAGAACCGACGTCGCAGGCGGGCGCCGCAGAGTCATGGGCTGCTGCCGCAGCCGCCGGACGATGTGGAGAAGTACTCGTACGCGCGGCGGTATCTGTGGGTGCTGACGATCGGCTCGCTGATCAGTTTCGCGTGTCTGGCGATGAGCCAGTTTCTGTTCACGGCGTCGAGTCCGTGGTTCTGGCTGACGATGCCGCTGCTGGCGTTCATCATCGCGGACTATCTGATCTCGCTGTATCTCGACGGGCTCAGCAAGGACTTCGACCTCAAGGGACACAAGCGGCTCGTCCGCAAGTGGCAGCCCGCCGTGTACCCGAGCGTGGACATCTTCCTGCCGGTGTGCGGTGAGCCGCTGGAGGTGCTGCACAACACCTGGGTCCACGTGAACCGGCTCGCGGCCAGCTACCAGGGCGAGGTGAAGACGTACGTCCTGGATGACGCGGCCGAGGACGAGGTCGGGGCCATGGCGAACGACTTCGGCTTCAACTACGTGGTACGGCCCAACCGGGGCTGGTTCAAGAAGGCCGGCAACCTCAATCACGCCTTCGAGAAGACCGACGGCGACCACATCCTCATCCTGGACGCCGACTTCGCGCCGCGCGCCGATCTGCTCGACGAGCTGCTGCCGTACATGGACGACGACCCGAAGATCGGCATCGTGCAGTCGCCGCAGTTCTTCCGCATCGTCGACCGGCAGAACTGGATCGAGCGCGGGGCCGGCGCCGTACAGGAGCAGTTCTACCGCTCCGTGCAGACGTCCCGGGAGGACAAGGACGGGTCCATCTGCGTGGGCTCCTGCGCCGTGTACCGGCGTGAGGCCCTGGCGCAGATCGGCGGCATCACGCTGATCGAGCACTCCGAGGACATGTACACCGGCTTCGATCTGCGGGCGCTGGGCTGGAAGCTGCGTTACGTGCCCGTCGCGCTGTCCGCGGGTGTGTGCCCGGACACGGCCGGTGCCTTCCACAACCAGCAGTACCGCTGGTGCATGGGCTCGCTGGAGCTGCTGACCAGCAAGCGGTTCTGGGAGATGGACCTGAAGTTCAAGACGCGGCTCTGCTACGTCTCCGGCTTCCTCTACTACCTGCAGACCGCGCTCGCCACGTTCATCGCGCCCGTCATCCCGCTCGCGCTGATGATCCTGCGCCCCGATCTGCTGCGGGCCGAGGCCGCGCTGTGGGTGCTGCCGAGTGTCGCGTACGTGACGCTGGTGCTGCCGTTGTGGCACCGGGCGCCGTACCGGCTCGAGGCCTGGTCCGTCCGCATCATGTACGGGTGGTCGCATGTCTTCGCGGTCTGGGACGTGCTGCGCGGCCGTCCGATGGGCTGGAAGCCCACGGGTTCGGACGGCGCCAAGAAGAACGGCATGCGCCGCTACTGGAACTGCATGATCTTCTGGACCGGCGGCACCGCCCTGCTCTGGATCGTCGTCGCCGCCTGGCGCATGCTCACCCTCTATCCGCCGGACTTCGCGCTGATGCTGTCGGCCGGGCTGTTCTACGGGATGGTCGTCGGCCGCGTCCTCGTACAGCCCCGCGCCCAGGAAGCGCAGGAAGTGACCGCATGACTTTCTCCGTACGTTCCGTCCACACGCTCCGGACCGTGCGGGCACTCGCCGCCGCACTGCTGGCCGGTGCGCTGCTCGCCGGATGCAGCACCTTCTCCGAGGAGGGCCGCGACCAGTACGAGCGCAGCCAGGGGGAGCCGCCCGCTGCCGAAGGGGCCGAAGGCGCCGCCTCCGACGAGGAGGAGAGCGAGTCCGCGAACCCGGAGCTGCCGTTCGACGTCAGACCGCTGCTGAAGCCGGACAAGGACTACCTGGGGCTGGCCGCCGACGGGGCGCCCGCCAAGATGACGGCCGTCAAGGACTTCGCCGAGAAGGCGGGCAAGAAGCCGAACCTCATCGAGTTCTACTCGGCCTGGGGCGACCAGTACGAGACGCGTCTGGTGAAGAACTCCTGGGACTACGGCGCGGTGTCCTTCATCGCGTGGGAGCCCTTCGAGACGCCCCTGAAGGACATCGCCTCCGGCAAGGAGGACGAGTACATCCGCGAGTACGCGCGCTCCGTCAAGAAGCTGAACCTGCCCGTGGCGATCAGCTGGGCGCACGAGATGAACGGCTTCTGGTACCCGTGGGGCACCAAGAAGGTCACGGCCGAGGAGTTCGTCGCCGCGTACAAGCACATCCACGACCTGTTCGCCGAAGAGGGTGCCACGCAGGTCATCTGGGTGTGGAGCCCGAACGTCATCAACCCGATGCCGAAGGTGAAGCTCGAGCCGTACTGGCCGGGCGACGAGTACGTCGACTGGGTCGGCGTCATCGGCTATTACGCGGCCACCGGTCCCTCGACGTACCCGGAGCTCTACGGGCCGACGATGACCCAGATACGTACCTTCACGAAGAAACCGTTCATCATCGCGGAGACCGCGGCGCAGGCCGGCGAGCGCAAGCCCGCCGACATCAAGGATCTCTTCAAGGGGACGGCGAAGGCCGAGGACGTCATCGGGTTCGTCTGGTTCAACTTCGACAAGGAGACCGACTGGCGCATCAGCAGCGGCCCGCTGTCCCAGAAGACCTTCAGGGAGCAGGCCCAGAGCGACAGCTTCGGATTCGATGTGACCAAGCCATGACGAACCGACGCACGCCCACCTGGGCGGAGGACTCTGAGCTGCGCGGCGGGGGGCACGAGCGCCCGTACGCGTACGAGCAGGGGAATCAACAGGCCTACGACCAGGGGAATCACCAGCAGCAGTATCAGGGACAACAGCAGGCGTACGGGCAGCAGGGGAACCAGCAGGCGTACGGGCAGGGGAACCAGCAGCCGCACGCGCAGGCTGGTCAGCAGCAGTACGGACAAGGGCACCAGCAGTCGTACCCCCAGGCGCAGCAGCGGCAGGTCGGGAACGAGAGCCTGCGGCAGTACGTGCAGAACGCGCCTCCGCCTGTGTACCCGCACCATCCCGAGTACGACGAGGGCGGCGCGGGCGGGCGGCAGCTGACCAACACCGGCACCTGGCGGTTCAACGGGCGGACGTCCAAGTACCTGGACCAGGCGACGTTCCAGATCTACGCGCCCTTCGACCCGTACGCGCAGCTCACCGCCGTCGAGCCGGAGCCTCAGGCGCAGGAGGAGAAGCCGGGGTACACGCTGCCCGAGGTGCCCGAGTCGGCCTGGTCGGTGGACACCCGGCGCAGCAAGCTGCTGGGCCGCGCGGTGCTGCTGTTCATCCTGCTCGTGCAGGCCGGGCTGTCCCTGCGCCTGAAGGGGACGGCCTTCCAGGACGAGGCGCTGTACGTCGCCTCCGGCCACTACGAGCTGGCCAACCTGCTGCACGGCACGAAGCTGCCCGTCGACTTCGCGGCCTACTTCTCCGGCCACCCCAAGCTGTATCCGGTGCTCGCGGCGGTCGTGGACAGCCAGTTCGGGCTGACCGGCGTACGGCTGGTGAGCCTGGCGTTCATGCTGGCCTCCACCGGGCTGCTCTACTCGCTCACCCGGCGGCTGTTCAACCTCCGTGCCGCGCTCGGAGCGGCCGCGCTGTTCTCGGTGATCCAGTCGACGAGCGTGCTCGGCAACTTCGCCACGTACGACGCCGCCGCGGTCTTCCTGCTCGCGCTCGCGGCCTGGGCGGTGGTGCGCACCGACCGGATGGGCGCCTTCGCGGTGCTGCTCGCGGCGCCGCCGGCCGCGCTCGCCTTCGGAGTGAAGTACGCCTCCGGGCTCTATCTGCCGACCCTGGTACTCCTCGCGGTGGTCACCGCGCACCGGCACCGCGGCATCGGCGCGCTGTGGCGCGGTGTGGTGCTGGGCGCGGGCACCGTGGTGCTGCTCGGCGTCGGTTACTACTTCTCCGGGCCGCTGGGCGGCATCAGCTCCACCACCACCGACCGTGCGAAGGGCCAGGACACCGCGGCGACGATGCTCCAGCACAGCGCGGAGTGGGGCGGCCTGGTCTTCCTGGCCGCGCTGGGCGGCTCGATCGCGTACGTGATACGCGGCCGGATGGGCGAGATGCCGTGGATCGGCGACACCGCCACCCCGGGCCGCTGGCGCCGCGCCTCG
Organism: Streptomyces sp. NBC_00286; assembly: GCF_036173125.1. Classification (NCBI taxonomy): domain Bacteria; kingdom Bacillati; phylum Actinomycetota; class Actinomycetes; order Kitasatosporales; family Streptomycetaceae; genus Streptomyces; species Streptomyces sp. NBC_00286. The sequence goes on from NZ_CP108054.1 coordinate 6,079,446, forward strand.
CTCGGCCTGCTGCTGACCGGCACCGCGCTGCTCGCGCCCGCGTACCAGATCCACCTCCAGACCGAGATCTCGCTCTACAAGCACGTCGGCTTCGGCCTGCTCTTCGCGGCGCCGATGGCAGGACTCGGCATGGCCCGCCTGGTCGGCCCGCACTTCCGGCATCCGCAGCTCGGGATTCTGCTGTACTCCCTCGCGCTGGTGTTCGGCATGGTCCAGGCGCAGCGGGCGTACAGCTTCCCGGACTCGACGGAGATGATCGCGTACATGCGCAAGGTGGTCGACAAGAAGGGCGAGTATCTGGCCGAGGAGCAGGAGGTTCCGGGCTACTACCTGCGTGACAAGACGAACTGGACGCAGTGGCAGAACTCCTACTTCATGGACTATCAGGGCAAGAAGGACAAGAAACAGTACTCCGGCCCTGAAGCCTTCCGGCAGGCCGTCCGTGAGGGGCACTTCGACGCGATCGTGATGCACGGCGGGGTGAGCCCCGACACGTTCAAGGCGGTCAAGGAGGGCCTGAAGGGCAACTCCCACTACCGGCTGGCCGCCGTCCTCCCCTTCACCACGAGCAGCGGTGAGCGCGCCTATCGGATTTGGGTGAAGCGATGACCGTCAATGCCTCCCCGCCGTACGGCGGCGGATACCCGGATGCCCACGGCAACCATGATCCGTACGCGGGTCAGGGTGGCTACGGGGGGCACGGCTCGTACGCCGGCGGCCAGGGCGGCTACGGCAACCAGGGCGCTTACGCCGACCCGGCGCAGGGCGGGTACGCGGGTCCCGGTCAGTACGCCGACCCCGGTACGTACGCCGCCCCTGGAACGTACGCCCAGCCCGGCCAGGACACCTACACCCCCGAGCCCGCTCCGGTCGAACCGCCCCCGGCCCGGCACCGCGCGCCAAAGGCGGAAGAGCCCAAGGCTGAGGAGCCCAAGGCCGAACCCGACGCCGACGAGGAGCAGCCCGACGAGCCGGAAGGCGCGCGGCTTGCCGGTGCGCTGACCTTCCTGGTGCCCACGGTGCTGTCCTTCGCCATGATCTGGCGCGGGATCGGCGAGCGGCAGCTGTGGCGGGACGAGCACGCCACGTGGTGGGCGGCGAGCCTGTCGTTCCACGACCTGAGCATGCTGATCCGCACCATCGACGTGGTCTTCACGCCGTACTACGTGCTCATGCACGCCTGGATCGCCGTCGCCGGGGACACCCCGACGGCGATGCGGATCCCCGGCGCGGTGGCCATGGCGGCGTCCTGCGGTCTGCTCGCCCTGCTCGGGCGGCGGCTGTTCACCACCCAGGCGGGAATCCTCGCGGGACTCGCCTTCGCCGTCGTACCGGCGACCACGCGGTACGGGCAGGAGATCCGGCCGTACGCCTTCGCCGTGGCGGCCGTGCTGCTGTCGACCTGGCTGCTCGCCCGGGCCCTGGACGAGCCGTCCTTCAAGGTGTGGGTCGCCTACACGCTGTCGGTGCCGCTGATCGGCTGGAGCCATCTGGCCTCGATGGCGGTGCTCGGCGCGCATCTGGTGATGATCCTCATCGCGCGCCGCGAGGGCGACAAGATCGTGGGCTGGGCCTATGCCGCCGCCTGCACCCTGGGTCTGTGCTTCGTCATACCCATGGCCGTCTCGGGCTCGGGACAGAGCGGGCAGATCGCCTGGAACAACCCAGTGCTCAAGGACCTGATCGACTTCCCGAAGAACCTCTTCGGCTCCTGGGCGGTCGCCGTGCCCGTGATGGCGCTCGGCGCGCTCGGACTCCTCTTCGCGGGCAAGCGGGCCCTCGCACTGGCCGTCTGGATCGTGCTCCCGCCGCTCGCCACGTACGTCACCGCCGAGCAGCTCCATCTCTTCCTGCCGCGCTACCTGCTGTTCACGGCGCCCGCCTGGGTGCTGCTCGCCGCCGTGGCCGTGTGCCGGCTCGCCGGTCCGGTCGCCGGGGCCAAGGCCGGTTCCGGTGCCGCGGTGCGGCGCGGCTTCGGCTGGGTGCTCGCCGCGGCGGCGGTCGCCGGGATCGCCTTCCAGGCGCAGCCGGGCATCCGTGAGACCCGGGTGAACGCGGCGGGCGAGCCGGACTTCCGCGGCGCCGCCCGGATCATCGAGGCCGGGCAGAAGAAGGGCGACGGCATCGTCTTCAGCGGTGAGATGTCCGAACGCCGGGCCATGGACTACGAGTTGCGCAACGACGCGGGCCGCCCGAAGGACTGGCTGATGCACCGCACGCCGCAGGAGCTGGGCTCGTTCGGCGCCGCCGAGTGTCCCAACCCCGCGCAGTGCCTGGCGAAGGCCGACCGTCTGTGGCTCGTCGCGACGGGGTACGACGGGAATCCGTTCACCGGCATGTCGAAGGAGTCGGCGACCGCGATCAAGAAGAGCTTCCGCACCGTGAAGACGCGGAAGCTGGACAGTCTCCAGCTCGTGCTCCTCGAAAGGACACGCGCCGCGACGGACGACTCCACCAAGGAGAAGGACGACGCCGGCAAGCGCAAGGTGCACACCTGAGCTGGCTTTGGGACGGACGCCGGAAACGCCCGCGTCCGTAGGGGTTCCTGTATGGGGACAAGGGGAGGGAAAAGATGACGTACGACCTGGGGGCGGGCGCGGCGGTCACCGTGGTGATGCCTACGTACAACGAGGCGGCCAACCTGCCGAGAATGGCCGAAGCGGTCCTTCAACTACCGCTCAGCGGGCTGCACTTGAAGATAGTGGACGACTCCAGTCCGGACGGCACCGGGCGAATAGCCGACGAGCTGGCGGAGAAGTACAACGCCGACCAGCCCGCCTGGCGGCCCCGGATGAGCGTGCTGCACAGGACCGAGAAGGACGGCCTCGGACGCGCGTACGTGGCGGGCATGAGCGCCGCCGTCGACGAGGGCGCCGAGTACGTCGTGCAGATGGACGCCGACGGCAGCCACCCCGTGGAAGCGGTCCCACGGATGCTCGGCACCGCCGTGGCCTCGGGCGTCGGCCTGGTCGTCGGCAGCCGGTACGTCCAGGGCGGTTCACTCGACGAGGACTGGGGCGCGCACCGCGTACTGCTGTCCCGCTTCGCCAACCGCTACGCGCGCACCGTGCTCGGCACGAAGATCCGCGACATCACGGCCGGCTTCAACCTCTGGTCGGCCCAGACCCTGCGGGACGTGGACCTGCACTCCCTGGACAGCGCGGGCTACAGCTTCCAGGTCGAGCTCAAGTACAAGGCCGTACGAGCCGGTCACAGCGCCGTCGAGATCCCGATCCGCTTCGAGGAGCGCACCGAGGGCGTCTCGAAGATGACCTTGCGTACGCAGCTGGAGTCGGCGGTCGTGCCCGTACGGCTGCGGCTGAAGCACAAGTAGCGGGCGGTACCGGGCAGTTGGCGGCGGTCGCCCACGGGTGGCCGCCGCTTTCCCGGTGCCCGCAGGCCGGTTGCGGCTACTCGTTGGCCGCCGCCGAAGCCTGGGCCTCGCCACGGCGGCGGATCTGGCGGAAGGTGAACTCCCCGAGGTCGTCGCCGGTGGAGAAGACCTTGGTGTCCTTCTGGGTGACGTCCTTGCCGTTGGTGAAGCCGGCGACCGTGAAGTAGGCATAGCGGCCGTACGAGTTGATCGTCGAGCGGCAGACCGCCGAGCTGCAGAACGCGGGCACGCCGTCGCCCGACAGCGACTTGACGACGCTCTTGTTGTCGGCGTCGTTCTTGGCCTTCGTCGCCTGGGCCTCGGTGTCGAAGACGGCCACGCCGACCGTCACCGCCACACCGTCCAGGGAGTACGTGACACGCATCAGCCGCGTGCAGTCGTTCTTCGTGAGAACCGTGCCGAGCGTGCCCTGAACGGCCGACGCGCAGTCCTTCGTGGACGCGGTCTTGCCCTTCTCGTAGCGGCTCTCGCCCATCGTCAGCCGCGAACCGGGGAAGAGGATGTCCGGGCTGAGCGGAGCCGTGTCCTTCTTCACGTTGGAGATGAAGTCCTTCGGGTCCAGCGGCGGCGGCGCCGAGGTCTCCGCGAAGGTCGGCTCGGGCCCGGTGGTGTCCGGCGGGATGTCCGAGGTGGCTGGCAGATCGGAGGCAGGCCGGTTCGCCGCCTGGCCGTTGCCGTCGGTCGAGACCACGGCCACGGCGACGGCCGCGCCTATCGCCACGGTGGCCAGCGCGCCACCGCCGACCATCAGCCACCTGCGGCGCCTGTTGCGCGACTCGGACGCCTCGGCGAGCGCAGCCCAGTCGGGGGTCTGGCTGCCCCACTGCGGCTGCTGAGAACCCGATCCCCCGGGACCCCACTGAGGTCCCCCCTGCCCAAAGCTCATGGGGCGCATCTTAGACGGGACAAGGGGTGTACTGGTCCCACACCAGTAACAGGGCCAAACTCTCGGCCGCTCGCGCGTTTTGACCCGTGTGGCCCGCCGGAGCTATTCTTGCCCTTCGTTATGTGTATTGGCTTGCTCATTCTCACGTGAGAGGCCCTTACACCGGTCCACCGGGGCCGATGACCAGCGATCTGCATGCGGTTGCGTCGCCGCCGTGCGGTCAGGGCTGTCGTGATCGTCCGTGGTGGCCTTGTCAGGACCCACTCACTGAAGAAGCGAAGGCTACGAACCGTGCGTACGTACAGCCCCAAGCCCGGCGACATCACTCGCCAGTGGCATGTCATCGATGCCCGGGACGTCGTTCTCGGCCGTCTGGCGACCACCGCCGCCACCCTTCTGCGGGGCAAGCACAAGCCGATCTACGCTCCGCACGTCGACGCTGGTGACTTCGTCATCATCATCAACGCGGACAAGGTCCACCTGTCCGGCAACAAGCGGACCCAGAAGCTGGCCTACCGCCACTCCGGGTACCCGGGTGGTCTGCGCTCCGTCCGCTACGACGAGCTGCTGGAGAAGAACCCCGAGAAGGCCGTAGAGAAGGCCGTCAAGGGCATGCTCCCGAAGAACTCCCTGGGCCGACAGATGCTCTCGAAGCTGAAGGTCTACAAGGGTGACCAGCACCCGCACGGCGCGCAGCAGCCGCAGCCGTACGAGATCACCCAGGTCGCGCAGTAAGTCCGGCCACCCCTAAGACTGAAGAGAATCTGAGGAGAATCGTGGCCGAGACCACTCCCGAGCAGCCGGTCGAAGAGACCGAGCTCGTCGACATCGAGCAGTACACCACCGAGTCCGAGGCCCCCGTCGAGGGCGAGTACACCTCGGAGTCCATGGCCTCCCGCTTCGGCGAGCCGCAGCCGGCCGCCGGACTGGGTCGCCGTAAGAACGCCATCGCCCGCGTCCGGATCGTCCCGGGCACCGGCAAGTGGAAGATCAACGGTCGCACCCTTGAGGACTACTTCCCCAACAAGGTGCACCAGCAGGAAGTCAACGAGCCCTTCAAGGTGCTCGAGCTCGACGACCGTTACGACGTTGTCGCCCGCATCTCGGGTGGCGGCGTCTCCGGTCAGGCCGGTGCGCTCCGTCTCGGTGTCGCCCGCGCGCTGAACGAGGCGGACGTCGACAACAACCGTGGCGCCCTGAAGAAGGCCGGATTCCTTCGTCGCGACGACCGTGCGGTCGAGCGCAAGAAGGCCGGCCTCAAGAAGGCCCGCAAGGCCCCGCAGTACAGCAAGCGGTAACGCTCTGCTGTCGGGCCGGTTTATCAGCTGCGGGTCCGCTGTGGCTGGTCGCGCCCACGCGGCGGAGCCGCAAATCGGCACAGCCCCGCGCCCCTGAGAGGCCTCCGGCCTCTTTAGGGGCGCGACACCGCACCTGGCTTCGATACACCGCCCCGGCGGCACTCCTGTGCCGCCGGGGCGGCGTATTTACGGCAGTAGGCATTTATCAGGGCCTTACCTGGACACTCTGCTTGAGCCGCAATTTCTGAGCATGTTCGGAGGACACCAGTGGGACGACTCTTCGGCACGGACGGCGTGCGCGGTGTTGCCAACGCGGACCTGACGGCTGAGCTGGCGCTCGGCCTGTCCGTCGCGGCGGCGCACGTACTGGCCGAGGCGGGCACCTTCGAGGGCCACCGGCCCACGGCGGTGGTCGGGCGGGACCCGCGGGCGTCCGGGGAGTTCCTGGAGGCCGCCGTGGTCGCCGGCCTCGCCAGCGCGGGCGTGGACGTCCTGCGCGTGGGCGTGCTGCCGACACCGGCGGTGGCGTACCTCACCGGCGCACTCGGCGCCGACCTCGGCGTGATGCTCTCCGCCAGCCACAACGCCATGCCCGACAACGGCATCAAGTTCTTCGAGCGCGGCGGCCACAAACTCGCCGACGAGCTGGAGGACCGGATCGAGGCCGTGTACGAGGAGCACCGCACCGGCGCCCCCTGGGACCGCCCGACAGGTGCCGGGGTCGGTCGGGTGAAGTCGTATGACGAAGGCTTCGAGCGGTACGTCGCGCACCTCATCACGGCGGTTCCGAACCGTCTGGACGGTTTGAAGGTCGTCCTCGACGAGGCGCACGGCGCCGCCGCCCAGGTCTCGCCCGAGGCCTTCACCCGGGCCGGCGCCGAAGTCGTCACCATCGGCGCCGAGCCGGACGGGCTGAACATCAACGACGGGTGCGGCTCCACGCACCTGGACCTGCTGCGGGCCGCCGTCGTCGAGCACAGCGCCGACCTGGGCATCGCACACGACGGCGACGCCGACCGCTGCCTCGCCGTGGACCACACGGGCGCCGAGATCGACGGGGACCAGATCCTGGCCGTACTCGCGCTGGCGATGCGGGAGCGTTCCGCACTGCGCTCCGACACCGTTGTCGCGACGGTCATGTCCAACCTGGGCTTCAAGCTGGCCATGGAGCGCGCGGGACTCTCCTTGGTACAGACGGCAGTTGGTGACCGTTACGTCCTGGAGGAGATGAAGAAGCACGACTACGCGCTCGGCGGCGAGCAGTCCGGGCACGTGATCATCACGGACCACGCGACCACCGGCGACGGCACCCTGACCGGCCTGCTGCTGGCCGCCCGGGTCGCCCAGACAGGACGTACGCTCCGGGACCTGGCGTCCGTCATGGAACGGCTGCCGCAAGTACTCATCAATGTGCCGGACGTGGACAGGTCGCGGGTGAGCACCTCCGACGAGCTGACCGCCGCGGTCGCCGACGCCGAGCGCGAACTCGGTTCTACGGGACGGGTGTTGCTGCGTCCTTCGGGTACGGAGCCGCTGGTACGGGTGATGGTGGAGGCCGCCGACCTCGACCAGGCGCGGCGGGTGGCGGAGCGGCTCGCCGATGTGGTGAAGTCCGCGCTGGCCTGTTAGGCCTGCGCCTTCTTGGCGTTGCGCTCACGCTGCTTGGCCCAGAAGAACTCCTGGGTGAGCAGCGTGAGGGTGCCGGCGAGGATGATGGCGAGCAGGTTCAGGAGTAGTTGTTCGACGGAGCCCCAGGTCTGTTTGGGGTTTCCGTAGCTCAGGGCGACGGCCGCGTTGGCGGCGGCCGGGATGGTCGTGACGGAGATCGCGACGCCGACCAGGGCACCCGACTTGGCCGAGGTCAGGGAGAGGGTGCCGGCGGTGCCGGCAAGGATGGCCACGATGAAGGAGAACCAGTCGGGGGCCCAGACGAAGTCCGTGTTGGGCCTGTCGCCGGCCAGCCGCTCCTCGGTGAAGAGCCCGATCGAGTCCATGAAGTAGCTGAAGACGACCGTCACCGCCATGGCGAAGGCGAAGCCCACGAGCAGCGCGATCGCCGAGCGCAGCGCGAGCCGCGGGGTGCGCCGCACCAGTGCCGTGCACAGACCGGCCAGCGGCCCGAACTCCGGGCCGACCGCCATCGCGCCCACGATCAGGATCGCGTTGTCGAGGACCACACCGCAGGCCGCGATCATCGTGGCCAGTGTGATGAAGGCGATGTACGTGACCGAGAGCGTCGACTCCTCGTGGGTCGCGTCCGCCAAGTGCTCCCACAGGACCGCGTCCGCGCCCTCGCCCGGCGCCTGGTCGCGCGCCTGGTCGGCACGCTCCGACAGCGACAGGTCGATGTTCTCGATGGCGATCGAGCCGCACTTGTCGATGTCCAACGCCCGCAGCTCACCGAGCAGTTCGTCGCCCGCCTCGCGCGCCACGTCGCACATCACGACGTCCCCAACGGGATTGCGGGCAGCGCCCTGCATCACGACGAGATGCGTGGTGCCGACGGTGTCCTCGATCAGGCGGACCACGCCGTCGGTCTTGTCGGACGGCGTGATCAGGCGCAGATGCAGCATGCCCGGCAGAGTAACCGGGCTCGATCACAGCTTGCGCAGGCTCAGACGCTGCACCTTGTGGTCGGGGCCCTTGCGCAGGACGAGGGTGGCGCGACCGCGCGTGGGGGCCACGTTCTCCAGCAGATTGACCTTGTTGATCGTCCGCCACATGGTGCGGGCGTAGTCGAGGGCCTCCTCCTCGGAGACCTGGGTGTACTTGCGGAAGTACGAGGACGGGTTCTGGAAGGCCGTCTCGCGCAGCTTGCGGAAACGGTTCAGGTACCAGTGCTCGATGTCCTCGGGCCGCGCGTCGACGTACACGCTGAAGTCGAAGTAGTCGGCGAGACCCACGCGGGTGCGGCCGTCCTTGCCGGGCAGGGCGGGCTGCAGAACGTTCAGGCCCTCGACGATCAGGATGTCGGGGCGGCGCACGGTGAGGCGCTTGCCCGGCACGATGTCGTAGATCAGGTGGGAGTAGACGGGCGCGGTGACCTCGTCCTTGCCGGCCTTGATGTCCGCGACGAAACGGGTCAGGGCGCGTCGGTCGTACGACTCCGGGAAGCCCTTCCTCGACATCAGGCCGCGCGCCTGCAACTCCTTGGTCGGCAGCAGGAAGCCGTCCGTGGTGACCAGTTCGACGCGCGGATGCTCGGGCCAGCGGGACAGCAGGGCCTGGAGGAGACGTGCGACGGTCGACTTGCCGACCGCCACGGAGCCGGCGACCCCTATGACGAACGGCGTACCGGACTGCGAGCCCTGCTCGCCGAGGAAGGTGTTCAGCGCGCCCCGCAGTCCGTCCGTGGCCTTCACATACAGGTTCAGCAGCCGGGACAGCGGCAGATAGATGTCCCGCACTTCGTCGAGGTCGATGACATCGCCCAGGCCGCGCAGTCTCTCGACCTCCTCGGCGGTCAGCGGGAGCGGCGTCTTCTCGCGAAGCGCACTCCACTCGGCACGGGTGAGATCGACGTAGGGAGTCGCCTCCGGCCTGGACCGGTGGGCGCTCCGCGGCGACGAGGAGACCGAAGAGATCACAGTCCATTGTTACGGGCCTGGGGGCGCCGTGGCGGGTGGGGTCCGTCACGTCCGCGGACGGCGCTTCCTGTGGATGGGTTGTGGGGAAAGTATGGACCTGCGGGGCCGGTGGGGATACGGTCCGGGCAGCCGGGAGCGAGCCGCCTTCCGGCGGGTTCTGGGGGGTTTGGGGTGGTGGCTGTGGCCATGCGTATTCGTGACGCGGTGCGGTGGAGACGGGCGCGCGCCGACGCGGACTTCGCGGGGCGCGTGAGCAGCGAGCTGGCGGTGGATCTGCCGGATGAGGACTTGGGGGAGTACCTCTACGACTGCATCGACCTGTACGAGATGGGGAGCAAGCCGCGGTGTGAGGAAGTGGAGTACCTGCAGCTGGTGCAGGAGGCGATAGAGCGGGTTGAGCGGGGCCGCTGAGCGGTTGGCTGCGTTTCTTTCCCCAGTCCCGCCCCTTCCCGAAACTGGGGCTCCGCCCCCAGGCCCCCCTGCCTCCGGCGAGGTGGGTGGGGCGCCTGCCGCGGGTGGGTGGGGTGCCTACCGGGGTGGTGGGTGACAGTCGTGTCGCGGCTGCGGGTGCGTTGTGGCTGGTCGCGCAGTTCCCCGCGCCCCTAAAGGCAAAAGCCTGCGACTGCCCGCACCCCGACGAGCAAGCGAGCCGAAAAAGCCTACACTCCGACGAGCAAGCGACCCGAAAAAGCCTGCACCCCGACGAAATCTGGACTTTCCCGTCGGCGGGAGGGGACGTGGGCCGGTGCGTCGTATGCCCGTCGCGTAGGTTCTGTCTGGGCACAGTTGCGCCCTGTGTCAGCACGGGGTCGTATGCCCTGTTGGCGACGGGCTGACGCACCGGACCGCGGCCCCGCGCCCACCACGCACCCGAGGGGCGCGGGGCTGTGTCAATTTGCGGCTCCGCCGCGATGGGGGTCCCCCCGCTCGAGCGGAGTCGAGAGTGGGGGAGCGACCAGCTACAACGCACCGTCAGCCGACAACGAACCCAACCGCTCAACCGCCGGAGGCCCAAGGTGATCATCGGAGTCGGGATCGATGTCGCCGAGATCGACCGGTTCGCGGCGTCGCTGGAGCGGACACCGGCGCTCGCGGACCGGCTTTTCGTCGAGCGGGAGTTGTGGCTCCCGAGCGGCGAGCGCCGCGGCGTCGCATCGCTCGCGGCGCGCTTCGCCGCGAAGGAAGCGCTCGCCAAGGCCCTGGGCGCGCCGAGCGGGCTGTACTGGACAGACGCCGAGGTGTACGTCGAGGACAGCGGGCAGCCACGGCTGCGAGTGCAGGGCACAGTCGCGGCTCGAGCCGCAGAGCTCGGCGTGCGGTCATGGCATGTGTCGCTGAGCCACGACGCGGGCGTGGCTTCGGCAGTGGTGGTCGCGGAGGGCTAGGGCTCCGCTGGGCGATGGGTCCGGGCGGGTCGTACCCCCACCCAACGACCCCCAGCTGGGAACCGGCCGGCTTACGCAGCCTCGCGATGCCGCCGCCCCGCCGGCGCAGGAGCCCGCGGCGCAGGCGCCGGGTCCCGCGGCGGCGTAGACACGACGCGGGCGGCGGCGCACGCCGCGAGAAGCTCGCGCACCGACACCGCACCAGCCTCCGCAGGAACCCGTACAGGTTCGCGATCCGACGTCGACATGGCCGCCTCCTGGGGCTCCCGGAGCAGACGTAGTTAGGTAACCCTAACCAGCACCGGTTCCCATATGAACACGCCGAACCCACCCCACGCAACCTCTTGCCGACGCCATGTCGGAACGTAACGAAACCCGGCCCTCAAGCCCTGCCCTCAAGCCCCGTTGTCAGGCCGACAGCACGCTCAGATCCGCGGTCGCCCACCGTTCCCCCACCCCGCGGAGCGTCACGTGCCGGACCTCGTCCGTCGTGTCCCCGACCGCCCGGTGGATGAACACATGCAGCCGCTCCTCGGTCAGCTCCTCGACCTTCCCCTCGCCCCACTCCACGACGATCACCGAATCGGTCAGCGAGACATCGAGGTCGAGGTCCTCCATCTCGTCGAGCCCGCCGCTCAGGCGGTACGCGTCGGCGTGCACGAGCGGCGGCCCGTCGCCGAGGGAGGGGTGGACGCGCGCGATCACAAAGGTGGGGGACGTGACCGCACCTCGTACGCCGAGCCCTTCGCCGAGCCCACGGGTCAACGTCGTCTTGCCCGCGCCGAGCTCGCCGGTGAGCATCACCAGGTCACCGGCCCGCAGAAGCTTGGCCAGGTGGCGGCCCAACTCCTGCATCTGCTCGGGGGAGTTGACGGTGAGCTCGGTGGTGACGTACGGCATCGGGTGATCAGCCGGGCTGTGCGGTGCTGCTGGTGCTTCCATAACCACCCACGGTAGCGCCGGCCGGGACGGCTCCCGCGCGGGTGAGGAGGTCGGCGAGACGGTCCGTGACGACCTCCGGATGCTCCAGCATCACCAGGTGCCCGGCGTCCGGCACGAGCACCAGCTCCGCGTCCGGCAGCAGGTCCGCTATCGCCTCACTGTGCTCGCTCGGCGTGACCAGGTCCTTGACGCCGGACAGTACGAGGACGGGCAGCTCGGCGAAGTACGCCAGCGCCTCCGTCTTGTCGTGGTCGGTGAACGCCGGATAGAACTCGGCGACCACATCGATCGGCGTGCCCTCGATCAGCCGCTCAGCGAACCGCGCGACCGCCGGATCGACGTCCCTGGACGCGAACGAGTACCGCTTGATGATCCCGGCGAACAGATCGGCCGTCGCCCGCCGCCCCTTCTCCACCAGATCGGCCCGCTGCCCCAGCGCCTTCAGTACGCCGGGCAGTACGCGCCGTACCGCGTTGACGCCCGCGACGGGAAGCCCGAAGTTGACCTCGCCGAGCTTCCCCGACGACGTACCGACGAGAGCGACACCGACCACCCGCTCACGGATGAGGTCGGGGTACTGGTCGGCAAGCGCCATCACCGTCATTCCGCCCATCGAGTGCCCGACGAGTACGAGCGGGCCTTCAGGGGCGGCCGCGTCGATCACGGCCTTCAGGTCGCGGCCGAGCTGCTCGATGTCGAGCGGCACATCGTGCTGGACCTGTGCGACACCGCGTCCGGAGCGGCCGTGGCTGCGCTGGTCCCAGTGGACGGTCCGTACGACACCGCGCAGGGCGGCCCGCTGGAAGTGCCAGGAATCCTGGCTGAGGCAGTAGCCGTGGCTGAGGACGACGGTGACGGGGGCCGGGGCCTTGCGGCCGAACAGTCTGCGGCGGCGGGGGGTGAGCGTGGCGTCCTGCTCCACGTCGTCGATCTCGTAGTAGATCTCCGTGCCGTCGTCCGCGGTCGCCGTGCCGGGCATGCCGCGCAGAGCGCCGTACGGACCTGCCGAGTCGAGCGCGAGCCGGGCCTTCTGGCGCATGCCGCGGCCGACGGTGAGCCGCTCGATCGCGACTCCGGCGGCCGCCCCCGCGGCGACGACGCCTATCGCGGTGCCGACGATCCCCGCCCTGCGCCAGTTCCCGGCGCCCCCCGCGGCGGCGGCCACCGAGGCGACGGCCTCCGCCTTGCTCTCGCTCACGTACCGCTCCTCTTCGCAGGTGTGTGGTCCGGGGGCCGTCCCCCGAAAGCTGCGTACCCGTCTCGTGCGTTATTCAACTGATTTCTCCGAAGGTGTCCCGGATCGCCCGCACGGTCGGGTACGCTGCCTGCCGTGCGTTGCGAGAACCAAGCGCGTACGCCGTGCTGATCGAGAACCAAGACAGCACATGCACCTCCAAGCTTTGCAGTACGAACCCGGGCTGGTTTCAACCCGGCTGGTGTTGATCGTGGAAGACCTGTCGGGTCGCTGACCCTCAGGCATCGTGAGCCAGGAATCCCCCTGCTTCAGCTGGGGGAGGATTCAAGTAGACGCGTGGCACGCGGGTTCCGATCCGGGTCACGATTTCGTACGCGATCGTGCCCGCGGCCTGGGCCCAGTCCTCGGCGGTCGGCTCGCCTTCATCGCCAGGGCCGAACAGCACCACGCGTTCCCCCACCGCCGGCTGGTCCCCGCCGAGATCGACGGCGAACTGGTCCATCGCGACCCGCCCCGCCACCGTCCGCCACTTGCCGCCGGCCAGGACGGGCCCGGTGCCGGAGGCGTGCCGCGGGATCCCGTCCGCGTATCCCACGGGCACCAGGCCGAGGGTCGTGTCGCCCGGCGTCACGTAGTGATGCCCGTAACTGACGCCGTGTCCCGCCGGAACGCGCTTCACCAGCGCGAGCGAGGCCGACAGCGTCATCACCGGCCGCAACCCCAGCTCGGCGGCGGTTCCGAGGGCGGGGCTGGGCGAGATGCCGTACGTCGCGATTCCGGTGCGTACGAGATCGAAGTGGGTCTCCGGGAGGGTGAGCGTGGCGGGCGAGTTGGCGATGTGCCGCACTTCGGGCTGTATGCCCTGCTTCTCCGCGTACGTCACCATCTCGTGGAAGGCGGTGAGTTGGGCCCCGATGGAGGGGTGCCCCGGCTCGTCGGCGCAGGCGAAGTGCGACCAGAGGCCGGTGACCCGGACCAGCCCCTCGGCCTCGGCGCGCAGGGCCGCCGCCACCAACTCGGGCCAGTCACTGGGCTGACACCCGTTGCGCCCGAGCCCGGTGTCGGCCTTGAGCTGAACCCGAGCCGAACGCCCCGCAGCGCGCGCGCCCTCGACGGCTTCGCGCAAGGCCCAGAGCCCACTCACCCCCAGGTCCACATCGGCCTCGACAGCCTCCCGCCAAGGGCCGCCCGGCGTCCACAGCCAGCACATGATCCGGCCAGGCAGCCCCGCCTCACGCAGGGCCAGGGCCTCCTCGGGCGTGGCCGTCCCGAGCCAGGTGGCCCCGGCGTCCAGCGCCGCCCGCGCACACCGCACCGCCCCGTGTCCATACGCGTCGGATTTCACCACCGCCATCAGGGCGGCATCCGGTGCGCAGGCGCGCAGGGTCCCCACATTGGCCGCCAGAGCGGCCAGATCGATCTCGGCGCGGGCACGCGCGGACGTTGTCTCATTCATTGCGCCCAGTGTCTCAGAGCCCACTGACACGCCCGCCGAGCCGGTACGTCTCTGAGCAGCGGGCTCGCCCGGGGTGCCGGGCCGTTGCACGCGAGGCCGCCGCGTACGCGAGACTCGGCGTATGCGTAGTGCGTACGGAGTGGAGACGGTACGGGCGGCCGAGCGGGAGTTGATGGCGCGGCTTCCGGAGGGCGCGCTGATGCAGCGGGCGGCGGCCGGACTGGCCGCGGCCTGCGTGGAGTTGATGGGGCGGGTGTACGGCAGCCGGGTCGTCCTCCTGGTGGGCAGCGGGGACAACGGCGGAGACGCGCTGTACGCGGGAGCCCGCCTCGCCCGCCGCGGCGCGGGCGTCACGGCCGTACTGCTGTCCCCTGAGCGAACCCATCCCGGCGGCCTGGCAGCGCTGCGCCGGGCGGGCGGCCGCGTGCACTCCGCCAAGGACAACGCGCCCGTGGAGCGGGCGATCCGTTCCGCCGATCTCGTGGTCGACGGAATCGTCGGGATCGGCGGCAAGGGCGGGCTGCGCCCCGAGGCCGTGCCCTTGGCCGAGTTGGCCGCGTCCTCCCGTGCCGCCGTCGTCGCCGTGGATCTGCCGAGCGGTGTCGAGGCGGACACCGGCGAGGTTCGCGGCGCGGCGATCCGTGCCGACCTGACCGTGACCTTCGGCACGCACAAGCCGGGGCTGCTGATCGATCCGGCACGGGAGTACGCGGGTTCGGTACGGCTCGTGGACATCGGGCTCTCGTTGCCCGACGCGGCCGAGGCGGAGGCCCTGCAACATGCCGATGTCGCGGCGCTGTTGCCTGTTCCGGGCGCCGAGAGCGACAAGTACCGGCGGGGGGTCGTGGGTATCGCCGCCGGGTCCTCGCGGTATCCCGGGGCCGCCGTACTCGCGGTGGCGGGCGCGCTGCGGGGCGGAGCCGGGGCCGTACGGTACGTCGGTCCCGCCGGGGACGCCGTGATCGCCCGCTTCCCCGAAACCCTTGTCTCGGACCAGGGGCCGAAGCGGGCCGGGCGGGTGCAGGCCTGGGTCGTCGGGCCCGGAGCCGGCGACGACGCGCAGAGCGTGGCGGAGGTGCTTGCCCAGGACGTGCCCGTCCTCGTGGACGCGGATGGCCTGCGGCTGGCGGACCGGGATCTCGTACGGGGCCGGAAGGCGCCCACGCTGTTGACGCCTCACGCGGGTGAGGCTGCCGCCTTGCTCGGTGTCTCGCGGGAGTCGGTCGAGGGGGCGCGGTTGCACTCCGTGCGGGAGTTGGCGGAGCGGTATGGGGCGACGGTGTTGCTGAAGGGCTCGACCACGTTGGTGGCTTCGCCTGGGGGTGGGACGGTTCGGGTCAACGCGACGGGGACGTCGTGGCTGGCCACGGCTGGTAGCGGTGACGTGTTGTCGGGGCTGGCCGGTTCGCTTCTGGCCTCGGGGCTGGGCGCTCTGGACGCCGGGAGTGTTGCGGCGTACCTCCACGGGCTCGCTGGGCGCTTTGCCGCTGACGGGGCGCCGGTGGGCGCGCACGACGTCTTCGAGTCGATCCGCTCCGCGTGGCGGGACGTCATGAGCTGAGGTGGCTCCGCAGGGCAGGGTTTTCTTTCCCCAGCCCCGCCCCTTCCCGAAACTGGGGGCTGCGCCCCCAGGCCCCCCTGCCTCCGGCGGGCGGGTGGGCGCCTTCGGCGGGTGGGTGGGGCGCCTGCCGGGGTGGTGGGTGACATGTCGTGTCGCGGCTGCGGGTGCGTTGTGGCTGGTCGCGCAGTTCCCCGCGCCCCTAAAAAACCTGCGGCTGACCGCGCCCGGAGAAGGCGCCGGCGCCCAGAGCGGGCCCGCGCCCCGGAAGGCGGCCGCGGCCCGGCAGGTGCTCGGGGCCCGGAAGGTGCCCGCGCCCCGAGCAAGCCCGTGGCCCGGAAAGCAAGCCCCCGGCGGGAGCCCGCACCCCCGACTACCCGCGGCTTCCCTCCGGTGGGAGGGGACGTGGGCCGGTGCGTCGTATGCCCGTCGCTTAGCTTCGGTCTGGGCACAGCTTCGCCCTGTGGAAGCACGGGGTCGTATGCCCTGTTGGCGACGGGCTGACGCACCGGACCGCGGCCCCGCACCCACCACGCACCCAAGGGGCGCGGGGAACTGCGCGACCAGCCACGACGGCGCCGCAGCCGCCCAACCGCCGGAGGCACCCCGCGGGGTTGGCGCGACCAGCCACAACGGCGCCGCAGCCGCCCCACCGCCGGAGGCACCCCGCGGGGAACTGCGCGACCAGCCACCACGCACCCGCACCCGCCCAACCGCCGGAGGCACCCCGCGGGGCTGGCGCGACCAGCCACAACGGCGCCGCAGCCGCCCCACCGCCGGAGGCACCCCGCGGGGAACTGCGCGAGCAACCACCACGCACCCGCACCCGCCCAACCGCCGGAGGCACCCCGCGGGGAACTGCGCGACCAGCCACCACGCACCCGCACCCGCCCAACCGCCGGAGGCACCCCGCGGGGAACTGCGCGACCAGCCACCACGCACCCGCACCCGCCCAACCGCCGGAGGCACCCCGCGGGGAACTGCGCGACCAGCCACAACGGGCCGGCACCCGCCAAACGAACCCCGACAACCCGCCCCCGTAGGCCCCCCACCCCGTCGTAGGGGAGGTGCTACTCCACGACGATGACCTTCGTTCCCACGGTCGCGAACTCCCACATCGCATCCCCATCCGCCCGGGACTCCCGAATCCCGCCCAGCTTCTTCCCGCGGTCGGGTGCGGCGGTCGAGCCGTCCACCGCCGCGCTGAAGCCGATCGGCGTGCCGTCCACGTTCGCGAAGCGGACGACGTGTTCGACGGCGACTCCGTCGGAGCCGGTGATGGAGCCGGACCGCGAGGTCACGGCGTACGCGTCGGGCGACGGGTCGACCGTGCCGGGCGTGACGGGAAACGTGCGGGTCACCTTGTCGTTGGCGGCGACCAGCCACACCCGGTCGGCCTGCACCGAGTACACGACCCGCCGGCCGGTGCCGGAAGGCGGGGGCAGCGCCGCCGCGTTCGGCTCGGCGCGCGGAGACGGGGCGGAGGCGGCGGGCGACGACGACGCCCGATCCGGCGCACCCAGCGTGTCCGGCACATTGGCGGACGCCTGGTAGGCGAGGAAACCGACTGCGGCGATCGCCGCCACCGTAAGCCCGGCCACGAATCCCGAGCTGCTCCTAGCCACCTTGGGTGCCCACCTCTCGTACGGCATTCGTTCGTCAACGTGACAGTTGAGGCGACGGTAGCAGCAGGGGCGCATGGGACCTGGGCGACGGTGCGTTCGCCCCGAGCGCCGTAGGCTGTTCGCGTGCTCTTGCTCGCTCTGGATACCGCCACCCCCGCCGTCACCGTCGCGCTGCATGACGGGACGTCCGTCATCGCCTCGTCGAGTCAGGTGGACGCCCGCCGGCATGGAGAGTTGCTGCTGCCTGCCGTCGACCGGGTGCTCACCGAGGCCGGGCTGCTGCTTGACGCCGTCACCGGCATCGTCGCGGGCGTGGGACCCGGCCCGTACACGGGGCTGCGGGTCGGCCTGATGACCGCCGACACCTTCGGGCTCGCGCTGGGCGTGCCCGTGTACGGACTGTGCACGCTCGACGGCCTCGCGTTCGCGGCCGACATACAGGGCCCCTTCGTCGTGGCGACCGACGCGCGGCGCAAGGAGGTCTACTGGGCGCGGTACTCCGATTCCCGTACGCGCGTCAGTGGGCCCGCCGTGGACCGGCCCGCCGAGATCGCCGACGCCGTTGCCGGTCTGCCGGCCGTTGGCGCGGGCGCGTTGCTCTACCCGGACACCTTCCCGGATGTGTACGAGCCCGAGAACGTCTCGGCGTCGGCACTCGCGTCCCTCGCCGCCGAGAAGCTGGCCAAGGGCGAGGAACTCCCCGCTCCCCGGCCGCTGTACCTGCGCCGCCCGGACGCCCAGGTGCCCAAGAACTACAAGGTGGTCACCCCCAAGTGACTCCCGTAGCGACGCCCGTGCTGCGCGAGATGCGCTGGTGGGACATCGATCCCGTACTGGAGCTGGAGAAGGCCCTCTTCCCCGAGGACGCCTGGTCGCGGGGCATGTTCTGGTCCGAGCTGGCCCATTCCCGGGGATCGACGGCGACGAAGCGGTATGTCGTGGCGCAGGACGGTGAGCGGATCGTCGGGTACGGGGGACTCGCCGCCTCCGCGGACGTGGGTGACGTACAGACCATCGCCGTCGCCCGCGACCAGTGGGGCACCGGGGTCGGTGCGCTGATCCTGACCGAGCTGCTGCGGGCCGCGACCACCTTCGAGTGCGCCGAGGTCATGCTCGAGTGCCGGATCGACAACATCCGGGCCCAGAAGCTGTACGAGCGCTTCGGCTTCGAGCCGATCGGCTTCCGGCGCGGTTACTACCAGCCGGGCAACGTCGACGCGCTCGTGATGCGCCTCCAAGATCCCTCAACCTCAGTACAAGGAACCGAGATCCATGGCTGACGAACCACTCGTCCTCGGCATCGAGACCTCCTGCGACGAGACCGGCGTCGGCATCGTCCGCGGCCACACACTGCTCGCGGACGCGGTCGCGTCGAGCGTCGACGAGCATGCGCGCTTCGGCGGCGTCGTCCCGGAGGTCGCGTCCCGTGCGCACCTGGAGGCGATGGTGCCGACCATCCACCGGGCGCTGAAAGAGGCCGGCGTGAGTGCGCGGGACCTGGACGGGATCGCCGTCACGGCCGGTCCGGGGCTCGCGGGCGCGCTTCTGGTGGGGGTTTCGGCGGCTAAGGCGTACGCATACGCGCTGGGGAAGCCGTTGTACGGGGTCAATCACCTGGCCTCGCACATCTGCGTCGACCAGTTGGAGCATGGGGCGCTGCCGGAGCCGACCATGGCGCTGCTGGTGTCCGGCGGGCATTCGTCTCTGCTGCTCTCCTCGGATGTCACCTCCGATGTACGGCCGCTGGGCGCGACCATCGACGACGCGGCGGGCGAGGCCTTCGACAAGATCGCGCGGGTGCTGGACCTGGGGTTCCCGGGCGGTCCGGTGATCGACCGGTATGCGCGTGAGGGCGACCCGGAGGCGATCGCGTTCCCGCGCGGGCTGACCGGGCCGCGGGATGCGGCGTACGACTTCTCCTTCTCGGGGCTCAAGACGGCGGTCGCCCGCTGGATCGAGGCCAAGCGGGCGGCGGGGGAGGAGGTGCCGGTGCGTGATGTGGCGGCTTCCTTCCAGGAGGCGGTCGTGGACGTGCTGACGCGCAAGGCTGTGCGGGCGTGCAAGGACGAGGGCGTCGAGCATCTGATGATCGGCGGAGGGGTCGCGGCCAACTCGCGGCTGCGGGCCCTGGCGCAGGAGCGTTGCGAGGCGGCCGGGCTTCAACTGCGGGTGCCGCGGCCGAAGTTGTGCACGGACAACGGGGCGATGGTGGCGGCGCTCGGGGCGGAGATGGTGGCGCGGAACCGGGCCGCCTCCGACTGGGATCTGTCGGCGGACTCGTCGTTGCCGGTGACGGAGCCGCATGTGCCGGGGAGCGGCCACGATCACGTGCATGAGGTGAGCAAGGAGAACCTGTACTCGTGACGGTCGCGCTGATGTGGGAGGCCCGCGCCACCCCTGGCCGGGGTGAGGAGCTGCTGGCCTGGGCGTTGGCGCAGGACCTCCCGGCGCGACCCCTGCGCCGGGAGACCTTCCGGGCACCGCAGGACCGCGTCCTGGTCATCACCTGGTGGGATGCTCCGTACGACGCCGACCTTCCCGAACTGCCTGAGCCGGACGGGGCGTTGGTGACGCGGGGGGTGCACAGGTGGCGGTTCGATTCCGTGGGCGCCGATCAGGGCGGAGGGTGATCGTCCGACCGTCTTCGGCGCAGCCGTCGGGACAGCGACTCGGTTGTGGCGTGGCCTCTTGGCCGGGGAGTTTGCGCCTTCGTCGCAGGCGCCGCCGCCCAGGTGGACTGACCCAAGCCGCCCGGTCCCCCTGTAGCCTTCACGCCGACCCCGGTTTTCCGGAAGACTGCTGCAAGGTTTCGGCAACGGAGGTGGGCGCGTGGCCCCGGAGAGCACCAAGAGCAAGGTGACCATCACCGAGATCGCCCGGCAGGCCGGGGTCTCGGTGCCCACTGTGTCGCGTGTCGTCAACGGCCGCTCCGACGTGTCGCCGGAAACCCGGGCCCGGATCGAGGACCTGCTCAGACACCACGGCTACCAGCGCAAGTCCTCCCCGCCGGGCGGCCGGGCGGTTCTCATCGACCTGGTCTTCAACGACCTCGACAGCCCCTGGGCCGTGGAGATCATCCGGGGGGTGGAGGAAGTCGCGCACGCCTCGGGTGTGGGCACGGTCGTGTCCGCCATCCATGGCGCGTCGGGCTCGGCGCGGCAGTGGATGACCAATCTGCGTACCCGCGCCTCGGACGGGGTGATCCTCGTGACCTCCGTCCTCGAACCCCGTATGCACGAGGAACTGCGGCGGCTCGGTGTCCCGCTCGTCGTCGTCGACCCGGCGGGTTCGCCGTCCCTGGACGCGCCGACCGTCGGAGCGGCCAACTGGGCGGGCGGCATGGCCGCGACGGAACACCTGCTCGGTCTCGGCCACCGCAGGATCGGCCTCATCGCCGGGCCCCAGCGATTGCTGTGCTCGCGGGCCCGGCTCGACGGCTACCGCGCGGCTCTCGAAGGCGCGGACATCGCGGTCGACGACGCGCTGATCGTGCCGGGCGACTTCTACCACGCGTCCGGCTTCGACGGCTGCAACGCCCTGCTCGACCTGGACGAGCCGCCCACCGCCCTGTTCGCCGCCAGCGACCAGATGGCGCTCGGCGCGATCGAGGCGTTGCGGTGCCGAGGGCTCCGGGTGCCGGAGGACATGAGCGTCGTGGGGTTCGACGACCTGCCGGAGGTCCGCTGGTCGGCGCCGCCGCTCACCACCGTGCGCCAACCACTCGCCGATATGGGCAAGTTGGCGACCCGTACGGTGCTGCGCCTCGCCGCGGGCGAAGAGCCCGCGTCCCCCAGGGTGGAGCTCGCCACCGAGCTCGTCGTACGGGCGAGCACGGCGCCGCTGGCCCGGCAGGTCCGGCGTTCCTGACGTTCCGGACGAACCTGGGGCGCCTGCCGATCCACCCGGCCTCGCATCGCCCGGCCTCGCATCGCCCGGCCTCGATCCACCCGGCCTCGCATCGCCCGGCCTCGATCCACCCGGTCTCGCATCGCCCGGGTCTCGATCCACCCGGTCTCGCATCGCCCGGGTCTCGATAATTCCGATGTTTGTCAGGAGCGTTGACATACCCGTCGCCGCGCCCGTAACTTCCGTGCGCAACTCGACCGATAATTTTCGGGTTCTCTTCCGGAAGGTGTGCGATGCGAGCGTTGGGTAACACCTCACTCTCCCGCCGCGGGTTCCTGGCGGCCTCCGCGGCGACCGGCCTGGGGGCCGCCGCCCTGAGCGCGTGCGGTTCCTCGGGCGGTGGGAACAGCTCCGGCAAGACGGAGATCGAATGGTGGAACATCACCACCACCCAGCCCGCGAAGAAGCTGTGGGCGCAGCGGGCCAAGGAGTTCGAGGCCGCGCATCCCGACGTCAAGATCAAGATCGTGACGCTGGAGAACGAGGCGTACAAGTCGAAGATGACCGCGCAGACCGCCTCGGGCAAGCTGCCGGACATCTTCCACACCTGGGGCGGCGGTGTGCTCCAGCAGCAGATCGACGCCGGTCTGGTCGAGGACCTGTCGGACAAGGTCTCCTCCTGGACGAAGGACTACCTGCCCGCTTCGGTGGCGCCGTTCCGGCTGGACGACAAGATGTACGCCGTCCCCTTCGACGTCGGCATGGTCGGCTTCTGGTACAACAAGGCGCTCTTCAAGCAGGCCGGCATCGCCACCCCGCCCACCACCTGGTCCGGCTACCTCGACGCCGTCAAGGCCCTCAAGGACGAGGGCATCACGCCCATCGCCCTGGCCGGCAAGGAGAAGTGGCCGGGCATGTACTACTGGGCGTACCTCTCGATGCGGGTCGCCGGCCTCGACGCGATGCAGAAAGCCGCCGACGACGCCGACTTCACCGGCGAGGACTTCGTCAAGGCAGGCGCGCACGTCGAGGAACTCGTCGCCTTGAAGCCCTTCCAGAAGGGCTTCCTCGGCGCCGCCTACTCCACGCCCACCGGTGAGGCGGCCACGATGGGCAACGGCAAGGCGGCCATGGAACTGATGGGCCAGTGGGCGCCGGTCGTCCAGGAGGATGCGGGCAAGGGCCTCGGCAAGGACCTCGGCTTCTTCTCCTTCCCTGAAGTGGAGGGCGGCAAGGGCGCGCTCACCGACGTGTTCGGCGGGAGCAACGGCCACGCGGTGCGCAAGGGGGCGCCGGACGCCGCGGTGGAGTTCCTGAAGTTCTTCGCGGAGCAGGAGTTCGCGGAGAAGCTCGTCAAGGAGACCGGTCTTGTGCCGGTGTCCAAGGCCGCGCAGGGTGCGCTGACGGACCCCAACCTCATTGCCGTCTCGGAGGCGCTCAGCAAGTCCACCGGCTTCCAGCTCTACCTCGACCAGGCCTACGCCCCCGCGGTTGGCCAGGAGATCAACGACAGCGTCGCAGCGCTCATCGCGGGCTCCAAGTCGCCCGAGCAGGTGACGCGTTCGGTCACGCAGGTCGCCAAGAGCGAGGGTTAACGGCCGTCGATGACTCACCCGACCTCGACCTCGACCGCATCGACATCGACGTACGCGCCGGGGCTCGGCAAGTCCCCTGGCGCGGCGCCCGAGCCACCCGTACCGACGACCCGGCCGTCCGCCCTGCACCGCCTGCGCGCCTGGTTCTCGGCCTTCGTCTTCACC
Source organism: Streptomyces sp. NBC_00286 (assembly GCF_036173125.1). Classification (NCBI taxonomy): domain Bacteria; kingdom Bacillati; phylum Actinomycetota; class Actinomycetes; order Kitasatosporales; family Streptomycetaceae; genus Streptomyces; species Streptomyces sp. NBC_00286. The sequence continues at coordinate 6,102,378 of NZ_CP108054.1, forward strand.
ATCCCGGCCCTCGTCCTGTTCGGCCTGCTCGTCCTGGTGCCGATGGGCTACGCGTTCTACATCAGCTTCTTCAACTGGGGCGGATTCGATACGCCCACGGACAACGTGGGATTCGACAACTACACCCGGCTCTTCGACGACCCGGTCTTCCTGGGCGACCTGTGGCGCGGATTCCTGCTCATCGCGTTCTCCATCGTCCTCCAGCTGCCGTTCGCGCTCGCCATGGCCGTGCTGCTCAACCAGAGGCTGCGCGGCCGGGCCGTCTACCGGATGCTGTTCTTCGCGCCGTACATCCTGTCCGAGGTCATCACCGGCGTGCTGTTCAGCATGATCTTCGCGCCGGACGAGGGGCTCGCGGACAAGGTCCTCGACGCGGTCGGGCTCGCCAGTCTGGGCGGGGACTGGTTCGCGGGCCAGGACACCGTGCTGCCCACGCTGTTCCTCGTGATGACGTGGAAGTACTTCGGCTTCCACATGATGCTCTACCTGGCGGGCCTGCAGGGCATCCCGGCCGAGCTGCACGAGGCGGCGCGCATCGACGGGGCGAGCACCTGGCAGCGCTTCCGTCACATCACGCTGCCGCTGCTCGCGCCGACGCTGCGGATCAGCGTCTTCCTGGCGGTGATCGGCGCCATCCAGCTCTTCGACCTGGTGTGGGTGATCACGGCGGGCGGTCCCGACCACGCCTCCGAGACCATGGTCATCAGCCTCTTCCAGTACGGCTTCAAGCGCTACCAGATGGGCTACGCCAGCGCCATCAGCGTGGCGATGTTCCTGATCAGCCTCGTCTTCGCCCTCGCCTACCAGCGCTTCGTGCTGCGCCGCGACACCGAAGGAGCCATCACCACCATGCGAGGTAACCGATGAGCGCGGTTGCGAAGACGAACGCGCCGAAGGCGAGCGCGCCGAAGACGAACGTGCCCAAGAGCGTCGTACGCCGCCGAAGGCTCCGCGCCATCCCCGTGTACGCGATCCTGTGGCTGGTCGGAGTGTTCATGGTCACTCCACTCCTGTACGCCCTCGTCTCCGGCTTCAAATCGACCGACCAGCTCTCCAGCAACACCTTCGGCCTTCCGGACCCGTGGGTGACCTCGAACTACACGTCGCTGCTCGGCTCGGGCGCGTTCTGGCGGGCTGTCGGCAGCAGCACCGTGATCGCTCTGGCCACCGCCGTGCTGACGGTGGGGGCGGCGGCGCTCGCCGCGTACGCGCTGGCCCGGTTCGCCTTCCGGGGACGGGAGTTGCTGTTCACCCTGTTCACGATGGGGCTGATGTTCCCCTTCGCGGTGGCGATCCTGCCGCTGTTCGTCCTGCTGCGCTCCTTCGGGCTGCTCGACAACCCGTGGGGCGTGATCCTGCCCCAGGCGGCCTTCGGCCTGCCCATCACGATCGTCATCCTGCGCGGCTTCTTCCGGGAGATACCGGGGGAACTGGAGGAGGCCGCGACGCTCGACGGCTGCTCCTCCTTCGGCTTCTTCTGGCGCATCCTGCTGCCGCTGGCCCGCCCGGCGCTCGGCACGGTCTCGGTCCTCGCCATCGTGGGGAGCTGGAACAACTTCCTGCTCCCGCTGCTCGTCTTCAGCGAACCCACGTGGTGGACGATCCCGGTGGGCATCCAGCAGTTCCAGGGTCAGTACGCCTCCGATGTGGCCCGCATCTTCGCGTACCTGGTCCTCGCCATGGCACCCGCCCTGGCCTTCTACGCGGTCGCCGAACGCCAGCTGATCGGCGGCATCACGCTCGGCGCGACCAAGGGCTGACCCGAACCCCGGCGGACGAAATCCCCTTGATCCCCTTACGGATGTGAGGAGTTACATGATCCACCCTTGGCAGGACCCCGCTCTGCCCGCAGGCGTCCGCGCCGCCGACCTGCTCGCCCGCATGACCCCGCAGGAGAAGATCGCGCAGCTCTACGGCGTCTGGCCCGGCTCGAACGAGACCCCGGGCGGGGACATGGCGCCGCTGCAGCACGCCCTGTCCGAGGACGTGGACCTCACCGAGCTGCTTCCACACGGCCTCGGCCAGCTGACCCGCCCCTTCGGCACCTCACCGGTCGAACCGGCCGAGGGCGCCGCCCGTCTGGCCTCCCTCCAGGAACGCGTCCGCAGCGCGAACCGCTTCCGGCTGCCCGCCCTCGCGCACGAAGAGTGCCTCACCGGCTTCACGGCCTGGCAGGCCACGATCTTTCCCACACCGCTCGCCTGGGGCGCGAGCTTCGACCCGGCCCTGGTGAAGGAGATGGCGTCGGCGATCGGGGCCTCGATGAAGTCGGTCGGCATCCACCAGGGGCTGGCTCCCGTTCTCGACGTCGTACGGGATCCGCGCTGGGGCCGCACGGAGGAGTCGATCAGCGAGGACCCCTACCTCGTGGCGACCGTCGGCACCGCGTACGTACAGGGTCTTGAAGAGGCGGGCATCGTCGCCACGCTCAAGCACTTCGCCGGGTACTCCGCCTCGCGCGGCGCCCGCAACCACGCGCCCGCGTCGATCGGCCCGCGCGAACTGGCGGACGTCATCCTGCCGCCGTTCGAGATGGCCCTACGGGACGGCGGCGCACGGTCGGTGATGGCGGCGTACAACGACATCGACGGGCTGCCCGCGCACGCACACCGTCAGCTGCTCACCGAACTCCTCCGGGACGACTGGCAGTTCACGGGAACCGTCGTCTCCGACTACTTCGGCGTGTCCTTCTTGGAGACGGCGCACCAACTCGTGGACTCCCCGGAGGGAGCGGCGGCACTCGCGCTCGCGGCGGGAGTGGACGTGGAACTGCCGGTGGTTCGCTGCGTGGGGGCGGGGCCCCTCGACGAGGAGCTGGTGGACCGGGCGGCGCTGCGCGTTCTGACGCAGAAGTGCGAGCTGGGGCTGCTGGATCCCGACTGGGCGCCGCCCGCGGCACCATCCGCTCCGGTCGATCTCGATCCACCCCACATGCGGGTACTGGCACGGCAGTTGGCGGAGGAGTCGGTCGTCCTGCTGTCCAACGACGGCACGCTGCCGCTCGCCCCCGAAACGCGGCGGATCGCGGTTCTCGGCCCGCTCGCCGACGACCCGGCAGCCATGCTCGGCTGCTACACGTTCCCCCGCCACGTCCTCCTCGACCACCCCGAGGTTGCGATGGGGGTCGCCGTGCCGACGCTGCTCGAAGCGCTGCGCGTGGAGCTGCCGGACGCGGAGTTCGTGGACGATCCCGCGGCCGCCGGGCTGTGCGTGGTCGCGGTCGGCGACCGGTCGGGGCTGTTCGGGCGCGGCACGTCGGGCGAGGGCTGCGACGCCGCGGACCTCGAACTGCCCGACGCGCAGGGCGCGTTGCTGGACAAGGCGCTGGCATCCGAAACGCCGGTCGTCCTGGTCGTGCTCTCGGGCCGCCCCTATGCACTCGGACGCTGGGCGGACCGGTGCGCCGCGGTGGTTCAGGCCTTCTTCCCGGGCGAGGAGGGAGGGCCCGCGGTGGCGGGCGTACTGTCGGGGCGGGTCAATCCGTCCGGGAGGCTCCCCGTGAGCGTGCCGCGCGACCCCGCCGGCCAGCCCTGGACGTACCTCGCCCCGCCGCTCGGACAACGCGGAGAGGCCAGCAGCCTCGACCCCACACCCCAGTTCCCGTTCGGACATGGGCTGTCCTACACGACGTACGACTGGCAGGAGCCGGCGGTCGACGCCGACGCGTTCCCGACGGACGGCGAGACCACGCTGCGTCTGACGGTGCGCAACACCGGCACGCGGTCCGGCGCGGAGCTCGTCCAGCTCTATCTCCACGACCCGGTCGGCAAAGTGGCCCGCCCGGTGGCCCGACTGGTGGGCTATGCGCGGGTGCCGCTGGAGGCGGGGGAGTCGGCGGAGGTCCACTTCACGTTTCCGGCGGACCTGGCCGCGTACACCGGGCCGGACGGCAACCGGATCGTGGAACCCGGAGCGCTGGAGCTGCGGTTGGCCGCATCCTGCGCCGAGGGAGACGCGCGGTATACGGTGCCGGTCACGCTGACCGGGCCGGAGCGGGTCGTGGGCCGGGAGCGGCGGATGCGGTGCGAAGTACGCGTGAAGTGAGAGGGCCGGGCTGGGCCTCGTTTTCCCTGTTCAGGCTCGTCCTTCCCACCTCATCCGAAGCTATCCGAATGTTTCGAATTGGGTATCGAATATTACGGGAGTGTGTAGCCGTCAAGGGGCTTCGCCAGGAGGGTGCGCAGGGATACGATCGCGCCCATGACTCACCCGAATCCCGCCGTGGCCCGGTCCGCGACGCTCGCCGAGATCGCCCGCGAGGCGGGAGTCTCGGCTCCGACTGTTTCGAAGGTGCTCAACGGCCGCGCCGATGTGGCCCCCGCGACCCGTACGCGGGTCGAGGAGCTGCTGCGGCACCACGGCTATCGGCGGCGCCGGGCCGAGGCGTCCCGTTCGCCGCTGATCGACCTGGTCTTCCATGAGCTGGAGAGCGCCTGGGCGTTGGAGGTCATCCGGGGCGTCGAGAACATCGCGCGGGACGAGGGCCTGAGCGTGGTGCTCTCCGAGAGCGCGGGCCGCCTCACCCCGGGCCGCACCTGGGCCGACCAGGTCGCGGCCCGCCGCCCGCACGGTGTCGTCCTCGTACTGAGCGGGCTCGACGAGTCCCAGCGGGCGCTGCTGACCAGCCGCTCCATCCCGTTCGTGGTGATGGACCCGGCAGGCGACCCCGGCGACGACGTGCCGTCCGTCGGCGCCACCAACTGGCAGGGCGGCCTGGCCGCGACCCGCCATCTCGTGGACCTCGGCCACCGGCGGATCGGCGTGATCAGCGGGCCCTCGCGGATGATGTGCAGCCGGGCGCGGCTCGACGGCTACCGTGCCGCGCTGGACACCGCCGGGCTGCCCGTCGACCCCTCACTGATCCGCACCGGCGACTTCCACCACGAGGCCGGCTACCGCCTCGGGCTCGAACTGCTGAAGCTGCCCGATCGCCCGACGGCCGTCTTCGCGGGCAACGACCTCCAGGCCCTCGGCCTGTACGAGGCCGCCCGCGAGCTGGGGCTCCGCCTACCCGAGGACCTCAGCATCGTCGGCTTCGACGACCTGCCGGTCGCCCGCTGGGTGGGCCCGCCGCTGACCACCGTCCGCCAGCCCCTCACGGAGATGGCCGAGGCGGCGGCCCGGCTCGTCCTCGACCTCGGCCGCGGGGAGCCGCCGACGACGGCGACGCGGGTGGAACTGGCGACGAGCCTGGTGGTGCGGAGCAGCACGGGGGCGCCTTCGGCGTAGCCGACTGGCGAGACGTACCGGCCGGGGCGTATGTACCAGCGCGTGGCGAAACTTTCGAAAGTCTGAGAGAAAACCACCGAAAAATGAGAGTTTCCTCAGTAAAAGCGGTTAGGGGTTTCTCGCCGTAACAATTCGGACTTACGTTCCTCTCTGTGAGCGGAGACGGCGAAGGCGGGACCGGCGGCGGGACTGACGCCGGGAGCGGCGGTGGGGACGGCGGTGGGAACGACGACGGCGGCGGCGGGCGCGGAGGCGCCCCCGGCGACGTCGTAGACCGCCGTGCCGGCAGGCGCTCACGACTGCTCAAAGCCGCGGGCATCGCGCTCGGTTGCGTGCTCGTCGCCTCGCTCGCCGGAGCGGCCTGGGCGTACTGGCACCTGAACCGCAACATCGACAGCGTCGACATCAACAGCGCGCTCGGCGACGACCGCCCCGCGCGCGCCATGGTCACGCCGGACGGCGCCGCCTCCCCCCTGCCGAGCGGCGCGCTGAACATCCTGGTCCTCGGCTCGGACTCACGCAGCGGCGAACGCAACGCCACGCTCGGCGGGGGCGGGGAAGGCGACGGCGCCCGTTCCGACACGGCGATGGTCGTCCACATCGACGAGGGCCGCACGGGCGCGACGATCGTGAGCATCCCGCGCGACACGCTCGTCACGCGCCCCGCCTGCCCGCGGGAGTCGGGCGGTTCGACCTCGGTGGCGTACAACGCGATGTTCAACAGCGCCTACTCCGTGGGCGGTCCGGTCTGCGCGGTCAAGACGGTGGAGTCCATGACGAACGTCCGCATGGACCACTACATAGAGATCGACTTCGCCGGTTTCGCGGACCTGGTGGACGCGCTGGGCGGCGTCACGGTGACGACGGACGAGGACATCTCCGACGAGGACAGCCACCTCGAACTGGAGGCGGGCACCCACCACCTCGACGGCGAGCAGGCCCTCGCCCTGGCCCGCACCCGCCACGGCATAGGCGACGGGAGCGACCTCGGCCGCATAGGCCTCCAGCAAACCCTGGTCAAGGCCCTGTTGGACCAGGTCTCCGCCACCGACCTCCTCGCCAACCCGGCCAAGCTCTACAACGTCGCCGACACCTTGACCGGCAGCCTCACCACGGACACGGGCCTCGATTCCCTGACCGAGCTGATGAGCCTGGGCCGCAGCCTCCAGGGCCTCTCCTCGACGGACACCAGAACGGTGACGATGCCGGTACTCCCGGCCCCCTTCGACCGCAACCGCGTGATCGCGGACGAGCCGGAGGCGGGGGCGCTGTGGGAGTCGTTGAGGTGAAGTGCCTCTGGCGGGCGCGCCCCTGAGAGTCTGTGGCATGGAGTTCTTCTGCTACCACCGCGACCGGCCCGGCTCCCTCAAGCTGCGCCATGAACTGCTGGAAGACCACTGGTCCTACATGGACGGCTACGCGACGCAGCTGATCGCCCGAGGCCCGACCTTCGCCGCCGACGGTGAAACACCCACCGGAAGCGTGCACATCGTCGACCTGCCGGACCCCGCCGCCGCCCGCGCCTTCGCCTTCGACGAGCCCAACTACCAGGCGGGCGCGTACCGGGACGTACTGCTGCGCCGGTGGCGCAACCTGCTGGGCCGCAGCATGTGGGACTTCCCCGGCGGCCGGGAGGGCGGCAACCGCTACCTGGTGCTCGGCCTCGGCTCGGGCGAGCCCGCCGACCTCGTACTCCCGCCCGACCGGGACGAGTTGATCGCGTACGGGCCTCTGCTGTCCGACGACGACACGACCTGGCTGGGTACGGCGGCGCTGGTCAGGGCCACGGATCCGGACACGGCACGGGCCGTACTGACCGTGGACCGGTACGCCGATATCGAGGTCCATGACTGGGAGTTCGGCGGGCGGCGGTAGCGAGCACTCGGGACTCGAAGCTCAACTCGATCGATGACGCCCCTGAGTTGACCGTCCTCGCCTCTGCGCGGGTGTGAGTTCGGCGATCACATCGGGACTTGAGCTTCGGGAGTCGGGATTCGAGACTCTTTTGCAAGGAATGGGTGGGTTGGTTCAACCCACCCTCCCTCCCTTGCGGCCGTGTGCAGCGGTCCCAAGGGCCGCTCGGGCCAGGGGAGATGACTTTTTGTGATCGGGTCGCGGCGGAGTGTGGCGAGCGTGTAGCGTTCGCGGAAAGTAATGACCCCCGTGGGTGTTGGAGCACCGCGCGGGGGTCTGACCAACGAATCGAATCGAGACTTCGATCCATGGCTGTTGCCCAGCTTAGTGCTGCCCCGCGCCCCTCCGCCCACCCCATGGCCAATCCGGGGTACGGAAAGAAGTCGGCGCCCGACCAAGAGCCCCGTACCGGACGGGACTTCGGTCATCTGCCCGCTCGCGAGGCCTCGATCGCGACGTACCTGGACCGGCTCGACGACGAGGCCGACATCTCTATCAAGACGCTGGCCAAACACCTCCCGTACGGCCAATGCGCCATCGGCACCGCCCTCAACAACCTTTCCGCAGCAGGGCATTTGCGCCGCGTACGCCGTCCGGTCACCGTTGACGACTGCCCGCGCTGGGTGTGGCACACCTTCTTCTCGCGCACCGCCCGCGACGACGCCTGGTGGGACTCCTTCCTCGCCGGCAAAGCACCGGTCACCGAGCCCGCACCGGCAGCCAGGTCAGCCGCGTACGACGCACTCGCCCAGCTCGGCCGAATCGACGCCCGGCTGACGCTCTCGGCCGCCGAGTGCGGGGCGCTGGAGGAGCAGGCGGCCGAGTGGTTCGCGCGGGGCGCGGGGGAGGCGCAGCTCGTGCAGGCGGTGTCCGCCGGGCTCCCCGACCGCGTCGGGCACGCCTACGGCTTCGTACGGGCCCGGCTCATCGCCAAACTTCCGCCCGAACAGCATCAGCCCAAGCAGCCTCGCTACGAGATGGTCTGCACGGCGTGCGGCGAGCCGGGGTCGTCGGGCGAGCTGCGGGGTGGCCTGTGCGGAGGCTGCTGGGGAGAGCGGCCGGGCCTTGAAGCCGACCAGGTTCACGACCACGCGGAGAGGCTGCGTGCCGCCCTGCGCACAGGGACTCGTACACAGAAAGGATCAGGCGCATGACGATCGTGCAGCACAGCCCACCCGAACTCGGGGCAGGATGGAAGGGAGGAGGCGACGCCATGACCCCCAGCACTGCCGATCACCAGCCCCAGATGCTCGTCGAGGAATTCGAGGAGCTCGCCCGGAACGCACCCGAGCTTGTGCGACTGGAGTTCATCAACGGAAAGGTCGTGGTCAAGCCCGTGCCGGACGGCAACCACAGCGAGATCGTCACTTGGCTCACGAAAGTGTGCATGCAGTATCGTCCGGATCTCATGCTGTACGCGGAGCGGGAACTCAAGATCGAGAAGTACCGCAAGGGGCGAGCCAAAGCGGACGGGGTTCTGGCTCCCGATAGACACTTCGTCGGAACGGGCGAATGGGCCGAGCCGGACGGCGTCCTGATGACCGTCGAGGTCACCTCCCGCGACCGAGACGCGAACCAGCGCGACCGCATCGACAAGCCGCACGGCTACGCGGCGGCGGGAATCCCCGTCTACCTGCTCGTTGACCGGGATGCGAACAGCGTCGTCGTGCACGCGGACCCGGACCCGAAGAAGGGGAAGTACGAGTCGGTCACCAGCCGGGCCTTTGGCGTCGCGATCGACTTGCCGGACCCTGTCGGCTTCACCCTGGAGACCGACGCGCTCAAGGAGTTCGCCTACTGATGAACGCCCTGCCCGAGGGCTGAGCGCCTTGGCCGTACGTGCTCGTAGGTGTCTGATGGTGTGGCGTGAGACCTGAGTCGACAGATCAGCCGACAGACCCCGCGGGCCCGGCCGGCGGCGACGTCGCCGCGGAGACCGCTGAAGGCGCCGCCCAGCGCACCATCGAGACCGTCTTCCGTATCGAGTCCCCCCGCATCATCGCCGGCGTAGCCCGCATCGTGCGGGACGTCGGTATCGCCGAGGAGCTCGCGCAGGACGCCCTGGTCGCCGCCCTGGAGCAGTGGCCGCGCGACGGCGTCCCGGACAACCCCGGGGCCTGGCTCACGGCCACGGCCAAGCACCGGGCGATCGATCTTGTACGGCGGCGGGAGCGGTACGCCCGCAAGCTGGAGGAGATGGGCCGCGTCCTGGAGACCTCCGCGCCGCACGGCCACGTCGACGAGCCGTCCGACCCCGACGACATCGACGACGATCTGCTGCGGCTGGTCTTCACGGCCTGCCACCCCGTGCTCTCCGCCGAGGCCCGCATCGCCCTCACCCTGCGCCTGCTCGGCGGCCTGACCACCCCCGAGATCGCCCGCGCCTACCTCGTTCCCGAGGCGACCATCGCCCAGCGCATCGTCCGCGCCAAGCGGACGCTCGCCACGAAGGGCGTCGCCTTCGAGGTTCCGTACGGGCCGGAGCGCGAGGCCCGGCTCGGGTCCGTACTCGAGGTCATCTACCTGATCTTCAACGAGGGGTACGCGGCCACCGCCGGCGACGACTGGCTGCGCCCGGCGCTCTGCGAGGACGCGTTGCGGCTCGCCCGCGTACTGGCCGAGTTGATGCCGAAGGAACCCGAAGTGCACGGCCTGGCGGCGCTGTTGGAGCTCCAGGCGTCACGCTCGGCCGCGCGTACCGGGCCGTCGGGCGAGCCGGTTCTGCTGGCGGACCAGAACCGGGCCCGCTGGAACCGCATGCTGATCCGCCGAGGTTTCGCCGCCCTCGCCCGCGCCGAGTCGGTCACCACCGGCGGCGGTCCGGGCCCGTACGTCCTCCAGGCCGCCATCGCCGCCTGCCACGCCCACGCCTACACGTACGAGGAGACCGACTGGAGCCGCATCGCCACCCTGTACGGCCTCCTCGCCGCCCGCACCCCGTCCCCCGTCGTCGAACTGAACCGCGCGGTCGCCGTCTCCATGGCCGAAGGCCCCGAACCGGCCCTCACCATCGTCGACGCCCTCACCGCCGAACCCGCCCTACGCGACTACCACTTGCTGCCCAGCGTGCGCGGCGACCTGCTGGCCCGCGTGGGCCGCACGGCAGAGGCGCGCGCCGAGTTCGAGCGCGCGGCGGCGCTTACGCGCAATGAGCGGGAGCGGGGGTTGTTGCTGGCGCGGGCCGCGGAGTGCTCTGAGCTCGACGGATAGCCGCCCGGCCAACAGGCGGACGCGCGGGGGCGGTTAAGCCGCAGGCCGCCCCATCGCCCGGTACGTCCAGCCGGCCGCGCGCCACACCGTCGGGTCCAGGGCGTTGCGCCCGTCCAGGAGAAGCCGTCGCGATACGGACTCGCCCAGCACCGCCGGGTCCAGTTCCCGGAACTCGCGCCATTCGGTGAGGTGCAGGACGACATCGGCGCCCCGTACGGCCTCGATCGCGGAATCGGCGTAGCCGAGCGTCGGGAAGAGTCGCTGGGCGTTCTCCATGCCCTTCGGGTCGTACACCGTGACCTGGCCGCCCTGGAGGTGGATCTGCCCGGCGACATTCAGCGCGGGCGAGTCCCGTACGTCATCGGAGTCCGGCTTGAACGTGGCGCCCAGCACCGCCACCCGCTTCCCGAGGAAGGAGCCGCCTCCCAGCGCCTGACGCGTCAGCTCCACCATCTGCCCGCGCTGCCGCATGTTGATGGAGTCGATCTCGCGCAGGAACGTCAGCGCCTGGTCGGCGCCCAGCTCGCCCGCCCGCGCCATGAACGCCCGGATGTCCTTCGGCAGACACCCGCCGCCGAAGCCGATCCCCGCGCGCAGGAACTTCTTCCCGATCCGGTCGTCATACCCGATCGCCTCCGCCAGCTTCGCGACGTCACCGCCCGAGGCCTCGCACATCTCGGCCATGGCGTTGATGAAGGAGATCTTGGTGGCGAGGAAGGAGTTCGCCGAGGTCTTCACCAGTTCGGCGGTCGGGAAGTCCGTCACGACGAAGGGCGTGCCTTCGGCCAGCGGCGTCGCGTACACCTCGCGCAGCAGCTTCTCCGCGCGTTCGCTGCGCACACCGGCGACGATCCGGTCGGGGTGCAGCGTGTCCTTCACGGCGAGGCCCTCGCGCAGGAACTCGGGGTTCCAGGCGAGTTCGGCGTCCTCGCCGGCGGGCGCGAGTTCGGCGAGCGTACGGGCGAGCCGGTCCGCGGAGCCGACCGGAACCGTCGACTTGCCGACGACCAGGGCGGGGCCCTTCAGATGCGGGGCGAGCGAGGTGAATGCGGCATCCACGTACGACATGTCACAGGCGTACTCGCCATGCTTCTGCGGTGTGTTCACGCATACGAAGTGGATGTCACCGAACTCCGCGACCTCGGCCCAGTCCATCGTGAAGCGCAGCCGCCCGCTGGTGCCCTCGAACCCGGCGACATGCTTGCGCAGCAAGTCCTCCAGACCGGGTTCGTAGATCGGGACCTCGCCCCGCTGAAGCATCTCGATCTTCTCGGGAACGACATCGAGGCCGAGCACCTCGAAGCCGAGCTCGGCCATGGCCGCGGCGTGCGTGGCGCCGAGATAGCCGGTGCCGATCACGGTGATCTTCAGGGCCATGGGGTGCTCCAGTAGGTGGCGGGTGAGATGCGCTGCCTGAGCATAGTCGGGGGTGGCCGGAGGGTGGCTTGCGGCTCATCGGGCAACTCTCCGTTGCCGTCCCCGGTTGTTTGTCTGTCCCTTCTTTATCTGTCCCGCTGTCGCGAAGCTCACGTATCACTAGCGTGGACGGGCCCCTAAAATTTGAGTTACTTAACGGTAATTAGCGTCCTTGGAGCGTGAGATACCTTGGCCGGATCGGCTGATTTCGACCTGTACCGCCCGTCCGAGGAGCACGACATGCTCCGCGATACGGTCCGCGCCCTCGCGGAGGCGAAGATCGCGCCGTACGCCGCCGCGGTCGACGAGGAATCCCGCTTCCCGCAAGAGGCCCTGGACGCGCTGGTCGCCTCCGACCTGCACGCCGTCCACGTACCGGAGAGCTACGGCGGCGCGGGCGCGGACGCGCTGGCCACGGTGATCGTGATCGAGGAGGTGGCCCGCGTCTGCGCCTCCTCGTCCCTGATACCGGCCGTGAACAAGCTGGGCTCGCTCCCGGTGATCCTCTCCGGCTCGGAGGACCTCAAGAAGAAGTACCTGGGCCCGCTGGCCGCCGGCGACGGGATGTTCTCGTACTGCCTCTCCGAGCCGGACGCGGGCTCGGACGCGGCGGGCATGAAGACGAAGGCGGTGCGGGACGGCGACTCGTACGTCCTCAACGGCGTGAAGCGCTGGATCACGAACGCGGGCGTGAGCGAGTACTACACGGTGATGGCCGTGACCGACCCCACCAAGCGCTCGAAGGGCATCTCGGCCTTCGTCGTCGAGAAGTCGGACGAGGGCGTTTCCTTCGGCGCGCCGGAGAAGAAGCTCGGCATCAAGGGCTCGCCGACGCGCGAGGTGTACCTGGACAACGTCCGCATCCCCGCCGACCGCATGATCGGCGAGGAGGGCACGGGCTTCGCGACGGCGATGAAGACCCTGGACCACACCCGCATCACCATCGCCGCCCAGGCCCTCGGCATCGCCCAGGGGGCACTGGACTACGCCAAGGGCTACGTCCAGGAACGCAAGCAGTTCGGCAAGGCGATCGCCGACTTCCAGGGCATCCAGTTCATGCTCGCCGACATGGCCATGAAGATCGAGGCCGCACGTCAGCTGACGTACGCGGCTGCCGCCAAGTCGGAGCGCGGTGACAAGGACCTCACCTTCCAGGGGGCGGCGGCGAAGTGCTTCGCGTCGGACGTGGCGATGGAGGTCACCGTCGATGCGGTGCAGCTGCTGGGCGGATACGGGTACACGCGGGACTACCCCGTGGAGCGGATGATGCGGGACGCCAAGATCACGCAGGTGTATGAGGGGACGAACCAGATCCAGCGGATCGTGATGGCGCGCAACCTGCCGTAATCACTGGTGAGTTGACCGTCGAAGGGCGCCCGCCCAGCGGGCGCCCTTCAACGTGCGTATTCCACGGTGAGCGGACTGGCGACGAGGCATCGCGCATTCGTGTCCTTGGCCGGCAGGAGGGCCGTCACACGCGCGTATCCACGCATCCACGCGGCGGTCCCCGCCGGAGTCCGCGCGTCGATGGCGTGGAGCAGGTCACGTACGCCGCTCCCGCCCAGACCGTTGCCGCCGGTGGATGTGCCCTCGGGGGAGGCGACGGCTGTGTCGCCCCCCTCTTGTTCCGCCAGCGCCCTCACTACACGTCCGGCATTGGTCATGAACGTAGTGCCGGCGCTGTGGCCTCCCCCATCGAGCTCCTCAAGCGGCGGTCCGTCCACGGGCTCGGGCAAGTGCCCTACCAAGTGGCGAACCGAGCCATGCATCAACAGTCGGCAGCCGGTTGCACGCTCATGGTCCGGCTCTTCACCAGGGCCTGGGTCGGCAAAGAGCGTCAGGTGGCGGTATTGGCCCCTGAGCGTCACGCAGCGCAACGGTGCCTCGAACTGGACCCACTGGCCGGGCCGCAGATCCGGCTCGGCGAACCACCGCGCCAAGGTCGCGAGGTAGTTGTCCACTTCCTGGAGGTGTCGCAAGCGGCTGCGAGCGTCATCGGCTGTGGCGGCGTCGAGATCGACACCGCCGAGGGGCGTGTTCAGACGCAGTGCACTGGCCCTGGGCACACGACGGGGTGACGTAAGGAACTGGCGCAGCTTTCCGTCCGACAGATAGATGACCTCGCGCAACTCTGCCCCCAGTGTCGTCACCCTCGACTGCGTCGCCCATGATGCCATCCGGTGCCGGGCTCACTCGTTGCTTCAATTATCCAAGAGGGCACGTCAGTTCAGGGGCCGCGCGATTCGGAGAGCAGGTCACCACAGCCAGGGACAGATACGAGGGGCGGTCGAGGTAGAAGCCGAGTCAGAGCCAGGGAGGGCTTGAGCAGCCGTTACGCGGGTGAGGTAGATCGGTGGTGCATGACCGGTGGAGTCGGCTTCGAAGGGCGCCCAGCCACCGGGCGCCCTTCACCGGCCCCGCCTCAGCCGCCCACGTACTCCGCCAGATGCTCGCCCGTAAGCGTCGACCGCGCCGCGACCAAATCAGCCGGCGTCCCCTCGAACACAACCCGCCCGCCGTCATGCCCCGCACCCGGCCCCAGGTCGATGATCCAGTCTGCGTGGGCCATGACCGCCTGGTGGTGTTCGATGACGATGACCGACTTGCCGGAGTCGACCAGGCGGTCGAGGAGGCCGAGGAGTTGCTCGACGTCGGCCAGGTGGAGGCCGGTAGTGGGTTCGTCGAGGATGTAGGTGCCGCCCTTTTCGGACATGTGGGTGGCCAGCTTGAGGCGTTGGCGTTCGCCGCCGGAGAGGGTGGTGAGGGGCTGGCCGAGGGTGAGGTAGCCGAGGCCTACGTCGGTCAGGCGGTCGAGGATCTTGTGGGCGGCCGGAGTGCGGGCCTCGCCGGTGCTGAAGAACTCCTCGGCCTCGGTCACCGGCATCGCGAGGACTTCGCTGATGTCGCGGCCGCCGAGGCGGTACTCGAGGACCGAGGCCTGGAATCGCTTGCCCTCGCACTCCTCGCAGGGGGTGGCGACGGTGGCCATCACGCCGAGCTCGGTGTAGATGACGCCGGCGCCGTTACAAGTCGGGCAGGCGCCTTCGGAGTTGGAGCTGAACAGGGCCGGCTTGACGCCGTTGGCCTTGGCGAAGGCCTTGCGGATCGGGTCGAGAAGTCCGGTGTACGTCGCCGGGTTGCTGCGTCGCGAGCCCTTGATCGCGCCCTGGTCGATCGACACCACGCCCGCGCCCGAGGGGATCGAGCCGTGTACGAGCGAGCTCTTGCCGGAGCCGGCGACGCCGGTCACGACGGTCAGTACGCCGAGCGGGATGTCGACGTCGACGTTCTGGAGGTTGTTCGCGGTCGCGCCGCGGATCTCCAGCGCGCCGGTGGGCTTGCGCACCGTCTCCTTGAGCGTGGCCCGGTCGTCGAGATGGCGGCCGGTGATCGTGTCGCTGCCCCGCAGCCCCTCGACGGTGCCCTCGAAGCAGACGGTGCCGCCCGCCGTGCCGGCGCCGGGGCCGAGGTCGACGACATGGTCGGCGATCGCGATCGTCTCCGGCTTGTGCTCCACGACGAGCACGGTGTTGCCTTTGTCCCGCAGCCGCAGCAGCAGGTTGTTCATGCGCTGGATGTCGTGCGGGTGCAGACCGATGGTGGGCTCGTCGAAGACGTACGTGACATCCGTGAGCGAGGAGCCGAGGTGGCGGATCATCTTCGTACGCTGGGCCTCGCCGCCCGACAGCGTGCCCGCGGGACGGTCGAGCGAGAGATAGCCGAGGCCGATCTCCACGAACGAGTCGAGGGTGTGCCGCAGCGTGCCGAGCAGCGGCGCGACCGACGGTTCGTCGAGGCCGCCCACCCACTTGGCCAGGTCGTTGATCTGCATCGCGCAGGCGTCGGCGATGCTGATCCCCTTGATCTTCGAGGATCGGGCCGCCTCGCTGAGCCGGGTGCCGTCGCACTCGGGGCAGGCGGTGAAGGTGACCGCCCGGTCCACGAAGGCCCGGATGTGCGGCTGCATCGCCTCCCGGTCCTTGGCGAGCATCGACTTCTGCAGCTTGAGGATCAGGCCTTCGTACGTCAGGTTGATGCCGTCGACCTTGATCTTGGTCGGCTCCTTGTAGAGCAGGTCGTGCAGCTCGCGCTCGGTGAACTCGCGGATCGGCTTGTCCGGGTCGAAGAAGCCGCAGCCGCTGTAGATACGGCCGTACCAGCCGTCGGCGCTGTAACCGGGAACCTTGAACGGGCCTTCGTTCAGCGACTTGCTGTCGTCGTACATCGCGGTCAGGTCGAAGTCGGTGACCCGGCCCGTGCCCTCGCACTTCGGGCACATGCCGCCGGTGATCGAGAAGCTCCGCCGCTCCACTTTCTTGCCGGTACCGGTCTCGATCGTGACGGCGCCCTTCCCGCTGATCGAGGCGACATTGAAGGAGAAGGCCTGGGGCGAGCCGATGTGCGGCTGGCCGAGTCGGCTGAACAGGATGCGCAGCAGGGCGTTGGCGTCGGTGGCGGTGCCGACGGTGGAGCGGGAGTTGGCGCCCATCCGCTCCTGGTCGACGATGATCGCGGTGGTGAGACCGTCGAGTACGTCGACGTCGGGCCGCGCCAGGTTCGGCATGAAGCCCTGCAGGAAGGCGCTGTACGTCTCGTTGATCATCCGCTGCGACTCGGCGGCGATCGTGGCGAACACCAGCGAGCTCTTGCCCGAGCCGGAGACGCCGGTGAACACGGTCAGCCGGCGCTTGGGGAGCTCGACGCTGATGTCCTTGAGGTTGTTCTCGCGCGCGCCGTGCACGCGGATCAGATCGTGGCTGTCGGCGACGTGCGGCGCAGGCGACTGCGTGCCCGTGCTTGTGGCCCTGTTCATCGTGTCTCCGTCTTCTGTTGGACCCCTGTGAGGGGCTTCTGCTGGACGGGCCGTCGACGTGGTCTCGGTCGGCGTCGCCCCGGCTCGATCTGATCGGCTTTCTGGCAGTACGTCTGGTTCTACTTCGTCGGCGCTGTGCACGGCAACGGTTCGCCGCAATCCACAGGCTATGAGCGGCCCGGCCTCCCGCGCTTCTCGATTCCTGACCGGTCCGGCCGCCCACCATGGGAAACTGACCGGGTGAAACGGCCGGATCTCGACGACCTTGTCCGCCTACGGCGCGCCCGCGACCGTATGGACCGCGACTACGCCGAGCCGCTCGACGTCCCGGCGCTGGCGCGGGACGCCCTGATGTCGGCGGGCCATTTCTCCCGCAGCTTCCGCGCCGCCTACGGGGAGACCCCGTACAGCTATCTGATGACCCGCCGCATCGAGCGGGCCAAGGCGCTGCTGCGGCGCGGTGACCTCTCGGTGACCGAGGTCTGCTTCGCGGTCGGCTGTACGTCGCTGGGGTCGTTCAGCTCGCGCTTCAGCGAGCTGGTCGGCGAGAGCCCGAGCGCCTACCGGGCCCGTAACCACGACGACGGCGCGGCCATCCCGGCCTGTATCGCCAAGATCCACACACGACCGGTCAGGAATGGAGAAGCACCTCCAGCCGCCCGGTCGTAGCGTGAACGGCATGGACATCAAACTCTCCACATGCTTCATCGCCGTCGACGATCACGACAAGGCGATCGCCTTCTACCGCGACGTACTCGGCCTCGAAGTACGCAATGACGTCGGCTTCGAGGGGATGCGCTGGGTGACCGTCGGCTCGCCCACCCAGCCGGACGTGAACATCGTCCTGGAACCGGCCGCCGCCGACCCGAGCACCTCACCGGCCGACAAACAGGCCTTGGCGGAGCTGATGGCCAAGGGCCTGCTGCGCGGCGTCATCTTCGTGACGGACGACGTCGACGCCGCCTTCGAACGCATCAGCTCCGCGGGCGGCGAGGTGCTGCAGGAGCCGATGGACCAGCCGTACGGCGTCCGCGACTGCGCCTTCCGCGACCCCGCCGGCAACATGCTGCGTTTCAACCAGCCGCGCAAGGAGTGACTCCGCGGCAAGTGTGCTCTTGAGGGGCCTTGGCGGGCTTTGTGGTGGATTGATGGCGTCTGCCGGATGGCGCGCGGTGGGCAGCAGGCGTACCACGGAAGGGCATGGGGACCCGCTCCTGGGACCCCGACCCCTCTAGGAGGAGCCATGCAGCAGCAGCCCGAGACCATGAGCCCGATGAGCAAGGAGATGCAGGACTGCGTCGAGGCGTGCATGACGTGCCACAACGTGTGCGAGGAGACCATGAGCACCTGCATGCAGATGGGCGGCCAGGCCCAGATGCAGATCATGCGCGCGCTCATCGACTGCTCCGAGATGACGCGTATGTGCGCGGACATGATGATGCGCAGGTCGCCGATGTCGGCCGAGATGTGCGCCATGTGCGCGCGGGCGTGCGAGATGTGCGCGGAGGCGTGTATGGCGATGCCGGACGACGCGCAGATGATGCGCTGCGCCGAGGCGTGTCGCCGCTGCGCGCAGACCTGCCGCGCGATGTCCGGCGCCACGGCCTGAACACGCGAAAGCCCGCTTCCCAGGCATCCGTCAGGTGCCTGTGAAGCGGGCTTTGCCGTACGAGCCTTTGGGGCCCTTACTCCGTGACCGTCACCTTCTCGTCGTTCTTCAGCTGCTCCACCAGGGTCTTGAGCTTGGCCTCGTCCCACTGGAGGTTGCCGTTGGCGGCGTTGCCGGAGATGGGCATGTTCATGGACTTGCCCTCGCCGCCGGTGACGCCCTTCATGGCCCAGAACATGGAGGCCAGGTTCCACAGGGACATGTCCTTGTCGACGGTGAGGGTGTCGAGGCCGGCGCCCATGGTCGGGTAGAGCTTGAAGGGGTTCATGACCGTGGACGGCGTCGCCGTCTGGCTGGCGAGGGCCGCGAGGAACTTCTGCTGGTTCTTCGTACGGTCCAGGTCGCTGCCCTTGAGGGCGTATCGCGTACGGACGAAGGCAAGGGACTCCTCGCCGCTGAGGACCTGCTTGCCCTCCTCGAAGTCGGCGCCGGACTTGGTGTCCTTCATGCCGCCCGGGGGGATCGTGATCTCCACGCCGCCGATCGCGTCGACGATCTTCGCGAAGCCGGCGAAGCCGATCTCCGCGTAGTGGTCGATGCGCAGGCCCGTGTTGGCCTCGACGGTACGTACGAGCAGCTCGGGGCCGTCCTCCGCGTACGCCGCGTTCAGCTTCGTCTGGCGGCCGGTGCCCTCGTAGGTCTTTCCGGACTCGGAACCGACGAACGACGGGATCTCGACGTTCGAGTCACGCGGCAGTGAGATCATCGTGTTCCCGTTGTCGCCGACGTGCAGGATCATCATCGAGTCCGTGCGCTTGCCCTCGGCGGAGCCCGTACGGAGCCGCTTCTTCTCCTCGGCGGACAGGCCCTCGCGGCTGTCGGAGCCGACGATCAGGTAGTTCGTGCCCTCGCCCGCCTCGGGCCGCTCGATCACCTTGGACAGGTCGACCTCGCGCTTGAGCTTCGAGTCGGCCCAGAAGTACGTACCGATGGAGACCACGACCAGCAGTACGACCACGGTTATCGCTGTCCACTTGATCCGGCGGCCCCAGTTCGGCGCGGGACGGTGGCCGCGGGGCCCCGGTCCGTCGGGCCCTCCGCCGCCCGGCGAGCCGTACACCTGGCCGGTGTTGTAGTCGCTGTTGAAGTTGTCGTCGGGGTGCCCGTAGCCGTCGTCGTAGGTGGGCTGCGGTGGAACCCCGCCCCGTGGCGGCGCCGACGGGCCCACTCCCGGGCCACGCCCCACCTGTCGCATCACGCGCGCGCCCTCGGGCTGGGCGCTCGCGCTGCCGCGGCCGTAACGGTCGCCGCCGTTGTCTCCGTGCCATCCCTCGGGCCAATTGTTCATGCGCCCCAGTGTGCAGTGCTCAGCTGTCCGGCTTACAAGAGTCCACGGAAAATCACACCACCCCCGTTGCAAAGCTGATGCAAACCGGACCTTGCGGAGACTGACATAAAGAGAAACGGCCGGACAGAACAGTCTCCTCGACCGGAATGCAATATTCCGGCCAGGTCGAACAAGCCGGGCGGTCGCTTCCGGTCAAGTCCGATCGATTCGCGGCTCGGGCCTCACGGGCACCCCACCTCGTCCCCGGTGACCACTCCGGCCTCCCCGTGCCGCGCGTCCTCCGCCCGTACCTTCGTCACGCGCTGGAAGTCCGAGCCCGCGATCACCTTCAGCGTCGGGCCCTGGCCCTTGACCGCCCGCGACTGGCTGCCCGGCAGGGCCGCCGCCAGGGTCTTGGCGGAACGGTTCCAGCCGGGGTCGTACGTGATGAGGGTGCGCTCGACGGTGCGGTCGCGGGCGTTCTTCGGGGCGCCCGTCGTGTTGAAGCCCGTCGCGGACAGCGCGTCGTCGACGCGGCGGCCGAGGCGCGGCGTGGCCGTGCCGTTCTCGACCTGGACGCGGATCTGCTGCGGCGCCACGTCGACGCGTACGGCCTTGGAAGGGGAGTGATGCGGGGCCAGCGGCCGGTCCTCGCGCAGCGCTCGGAAGATCCGCTCCGACTTCTTCGCGTCCCACTTCAGCGTCGAGCCGATGCCCTTCACGGGGAACCCCATCCGCGCGATCGGGACGGTCGCGAACTCCGAGGACGACGGCGAGAAGTTCCGCATCGCCCACCCCAGATCGACCAGTTTGTCCGGGCCGAAGCCCTTGTCCGCCCGCACCGAGCCGAGCACGGCCTGCGTCACATCGCGGAACTTCATCGGGTTCAGCAGCACACCGGTCGAGGTGGCCCGCTCGACCAGCGCGGCCAGGAAACGCTGCTGGCGCTGCATCCGGCTGAGGTCGGAGGCGCCGTCGATGTGCCGGGAACGTACGTACTGGAGCGCCTGACCCCCGTTCAGGTCATGCGTCCCGGCGGGCAGGTTCAGTCGGGTGTACGGGTCCTTCAGCGGGCGCACCGTGCAGATCCGTACGCCGCCGAGCTCGTCCACCGTCCTGATGAAGCTGGTGAAGTCGATTTCCAGGTAGTGGTCGATCTTCACGCGGGTCATGTTCTCGACGGTACGCACGGTCAGTTGGGGCCCGCCCTCCGCGTATGCGGCGTTGAGCTTGAGCGCGTGCGGGCGGTGTCGTTCGCCGGTGGTGCGGTCGGTGTGCGCGGGCGTCTCGGCGTACGAGTCGCGCGGCAGGCTGACGACGCTGGCCCGCTTCCGGTCCTGCGAGATGTGCACGATCATCATGGTGTCCGTGCAGCGGCAGGGTGCGCCGCCGAGGTGGTACTTCGCACGCTCCGCCCTGCTGATCCGTTCGCGGCCGTCGGTGCCGACGACCAGGACGTTCATGCCGTCGCCCTGCTCGGGCCGGTTCTTCATGTCCTTGAAGGGGTCGACGCGGTCGATGTCGGCGTGGACGCCGGAGACCACCGCGTGCCCGATGCCGGCCGCCGCGAGCACCGCAACGGAGAGCGAGGTCACCGCCCGCATGGGCCACCCCGGCCGCCTGCGCCGAACGGGCGGCCGCGCTGGGCGCTGCCGCGGCGGGCGAGCGGGTCTGCGGGGCGGCGTGGGCAAGGGGGACACCTCCGCGTCGGCGGGTGTGGGGGACCGCTGAGAACGGTAGGCCCATACGATCTGCGGCCCGGCGCAGCAAGCCGGGCGGCGCGCGTCGGTGTCCCCCGTTCGCGGTAACGTACGGCCTGATGCCGCATTTCCCGGGGGCGCTGGGCCCGACAGCCGCTGCGCGGCGGGCCGGACCCCCTGCCGAAAAGACGAGAAGGAACCCCAGCACGTGAATTCCGACGGGCGCCTCCCCGCCGTATCCGTGATCATGCCCGTCCTCAACGAGGAGCGGCATCTGCGCGGAGCCGTCCAAGCGATCCTCGCCCAGGAGTACGACGGCGAGATGGAGGTCGTGATCGCCATCGGTCCCTCCTCGGACCGTACGGACGAGATCGCCGCCGAACTCGTACGGGAAGACCCTCGCGTGCACACCGTCCCGAACCCGACGGGCCGTACGCCCGCCGCCCTCAACGCCGCGATCAAGGCCTCCCGCCATCCGATCGTCGTCCGCGTGGACGGCCACGGCATGCTCTCGCCGAACTACATCGCCACGGCCGTACGTCTCCTGGAGGAGACCGGTGCGCAGAACGTCGGCGGCATCATGCACGCCGAGGGGGAGAACGACTGGGAGCGGGCCGTCGCGGCGGCGATGACCTCGAAGATCGGGGTCGGCAACGCCGCCTTCCACACGGGCGGTCAGGCGGGCCCGGCCGAAACGGTCTACCTCGGCGTCTTCCGGCGCGAGGCGCTGGAGCAACAGGGCGGTTACAACGAGGAGTTCATCCGCGCCCAGGACTGGGAGCTGAACTTCCGGATCCGTGAGGCGGGCGGGCTGATCTGGTTCTCGCCCGAGCTGAAGGTGTCGTACCGGCCCAGGCCTTCGGTGCGCGCGCTCGCCAAGCAGTACAAGGACTACGGGCGTTGGCGCCACGTCGTCGCCCGCTACCACGAGGGCTCCATCAACCTGCGCTACCTCGCGCCGCCGGTGGCGGTGTGCGGGATAGCGGCGGGCCTGGTGGCGGGCGCCGCGCTGACCCCCTGGGGATTCGTCATCCCGGGCGGCTATCTCGCGGCCATCGCCGCCGGTTCCGTACCGGCGGGCAAGGGCCTCCCGCTCAAGGCACGCCTGCAGATCCCCGTAGCCCTCGCCACGATGCACATGTCGTGGGGCTGGGGCTTCCTGACCAGCCCACGCTCACTGGCCAGGAAGGTCATCGCGTCCCGGCGGCCCGCGGTGCTCGCGGAGAGCTGAGCACCGGGGCCGTGCCGGGGAACTACCAGCGGTAGGGCTCGTACACGGGCATGCACTTGTCGCTGTCCGAGCCGTTCAGGGCGTCGGCGCTTTCGGGTACGTCCCCGGCCTCGGGCTTGGACTGCTTCGGATAGGCCGTGCCCTCGCGCCAGTCGGCGCCCACGACGAGGGTGACAGCGGAGACATCGGTCGTCCGCTTCACCGAACTCAGCGGAATCCCCAGCGACTTGGCGACGCGCTGGGCATCGCCCTCCAACTCGGCACTCGGATAGCGGACCACCGTCTTGGGCTCGGCGAGCGCCACCGTCCCGTCCGCCGTCGCCCTGCTGAAGCCCTTCTCCACGAGCGCCTGGCTCACCGCGTTCGCACGCCCGCCGGCCGGTGCGAGGGTGTCGGAGCGCGTGCCGTTCTGCACCACGATGCCGATCTCGCCGTCCTCGGCGGCCGGGTCGTCGGAGACCGGCTCCTGCTCCTTCGCCGGCTTCTTCTTCGCGTCCTTGCCCTTGCTGTCGAAGGGCACATCGTCGCGGATCATCGACCAGACCTTCTCGGCGTCCGCGCCCTTCGGCACCAGGTGGTTGGGGTTCTGCGGGTCTACGTCGTTCGGCATGGTCGTCATGGTGATGCGGTCGGTCGGTACCGTCCTGAGCTGCATACCGAGGCCGTACAGCTCATCGACCTGGCCGATCTCCTCGGAGACCTTCAGGGAGTCCGTGGCCGCCTCGGCCAGGCTCATCAGCCGGCCGGTGTCGGTGAAGACGTTCTGCTTCTTCAGCGTGCGGATCATCGAGTTCATGTACATGTGCTGGGCCTTGGCGCGCCCGAGGTCGCTCTCGAAGGCGTGCCTGGTACGCAGCCACTGCAAGGCCTGCTTGCCCTTGACCTTGTGCTTTCCGGCCTTCAACTTGAGCCCGGAGCCACCCGGGGTGCCGGGCAGCGCACGGTCCCACACGTTGTGCTCCACACAGACCTCGACACCGCCGATGGCGTCCGCCATCTTCACCACGCCCGCGAAGTCGATCGTCATCCAGTGGTCGATATAGGCGCCGGTGAGGTTCTCCCAGGTGGCGAGCGTGCAGCCGGCTCCGCCACGGGCCAGCGAGGCGTTGATGATGTCGTTGGTCGCCGGGTAGGTCTTGCCGGTCTCGGGGTCCTCGCACTCGGGGATGTCGACCCGGGTGTCGCGCGGAACGCTCACCACCGAGGCGTGCTTCCGGCCCGCGGACAGGTGGATGAGCATCTGGACGTCGCCCAGCGGCTTGCTGCCCATCTGATCCCGGCTGCCGCCCAGCTCCACGTTCTCCTCGGAGTTACGGCTGTCGGAACCGATCAGCAGGATGTTCAGCGGCGTCTGGCCCGCCGCGTTCGGCTCCGCCTTCTTGGCGTCGGAGTCGCCGCTGCTGCGCTCGCCCTTGTCGATGTTGTTGTTCAGATGCCAGTAGTAGACGTATCCGGCGCCGGCCGTGCCAAGTATCAGTACCGACAGGGTTATCGCGGACCAGCGGAGTATGCCGCGCTTGCCCCGCGGCCGTCTTCTGCCGCCGCGCCGTCTGCCGCCTGCACCGCCGCCGTCCCCGCTGTCACCGCCGCCGTCCGGCGCGGCGTCATCGCGAGGACTGTCGTCCCGGCCCAGCTCCTGAGCCTGCTGGACGCGTGGTCGCGTCGGCTCTCCACGCACACCACTCTGCGTCATGCCCGCTGCCTCCCCACCCCTGCACCACTGAACAGGCCTGCCATACGCCTTGGTAGACGTATGGCAGGCCCTTCAGGTCACTTGGCGCACTCGACTTTGTCCGCCGTGGACTTATCCACATCCGGCGCCGTCGACGGAGCGGTGAGGGATTCCCCAGCCCCCTCGAAGTCCTCTCCCAGGGTCAGCGTGATCGCCGGTAGCCCCTGGGAGTTGGTCACGCTCTCACCCGGCTTCATGGCTGACCCGGACAGGCCCATGATGTCGGCGAGCCTGCGTGCCTGGTCTGCCTGATCGGGAGCGTACTCGAGGGTTGTCTTCTTCAGGGGCGTCTCGGCGTTACCCGCGTTCTCCGACTTGAGCACGCCTTCATTGTTCTGCAGGTAAGTGAGGGTTTCCTGCGCGGAGCCCGGCGCCGCGCCGCCGTTGAGGATCCGTACGCGTACGTCCGCGGGGTCGGCCTTGGACCCCTTGAGGCGGGCGGCGACGGCGTCCTTCTCTTTCTTCTGTTGCTTCTTCACCTCGGTGAGCGAGACATCGTCCTTGATCATCGAGAAGATCTCGGGACCCCTCGTCTCATCGATGACCACCGTGGCCTTGACCTGCTCGGTCGGGTTGTCTATCACCGGCACCGTCACGAAGGAGACGTTCTTCGGCGGAACCTTCTTCAGTTCCAGGGCCACATCCTTGAGCGTGCTGACCTTGCCGATGCCGGTGTCGACGGTCAGCGCCTTGGTGGCGGCCTCCGCCAGCTTCAGCAGCTTCGTCGGGCTGGTCAGGGTATCGCTGGAGGACATCTTCCGCATGAGCGAACCCAGGAACTGCTGCTGCACCTTGATCCGGTCGAGGTCACCACTGTTGCCGAAGCTCTTCCGGGTCCGGACGAAGGCGAGCGCCTGCTCGCCCTCCACCGTCGACGTGCCCGCGGGCAGTTTGAGCTTCGACTCCTTGTCGTTGACGGGCTTGGTGAGACAGACCTCGACCCCGCCCACCGCCGACGTCAGCGTCTTCACCGCGTTGAAGTCGGCCATCATGAAGTGGTCCACCGAGATGCCGGTGGCCTCCTTGACCGTACGCATCGTGCAGCCCGGGTCCCGCCCGCTCTGCCCGAGGCTCGTGTTGAAGCGGACGCCCTGCGAGCCGGCGATGACCTTGGTGGTGCCGTCCTCCTGCTTGGTCTCGCAGTCCGGAATGTCCACGATCAGGTCGCGCGGAATGCTCATCGCGGTCGCGTTCGTACGGTCCTTGGAGACGTGCAGCAGGATGTTGGTGTCGGCGTGCCCGACGTTGCCGGTGTCGCCGTACCCCTGATTGCCCTTGCCGGTGCGCTTGTCGGTACCGATGATCAGGATGTTGAAGGCCTCGTCCTTGCTGAAGTTCCCCGCGCCCGCGCTCCCGACGTCCGTCGTGGAGACGTTGTCCTCGAGGTGCTTGACGTAGACGTAGCCCGCGGTGGAGACGGCGACGAGCGCGAAGGCCATGGTGCCGCCGGTCCACAGCGCTATCTTCTTGCCCTTTGGCTTTTGCGGCTGCCTGCCCTTGCGGCGGCTCGGCTGCGGCCCTTGGGGCGGGCGCCGCCTGCGCGGGCCGGGCACGACGTCGGGTGCCGGCGCCACCTCCGGCGACCCCCGGTACTCCCGCCCCGGCGCCGTACGGCCGCGCGGTGGCGCGGCGGTACCTGCGGTCGCGGTTCTTGAGGAGCGAGGGCCCGGGACCGACGGCTGCGCTGTGGAAGGACCCAGTCGCAATTCGTAGTCACCGGTGTTCGGATTGAGTACCCACTGGTCTGCGGGGTCGATATTGTCCGCCCGCCCTCGGCCTTGCGCGTCCACGGTTGTGTCAGTCCTCCGTCGGGGCCACGCGGCGCCTTCTCCCCTCAAAAAGCGCCCGGTCTCGTTCAAGCAGGTGCATGACCTCATGGCCGGGTGCACCGGACCGCTCACACTATCCGGCCGGATCACGGTCAAGGGACGCCGGTGACAAATTCCACGTCTTACAACCGGTCAATCCGCCCCATATTTTTGGACGAATGTTCCCCAGCTTGGCGTTCTCTTTACTCGCAGACGCGTTCGGGACTTAACCGCACGGGTCCTCGGCCGCCGTGTTACCCCGGAAAGTGGGCGCGGCGCTTACGGACGGTGAGGGCTCGTCATTCCGCATTCCGCCCGATTTGCCGTTCTGGCCGCCCGAGTTGTCCGAAACTTCGACCGGAGCGTCCCTGCGCAGCCGCTCGAAGAGTTTCTCCGCCTCGGCTTCCACCAATTGGTCCCGATTGGGGTTGTTGGGGTAGGACTCCCTCGGCACCGTCAGAAACTGCACACGTTCGGTGGGGATATCGCGCAGACCGCGCACCAGGTCGTACAGGCCCCGCAGGTTCGCCAGCGCGGGGTCCGTGGTGAGCGACGAGGTCGCCGCGTCGAGCACCGGATAGAGCTTCACGGGATTCAGCAGTACGTCGTTGCTGCGCACCTTGCTGACCAGCGCGCCCAGGAACCGCTGCTGGCGCTCCATCCGCTCGGTGTCGCTGCCGTCGCCGACGCTCTTGCGGGCGCGTACGTAGCCGAGGGCCTGCTCGCCATTGAGCTTCACCTTGCCCGCGGGCAGCCGCAGTTTGGCCGCGCGGTCGTTCATCGGCTCCTTGAGGCAGACCACGACGCCGTCGACCGCGTCGACCATGTCCTTGAAGCCGTTGAAGTCCACCACCGTGTGATGGTCGATCCGGATGTCCGTCAGCTTCTCCACCGTACGGATCGTGCAGGCCGAACCCCCGGCCTGGAACGCGTAGTTGAACATCGCGAACACCGGCTCACTGCGGCTGCCGTCCCGGCGCCGGCAGCCCGGCACGTCCACCATCAGATCGCGCGGTATCGAAATGGCGGTCGCACTGCGCCGGTTCGCCGCGAGGTGCAGCAGGATCACGGTGTCGGAGCGCTCGATGCCGACGTCCCGCCCGTACTTCCGGTTCTCCTCACCCGCGCGGGAGTCGGACCCGATCAGCAGGATGTTCTGCGCGTCCTTCACCAACGCGGTCGGCCGCTCCTTCTCGTACCGCGCGAGCTCGGCCGCGGCCGCCTCGTCCGCCGTGATGTTCCCGTCCAACTTCTCGTACACGGCCCACCCACCCCCCGCGGCAGCGAGCAGCCCGACCCCCAGCCCCACCGCCCCATACCTGAACCACCGCCGCCGCACACCACCGGCCCCGGTCGGCGAAGCACCCCAACCGGGTCCCATGCGTCGGCTGCCGCTCACTTCGGTTCCACCCCTCACGGCGTACGAGCGTGTCGTGCTCTTACGACCATGGACTGGGTGGGGGCGGGGGGCGCGTGGGGAGGGGGAGGGCTGGGCCGGATGGGGGAGTTCGAGGGGGAGTTCTCTGCGTGTCCCCAGGGGGCCTTGCCTGCCTTCCTAGGGGTACCTGCCTGCGCGACGTTGCGGGAAGCCGCAGGTTTTTTAGGGGCGCGGGGAACTGCGCGACCAGCCACGACGGACGGAAAGCCCGCCATACGACCCGTAGTCCCCGAACCTTCCGCGGCTAGCGCTTCGTGGCAGTCACTCGTTCACTCTCGATCCGCTTGGCCACGGCATCCTCCCCAAGCTGATCCAGATGCCGACAAAGCACCACAGAAGCCCCCGTGGCAAGCGGCGCATACAGCCCGGCGCTGAGCCCTTCCCAAGTGTCGTAAGACAGCCCCGACAGCAGTCGCGACCCAGGCCCCGTAAGGCCAAAACCCGTGGCATCGGCCCGAGCCCGCTCAACAACCTCCGCGCCAGTGAACTCGGCCCCGGCCACGATCAGCGCAGCCGCCTCCGGGTCCACGGGAGCGTACGGCTGGAACCGGTCGCCCTGCGAGGGGACCTCGACGGCATAGTCGGCGTACCCCGCAGGCGGAGCGGAAAAGCGGCGGCCGAGTGGCGCGAGTGACAGCGCGATCCGGTCGCCCGCGCAGGCGAGCCCGGCCTCGAACTGGCCCGGCCCCGCGACCACATAATCGGCGGCAGCCGCCTCGCCGCCGACGTCCGCGATCACACCCACCGAGGAGCAGGCGAGCAGCCACACCGCGGTCTGCCAGTGCGCGGGCAGCAGCAGCGCGACCCGTTCGCCGGGCTCGGCGGACAGCTCGTCCTGGAGGAGGTTGGCGGTCTTGGCCACCCAATTGGCGAAGGTGGCCACGGACAGTTCGACCCGTTCGCCGGTGGCGTCGTCGTAGAAGGTCACCAGGGGGCGCGCGGGGTCCGCGGCGAGCGCGGATCGCAGCAGGTCGGCAGGGGTGCGGTCGGTGGCGGTCACGAGAGGAAAGCGTACGCGGGCCCTCGGCCGGGCGGGGGAGGCCGGGCCACCGGTTCGGAGGAGTGCCGGTCGACGGTCCGTCAAGTCCCGGATGGACAGATAAGTATGACTATGTCCACGATCAGGGGCATGCGTGGATACCTTGCTTCCTCGATCGCCGTGACGTGTGCGGCCGCCCTGGCCCTCCCTCTGACGTCCCCCTCCAGCGCTCTGGCGGACACCGCGAGACCCGCGAACACCGCGAGACCCGCGAACGCCGAGAGATCCGTGAACGCCGATGGATCGGCGGCCGTAGCGAGACCGGCCGTCTTCACGAAACCGGAGGCCGCCGAAGTGCCGGGGCCGGCCGCCCCGGAAACACCGGCCGTCCCCGGCAGCACCCGCTCGCTCCCCCTCGTCCCGCTCTCCAGCGACCGCTCCCTCGGTGCAGCCTCCGTGCAGGGGCTGCACCGCCGCGACGTACCCCGCTTCTCGCTGGTCGGCGTCGTCTGGGACGACCCGGACACGGAACTGCGGGGCACCGTCCAGGTCCGTACGCGCTCCGCCGAAACCGGCACATGGTCCGCCTGGCAGGACGTCGAGACGCACAACCTGGAGCACGCGGCCGACCCGGAATCCGACGAGCGCACCTCCGGACGGGTACGAGGCTCAACGGCACCGCTGTGGGTGGGGGAGTCGGACGGCGTGGAAGTGCGCGTACAGACCAAGCTGCACGAACACGAAGAGGGCCACGAAGGAGACGGACGGGCCGTCACCAGCCAGCCGCTGCCCAGCGGACTGCGCCTCGAACTCGTCGACCCCGGCGAGGAGCCCCCGCCCCAGGGCCCCGAACTGCAGGCCCCGAACGCCGTCTCGCTCACCGCCGAGTCCGCCGCGGCATCCGCCGTCAACGCCGACCTCGCACCGCTCGGCGCCACCGCCATCCCCGAACTGACCCGGAAGCAGACGCAGCAGGACTTCCTCGCGACCCGCGGCATCGAAGCCGCCGAGGGCGCGGCCACGAACCCGTACATCGGCCCGCGCCCGCGTATCGTCACCCGCCGCGGCTGGGGCGCGGACGAGAGCCTGCGCGAGCGGCACTTCAGCTACACCAAGTCCGTACGGGCCGCCTTCGTGCACCACAGCGCCACGGGCAACAACTACCGCTGCTCGCAAGCCTCTTCAGTCATCCGCAGCATCTACCGCTACCACGTCAAGAGCAGTGGCTGGCGGGACATCGGGTACAACTTCCTCGTCGACAAGTGCGGAACCATCTACGAGGGGCGGGCCGGAGGCGTGACCAAACCGGTCCAGGGCGCGCACACACTCGGGTTCAACAGCGACAGCATGGGGATCGCCGTCCTCGGCAGCTTCAACGGCACGAACCCGCCCAGCGCCGCGGTGCAGGGCGTTGCCAGGCTCACCGCGTGGAAGCTCGGCCTCTACGGGGCGAATCCGGCGGGCAAGACATATCTGAAGTCGGGAGGTGGCAACCTCTTCCGAAAAGGTAAGAATGTGCGACTGAACGTGATCTCCGGACACCGGGACGGCTTCGCCACCGAGTGCCCGGGCGCACGGCTGTACGCCAAGCTCCACCAAGCCAGGACCACTTCGGCCCGCTTCCAGGGGCGTTGAGGTCGGGGCTGCGGCCCCCCACGGCCACCCAAGAGGCTCCCCACGGCCAACGAACGGCTGCATACACTGGCCGGCCGACAAACGTTCGGCCGGCCCCACAGGGAAGCAGAGACGACAGGTGACAGAAGCGATCCTCCTGGTCGGCGGCAAGGGCACACGGCTGCGGCCGCTCACGGTCCACACGCCGAAGCCGATGGTTCCGGCGGCCGGGGTACCGTTCCTCACGCACCAGCTGGCGCGAGCCAGAGCGGCCGGGGTCGAGCACATAGTGCTCGCGACCTCCTATCTGGCCGAGGTCTTCGAGCCCTACTTCGGTGACGGTTCGTCGCTGGGGCTCCAGATCGAGTACGTCACCGAAGTCGAGCCCCTCGGCACGGGCGGCGCCATCCGGAACGTGGCCTCCCGTCTCCGCTCCGCCCCCGACGATCCCGTCCTGATCTTCAACGGCGACATACTCACCGGCCTCGACATACCCGCCCTCGTCGCCACCCACCGGTCCTCGGGCGCGGACGTCTCCCTGCACCTGACCCGAGTCGAGGACCCAAGGGCGTACGGCCTGGTACCCACCGACACCTCGGGCCGCGTACAAGCCTTCCTCGAGAAGCCCCAGACCCCCGAAGAGATCGTCACCGACCAGATCAACGCCGGCGCCTACGTCTTCCGCCGCTCGATCATCGACACGATCCCCACCGGCCGCCCGGTCTCAGTGGAACGCGAAACGTTCCCCGACCTCCTCTCCTCCGGCGCCCACCTCCAAGGCATGGTCGACTCGACCTACTGGCTGGACCTGGGCACCCCCCAAGCCTTCGTACGAGGCTCAGCAGACCTGGTCCTGGGCCGCGCCCCCTCCCCGGCAGTCCCCGGCCGCTGCGGCGACTGCCTGGTCCTCCCGACAGCAACGGTCGCTCCGGACGCAAAGCTGACCGGCGGCACGGTGGTAGGCGAGAACGCGGTGGTGGGTTCCGGCGCCCGCATCTCCGGCTCCACGATCCTGGCGGGCGCGGTAGTGGAACCAGGAGCGGTGATCACGGACTCCCTGATCGGCGCCCGCGCCCAGGTAGGCACGCGCTCGATCCTCACGGGAGTGGTGGTGGGCGACGGCGCGACGGTGGGCCCCGACAACGAACTCAGGGAGGGCGTACGGGTGTGGTGCGATGCGGTACTGCCGGCGGGGGCGGTGCGGTTCTCGTCGGATCGGTGACCGCGGCTTTTGAGCCCTGTCCCGCTGCTATGACCAGCCGGTCTGGGGGCGCCCCAGCGGCCGCTGAGGGAGCGTGAGGGCGAGGCCATCCAGGCGGTTCCCCCCACCCTCCACGCCCACCCGCGCTTTCCCGCCCATGCCCGGCGAAATCAGCTGGGGCGGCGTTTTGAGGACGAGGCTGTCCGGGAGGTCCCCCCACCCTCCATGCCCCCACCCTCTATGCCCGCCCAGCCACCCGCACTTTCCCGCCGGCCCCAGGCAAACCCAGCCTGTCCGGCGTTTGAGGACGAGGCCGCCAGGCCGATGCGGGGTCTGGGGCGCAGCCCCAGCGGGCTCCAGGGGCGGAGCCCCTGGTGGGGCCCGGGGCGAAGCCCCGAGGACGGGACGGGTAGGGGCGGCGGGGGCGAAACACCCGGACCCGCACCCGGGGGCGTCACAGCCGCCCAATATCCCCGCGAGGCATCCGCGGCTGACGCCGAGGCGGAGTGCGGCCGCTCAACATAATGAGCCGAGCCGCACGATGCCGCTGCCCCGCGTACGGCTCCAGCAACCGCAACATGACGGAGTCATCCGCATCACGGTCGCCCGCCAGCGCAAACCCCACAATCCCCGGCAGATGCAGATCCCCCACGGTCACCGAATCCGCCGCCCCATGACTCCGCTGCACAGTCTCCGCCGAAGTCCACGGCCCAATACCGGACACAAGCTCAAGCCGAGCCTGCGCAGCAACCGGCTCGAACCCCACCGCCTCCTCCAACCGCCGAGCCACCCGAACCGCCCGCAAAACCGTGGACGCCCGCTTGTTGTCCACCCCGGCCCGATGCCACTCCCAAGAGGGGATCAGAGCCCAAGTCCGCGGCTCCGGCATGACGTACATACGCCCGGGCGCAGGCCCAGGCGCCGGCACACCGTACTTCCGTACAAGCAGCCGCCAAGCCCGATACGCCTCCTCCGTCGTGACCTTCTGCTCAAGAATCGACGGAATCAACGACTCCATAACGAGCCCCGTACGCGTCAGCCGCAGCCCCGGCCGCCGATGCCGCGCGAGCGCCACCAGCCGATGCCGCGGCTCGAAGGCGGAGGGATCGTCCAACTTCCCGAGCATCTGGGGAAGTTGCTCCAACAGCCAGTCGGCTCCAGGCCCCCAGGCTTCCCCCACGGCGACCCCGCCTCGCATGGAAACCCGCAAGGTCCCGGGCCCGGCGGGCGTACGACTGGCCCGCCACACGGACCCGTCCGGCATAGCCCGGAACGTCGGATCAGCGGGCCCACGCCGCAACGGCCCGAGCACAAGCCCAAGATCAAGCGGCCCGGGCGGCGTCCAGCTACGCGTACGCCCGGGCGCCGCGACCTGCCGAGGCACGCGCCCGGCGGCGGAAACATGCCCGCCGCGCACGGTCGTACGCGTGGGTCGGGGTTCGAAACGTCCGGCCACGGAGGGGTCCTAGGGGTATCGGGAGCACGAGGCGCTGAGGCGCCCTAAAGACTAGGCGCTCCACTGGCAAAGCGGTTCGAAAACGGCACACCGTCCGCCTCCGGCGGCGGCGACACTCTCAGACGCCAGACGCCAGACGCCAGACGCCAGACGCCAGACGCCAGACGCCAGACGCCAGACGCCAGACGCCAGACGCCGAAGCCGATCGCTCTTCCCGTCCCGTCCAGGTTGCCTATCCAGGTGTCCCGCATGGCGTCGAGAAGCCGCACCCCAGAAGCCGGATGCCGCACACCAGGCGCCGCACGCCAAACGCTAACCCCCACCCGTCACCGAACCTCAATAAACGC
The DNA here is from genome assembly GCF_036173125.1 of Streptomyces sp. NBC_00286. Lineage (NCBI taxonomy): Bacteria > Bacillati > Actinomycetota > Actinomycetes > Kitasatosporales > Streptomycetaceae > Streptomyces > Streptomyces sp. NBC_00286. Next base: position 6,135,402 of record NZ_CP108054.1, read on the forward strand.
CCCCGCCTCCCGCTCACCCCGCGGCTTAGGCTCCTCCGCCGCATGCCCCACGGCAACCGCCCCCATCGGATCCCACCCACCCGGCAGCCCCAGAACGTCCCGTACGACATCCCGGCAGAACATCGTCGACGACACCCACGCCGACCCCAGCCGCTCCCCGGCGAGCGCGACGAGAAAGTTCTGCACGGCAGCCCCCGCGGCGACCACGAACATCTCCCGCTCGGCCCCGTCCCGCCGCGCGTCCCCGTACGTGTGCGAGCCGTCCATGACGAGACAGGGCACGACGAGATACGGCGCTTTGCGCAGGACATCCCCCCGCCGTACGCGCTTGGCGATGGACTCCTCGCTCTTCCCGTCCCGCTGCAGGTCGGATATCCAGGCGTCCCGCATGGCGTCGAGAAGCCGCGTACGGGACTCCTCCGACTCCAGGAGGACGAATCGCCACGGCGTCGTGTGATGCGGCGCCGGCGCGGTCACGGCGGCGGCCACCGCACGGCGTACGGCCCCCGGATCGACGGGCTCGTCGGTGAAGGCCCGTACGGTACGCCGCTGGGTGACGGCCTCCCGTACGGCCTCGGAGGTGCCCAGCCGGAACATGTCGTCGCGCGCCCCGCGCACCATGACCCGCGCCCCCTCGTCTTCATCGGTGCCAGGGCTGCCCGTGATGACCGTGTGCGGCAGCCCGCGCACCACGGCGACCGGCAGCCCGTCGGCCTTGCCCTTGACCAGATCGCCCGCGGCGGCGAGTTCGTCGGCCGTGGCGACGACGGTGGCGCCGAGCGGATTGCCGTACGCGTCGGTGCCGCCCCGGAGATCGTCGAGCACCCGCACACCGGCGGCCCCGATGGCGACATCGGTGAGCCCGGTACGCCACGGCCGCCCGAACGTGTCGGTGACGAGCACCCCGACGTCGACGCCCAGCGCGTCCCGCACCCCGTCCCGTATCGCCCGCGCGGACGCATCGGGGTCCTCGGGCAGCAACAGCACGGTCCCCGCAGGGGTGTTGGAGGCGTCGACCCCGGCCGCGGCCATCACGAGCCCCTGCCGGTTCTCGACAATCCGCAACGCTCCGCGCCGGGCCACCACCCGCACGGTCTCGGCATCGATCGCGGCTTCCCGGTCGTCGGCCTCGACGATCCGCCCCTCGGCCTTGGACACGATCTTCGAGGTGACGAGCAGTACGTCCCCGTCGAGCAGCCCCGGCTCGGCAGCGGCGATCAGCTTCGCGAGATCGTCCCCCTCACGAATCTCGGGCAGCCCGGGAAGCGCCCAGACCCGATAACCGGGCACCGGACGCCCCGGACCTTCCTCGGCCGCGGCCAACTCCTGCGCACCCGGCCCCGAAACACCCCCGCCGCTCAAGCGCCCCCCACCTCCTCCGCCAACGCCAGCGCCTCACGGGCCATCCGGGTCGCCGCGGCCAGATCGGTCATCAGGAGGGGTACGGCACGGCAGCGGATGCCGGCGGACTCCACGCGGTCCACGGCGGAGGCGTCGACCGTGTCGACGAGCCAGCCGTCGAGGAGCCCCGAGCCGTAGTGCTCGGCGACCGCGGCGGCCGTGGACTCCACGCCGATGGCCGCGAGGACCTTGTCGGCCATGCCCCGCACGGGCGCGTCCCCGACGATGGGGGAGAGGCCGACCACCGGCACCCCGGCATCGGCGATCGCCTCCCGTATGCCGGGCACGGCGAGGATCGTGCCCACGGACACGACGGGATTGGACGGCGGGAAGATCACCACGTCGGCCGAGGCGATCGCCTCGAGCACCCCGGGCGCCGGCTTCGCCTGGTCGGCGCCGACGGGCACCACCGCGTGCGCGTCGACGGAGGCCCGCAGCCGCACCCAGTACTCCTGGAAGTGAACGGCCTTGCGCTCGCCGTCCACCTCGACGGCCACATGCGTCTCGACGCGGTCGTCGGTCATGGGGATCAGCCGGACCCCCGGCTTCCACCGGTCGCACAGCGCTTCCGTCACGGCGCTGAGCGGATAGCCGGCGCCCAGCATCTGCGTACGGACGATGTGCGTCGCGAAGTCCCGGTCACCGAGCCCGAACCACTCGGGCCCCACTCCGTACGCCGCCAGCTCCTCCTTGAGGTGGAAGGTCTCGTCTGCTCGCCCCCAGCCCTGGTCTTCGTTGATGCCGCCGCCGAGCGTGTACATCACCGTGTCGAGGTCCGGGCAGACCTTCAGCCCGAAGAGATGGATGTCGTCCCCGGTGTTCCCGATGACGGTGACCTCCGCGTCCGGCACCGCCTGCCTGAGACCACGCAGAAACCGGGCACCGCCGATGCCGCCTGCCAGAACCACAATGCGCATTGGAACAGTGTGTCAGCCGCCAGGCTGACTCGTTGAGGGGTGGTGGTCGGGTGACGGGTGGGCCAGTCTTGCAGGCGGGTACGACAACGCGTCACGCGGTCGCGTCAGCCGGTTGTCTCAGGCGCTGACGACATCGCCCTGCTCCCGGCTCCCGTGCTCCTGCGGGCGCGACGCGGCGCAGCGGGTCGCGTGCGTGTGCATCGGCATCTCGGTCAGCCCCGGGTAGTAGACGTGCAGGCTTATGGCCGGCTCGAGCGAGTCGTTGACCACTTCGTGGACATACCCCGGCGCGAACACCTGTTGGGTGCCGACCCCCCATGCGCGGGTGCCGCGCTCCGTGCGCTCCGTCAGTGCGCCCTCCAGCACCGTGAACACGCCGGAGGACGGGCCGTGGTCGTGCAGCCCGCTGCCCTGTCCTGGCACCCAGGAGAGCAGCCACACCTCGTAACCGGGGCCGGTGCGCAGCCGGTGGTACCACCGGGAGGTCGCGTCGTACTGGACCAGGTGCTCCCACTGGGAGCGGTCTGCCGCGATGGAGCGGGCCAGCCCGACGAACTCGGCCACGGTGGACGGATGCTCGCGCGGCGCCTGGAGGAGATGCGGGACTTCAAGGATGTCGCCGGCGATCTGAAGGTCGCTGTCGCTGTTCATGGAGTGCGGTGGTTCCTCGGCTGAAGAGGCCGGAAGGCCTGTGCTGGAGATCTGGGAGCGCCCTAGTCACGGGCGAAGGGGACCAGCGGCCAGGTACGGATGGACCTGGCGGCAGCAGGAGCGCTGGGAAGGCTCAACAGCTGCGACAACAACAGCGACAGCTACAGCGAGCACGGGCAGCACCGAGGGACCCGGCGGTGCGGGTCGAGGTGAGCGCCAAGTTCGCGAGCATGCCCACAAGGACAGCGGTTCACTCCTTCACTGTCAACTCGATGCCCGCTATGCCGGTGTATGCGCGAGATGTTTCACCCCATCCGGTTCCTCTGGGAGGTGAAAGGTTTGCTCTGGGGTCCGCCGGGACACATGGCGCAACAACCGGGCACGCAAACCTCGTTGCGATCCTGTGATCGGAATGTGATCCAGCTCGCTTCGAGTGCCGGACGGAACTGAGATCGATCTCCCGGACGTCCTTCCCTGTGTAGGTCCTGTGCGGGGCGACGGTCCCGGCTGGGTCTCTTCCTGCTGTCAGGGTTTATGCCGATTTGAACACTTTCCGCATGGCCTTGGTTCCGCAGAGTGAATAAGGGGCCCAATAGCAGATCTCGGCTTGACTCGCCCGGAGCAGCACACTTGTAATTTCACTCGTGTCGTTCAGCCGGAATCGGTAACGGCAGCATCACGGGGACGCGAGACGGACGAGGGGCGCACATGACCGAGCTGTTTCAGGAACTGCTGGTCGACGAGGCCGACGAGGAGCTCGGTTGGCAGGAGCGGGCGCTCTGCGCGCAGACCGACCCCGAATCCTTTTTCCCCGAGAAGGGCGGCTCCACCCGCGAGGCCAAGAAGGTCTGCCTCGCCTGCGAGGTCCGCTCCGAGTGCCTTGAGTACGCCCTCGCCAATGACGAACGCTTCGGCATCTGGGGCGGCCTGTCCGAGCGTGAACGGCGCCGCCTGAAGAAGGCAGCCGTATAGGAGATCGTCCAGCTCGTCCGGGAGATTTCGTACCGAACGGCCCGTCGCCGGTGGGTTATCCACAGGCGGCGGGCCACGGTCTTGTCCAGCCGTTAGTGTGGGCCTCCGTCCGAGACACCCCAGTGCCCACACAGGGCACAGGCGTCCACCGCAGTCCATCGAACCGGGGCCCGTACCTCGATGTCCGCGCACAGCCATCCGGCAGCTCAGTACGACGCAGCCGCAGCGTTCGACCCGTCCCGCGCAGCTGCGTTCGACCCGTCCCGCCCGGCAGCGTTCGACCCGTCCCGCCCACCCGAGTTTCCGCGGCACGTGGTCACCGCCGTGCTCGTCTCGCACGACGGTGGCCGCTGGCTGCCCGACGCCCTCGCCGGGCTGCTCGGTCAGGAACGCCCGGTGCAGAACGCCGTGGCGGCCGACACCGGGAGCGCGGACGACTCCGCCCGGCTGGTCACCGAAGCGCTCGGCGCCGACCGGGTGCTGCACCTCGCCCGGCGCACCGGCTTCGGCCAGGCCGTCGACGAGGCCGCCCGCAGCGCCGGCGTGCTCACTCCGGACGACCTGCCGTACCTGAAGCGGCCCAGCGGCTGGGACCCGGTGACACGGACCTGGCGCGACGACGCGTACGACATGCCGGAACTGCCGTACGGCGAGCCCGTCCAGTGGCTGTGGCTCCTGCACGACGACTGCGCCCCCGAGCCCGACACCCTGGCCCAGCTCCTCCGTGTCGTCGAGAACGAGCAGGAACTCGGCAAGGACGTCGCGATCATCGGCCCCAAACTCCGCGGCTGGTACGACCGCCGGCAGCTCCTCGAGGTCGGCGTCACCATCGCCAACAGCGGCCGCCGCTGGACCGGCCTGGACCGGCGCGAACAGGACCAGGGCCAGCACGATCACGTACGGCCCGTGCTCTCCGTGTCCACGGCCGGCATGCTGATCCGCCGCGACGTCTTCGAGCAACTCGGGGGCTTCGACCGGCGGCTGCCCCTGATGCGTGACGACGTCGACCTGTGCTGGCGCGCCCAGGCCGCAGGGCACCGCGTTCTCGTCGCCCCCGAAGCGGTCGTACGTCATGCCGAGGCGGCCTCCCGCGAGCGGCGCACCGTCGACTGTGTGGGCCGTACGTCCGCTTCCCCGCACAAGGTCGACAAGGCGGGCGCCGTCTACACGCTGCTCGTCAACTCCCGTACCGCCGTGCTGCCGTGGGTCCTGCTGCGGCTGGTGCTCGGCACACTGCTGCGCACCGTCGCGTATCTCGTCGGCAAGGTCCCCGGACAGGCCGTCGACGAAATCCGGGGTCTTGTGGGGACGCTGCTGCGACCCGAGCGGATCATCGCCGGGCGACGCAGGCGCGGCCGTCCACAGGTCGACAAGGGGGAGCTGCGCGCGCTGTTCCCGCCGCCGGGCGCGACGGTGCGGGCCACCATCGAGCAGGTCGCGGGCAACCTGGTGGGCAGCTCCGACCCCGAGCTGAACGCGGCAGGGCGGCACGGCGGCGCCGTCGAGTCCGGGCCCGGCGGTGATGACGCCGACTTCCTGGAGATCGAGCAGTTCGCCCGGCTCAAGCGCGTCGCCCGCAAGCCCGGTCCTGTGCTCTTCGTCGTGCTCCTCTTCGCCTCGCTCATCGCCTGCCGTGAACTGATCGGCGGCGGAGCGCTCGCGGGCGGCGCGCTCCTGCCCGCGCCCGCCGACGCCTCCGCGCTCTGGTCGCGCTACCTGGACGGCTGGCACCCCGTCGGCGCCGGTGGCACCGAGTCCGCGCCGCCGTATCTGGCGCTCGTGGCACTGCTCGCCAGTGTGCTGTTCGGCTCCACCGGACTCGCGGTCACCGTCCTGCTCGTCGGCTCCGTGCCGTTGGCCGGCTTCACCGCGTACTTCGCCTCCCGGCCGCTTGTCATGTCGCGGCTGCTGCGGGCCTGGGCGTCCATCGCGTACGCCTTCCTGCCCGCCGCCACCGGAGCGCTCGCGGGCGGCCGCATCGGCACCGCTGTCCTCGCCGTCCTGCTGCCCCTCATCGCGCGCGCGGGCATCGCGGCGAGCGGCTTCGCCTCGACGACGGCGCGCGGCAGCTGGCGTGCCACCTGGGCGTACGCGCTGCTGCTGACCCTTGCCACCGCCTTCACGCCGATCGTGTGGCCCATCGCCCTGGTCCTCGGCCTCGCGCTGCTGGCCGTACGGCGGAGCGAAATCGTCGCCTACGGGCTCCGTTTCCTGGCGCAGCTCGGCACGCCGCTGCTGGTCCTGGCGCCCTGGTCGCTGTCGCTTCTGCCCTTCGGCTTCTTCCAGGAGGCCGGTCTCGAGTTCGGCGAGGGGTCGGCGTCCGCGCTCGATCTGCTCGGCGCCAGCCCGGGCGGCCCCGGCACCGTCAGTGGGCTGATGCTCATCGGCATCGTGTGCGCCGCGCTGGCCGCCCTGCTGCGCACAGAACGTCAGTTGGGAATCTGGACGGCCTGGGCCGCTGCCCTAGTAGGGCTCGTTTTCGCCGTCCTGTCCAACAGTTCCGCCTGGGCCGGGCCTGCCACGCTCGTCTACGGCCTCGCCCTCCTCGCCGCCGCCGCGCTCGGCGCAGACGGGGCACGCTCGCGGGTGGCCGAGCAGAGCTTCGGCTGGCGTCAGCCGGTCGCCGCGCTCATCGCGTTCGCCGCCGCCGCGGGCCCGCTGCTCGTCGCCGCCGGGTGGATGATCGGCGGTGCTGACGGACCCCTAGAGCGGCGCGACCCCGTCCAGGTGCCCGCGTTCGTCGCCGAGGAAAGCGGCACTCGCGACCAGGCCCGCACCCTCGTCCTCGACAGCGACTCGACCGCCCGGGTCGGCTACACGCTCGTACGCGGCTCCGGTGCCCGGCTCGGAGACGCCGAATTGGCCGCCGCGGTCGGCGAGAACAAGAAGCTCGACTCCGTCGTCGCCAACCTCGTGGCCGGTTCCGGAGCCGACCAGACCGACGAGCTCGGCGGATTCGCCGTGCGCTACGTACTCGTGCACCAGGGAGCGCCCCGCGAGGTCAGCCGCGTCCTGGACGCCACGCCCGGACTGACCCGGCTGAGCCAGCAGGACGGCAGCGCCCTGTGGCGTGTGGAGCGGCAGGTGTCCCGCGCGGCCATCGTCCCTGAGTCCGGCGACCCGCAGCCCATTGCCGCCGGACCCGTCGAGGTGCACACCACGATCCGGTCCGGCGAGGCAGGGCGTGTACTGCGTCTCGCCGACACCGCTGACGAGGGCTGGACCGCCACCCTCGACGGCAAGCCGCTCACCAGGACCACGCTCGACAGCTGGGCGCAGGGCTTCGAACTGCCCGCAGGTGACGGCCGGCTGGACGTCACCTTCGAGCCGCCGGCGCTCCACACCGGCTGGCTGTGGGCCCAGGGCGCGCTCGCCGTCGTCCTCGTGGTGCTCGCCCTGCCCGGCCGACGCCGCGACGTCGACGACGACCTCCCGGAGGAGCCGGTCGTCCCCGCCCAGCCCGTCGCCGGCGAAGGCCGCAGGGCACGCCGACTGCGCGCCCAGGCCGAGGCCGAACAGACAGCACAGGACGACCAGTTCACGCCGGACGCCCCGCCTCCTCCTCCGGAGGAGCCACCGGTCCCGGCCGCCGTCCCGCAGCAGCAGCCCTATGGCATGGGGGTCCCCCCGGGCGAGGACGTTCGAGCCTGGGGGAGGGAGGCGACGGCGTACTCGGGCACCGGCTCCGACTACGGCACGTACGGCGATCAGTACCAGGGCGCCCAGCAGTACCAGGCGGGCACCTATGGGCAGCAGCCGTACCAGACGGACCCGTACCAGGAAGGCCAGTACGACCCGTACGCGTACGGGTCGGGGACCCCGGCCTACGACCCGACGCAGCAGCCGTACGCCCAGGGCTACGAGGCGTCGTACGACCCCGAGCAGCAGCAACAGCCGCAGCAGCAGTCGCAGCCGCCGCACGGCACCGACCGTGAGCGCCCCGACGGGAGCCAGCAGTGAACCGCCCCACCGTGTCCCTGATCGCCGGCGTGGCCGCGCTCGCCGCCGTCGCCGGGTTCGCCTCCCTCACCGAGCCGGAGGCCTCCGGCTCGGACACGACGGCGAAGACGGCCACCCAGATGCCCGTGGAGCGCACCAGCGTGCTCTGCCCGGAGCCCAGCGCCTCGGATGTCGCCGAGACCGCGTACACGTCGTTCACGCCTGCCACAGAGGGCGCCGAAACAAAAGGCAGGGCCGAACTCGCCCCTGCGGGTGAGGAGTCGGCGGACGGTTCCGAAAACGGCGACAAGGAGAAGGCGAGTGACAAGGAGAGGGCCAAAAAGCCCGCCCTGACGCCGAAGGAGCCCGGCAGGCCGGTCACCGGCGAGGTGTCCGGTGCGGACGCGCCCGCGCTCATCGGCACCGCCGAAGGCGGCTTCGCCCCCGGCTGGACCATCCAGCAGACCACCGAAGTCTCATCCGGTACCGGCCGCGGCCTGCACGGCGCCAACTGCACCGCTCCGGACACGGACTTCTGGTTCGCGGGCGCCAGCACGGCCGAGGAGCGCACCGACTACGTGCACCTCACCAACCCCGACGATTCCGCCGCCGTCGTCGACATCGAGCTGTACGGCAAGGACGGCAGCCTCAAGTCGGCGACGGGGGAGGGCATTCAGGTCCAGCCGCACTCCACGGAGCCGGTGCTGCTGTCCACGCTGATCGACGCGCAGCAGAGCGACCTCACGGTGCACGTGAGCGTCCGCAGCGGGCGGGTCGCCGCCGCCGTCCAGGCTCTCGACGACAAGCTCGGCGGCGACTGGCTGGCCGCCTCCGCGGACCCGGCGGGCAGCCTCGTACTGCCGGGCATCCCCAAGGACGCGACGTCCGTACGCCTGGTCGCCTTCACGCCCGGCGACCTGGACGCCGACCTGAAGGTGCAGCTGGCCTCGCAGTCCGGGCTGATCACGCCCGCGGGGAACGAGACGCTGCACGTGAAGGCCGGAATGACGGCCGCCGCCGACCTGGGCGACGTCACGCGCGGCGAGGCGGGCTCCCTGGTGCTGACGCCGACCGAGGAGGCCGTGCCGGTGGTGGCCGGGCTGCGGGTCGTGCGGGGCAAGGGCGACAAGCAGGAGACGGCGTTCATCCCGGCCACCCGCCCGGTGGGCACGCGCGCGACGGCCGCCGACAACCGCTCCAAGGGCTCCACGCTCTCCGTGGTCGCCCCCACCGAGGCCGCCGAGGTCAAGGTCACGGCCTCCGCCGGCAGCGAGGGCGGCACGGCCGCGAGCAAGACGTACAAGGTCAAGGGCGGCACCACCCAGGACATCGAGGCGCCCGTTCCCAGCGGCCTCAAGGGCTCGTACGCCCTGACCGTCGAGCCCGTCTCCGGCGGCCCCGTCTACGCCGCGCGGACGCTGGAGATCCCCGAGGGCGGCATACCGATGTTCACGGTCCAGACCCTGCCGGACGACCGGGGGATGGTGGCGGTGCCGGACGCAGAGCAGGATCTGTCAGTGCTGCAGGAGCAGAAGTAGGGGCCCACGCGCGCGCGGGATTTCTGCCCCTACTTGCGCGTGGCCTCGTACGCGCCGCGCCTATCGATGCCAGTCCTCTGGTTGATGCCAGTCCTCTGGATGTCAGTCCTCGCCGTACCGGGGATCCACCGTCTCCGGAGTCAGCCCCAGCAGCTCGGCGACCTGTTCTACCACGACCTCGTGGACCAGGGCGGCACGTTCGTCGCGTCCCTTGGTGCGGATCTCGACCGGGCGGCGGTAGACGACGACGCGTCCGGGCCGGCCGTCGTGCGCCGCGATCGTGCCGCCCAGGGGTACCGCCTCGTCACCCCAGCTCCCGCCCCGCCCCGGTTCGAGGCGCGGCACCTCCAGGATCACGAAATCGATGTCGGCGAGCTGCGGCCAGCGCCGCTCCAGCCGCTCCACGGAGTCCTGCACCAGATCCGCGAACACCTCGGCCCGGCTCGCGGCGAGCGGCACCTGGGGCGGCGCGACGGGTCCGCGCATACCCCTGCCGTGGCGGTCACGGCGGCGGGGCCTGGGGTCGGCGGCGCGGGGCGATACGGGGGGTACGGGGTTGTCCATCACTGACGAAGCGTAGTCCCCGTACGCCCGGGGTGCCCGGCCTCCACACGGCTCCGCGACCGCCCCCGCGAGGCTGTCCGACCTCCATGGACCGGTCCCGCCGCCCGCACGCGGTCGTCGCCGGACATGTCGCTTGATGACCATTCCAGCCAAGCTTGGGCTCGTTTCCGTATCTCTACGAACCGTCGAACTCACGGCAATCGGCATGGTTTGCGCCAAGTAGTGATCGGGGCCGGGCTGTCCGGTATTTCGGCAAGGAACGTACGCGCAGGTCAGCCGCACTCGTGCGGATTTTCGTGTGGCCGTTGTCACAGCACGACACGGTGGGGTGACCTGGAGAAGATCCGTCGCGGCCCGCTCAAGAGTGCGGTACCGTCCAACGTCGTGAGCCCTGTACGTCGCTGTTCGCGCACCGCTTGCGGCCGCCCCGCCGTCGCGACGCTGACGTACGTCTACGCCGACTCGACCGCAGTCCTCGGCCCGCTCGCCACCTACGCCGAACCCCACTGCTACGACCTGTGCGCCGAGCACTCCGAGCGCCTCACCGCCCCACGCGGCTGGGAGGTCGTCCGGCTCGCCAATGGCTCCGCTCCCTCCCGCCCCAGCGGTGACGATCTGGAGGCTCTCGCTAACGCGGTGCGCGAGGCGGCCAGGCCCCAGGAGCGTGCGGCGCAGGCCGGCGGAGCGCGCGGCGCGGACCCGATGGAGGTCGCACGCCGCGGCCACCTGCGAGTTCTGCGCTCGCCGGACTCCTGAACCCCCTTTCCCCGACGGGAACTTCGCTCGGTGCACTTGAGGGTGCGCATTTCACTCCATGCTGTATGTGCATGCTGCACAGGCATTGACGAGCGCTTGGCGCGGACACGACCATTCCCTCACCCGTGAGAAATCACTTTCCGCATCGCGGAATCCGGGGAGGTTCTGTGTACGTCCAAGAACTGGAGCCCGTGGCCGATTCCCTCGGCCTGTCCGCGTTAGTCGCGGCTCTGCCCCTCGTTCTCGTCCTGGTCCTGCTCGGCGGCGTCCGCAATCGGAGGCAGCGGCGCGAAGCGCCTCGTTGAGGGGTGGTGGTCGGGTGGCGGGTGGGAGCACCTGGCGGGACTGATCGGCCTCGCGGCGGCGGCGCTGGTCGCTGCTCTCGCGTACGGCATGCCCTTCGGCCAGATGGTCTCCAGCGCCGCCCAGGGCGCCGTCTTCGGCCTCTTCCCCATCCTGTGGATCGTCGTCAACGCCCTGTGGGTGTACCGGATGACCGTCCGCACCCGGCACTTCGACATCCTGCGCCGTTCCTTCGGGCGGCTCTCCGACGACCCGCGTATCCAGGCCCTCGTCGTCGCGTTCTGCTTCGGCGCGCTCCTGGAGGCCCTCGCGGGCTTCGGCGCCCCCGTCGCGATCTGCTCCGTGATGCTGGTCGCGCTCGGTTTTGAACCCGTCCGCGCGGCCGTGGTCGCGCTGGTCGCCAACACCGCGCCCGTCGCCTTCGGCGCGATGGGCACGCCGGTCGTGACGCTCGCCCAGGTCACCGGGCTGCCCCTGGAAACGGTGGCTTCCGTAGTGGGCCGTCAGACGCCGCTGCTGGCGCTCGTGGTGCCGCTTGTGCTGGTCGGCTTGGTGGACGGGCGGCGCGGACTGCGACAGACCTGGGTGCCCGCCATGGCGTGCGGAGTGGCCTTCGCCGTAGCGCAGTTCGCCGCCTCCAACTACGTCTCCGCCCAACTCGCCGACATCGGCGCCGCCCTGGCCGGAGCGGGCGCCCTGGTTGCGATGCCCCAGGCGCGCAGGCCCGCCGCCGAGCCCGTACGCGTGGCCGTCCTGACCGGCGTACGCAGTGAGGACCTGGATGAGGAGGACCCGCGTCCCGAGGTGGTGCGGGCCTACGCCCCGTACGCCTTGATCGTCGCGATCTTCTCCGTGGCCCAGATCCCGGCCGTGAAGGACTTCCTGGCGAAGGCGACCCGCACCTTCGACTGGCCCTTCCTGAACGTCGCGAACCCGGACGGGGAGCCCGTCAGCGGCAACGTCTTCTCGTTGCCGATCATCTCGACCGGAGGCACGCTGGTGCTGCTCGCCGGGGTGTGCACGGCAGCCGTTATCGGGGTGCACGCGCGCGTGGCCGTCAAGGAATGGGTGGCCACCGTCCATGAGCTGAGGTTCGCGATCCTCACCGTGACATCCGTCCTGGCGCTCGCCTACGTCATGAACCTCTCCGGGCAGGCCGCCACCATCGGCCACTTCGTAGCGGCGGCCGGCGCGGGGCTCGCCTTCCTGTCGCCGGTTCTGGGGTGGTTCGGTGTCGCGGTCTCCGGGTCGGACACCTCGGCCAACGCACTCTTCGGCGCCCTACAGGTCACCGCCGCACAGGAGTCCGGGCTCTCGCCGGAGCTCCTCGCGGCCGCCAACAGCTCGGGCGGCGTTCTGGGGAAGATGATCTCGCCGCAGAACCTGACCATCGCCTGCGCGGCCGTCGGTCTCGCGGGCCGCGAAGGGGACCTGCTGCGCAAGGTGCTGCCGTGGAGCCTCGGGCTGCTGCTGGTCATGTGCCTGATCGTGGTCGGGCAGAGCTCCGTCGTACTGGAGTGGATGCTTCCGTGAGTCCCGGTGCAAGCTCTCGGAGACCGACCGGGCGAGTGTCAGTCCCGGCGGGTAGTTTGGGGCATCGATGAGGATTCCAGGAGGGCCGGCCGTGGCTGCTGATCTGTCGCAGATCGTGAAGGCGTATGACGTACGCGGGGTGGTTCCGGACCAGTGGGACACGCCGCTGGCCGAGCTGTTCGGTGCGGCCTTCGCGCAGGTGACGGCCGCGAGCGCGATCGTGGTCGGGCACGACATGCGACCCTCGTCGCCGGGCCTGTCGCGGGCCTTCGCGCGCGGGGCGGCGGCGCACGGTGTCGACGTGACCGAGATCGGACTGTGCTCGACGGACCAGCTGTACTACGCGTCGGGGGCGCTGGGCCTGCCGGGCGCGATGTTCACGGCCTCGCACAACCCCGCGCAGTACAACGGCATCAAGATGTGCCGGGCGGGTGCCGCCCCGGTCGGCCAGGACACCGGCCTCGCCGAGATCCGCGAACTCGTCGAGACCTGGGCGGACTCCAGCGCCCCGGAGCCGGCGGCCACGCAGGGCACGATCACGCAGCGCGACACGTTGGATGACTACGCGGCGTACCTCCGCTCCCTCGTCGACCTGACCCCCATCCGTCCCCTGAAGGTCGTCGTCGACGCGGGCAACGGCATGGGCGGCCATACGGTCCCCACAGTCTTCGCCGGCCTGCCCCTCACCCTCGTCCCGATGTACTTCGAACTGGACGGCACGTTCCCGAACCACGAGGCCAACCCGCTGGATCCGGCGAACATCGTCGACCTTCAGAAGCGCGTACGCGAAGAGGACGCCGACCTAGGCATCGCCTTCGACGGTGACGCCGACCGCTGCTTCGTGGTCGACGAGCACGGCGACCCGATCACGCCGTCCGCGATCACCGCCCTGGTCGCCTCCCGCGAGCTGGCCAAGCACGGCGGCAAGGGCACCGTCATCCACAACCTGATCACGTCGTGGTCGGTACCGGAAGTGGTCCGGGAGAACGGCGGCACGCCGGTACGCACGCGCGTGGGCCACTCCTTCATAAAGGCCGAGATGGCCAGGACCGGCGCCATCTTCGGCGGCGAGCACTCCGCGCACTACTACTTCGCCGACTTCTGGAACGCGGACACGGGCATGCTCGCCGCCCTCCACGTCCTCGCGGCCCTCGGCGGCCAGGAGGGCCCCCTGTCCGGCCTGGTCGCCCAGTACGACCGCTACACCGGCTCCGGCGAGATCAACTCCACGGTCGACGATCAGAAGGCCCGCCTCGCCGCGATCAAGACCGCGTACGAGGGCCGAGAGGGCGTCACCCTCGACGAACTCGACGGCCTGACGGTCACCGCCGCCGACTGGTGGTTCAACGTCCGCCCCTCCAACACAGAACCCCTCCTCCGCCTGAACGCAGAGGCCCGCGACGAGGCAACGATGACAAAGGTACGAGACGAGGCGCTAACGATCATCAGAGGCTGAGGGTGCGCGAGTCTCTGGGCAGTCGTTCCGCAGGGCGATGGGGGTCCCCCCGCTCGAGCGAAGCCGAGAGTGGGGGAGGGTGGGCACAGACCGACCACCGGCCCGCAGTCGACGCCGTACACCCGCCCCGACCGGGGCCTGGGGCAGAGCCCCAGCTTCGGGAAGGGGCGGGCCTGGGGAAAGAAAACCCACCCCACACGGCGGTACCCTGACCAGGCCACATCCGCCCACACCCCACCCCGAAGGGACCCCAAATGCCGCTAGAAACCGGCCTCCTGGAGATCCTCGCCTGCCCAGCCTGCCACGCCCCCCTCAAGGAGCAGGACACCGAGCTGATCTGCACGGCCCAGGACTGCGCCCTGGCCTACCCGGTCCGCGACGGCATCCCGGTCCTCCTGGTCGACGAGGCCCGCCGCCCCGCGTAGACCCCAACAACAGCGACCGGCGCCTGGAGGCTGCCCCACATGCTCGACGAATCACTGCTCGACGACCCGGAGGCGCTCGCCCGCGCCGACCGCCGCGAACTGCTCCGCGGCGCCGCAGAAGCAGGCGCCCGCGTACGCACCGCCGTCCGGCACGCCACCGAGGCAGGAATCGCCGAGCTCAAGCCGGACGGCCGCCCAAGGGCCATCTTGACCGCGGGCCCCGGCCTGGCCGCCATCGGCGTAGCCGATCTGCTCGGCTCCCTCGCCGGCGCCGCCTGCCCCGTCACCCGGCTCACCCCGGGAGGCGTGGCCCCCGCCGCGGGCGCCCTCCTCTGGGAACTGCCCGGCTGGGCGGGCCCCGTCGACCTGCTCCTGATCACCACGCCCGACGGCAGCGAACCCGGCCTGTCGATCCTCGTCGAGCAGGCCTACCGACGCGGCCTCACCGTTGTCGCCGTCTGTCCGCCCCGCGCCCCGCTGACCGAGGCGATCACCGGCGCCCACGGCCTCGCCGTACCGATGGCGACCGCCCCCTACGAGCCGCAGGCACCGGCCGCCGCCTCGGCCCCCGGTTCGCTGTGGGCCCTGCTCACCCCGCTGCTCGCGCTGCTCGACCGTACGGGCATGCTGTCCGCCCCGCCCGACATCCTGCAGAAGGTCGCCGACCGCCTCGACCACGTCGCCGAGCGCTGCGGCCCGGCCATCGCGACGTACAGCAATCCCGCCAAGACGCTCGCCGCCGAGCTCGCCGAGGCGCTTCCGGTCATCTGGACCGAGGGCCAGTCCGCCGGCCCCGCGGGACGCCGCTTCGTCGCCGCGATGGCGGAACTCGCGGGCCGCCCCGCGCTCACCGCCGAGCTCCCCGAGGCGCTCGCCGCGCACAGCGTGCTGCTCTCGGGCGCGCTGGCAGCCGGCGCCGACCCCGACGACTTCTTCCGTGACCGCGTAGAGGAGGCGCAGGCCCTCCACGCGCGCGTGGTCCTGCTCCGCGACCGCCCCGCCGGAGGCCGCACCGCCGCCCCCGCCGCCCGCGACCTCGTCCTCAGCCACGACACCGCGATCAGCGAACTCGAACCCGAGGACGGCAGCGACCTGGAGACCCTCGCGGAGCTGATCGCCATCACGGATTTCGCGGCCGTTTACCTGGCGCTCACCGCGGGAGCCTGATGCTTGCCCGGCAGCCGATCACGGTGACAGCCACCGGCGTTCCCCGTGACTGCCGTGAACAGGAACACCGCCGCGAACACGTGAACATGTGACCGCGTGAACAGAGAGCGCAGAGAGAACCCCATGGACCGCCTCGACAACACCATCCGTCCCTACGCCTGGGGCTCCACCACCGCCATCCCGCAGCTCCTTGGCGTAGAGCCGACCGGCGAACCGCAGGCCGAGATGTGGATGGGCGCCCACCCCGGCGCGCCCTCACGCACGGCCCGCGGCCCCCTCACCGAGCTCATCGAGGCGGCCCCCGAGCGCGAACTGGGTGCCGAGACGGTCGCCAAGTTCGGCCCGCGCCTGCCCTTCCTCCTCAAGATCCTCGCCGCCGGCGCCCCCCTCTCCCTCCAGGTGCACCCCAACCTGGCCCAGGCCAAGGAGGGTTACGAGGAAGAGGAGCACCGCGGCATCCCGATCGACGCCCCGCACCGCAACTACAAGGACGCCAACCACAAGCCCGAACTGATCTGCGCGCTCACGGAGTTCGACGGCCTCTGCGGATTCCGGGCCCCGGCCGAGGCCGCCGACCTCCTCGCCGCCCTGGAGATCGACTCCCTCAAGCCGTACGTCGACCTGCTGCACGCCCACCCCGAGGACGCCGCCCTGCGCGAGGTGCTGACCGCCGTTCTGTCCGCGGACCCCGAGCAGATGGCCGCGACGGTCACTGAAGCCACCGCGGCCTGCACACGCCTCGGCGGCCCGCACGCCCCGTACGCCGAAATCGCCCACCACTACCCGGGCGACCCGGGCGTCATCGCCGCGATGCTGCTCAACCACGTCCGACTCCAGCCCGGCGAGGCCCTGTTCCTCGGCGCCGGCGTCCCGCACGCGTATCTCAACGGCCTCGGCGTCGAGATCATGGCCAACTCCGACAACGTCCTGCGCTGCGGCCTCACCCCCAAGCACGTGGACGTCCCCGAACTCCTGCGGATCGTCCGCTTCGAGGCCAGCGATCCCGGCGTACTGCGCCCCGAGGCGTCCCCCGACGGCGAGGAGGTCTACGAGACGCCGATCGACGAGTTCCGCCTCTCGCGCTACGTCCTGCCGCAGGGCACCGCGACACATGAACTCACCCTCCGCACCCCGCAGATCCTCCTGTGCACCGCGGGCTCCGTACAGGCGGGCGAGCACGCCCTCGCCCCCGGTCAGTCCGTCTTCGTACCGGCGGGCGAAAAGGCCGAAGTGTCCGGGACCGGCACGGTCTTCCGGGCCACTGTTGTGGCCTGAGACAGCCGTCGTAACGGCCAGTGCGACGGGCTGATGCTCCACTGTCGGACCGGACTGCAACAATGGCGCACCGCAAGGGCGGGCAGAGCCGGGTCGGCAGGCGGAATGCCCCGGACGGCAGACGAAGGGATCTCAGGAACACATGAGCGCGTCAGGCGGCACCAAAGCGATCGTGGCGGCACTGCTCGCCAACCTCTCGATCGCGGTAGCGAAGTTCGTGGCGTTCCTCTTCAGCGGCTCCTCGTCGATGCTCGCCGAGTCCGTGCACTCACTCGCCGACTCCGGCAACCAGGGCCTGCTGCTCCTCGGCGGCAAGAAGGCCCAGCGCGAGGCGACCCCGCAGCACCCGTTCGGCTACGGCCGCGAGCGCTACATCTACGCCTTCCTCGTCTCGATCGTCCTCTTCTCGGTCGGCGGCATGTTCGCGATCTACGAGGGTTACGAGAAGATCAAGCACCCGCACGAGATCGAGCACTGGTACTGGCCGGTGGGTGTCCTCGTCTTCGCGATCATCGCCGAGACGTTCTCCTTCCGGATGGCCATCGTGGAGTCGAACGCCCTGCGCGGCAGGCAGTCCTGGAGGGAATTCGTACGCCACGCCAAGGCGCCCGAGCTGCCCGTCGTCCTCTTGGAGGACCTGGGCGCGCTGGTCGGTCTGATCCTGGCGCTCGGCGGCGTCAGCATGGCGCTGGCCACGGGCGACGGCGTCTGGGACGGCATCGGCACCCTGTGCATCGGCATCCTGCTCATCCTCATCGCGATCGTCCTCGCCGCAGAGACCAAGTCGCTCCTCCTCGGCGAGGCCGCCGGCGTGGAAGAGGTCCAGAAGATCGAGGCCGCCATCGTCGACGGCGGCACGGTCACCCACATCATCCACATGCGCACGCTCCACCTCGGCCCCGAGGAACTCCTGGTCGCCGCCAAGATCGCCGTCCAGCACGACGACACGGCCACCGAGATCGCCGCCGCCATCGACGCCGCCGAGTCCCGCATCCGCGAAGCCGTCCCGATCGCCCGGGTCATCTACCTCGAGCCCGACATCTACAGCGAAGCCGAAGCAGCCAAGGGCCCAGACCGCGAAGCCGCCCCAGGCGGCCCGACCGCACCGGCCGAGCACTGACCCCTCGGGCACGGGTTCTCGGTACGAGCACCCGGCTCTCCGTACGAGAGGGGGAGCCCCCTCTCGTACGCATACACGCACCCTGGGTCTGCCGAACCGTCCGGCGGGCCCTGTGTCGTCCCGGCAGATGTCGCAGTACCGCGCAATTTCGGCCCCGATCGAACCTTGTTCCTCCCTCTCCCTGTCTCAATCTGGCCGGAGGCCGACTGGGGTCCGCTGGGCCGATCGGTGTAGATTCGTACACCGAGCCAGACGTCGCTGCTGATGGCGGTCGGGCGGCCCCAGCGGGCCGACCGAGGGAGAGAGGGCCTCCGACGGACTGCGCTGCGCACAGGCGCCGGGCATTCGTATGCTCGCCATCGCGCAGACCAGCCGTACACACCTCGACCCAATCCGAGGAGCAGCTCGCATGACGACTGTCGAGAACCGACAGGACTTCAAGGTCGCCGACCTCTCCCTGGCCGACTTCGGCCGCAAGGAGATCACCCTTGCCGAGCACGAGATGCCCGGCCTGATGGCGATCCGCAAGGAGTACGCCGAGGCGCAGCCCCTCGCGGGCGCCCGCATCACCGGCTCCCTGCACATGACCGTGCAGACCGCCGTACTCATCGAGACCCTCGCCGCCCTGGGCGCCGAGGTCCGCTGGGCCTCCTGCAACATCTTCTCCACGCAGGACCACGCCGCCGCCGCCATCGCGGTAGGCCCGAACGGCACGCCCGACAACCCCCAGGGCATCCCGGTCTTCGCCTGGAAGGGCGAGACCCTGGAGGAGTACTGGTGGTGCACGGAGCAGGCCCTGACCTGGCCGAACACGCCCACCGGCGGCCCGAACATGATCCTGGACGACGGCGGTGACGCCACCCTCCTCGTTCACAAGGGCGTCGAGTACGAGAAGGACGGCAAGGTCCCGCCCGTCGACACCGCCGAGAACGACGAGCACCGCGTGATCCTCGAGCTCCTGCACCGCACCATTTCGGACGGCTCCCGGAAGTGGACCCAACTCGCCTCGGAGATCCGCGGCGTCACCGAGGAGACCACGACCGGCGTCCACCGCCTGTACGAGATGCAGCGTGAGGGCACCCTCCTGTTCCCGGCGATCAACGTCAACGACGCCGTCACCAAGTCGAAGTTCGACAACAAGTACGGCTGCCGCCACTCCCTGATCGACGGCATCAACCGCGCCACCGACGTCCTCATCGGCGGCAAGACCGCGGTCGTCTTCGGCTACGGCGACGTGGGCAAGGGCTGCGCGGAGTCCCTGCGCGGACAGGGCGCCCGCGTGATTGTCACCGAGATCGACCCGATCTGCGCACTGCAGGCGGCGATGGACGGCTACCAGGTCACGACGCTCGACGAGGTCGTCGACAAGGCCGACATCTTCATCACCACGACCGGCAACAAGGACATCATCATGGCCTCGGACATGGCCAAGATGAAGCACCAGGCGATCGTGGGCAACATCGGTCACTTCGACAACGAGATCGACATGGCCGGCCTCGCGAAGATCCCCGGGATCGTCAAGGACGAGGTCAAGCCGCAGGTCCACACCTGGACGTTCCCCGACGGCAAGGTGCTCATCGTCCTCTCCGAGGGCCGCCTGCTGAACCTGGGCAACGCCACCGGACACCCGTCCTTCGTGATGTCCAACTCGTTCGCGGACCAGACCCTGGCCCAGATCGAGCTGTTCACCAAGCAGTCGGAGTACCCGACCGACGTCTACGTGCTGCCCAAGCACCTCGACGAGAAGGTCGCCCGCCTCCACCTCGACGCACTCGGCGTGAAGCTCACCACGCTCCGCCCTGAGCAGGCCGCGTACATCGGTGTCGAGGTCGAGGGCCCGTACAAGCCGGACCACTACCGCTACTGAGCACCCTGCCGAGCAGCGGTACCACCGCTCGGCGCACGGATGTCAGCAGGCCCTCGCCGTCACGGCGGGGGCCTGTCCCCGATGAGGACCGAACCCCCATGCCCCGCGGCCGATATTCGCTCCACGATCCACACGACCACACCTCCCTCGCTGAAGAGCACTTCCACTGCGCGCCCGGCCCCTCCGGCTGGCGCTACGTCTCCCAAGTGACCACCCCCTCCGGCGACCCCGCCGGTTCCGTCGACCTCGCCCTCGACGACCTCGGCCGCCCCATCCGTCTCGAACTCCACGCCGCGAGCTGGCAGGTCCGAGGCGCCGCCCTCGACGGCGTCACCTGGGTCCGCACCGACCCCACGGGAACTCACGCCACCGAAGGCAATGTCCGCGCCCACGCCTTCACCGGCACATCCCCCGCCTTCCTCATCGCCACCGCACGTCTGCTGCGCCTCACCCCCGATTCCTCCGCCACTCGCGTACGCCTCGTCGCCTTCACCGACCCGGTCTTGGCCCCGCGCACCGTCGACCAGTCCTGGGCCCTGATCAAAAGAGAAGCACACGCCACTGACAACGCCCCCCTGACCGTGGACGAATACCAGGTCACAGCCCTGGACACGGGCGAGCAGCACACCGTCCATCTCTCCGGCGACGTCGTGCTCTCCGCACCCGGCATCGAACTCGAGGATCTCGACTCACCGCCGTCGTCGTTCACTTGACCGCCCGCGGGGCGTCCAAGGTCACGCCGGCGGTACGAACCCGGTGGCCGGGCGCTCACTTTCGGCAGCCCGCGGAGCTGCGGCGGGCGCCCCTTGCCCAGCCGACGGCGTCGACTCAGAGCCCGAGGGGTGAACCGCCGGGCCCGCGCTCGAGGGACCGGCGGAGTGCGGCGGCTGCACCGCCGGATAGGCGGCAGAGGCGGCGGGCGGCATCTGGGTGGCGGCT
Source organism: Streptomyces sp. NBC_00286 (assembly GCF_036173125.1). NCBI lineage: Bacteria > Bacillati > Actinomycetota > Actinomycetes > Kitasatosporales > Streptomycetaceae > Streptomyces > Streptomyces sp. NBC_00286. The sequence goes on from NZ_CP108054.1 coordinate 6,156,225, forward strand.
GGGTCGGCCGACCCAGCCCCGCTCCCGACAGGCTCACTGCCGCCGAACGCCCGCCGGGCCTCCCGTGCCTGCCGCTCCTGCATCACGGCCGCGAGATACGCCGCCGGTGGCACCCCCTGTGGGGCGGGAGCCCCGGTGCGCTCCGCGACGTCCGCCGCGAGCCGCTCTGCCATCGCCCAGCCGACCTGCGGATCCAACTGCTGCATCCGCGTCAGATATTGCCGGACCGCCAGCCACAGCCCATCCGGAACCGCGGACAGATCAAGCCCGGAAAACCGCCCCGCGAGCCAAGGCGGCGGCGGAGGAACGAAAGGCGTACGCCCGGCAGGTATCCGCTCCCGCACGACCAGGGTCCCCGCGAACACATCCCCGAGCCGCCGCCCCCGAGCAGACACGAGCGACGCGATGCACGCCACGATCCCGAGCGTCATCAGGATCTCGACCACACCGACCGCCCCACGCACCAGCGCATGCCGGAACCGGATCGGACCGCCGTCGTCCCGCACCACCCGCAGCCCGCACGCCAGCTTCCCCAGCGAACGCCCACGACTGAGCGTCTCCACCGCGATCGGCCCGCCCACCAGCACGAGCAGGAACGCCGCGATGGAAACCGCCGTCTGCGCCGCCTCATCGAGACCGGTCGTGGAGACCACGAGGGCCACCGTCACAGCGATATACGCGGCCATCGCCGCCACCAGGTCGATCAGCACGGCCAACGCCCGGCTCGGCAGCTTCGCGGGGCGCAGCTCCAGTGCCACCGCCTCGCCCGTCACAAGCTCACTCACGCCCGCCGTCCTTCCCCGAACTGACCTGAGAACAGCCAGTCTGCCAAGCTGAGGGCACATCGCGCCGCAGTGCGACAAGCTGACCACACGACGAGCAGCCGAGGAGCAGCCAACCCGATGGACCTCGACGTCTTCGTGTCCGCCCACCGCGCCGAGTGGGACCGGCTCGACGCACTACTGCGCCGCCAGCGCCGCCTCACAGGCGCGGAGGCCGACGAACTCGTCGCCCTGTACCAGCGCACGGCGACCCACCTCTCCCTGATCCAGTCCAGCGCCCCCGACCCCCAACTCACCGGCCGCCTCAGCCAACTGGTGGCACGCGCGCGTAGTGCCGTAACAGGCACACGCCGAGCCTCCTGGCGCGACGTAACCCACTTCCTTGCGTACGGTTTCCCCGCCGCGGTCTACCGCTCACGCCACTGGTGGGTCCCCACAGCACTCCTCTCCACCGCGGTCGCGGCCATCCTGGGGTGGTGGATCGGCACCCATCCCGAGGTCCAGTCCTCGATCGCGGCCCCCAGCGAGCTACGAGAGCTCACCCGCCCCGGCGGACAGTACGAGACGTACTACTCGAGCCACCCCGCGGCTTCCTTCGCCGCCCAGGTATGGACGAACAACGCCCAAGCCGCAGCCATGTGCCTCGTCCTCGGTGCCTTCTTGTGCCTGCCGGTCATCTGGATCCTCTTCCAGAACATGCTCAACCTGGGCGTGGGCATAGGCCTCATGTCCTCGGCGGGCCGCCTCGACACCTTCCTGGGCCTCGTCCTCCCACACGGTCTCCTGGAACTGACCGCCGTCTTCGTAGCCGCCGGTACGGGTCTACGCCTCGGCTGGACTCTGATCGACCCGGGCCCCCGCTCCCGACGTGCGGCCCTCGCCGAAGAGGGCCGTGCCGCCCTGGGCATGGCGATAGGCCTCGCCCTGGTCCTCTTCATCTCCGGCGCCATCGAAGGCTTCGTCACCCCCTCCGGTCTCCCGACCTGGGCCCGCATCAGCATCGGTATCCTCGCCGAACTGGCCTTCCTCGCGTACGTGTACATCCTGGGCGGTCGCGCGGCACGCGCCGGCGCCACGGGCGACGTCGCGGAGACGGAGCGCAGTGCCTCCGTACCGACCGCAGCCTGATGTGCAGGCACTCCGGCCGAGGTGTTAGTCTCGTATCTCGCCCCGCCGGAGCCGTTGACACGGGACCTGTGGGGAGGTAGATTTACACAGTTGCGCGGAGCAGGACAGCTTCGATGGCAACAGTGAGCGTCTATCTATTCGCTTCTCGGGATCCACTCCCGAAGAAGCCCCTCCCGATTATTCAGGAACGAGTGGCCGGTCAGTCCGGTCGAAAACTTCTGATAAAGTCGGACCAGCCGAAAGGGAGCCGCAAGGCAACCGAATAGGCAAGGCCCTCCAACTGGCCACCGAAACGAATTCCGAGCCGGAAACGGCACGGAAAACGGCTCTGGTAAGGTTGGAAACACCGAAGGAAAGCCCGGAGGAAAGCCCGCGAGGGTGAGTACAAAGGAAGCGTCCGTTCCTTGAGAACTCAACAGCGTGCCAAAAATCAACGCCAGATATGTTGATACCCCGACACCGGGATTGTTCCTGGTGGCGAGGTTCCTTTGAAGAAAACACAGCGAGGACGCTGTGAACCCTTCCGTTCATTCCGCGGGGGGTTCCGCTCTCGTGGTGTCACCCCGGATATCCGGGTGAAGCATTCACGGAGAGTTTGATCCTGGCTCAGGACGAACGCTGGCGGCGTGCTTAACACATGCAAGTCGAACGATGAACCACTTCGGTGGGGATTAGTGGCGAACGGGTGAGTAACACGTGGGCAATCTGCCCTTCACTCTGGGACAAGCCCTGGAAACGGGGTCTAATACCGGATAACACTTTCACTCTCCTGAGTGGAGGTTAAAAGCTCCGGCGGTGAAGGATGAGCCCGCGGCCTATCAGCTTGTTGGTGAGGTAATGGCTCACCAAGGCGACGACGGGTAGCCGGCCTGAGAGGGCGACCGGCCACACTGGGACTGAGACACGGCCCAGACTCCTACGGGAGGCAGCAGTGGGGAATATTGCACAATGGGCGCAAGCCTGATGCAGCGACGCCGCGTGGGGGATGACGGCCTTCGGGTTGTAAACCCCTTTCAGCAGGGAAGAAGCGCAAGTGACGGTACCTGCAGAAGAAGCGCCGGCTAACTACGTGCCAGCAGCCGCGGTAATACGTAGGGCGCAAGCGTTGTCCGGAATTATTGGGCGTAAAGAGCTCGTAGGCGGCTTGTCGCGTCGGTTGTGAAAGCCCGGGGCTTAACCCCGGGTCTGCAGTCGATACGGGCAGGCTAGAGTTCGGTAGGGGAGATCGGAATTCCTGGTGTAGCGGTGAAATGCGCAGATATCAGGAGGAACACCGGTGGCGAAGGCGGATCTCTGGGCCGATACTGACGCTGAGGAGCGAAAGCGTGGGGAGCGAACAGGATTAGATACCCTGGTAGTCCACGCCGTAAACGGTGGGCACTAGGTGTGGGCAACATTCCACGTTGTCCGTGCCGCAGCTAACGCATTAAGTGCCCCGCCTGGGGAGTACGGCCGCAAGGCTAAAACTCAAAGGAATTGACGGGGGCCCGCACAAGCAGCGGAGCATGTGGCTTAATTCGACGCAACGCGAAGAACCTTACCAAGGCTTGACATACGCCGGAAAGCATCAGAGATGGTGCCCCCCTTGTGGTCGGTGTACAGGTGGTGCATGGCTGTCGTCAGCTCGTGTCGTGAGATGTTGGGTTAAGTCCCGCAACGAGCGCAACCCTTGTCCCGTGTTGCCAGCAACCTCTTCGGAGGGTTGGGGACTCACGGGAGACCGCCGGGGTCAACTCGGAGGAAGGTGGGGACGACGTCAAGTCATCATGCCCCTTATGTCTTGGGCTGCACACGTGCTACAATGGCCGGTACAATGAGCTGCGATACCGCAAGGTGGAGCGAATCTCAAAAAGCCGGTCTCAGTTCGGATTGGGGTCTGCAACTCGACCCCATGAAGTCGGAGTTGCTAGTAATCGCAGATCAGCAGTGCTGCGGTGAATACGTTCCCGGGCCTTGTACACACCGCCCGTCACGTCACGAAAGTCGGTAACACCCGAAGCCCGTGGCCCAACCAGCTTGTCTGGAGGGAGCGGTCGAAGGTGGGACTGGCGATTGGGACGAAGTCGTAACAAGGTAGCCGTACCGGAAGGTGCGGCTGGATCACCTCCTTTCTAAGGAGCACCTGGCCGCCAAGCCTTGCTTGGTGGTCCAGAGCCATTACGTCGGCGTATGTCCGACGGTGGTCAGCTCATGGGTGGAACGTTGATTAATCGGCCTGGTCACGGGTCGGAGGCTGCCAGTACTGCTCTTCGGAGCGTGGAACGCATGATCTTCGGACGGGACCTGGTCGGGCACGCTGTTGGGTGTCTGAGGGCACGGGTGATGAGCCTGGTGTCTTCGGTGCCGGCCCCAGTGAACTCGAACCGGATGGTTCGGGGTGGTGGGTGGTTGGTCGTTGTTTGAGAACTGCACAGTGGACGCGAGCATCTGTGGCCAAGTTTTTAAGGGCGCACGGTGGATGCCTTGGTACCAGGAACCGATGAAGGACGTGGGAGGCCGCGATAGTCCCCGGGGAGCCGTCAACCAGGCTGTGATCCGGGGGTTTCCGAATGGGGAAACCCGGCAGTCGTCATGGGCTGTCACCCACTGCTGAACACATAGGCGGTGTGGAGGGAACGCGGGGAAGTGAAACATCTCAGTACCCGCAGGAAGAGAAAACAACCGTGATTCCGGGAGTAGTGGCGAGCGAAACCGGATGAGGCTAAACCGTATACGTGTGAGACCCGGCAGGGGTTGCGTGTACGGGGTTGTGGGATCTCTCTTGACCAATCTGCCGGTTGGTCGGCGAGTCAGAAACCGTATGGATAGGCGAAGGACATGCGAAAGGTCCGGCGTAGAGGGTAAGACCCCCGTAGTCGAAATCTGTACGGCTCGTTGGAGAGACACCCAAGTAGCACGGGGCCCGAGAAATCCCGTGTGAATCTGGCGGGACCACCCGCTAAGCCTAAATATTCCCTGGTGACCGATAGCGGATAGTACCGTGAGGGAATGGTGAAAAGTACCCCGGGAGGGGAGTGAAATAGTACCTGAAACCGTGTGCCTACAAGCCGTGGGAGCGTCGGGCAAGCACTTGTGCTTGCCTCGTGACTGCGTGCCTTTTGAAGAATGAGCCTGCGAGTTTGCGGTGTGTTGCGAGGTTAACCCGTGTGGGGGAGCCGTAGCGAAAGCGAGTCCGAACAGGGCGATTCAGTAGCGCGCTCAAGACCCGAAGCGGAGTGATCTAGCCATGGGCAGGCTGAAGCGCGGGTAAGACCGTGTGGAGGGCCGAACCCACCAGGGTTGAAAACCTGGGGGATGACCTGTGGTTAGGGGTGAAAGGCCAATCAAACTCCGTGATAGCTGGTTCTCCCCGAAATGCATTTAGGTGCAGCGTCGTGTGTTTCTTGCCGGAGGTAGAGCACTGGATAGGCGATGGGCCCTACCGGGTTACTGACCTTAGCCAAACTCCGAATGCCGGTAAGTGAGAGCGCGGCAGTGAGACTGTGGGGGATAAGCTCCATGGTCGAGAGGGAAACAGCCCAGAGCATCGACTAAGGCCCCTAAGCGTACGCTAAGTGGGAAAGGATGTGGAGTCGCAGAGACAACCAGGAGGTTGGCTTAGAAGCAGCCATCCTTGAAAGAGTGCGTAATAGCTCACTGGTCAAGTGATTCCGCGCCGACAATGTAGCGGGGCTCAAGCGTACCGCCGAAGTCGTGTCATTGCGATATATACCTCTAACGGGGATCGTGATGGGTAGGGGAGCGTCGTGTGCCGGGTGAAGCAGCCGTGGAAGCGAGTTGTGGACGGTTCACGAGTGAGAATGCAGGCATGAGTAGCGATTCACACGTGGGAAACGTGTGCGCCGATTGACTAAGGGTTCCTGGGTCAAGCTGATCTGCCCAGGGTAAGTCGGGACCTAAGGCGAGGCCGACAGGCGTAGTCGATGGAGAACCGGTTGATATTCCGGTACCCGCTGTGAAGCGTCAAACATCGAATCCAGTGATGCTAAGCCCGTGAAGCCGCCCTGATCTCTTCGGAGTTGAGGGGAGTGGTGGAGCCGGTGACCCGATCTGGTAGTAGGTGAGTGATGGGGTGACGCAGGAAGGTAGTCCAGCCCGGGCGGTGGTTGTCCCGGGGTAAGGGTGTAGGACGCCAGGTAGGCAAATCCGCCTGGCATGTGTCTGAGACCTGATGCCGAGCCGATTGTGGTGAAGTGGATGATCCTATGCTGTCGAGAAAAGCCTCTAGCGAGTTTTATGGCGGCCCGTACCCTAAACCGACTCAGGTGGTCAGGTAGAGAATACCGAGGCGTTCGGGTGAACTATGGTTAAGGAACTCGGCAAAATGCCCCCGTAACTTCGGGAGAAGGGGGCCATTCCTGGTGATCCGTTTTACACGGTGAGCTGGGGGTGGCCGCAGAGACCAGCGAGAAGCGACTGTTTACTAAAAACACAGGTCCGTGCGAAGCCGTAAGGCGAGGTATACGGACTGACGCCTGCCCGGTGCTGGAACGTTAAGGGGACCGGTTAGTCTAGTTTCGACTAGGCGAAGCTGAGAACTTAAGCGCCAGTAAACGGCGGTGGTAACTATAACCATCCTAAGGTAGCGAAATTCCTTGTCGGGTAAGTTCCGACCTGCACGAATGGCGTAACGACTTCTCGACTGTCTCAACCATAGGCCCGGTGAAATTGCACTACGAGTAAAGATGCTCGTTTCGCGCAGCAGGACGGAAAGACCCCGGGACCTTTACTACAGTTTGATATTGGTGTTCGGTTCGGCTTGTGTAGGATAGCTGGGAGACTGTGAACTTCGCACGCCAGTGCGGGGGGAGTCGTCGTTGAAATACCAGTCTGGTCGTGCTGGATGTCTAACCCGGGTCCGTGATCCGGATCGGGGACAGTGTCTGATGGGTAGTTTAACTGGGGCGGTTGCCTCCTAAAGAGTAACGGAGGCGCCCAAAGGTTCCCTCAGCCTGGTTGGCAATCAGGTGGTGAGTGTAAGTGCACAAGGGAGCTTGACTGTGAGACCGACGGGTCGAGCAGGGACGAAAGTCGGGACTAGTGATCCGGCGGTGGCTTGTGGAAGCGCCGTCGCTCAACGGATAAAAGGTACCCCGGGGATAACAGGCTGATCTTCCCCAAGAGTCCATATCGACGGGATGGTTTGGCACCTCGATGTCGGCTCGTCGCATCCTGGGGCTGGAGTCGGTCCCAAGGGTTGGGCTGTTCGCCCATTAAAGCGGTACGCGAGCTGGGTTTAGAACGTCGTGAGACAGTTCGGTCCCTATCCGCTGTGCGCGTAGGAGTCTTGAGAAGGGCTGTCCCTAGTACGAGAGGACCGGGACGGACGAACCTCTGGTGTGCCAGTTGTTCTGCCAAGGGCATGGCTGGTTGGCTACGTTCGGGAGGGATAACCGCTGAAAGCATCTAAGCGGGAAGCCTGCTTCGAGATGAGGACTCCCACCCCCGTTGAGGGGTTAAGGCTCCCAGGAGACTACTGGGTTGATAGGCCAGATCTGGAAGGCGGGTAACCGCTGGAGGTGACTGGTACTAATAGGCCGAGGGCTTGTCCTCAGATGCTCGCGTCCACTGTGTTGGTTCTGAAACCACGAACAACCCCTGTCCTGGGCCACAGGACGGTTGCCGGTTGAGTGTTTCACAGTGTTTCGGTGGTCATAGCGTGAGGGAAACGCCCGGTTACATTCCGAACCCGGAAGCTAAGCCTTACAGCGCCGATGGTACTGCAGGGGGGACCCTGTGGGAGAGTAGGACACCGCCGAACTAAATGTAGAGAAATCCCCCGTGCCATTCGGCACGGGGGATTTTTGCGTTAAAGGCGTCCCGCTGCTTTGAGGGCCAGATAAGCGTCCGCCAAAGCCGGAGGAAGATCGTTCGGTGTGGCGTCCACGACTGTGACGCCATGGCGGATGAGTTGTTCGGCGGTGCGATGGCGTTCTGTCTGAGCTTGGGCTGCTGCTGCGGCCTCGTACACGGCATCTGTGTTTCCCCTTGCCGTGGCCATGTGCTCTATGTGTGGGTCAGCCACTGAGGCAACCAGGACTGTATGGCGCTGGGTGAGGCGGGAGAATACGGGAAGCAGGCCCTCCTCGATGGGGGCCGCGTCGAGGCTGGTGAGAAGCACGATCAGGGAACGGCGTGGGGCTGTGCGGAGGGCGGTGGCGGTGAGGCCGCGTGCGTCTGTCTCGACGAGTTCCGGTTCGAGGCGGGCCATGGCGTTCACCAGGGAGGGGAGGACATCGCCCGCGGCCCGGCCCTGCACCTGGGCACGTACCCGGCGGTCGTACGCGAGGAGGTCCACGCGGTCGCCGGCTCGGGAGGCGAGGGCAGCCAGGAGCAGGGCGGCGTCCATGGAGGCGTCGAGGCGTGGGGCGTCGCCCACGCGGCCCGCCGAGGTACGGCCTGTGTCGAGGACCAGCAGGATGTGGCGGTCGCGTTCGGGGCGCCAGGTGCGTACAGCGACCGTGGTCTGCCGGGCGGTGGCGCGCCAGTCGATGGAGCGGGTGTCGTCCCCGGGGACGTACTCGCGGAGGCTGTCGAATTCGGTGCCCTCGCCGCGGGTCAGGGCGCTGGTGCGGCCGTCGAGTTCGCGGAGGCGGGCCAGCTTTGACGGGAGGTGCTTGCGGCTGGTGAACGGGGGCAGGACGCGTACGGTCCAGGGGACGTTGTGGGTGCCCTGGCGGGCGAGGAGGCCGAGAGGGCCGTACGAGCGGATGGTGACGCTGTCTGCCTGGCGGTCGCCGCGGCGGGTGGGGCGCAGACGGGTCGTGATGCGGCGGCGTTCGCCCGGGGGAATCGTCAGTCGGTGGCGGGATGCGGTGACTTCCGTGCCGGGCTGCCAGCTGCTGGGGGGCCAGGCGTCGCGGATGCGGGCGCGTAGGGGGCGGCCCGTCGGGTTGGTGACCGTGAGGGTGACATCGGCGGCTTCGCCGAGGCGTACGGAGGTGTCTCCGGAGCGGGTCAGGCCAAGGCGGCGTACGGGTGCGGCCAGGGCGAAGTCGCAGGCGCAGGCGAGGGCCAGGGGGATGTTCACGGCGAGGATGCCTGACCAGCCGGGGGCCCAGATGCCGACAGGGAGAGTGCTGAGGGCCGCGATGAGGGCGGCGCGTCCGGTGAGTGCCATCAGCGCGGTACGGGGACGTGGGCGAGGATCGCGTTGATCACGGAGTCGGCGGTCACGCCTTCCATCTCGGCTTCGGGGCGGAGCTGGACCCGGTGGCGGAGCGTGGGGAGCGCGAGAGCCTTTACGTCATCGGGGATGACGTAGTCGCGGCCGGTCAGCCACGCCCAGGCGCGGGCGGTGGCCAGGAGCGCTGTCGCGCCGCGAGGGGAGACGCCGAGGGCGAGGGACGGAGATTCGCGGGTGGCGCGGCAGATGTCCACTACGTAGCCGGTGATTTCGGGGGATACCGCTGTCTTGCCGACTGCCGCGCGGGCGGCTTCGAGGGCGGCGGGGTCGGCTACGGGGCGTACGCCGGCGGCGCGCAGGTCGCGCGGGTTGAAGCCCTCGGTGTGGCGGGTGAGGACGTCGATCTCGTCCTTGCGGGAGGGCAGCGGGATCGTCAGCTTGAGGAGGAAACGGTCCAGCTGGGCTTCCGGGAGGGGGTATGTGCCCTCGTATTCGACGGGGTTCTGCGTTGCGGCGACCAGGAAGGGCTCGGGGAGGGGGCGTGCGGTGCCGTCGACCGTGACCTGGCGCTCCTCCATCGCTTCGAGGAGCGAGGACTGGGTCTTGGGCGGGGTGCGGTTGATCTCGTCGGCGAGCAGGAGGTTGGTGAAGACCGGGCCGGGCTGGAAGGAGAACTCGGCGGTGCGGGCGTCGTAGACGAGGGAGCCCGTGACGTCGCTGGGCATCAGGTCCGGGGTGAACTGGACGCGCTTGGTGTCGAGTTCGAGGGCTGCTGCGAGGGCGCGGACGAGCAGCGTCTTGGCGACCCCGGGGACTCCTTCGAGCAGGACGTGACCGCGGCAGAGGAGTGCGACGACGAGGCCGGTCACGGCGGGGTCCTGGCCGACCACGGCTTTGGCGATCTCGGCGCGCAGGGCCTCCAGGGAGGCCCGGGCGCCGCCCGGATCCCTGGTGTCTGCGGCGTTGTCAGTGGTCGGGTCCATCATGGACGGCGTACCTCTCTTTCGAGGGCGTCGAGTTGATCGGCGAGGTGGATGAGGGCTGCGTCGTCGTGGGGCGGCGGGCCGAAGAGAAGGGAGTGCGGGGAGGACTGTCCGTCGCCGTGGAGGCGGGCGGACAGAGCGGGGAGCAGGGCTTCGGGCGCGTGCGCCTGGGCGGGGGATACGCCGACGAGGGGGGCGAGGCGGGTGCGGGTGGTGGAGCGTAGAGCTGCCGCGGCGCGGTCGCGGGCGTTGGACTTGCGGTAAAGGCGGGCGCGGCCTTCGACGGTTTCGGAGGCGCGGATCGCTATAGGGAGTCGTTCGGGGACGAGCGGGCCGAGGCGGCGGGCACGCCAGAGGGCGGCCAGGACTGCGGCGATGAAGAGCTGCAGGCTGCCCCAGAGCCAGCCGGAGGGCATCAGGTCGAAGAAGCTGCGGTCGCCGCCGTCGGTGGCCGAGTCGTCGGAGAGCGAGGGGAGGTACCAGACCAAGTGGGGGCGGGAACCGAGCAGTTGGAGAGCGAGCGAGGCGTTGCCCTGCTCGTCGAGGCGGTCGTTGTGGAGGATGTCGGGGGCGCCGAGTACGACGGTGTCGCCGTCCCCTTCGAGCGCCGGGACGCGCAGCAGGGTGGGCAGGCCGTCGCTGGGGTAGCAGGAGTCGGCATCGGGCGCGGTCGTCGTGTAGCGGACGCCGCCGGTGTCGGCGGTGCCAGCTCGCTGGGCGGCGGGCAGGGCGCAGCCGGGCGGGAGCGTGGTGTCGTAGCTCGGCGTGGGGTCGGCGGTGACCCCGGGGGCGAGGCTGTCGACGGACGGGATGCCGGGTGCGACGAGGACAGTGCGGCCTCCGGAGGCGGCGAACGCCGAGTGGAGCCGGGTCTGCTGGCGGTCGGTCAGCAGGTCGGGGGCGGCGACCAGGAGGGTGGTGTCGGGGCCGGCGGCGTTGCGCGCGTCCTCCAGGGTGGTGACCACGCGGGTGGACACGCCGCGGTCGGCGAGGAGCTCGGCGACGGCTCGGCTGCCGTTGGCGTCGACGGAGCGCGGGTCGAGGCGGCCGTGCTGAGCGTCGGAGCGGACGGCGGCGATGGCGATCGCGGCCACCAGGAGGATCACGAGACCGAGCAGGACACCGCGCGCGCGGGTCCACACCTGGCGTGCGGTGGGGGAGGCCGAGGTGGTCGACGCAAGGGTGGCCTCGGTGGTCATTCGGCGGCCCCCTGGCGCGTGCTGTGGGCCGTGCTTCGGGTGCTCGGGGCGCTGCTCGCGAGGACGGGCTTGGTGCGTTCCACGTCGCGGTCGAGTTCGGTGAGGCGCTGGTACGCCTGGGGTGTGGCCGTTCGTCCGCCGTACGTGACGTCGTCGAAGTCCCGGGCCGCGGCGCTGAGCCGGTCCGTGTGGGAGGGGAGCGTACGGCCTGCTTCGGCGGCTGCCTCGTCGGCGGTGCGGCCGGGACGGGGCTCGAGCAGGGCGCGTTCCTCCAGGGAGCGGACGACGGCGCGCATGCGCTCCTGGACGGCATGGTTCCAGTGGCCCTGGGCGGCGTGGCTCTCGGCGGCTGCCCGGTGCTCGGCGGCGCTGCGGGGCCGGTCGTCGAAGAGCGGGGCGGCCGACGTGGGGCCGCGCCTCGGGGTGCCGAGCCGCCACCACAGGGCGCCGATCAGTGCCGCGGCCGCCAGCGCGATGACGACGAGGCCGAGTGCGCCGCCCGGGGTCGCGCCGGAGGCTGCGCTGAACAGCTTGTCGAGCCACTCCCAGAAGGCGTCCAGGGCGCGCTGGAACCAGCTGGGGTCGTCCTCGTGGTACATCCGCTTCGATAGCTCACGCCGGGCCGCGTCCTGTGCGGGGTCGCGTGGGATCGTCACCGGTGGTTCGTCGGCGGAGCGCGGCAGCACGAGTACGGCCGCGGTGCCGGAGCCCGGCAGCGCGAGCACCGCTGTGAGAACACCCCCCGACGGGCTCACCGCGTCAGCTCCCCGGGGTGGTGCCGGGGGCGTCGGAGCCGTAGCCCTGGACGCCGGCGGCGCGGGCCAGGTCGAGGTCGAGGGCCTCGCGGCGGATGCGCTGGTCGATGTAGAGGAGCACGGCGACACCCGCGGTGATCGGGAACGTGAGCATCGACCCGATCACCGCGCCGATCCCGCTGACGATGAGGAAGGTCCAGCCGAGGTCCGCGGTGCCGCTGGTGAAGAGGCCGTTGACACCGTCGCCGCTCAGGGCGGCGGCGAGGAAGGTGAACGGGATCACGATGATCGAGGCGACGACGTTCGCGATGATCGTGGCGAGCAGCTGGATGCCGAAGACCCGCCACCAGGAGCCGCGGACCAGCTTCGCGGAGCGGCCCACGGACTTCCAGATGCTCTGTTTCTCCAGCATCAGGGCGGGCGAGGCCAGCGAGAAGCGGACCATCAGCCAGATCGCGACGATACCCGCGGCCATGCCGCCGAGGACGGCGAGTGCGACAGCGCCGTCGCCACCGCCGGCGTAGGCGATCAGGGCGCCGGGCAGGGTGCCTATCGCGACGACCGCGACCCCGATCAGCGGGAGCAGGAAAGTAAGGCCGAAGAGTTTCGGCAGCTGGGGCCGGGCGTCGCGCCAGGCTTCGGCGGTGGTCACCGACTTGCCGAGCACGGCGCGGCTGGTCACGGTCGTGAGCAGGGCGGTCGCGACGATGGTGCCGAGCAGCGAGACCAGCACGATGACGCTGGATCCCAGCAGGGTGTCGCCCAGGGCGCGGGTGAGCTCGCCGACGGAGGCGCTCGGGTCGTTGAGGGTGTCCGAGCTCGCGGCGTCTTCCAGGACGAAGCCCTGGAGCAGGACCACGAGGATCTCCGTGAACACCGCGACGGTCAGCGAGATGCCGAGGACCGTGCGCCAGTGCGTACGCATGGTCGACACGGCGCCGTCGAGGATCTCGCCGACGCCGAGCGGGCGGAGCGGGATCACGCCGGGCTTGGCGGCGGGCGGAGGACCGCCCCAGCCGCTTCCCCACCCGGGGTGACCGCCGGGGCCGTAGCCGCCAGGGCCGCCGGGAGCGCCGTATCCGGGACCGCCGCCGGGGCCGCCGGGGGGTTGTCCGCCCCAGCCGGGGCCGGGCGGAGGTGGAGGCGGGGCCTGGGCCGGGCCGCCCTGGGAGCCGCTGGGCGCGGACCACTGGCCGGGCGGGGGCTGCTCCTTGGACCACTTCGTGCCTGGGCCGGACGGGTCGGGTGCGGGCTGTCCCGGCTGATCCGTGGGCTCTGGCGCAGTGGTCCGGTCCGCGGGCTCGGCAGGGCCGGAGGCGTTCGGCTCCTGACCGTCCTGTCCGTCGGAGGGGGCAGATCCGGGCGATGCCCAGCCCGGAGTGTCTTTCATCGTCGCTCCTTCACGGTGCCCGTTCGCGGTTGCGGCGGCAGCTTGGCAGCCATCGTGCCACGGTGCGGCCGGGAAGTGACCGGCCCCCGTATGGGCTGCACACCTTCAATTGTCCGCCCTGGAAGGGGCAGACTGGTCGGATGGACGATCAGTACGTGCATTCCCGCGAGGACAACGCACCCACCGAGATTCCGGCGATCCGGTGGGACGAACCGCCGGAAGGGTCCGTACTGGTCCTTCTCGACCAGACGCGGCTGCCGGCCGAGGAGGTCGAGCTGGTGTGCACCGACCCTCCGGCGCTGGTGGAAGCGATCCGCACACTCGCCGTGCGCGGGGCGCCGCTGCTGGGCATCGCGGGGGCGTACGGGGTCGCGCTCGCCGCCATGCGCGGGTTCGACGTGGATGACGCCGCCGACGCGCTCGCCAGCGCGCGGCCCACCGCGGTGAACCTTGCGCACGGCGTGCGCAGGGCCCAGTCGGCTCACCGTGCCGCCCTCGCCGGCGGCGGTGACCAGAAGCGGGCCGCCGAGGCCGCGCTCGCCGCTGCTCGCGCGCTTCACCAGGAGGACGCCGAGGCCAGCAGGCGCATGGCCGAGCACGGTCTGGCGCTGCTGGACGAGCTGCTGCCCGGGGGCAACCACCGGATCCTGACGCACTGCAACACTGGGGCGCTGGTGTCGGGCGGGGAGGGTACGGCGTTCGCTGTCGCGCTCGCCGCGCACCGGGCTGGGCGGCTGCGGAGGCTGTGGGTGGACGAGACGCGGCCGTTGCTGCAGGGTGCTCGCCTGACGGCGTACGAGGCGGCGCGCAACGGGATGGCGTACACGCTGCTCACGGACAACGCCGCGGGGTCGCTGTTCTCGGCGGGGGAGGTGGACGCGGTGCTGGTCGGGGCGGACCGGATCGCGGCCGACGGTTCGGTGGCGAACAAGGTGGGGAGCTACCCGCTCGCGGTGCTGGCCCGGTACCACCACGTACCGTTCGTCGTGGTGGCGCCGGTGACGACGGTGGACCCCGACACCCCGGACGGGGCGTCCATCGAGGTCGAGCAGCGCGCCGGTCATGAGGTGACCGAGCTCATCGCACCACAGGTGCCGGTGGCGGGAGCGGAAGCGGGAGGCGGGATTCCGGTGGCACCTCTGGGTACCCAGGCGTACAACCCGGCGTTCGACGTGACGCCGCCCGAGCTGGTGACGGCGATCGTCACCGAGGAGGGCGCCGTTTCGCCCGTCACGGCGGAGGCGCTTGCCGAGCTGTGTGCCAGGTCACGCCAGGTAACGATTTAGTTAATGGGATGATGGCATTCATGAAGGGACGAGTCCTTGTCGTCGATGACGACACCGCACTGGCCGAGATGCTCGGCATTGTGCTGCGTGGTGAAGGTTTTGAACCGTCTTTCGTAGCCGACGGCGACAAGGCGCTGGCCGCATTCCGTGAGACCAAGCCCGATCTCGTGCTGCTCGATCTGATGCTGCCGGGGCGGGACGGTATCGAGGTGTGCCGTCTGATCAGGGCGGAGTCCGGGGTGCCGATCGTGATGCTCACGGCGAAGAGCGACACCGTCGATGTGGTGGTCGGGCTCGAGTCGGGCGCTGATGACTACATCGTGAAGCCGTTCAAGCCGAAGGAGCTGGTGGCTCGGATCCGGGCGCGGCTACGGAGGTCGGAGGAGCCGGCGCCCGAGCAGCTCGCCATCGGCGACCTGGTCATCGATGTGGCCGGTCACTCCGTGAAGCGGGACGGGCAGTCGATCGCGCTCACGCCGCTGGAGTTCGACCTGCTGGTGGCGCTGGCCCGGAAACCCTGGCAGGTGTTCACGCGTGAGGTGCTCCTCGAGCAGGTGTGGGGCTACCGGCACGCGGCGGACACCCGCCTCGTCAATGTTCATGTACAGCGGCTTCGCTCCAAGGTCGAGAAGGATCCGGAGCGGCCGGAAATCGTGGTGACTGTCCGTGGCGTCGGTTACAAGGCCGGACCCAGCTGACATGTCCCGGGACAGTGCCGCTTCGGCGCCCGGTCAGCCGGGAAGCCGCTCGCGGCCTGTCGGCCGGCGGACCGCGAGCTCCTTCTGGGCTCGGTTCAGCGAGGGCTGGCTGTTGCAGGGCGGAGTCCAGGGCAGCCCGGTCCTCCGGCTCTTCATGCGCTGGGTGCGGCGTCCGCTGCTGCCGGTCATGCGGCTGTGGCGGCGCAACATCCAGCTCAAGGTCGTCGTCACGACGCTGCTGATGTCGCTGGGTGTGGTCCTGCTGTTGGGCTTCGTCGTCATCGGGCAGGTGCGCAACGGCCTGCTGGACGCCAAGGTGAAGGCCTCGGAGAGCCAGGCCACCGGTGGGTTCGGCGTGGCCAAGCAGCGGGCGGACGCGGCGGCGAGCGCCGGGGGCGACGACGGTTCGAGCACGGACGAGCGGCCCGTCCAGAACATCAGCGCGTGGCTGAGCGACCTCGTGCAGTCCCTCGCCAGCGGCGGCCAGGGCGCCTTCGCCGTGGTCACGCTCAGCTCCTCCAGCACGGTCGGCGGCGCGGACAGCGGTGGGCGCGGCCCGCGTTCGTCGGGCGACGTCGATCCGGCGACGAGCGTGCCGGAGGATCTGCGCCGCCGCATCGACGAGAACATGTTCCCGGCCCAGAGTTATACGCGCATCGTCTACAAGACAGGCCAGGACTCCCAGCCGGGGCTGGTCATCGGCAAGCAGGTGAACGACCCGAACGGCGAGCCGTACCAGCTGTACTACCTCTTCCCGCTCACGCAGGAGGAGAAGTCGCTCAGCCTGGTCAAGGGGACGCTCGCGACGGCCGGACTGTTCGTCGTGGTGCTGCTCGGCGCGATCGCCTGGCTCGTGGTGCGGCAGGTCGTCACGCCCGTACGGATGGCCGCGGGGATCGCCGAGCGGCTGTCCGCCGGGCGCCTTCAGGAACGTATGAAGGTCACCGGAGAGGACGACATCGCGCGGCTCGGTGAGGCCTTCAACAAGATGACGCAGAACCTTCAGTTGAAGATCCAGCAGCTGGAGGACCTGTCGCGGATGCAGCGGCGGTTCGTGTCCGATGTGTCTCATGAGCTGCGGACGCCGCTGACGACCGTACGGATGGCCGCTGACGTCATCCATGACGCGCGCGTGGACTTCGATCCGGTGACCGCGCGGTCGGCCGAACTGCTCGCGGACCAGCTGGACCGGTTCGAGACGCTGCTCGCGGATCTGCTGGAGATCAGCCGGTTCGACGCGGGCGCGGCGGCCCTGGAGGCCGAGCCGATAGACCTGCGCGAGGTCGTACGCCGGGTTGTCAGCGGGGCCGAGCCGCTCGCCGAGCGCAAGGGCACGCAGATCAAGGTCGTCGGCGATCACCAGCCGGTGGTCGCCGAGGCCGACGCGCGGCGGGTGGAGCGGGTGCTGCGGAACCTCGTCGTCAACGCCGTGGAGCACGGCGAGGGCAGGGACGTAGTGGTCAGGCTCGCGGCGGCGGGCGGCGCGGTCGCGGTCGCGGTGCGCGACTACGGAGTGGGGCTCAAGCCCGGCGAGGCGACCCGCGTGTTCAGCCGCTTCTGGCGGGCCGACCCGGCACGCGCGCGTACCACCGGTGGTACGGGTCTGGGACTGTCCATCGCCCTGGAGGACGCGCGGCTGCACGGCGGCTGGCTGCAGGCGTGGGGCGAGCCTGGCGGCGGCTCGCAGTTCCGGCTGACGCTGCCGCGGACCGCGGACGAGCCGCTTCGGGGCTCGCCGATACCCCTGGAGCCCAAGGACTCGCGGCGCAATCGCGGGCTGAACGAAGCGGGGCTGCCCCTGAGCGGCACGCAGAAACTCGCCACGGTGCCGGCGCAGTCGCAAGGGGAGCGCGGGGTACCGCCGATGCCGCCGCGGGCGCCAGTGGCCCCGAGGCTGGCGGGCGCGGTGGATCCGGCGGCGCTGCCCGGCAACGGCGCGCGCGTGGTGCCGCGGCCCGCGGCGGAGGCGCGTGCGGTGACCGCGCCCGTGGAGTCCGGGGAGCGCGAAGAGCCCGGCCACGCGCCGTCCGAGGAGGGCGCGGGAACCGGCGAGGGACCGGATCAGTTGAAGCAAGGGGAGGGATCACGTGGGCGCTGACGGCGATCGCGGCGGCCGGCGGCGTCCGATGCGGGTAGTGGCGTACGTCGGCTGTGGAGCCGTACTGCTGGCCGGGTGCGCCTCGATGCCGGACAGCGGGGATCTGCGCGACGTCAAGGCCTCGCAGCGGCCGGACGCGCCGGTCCGAGTCTTCGCGATGCCGCCGCGGGAGAACGCCCAGCCCCTCGAGATCGTGCAGGGCTTCCTGGAGGCACTGACCAGCGATGAGCCGGAGTTCGACACGGCGCGCAAGTACCTCACCGAGGAGGCCTCGAAGAACTGGCAGCCCGAGCGCTCGACGACGGTGCTCGCGGACGGGCCGACGGCGCTGGCCGAGCGCAGCGGCAGCAGGGAGGCCACTGGCGACTACGCGTACGCGCTGACCGGCGACAAGGTCGCCGAGGTGGACCAGCAGTTCGCGTACGAGCCCGCCGAGGGCCCGTACAAGGAGACGCTGCATCTCACGGAGCAGAAGGTGTCGGACGGCAGCAAGCAGTGGCGCATCGACGTGCCGCCGCAGGGCGTGGTGCTCGGCAACTCCGACTTCCAGCGCCGCTATGTCTCCGTCAATAAGTACTACTTCGCGTCGAACTCGCCGACCGGCGACCGGCTCGGAACCGTGGCCGATCCGGTCTATGTGCGCCAGCAGGTCGACCCCGTGACACAGATGGTCAAGGCACTGCTGAACGGGCCCACGAGCTGGCTCAAGCCTGTGGTCAGGTCTCGCTTCCCCACGGGAACGGCACTGAAGAAGGGCGTCAAGACGCTGGCGCCGGACGATCAGAACCGGCTGAGGGTGCCGCTGAACAAGAGGGCCGAGGGCGTCGGGCAGACCCAGTGCGCCGAGATGGCGGCCCAGCTCATCTTCACCCTGAGGGACCTGACGCCCACGGGCATTGACGAGGTCGAACTGCAGCGCCCCGACGGCTCACAGCTGTGCGAGATCGATGAGCCCGACGCCGAGATCATCGCATCGCACGGCACCGGGCAGCCTGTCCACTACGAGTACTTCATCGACGGTGAGAAGCGGCTCGTACGGATACCCGCCGACGAAGAGCAAGAGGCCGAGCCGGTGCCCGGAGCGCTCGGCACCGGCGACACGGCACTGCGGACGGCCGCGGTCTCGCGGAACGAGGAGAGCGCGGCCGGGGTCTCGCTGGACGGGCGTTCGCTGTACGTGGGGTCGCTCGCGTCCGGCGCTTCGCTCGGGGATCCCGTGCTGAGGAGCAAGGCCAAGGCGGAGGACGACGGGCTGACGACGCCCAGCTGGGATGTGGGCGGCGACCTGTGGGTGGCCGACCGCGACCCGAAGAACTCCCGGCTGCTCCTGTTCGAGGAGGGCCGCGGTGTGCCGCTGGAGGTCAGGACGCCTGGGATCGAGGGGCGGATCGAGGCGGTGCGGGTGGCCGCGGATGGTGTGCGGATCGCGTTGATCGTCGAGGAGGACGGCAAGACCTCGCTGCTCATGGGGCGGATCGAGCGCCAGAGCGGACCGGATGGGCGGCCTGTCGTCACGATCCACGACCCGCGTTCGGTCACACCGCGGCTGGAGGAGGTCACGGCCATGTCCTGGGCCGGGGACAGCCGCCTGGTCGTGGTGGGCCAGGAGGAGGGCGGCGTGCAGCAGATCCGGTACGTCCAGGTCGACGGCTCCACCCCGGTCGGGGCGCCGCCTTCCGCGCTCACCGGCGTGGAGGAGATCGCCGCCTCCGAGGACGAGCGGCTGCCGCTGGTGGCGCACTCGGAGGACGGGATTGTGCGGCTTTCGTCCGGTGCGCAGTGGCAGAAGGTGGTCAAGACGGGGACGGCGCCGGTCTATCCGGGATAGCCCGGCAGTTGTCCACAGGGAGTTGTCCACAGGGGTGGCCGGAGAGCTCTGGCGTTGGCACAGTGGTGGGCATGCGCGGGTGGTGGCAGGACCTCACCGACCTTGTGCTGCCGGCCGTGTGCGGAGGCTGCGGGAGACCTCGTGCGGTGTTGTGCCCGGGGTGCCGTGCCGCCCTGATGGGGGCCGCGCCGCGCCGGGCGCGACCGATGCCCGAGCCGCCGGGGCTGCCTGTGGTGCACGCGTCGGCTCCGTACGAGGACGAAGTGCGGGCGGCGCTCCTCGCCCACAAGGAACGGGGTGCGCTGATGCTCGCAGGGCCGCTGGGCGTGGCGCTCGCGGGTGCGGTACGGGCCTCGCTCGCGTCCGGTGGCGGGCCCGGGGGACCGGTGCTCCTCGTTCCCGTCCCCTCCGCACGGCGCGCGGTGCGGGCGCGGGGGCATGACCCGGTGCGGCGGATCGCGCTCGCGGCAGCGGGCGAACTGCGGCAGGCGGGGACCCCGGCACGGGTGCTCGCCGTGCTGCGCCAGCGGCGTGCCGTGGCCGACCAGTCGGGGCTCAACTCCCGGCAGCGGATGGACAATCTGGCCGGCGCCCTGGAGGTGGCCGCCGGGGGCGCCCGGTTGCTGGCCGAAGGCGGCCGGGCCGTACTCGTCGACGACCTGATGACGACGGGCGCGTCCTTGGCGGAGGCGGCGCGGGCGCTGCGCGCCGCTTTTGCGGAAGCAGGAGCCCGGCCACAAACGGCTGCGGAAATGCGCGGTCCGAACGGCACCGGAGACATGATCAGCGCGGCTGTGGTCGCCGCGTCTCCGTCATCGTTCGCCATAATCCGGAACTGATCGGGAAGTTGCGTCGTTGCAGGTAGCGAGAGGTTCATTCGCTGGAATGGAGGTACACCGCAGTAGAGGGTGACGACATCCGTCCGAGCGAGATATGTTCGGTTGTGAGGGAATGCCGGGTGCTGTCCCTCCTATACCGGAATGCCATCCTGCGGGTTTCTGCAATCACCCGCGGCGGTGGGGTGGAGATCTTGCCCACGGGGGAGGAGGAGGTGGAAGTCACCAAGTCCGAGGCTCTGGGACGTACCGGAGCCTGGTGCAAAAAGGGAGTTGCTCCGCACCGATGCGGAGCGATCCGGGAACGGAGTTCTGCGTGGACATCGTCGTCAAGGGCCGCAAGACCGAAGTGCCAGAGCGGTTCCGCAAGCACGTGGCCGAGAAGCTGAAGCTGGAGAAGATCCAGAAGCTCGATGCCAAGGTGATCAGCCTCGACGTCGAGGTGTCCAAGGAGCCCAACCCGCGACAGGCCGACCGGTCCGACCGAGTGGAGATCACGCTTCACTCCCGCGGCCCGGTGATCCGGGCAGAGGCGGCGGCCAGCGATGCGTATGCGGCACTGGACCTGGCGGCGGACAAGCTCGAAGCCCGGCTGCGCAAGCAGCACGACAAGCGCTACACGCGCCGTGGTGCCCGTCGGCTCACGGCAGCTGAGGTCCCCGACCACGTTCCGGGTGTGGCGACACTGAACGGGAACGGCAAAGCCGTCCACGAGGAAGAGCCCGAAGGAGTGCCGACCAAGAAGATCGGCTCCCTCGAGGTGAAGGGCGAAGGCCCCCTCGTCGTACGCGAGAAGACGCACGTCGCCTCTCCGATGACCCTCGACCAGGCTCTCTACGAGATGGAGCTGGTCGGGCATGACTTCTATCTTTTCGTCGACTCCGAGACCAAGGAACCGAGTGTCGTCTACCGGCGGCACGCATACGACTACGGCGTCATCCACCTCAGCACTGACCCGATGGTCGCCCAGGCGCACAAGCCCTCGACGGGCGGGACGCTGGGCGGCTGACCACGCCCGATGAGTTCCCCCGGCAGTCGGCCGGGGGACCACCAGTCGGTGCCCCTGGAGCGTGCGTGCGAGTGTGCGTGCGCCCCCAGGGGCACCGGTATGCGACCCCTTGCGCCCCGCTGCGTCACCGGACTGTCGTCCGGGCATGAAATCATGGCCGCACCGGGCCCCAACCGGTGGGCCGTTGCCTTGGGTTGGCGATGGCACAGGAACACAGGCCACGGCCTTCAGGGGGAGGAACGATGGCGGACAGCTTCGGACCGATGCAGGACGAAGATGCCGACGACGGCGTCGTCGGCATGGGCCCGGACGCGGGCTCCGGCCCGAATGCCGGCTCCCCACGCAAGGAGCCGATCAGGGTCCTTGTCGTGGACGACCATGCCCTTTTCCGCCGCGGCCTGGAGATCGTGCTCGCCGCCGAGGAGGACATCCAGGTCGTCGGGGAGGCGGGTGACGGGGCCGAGGCGGTCGACAAGGCCGCCGACCTGCTGCCCGACATCGTGCTGATGGACGTACGGATGCCCAAGCGCGGCGGTATCGAGGCGTGCACGTCCATCAAGGAGGTGGCCCCCAGCGCGAAGATCATCATGCTGACGATCAGCGATGAGGAGGCCGACCTCTACGACGCGATCAAGGCGGGCGCGACCGGCTATCTCCTCAAGGAGATCTCCACGGACGAGGTGGCGACGGCGATTCGTGCCGTCGCCGACGGGCAGTCGCAGATCAGCCCCTCGATGGCGTCCAAGCTGCTCACCGAGTTCAAGTCGATGATCCAGCGCACGGATGAGCGACGGCTGGTGCCTGCGCCTCGGCTCACCGATCGTGAGCTGGAGGTTCTCAAGCTGGTCGCGACCGGGATGAACAACCGGGATATCGCCAAGGAGTTGTTCATCTCCGAGAACACCGTGAAGAACCATGTGCGGAACATCCTGGAGAAGCTGCAGTTGCACTCCAGGATGGAGGCCGTGGTGTACGCGATGCGGGAGAAGATCCTCGAGATCCGGTGACCGTTTCGCCGTGCGCTCCGCGAGGAGAGCGGTACGGCAGCTGCGGGTGTGTCGTGGCTTGTCGCGCAGTTTCCCGCGCGCCTAGAGGGGCGCTCGCGCCAGCTCTTTCGTCAGCGGCTCCAGCAGCTCCGGGGCGTCCACCCTCTCCACCCGTACGTCCGTGCAGCCCACCCAGCTCGCGGCCTCGATCAGAGCCTGGGTCACCGCGGGCACGGCCTTGGGCCCATCCAAAGTCACCTGCTTGGCCACCAGCGTTCGGCCCTCGCGGGCGGGGTCCACGCGGCCGACAAGGTGGCCGCCGGCGAGGACCGGCATTGCGAAGTAGCCGTGCACCCGTTTTGGCTTGGGGACGTAGGCCTCCAGGCGGTGGGTGAAGCCGAAGATCCGCTCCGTACGGGCGCGTTCCCAGATCAGCGAGTCGAACGGGGACAGCAGCGTCGTACGGTGGCGGCCGCGCGGTGTGGTCTCCAGGGCCGCGGGATCGGCCCAGGCGGGCTTGCCCCAGCCCGAGACGGTCACCGGGACCAGTCCGGAGTCCGCTAGCACCGCGTCGACCTGCTCGCCCTTGAGGCGGTGGTAGTCGGCTATGTCCGCGCGCGTGCCGACGCCCAGCGCCTGGCCCGCTAGCCGGACCAGACGGCGCAGGCACTCGGCGTCGTCCAGCTCGTCATGGAGCAGCGTGTCGGGGATGGCGCGCTCGGCGAGGTCGTACACCCGCTTCCAGCCGCGCCGTTCCACGCACACCACCTCGCCGTACATCAGCGCGCGCTCGACGGCGACCTTCGTGCCCGACCAGTCCCACCACTCGCTGGTCTTCTTGGCGCCGCCCAACTCCGTGGCGGTAAGGGGGCCTTCGGATTTCAGTTGCTTGATGACCTGGTCGTACGTGCCGTCCGGGAGCTCGTGGTTCCACTGCGGGCGGGCGCGGTAGGCACGGCGGCGGAAGGCGAAGTGGGGCCACTCCTCGATGGGGAGGATGCAGGCGGCGTGCGACCAGTACTCGAAGGCGTGGGGTCGGGCCGGAGAGGCGCCCGGGGATGACGCGGTCCAGTAGGCCTTGTCCACCGTCTTGCGGCCGACGGCGCCGAGGCGGGCGTACGGGATGAGCTCGTGGGAGCGGGCGAGGACCGAGATCGTGTCGAGCTGGACCGCTCCCAGATGCCGCAGCACACCACGCACGCCGGCCTTGCGGTCGGGGGCGCCGAGGAATCCCTGGGCGCGCAGGGCGATTCGGCGGGCCTCGTCGGCGGAGAGTTCGATGGTGGGGCGAGGGAGACTCGTCATGGCCCGCACGATAGGCGGTGCCACTGACAACCGGGTCTGACCTGCGAAAACCGGCCCTGACTTGGGGTGATCAGGTGGGGAGAGTGGGGCGACGAGGACACCGGCGATTCAGCCCGCCCGTGCAACCCGCCCGTTCATCCCGGCGGTTCAGGCATGCTGCGGGGCAGGCAGGTACGGCGCTGTCGACGGCAGCCTCATGTCGGAGGGGAGCAAGGAGCCGATCCAGCAGTCGCGGCGTACGCCCTTGTTGTTGATGCCGGCGCGCAGGACGCCCTCCATGGTGAAGCCGGCGCGTTCGGCGACCGCGCGGGAACCCCGGTTGCCGACCTCGGCCCGCCACTCCACACGGTCGATCGCCATGTCCTTGAACGCCCAACGGGAGGCGCGGACAGTGGCCTCGGTGATGTAGCCGTTGCCCCGGTGTTCCTTCGTGGCCCAGAAACCGATCTCGCCGACTCCTGGGGAGCGCATCGTGATGCCGAGCATGCCGGCGAGTTCGCCGGCGGCGGGCAGGAAGACGCCGAACGTGAACATCGAGCTGTCCGCCCAGCCGTCGGGCACCATCTGCTCCGTGAAGCCCACCGCGTGCTCCCGCAGATAGGGCGACGGGATCGTGGTCCAGCGCTGGATCTCGGGGTCCTGGGCGGCTTCGTACACGGCGTCGGTGTCGTGCGGTCCCACCGGACGCAGCAGGAGGCGCTCGGAGGTCAGTGTGACGGGTTCCATTGCCCGATTCTGCTCGGCCTCACCCAGGGAAGCCATCGTTTGCCCTGTGTGAAGGGCCGGTTACTTTTCGTTGTGGCTGTGCGGCACCTTCCGCAACTGCCGTCCGTTGTCCTAGTGGCTGTCACGGGCAGACCTCCCGGCGCGGTGGGGTCCTCGCTTACGATGGCCGTTGCTCAAGCTGTGATTTGAAGCTGTTGTTGAACCCGACCGTCCGGCCCGACCGGCAAGGAGACAAACCCCCGTGTCCGTCCTCTCGAAGATCATGCGTGCAGGCGAAGGCAAGATCCTGCGCAAACTGCACCGCATCGCGGACCAGGTCAACTCCATCGAAGAGGACTTCGTCGACCTCTCCGACGCCGAGCTGCGGGCCCTCACCGACGAGTACAAGGAGCGGATCGCCGAGGCGCTCGCCGACGAGCCCGACGAGTCGAAGCACGACGCGGTTCTGAAGAAGGCTCTCGACGACCTGCTCCCCGAGGCGTTCGCGACCGTCCGCGAAGCCGCCAAGCGCGTTCTCGGCCAGCGCCACTTCGACGTGCAGATCATGGGCGGCGCCGCCCTGCACATGGGCTATGTCGCCGAGATGAAGACCGGTGAGGGCAAGACCCTGGTCGGCACCCTGCCCGCGTATCTCAATGCGCTGTCCGGCAAGGGCGTGCACCTGATCACGGTCAACGACTACCTGGCCGAAAGCCAATCCGAACTGATGGCCCGCGTCCACAAGTTCCTGGGCCTGTCGGTCGGCTGCATCCTGGCCAATATGACGCCGGCCCAGCGCCGCGAGCAGTACAACTGCGACATCACGTACGGCACGAACAACGAGTTCGGTTTCGACTACCTGCGCGACAACATGGCGTGGTCGAAGGACGAGCTGGTGCAGCGCGGCCACAACTTCGCGATCGTCGACGAGGTCGACTCCATCCTCGTCGACGAGGCCCGTACGCCGCTGATCATCTCCGGCCCGGCCGACCAGGCCACCAAGTGGTACGGCGACTTCGCCAAGCTGGTCACGCGCCTGAAGAGGGGCGAGGCGGGCAACACCCTCAAGGGCATCGAAGAGACCGGCGACTACGAGGTCGACGAGAAGAAGCGCACCGTCGCCATCCACGAACCCGGCGTCACCAAGGTCGAGGACTGGCTGGGCATCGACAACCTCTACGAGTCGGTGAACACCCCGCTGGTGGGCTACCTGAACAACGCCATCAAGGCCAAGGAGCTCTTCAAGAAGGACAAGGACTACGTCGTCATCGACGGCGAAGTCATGATCGTCGACGAGCACACGGGCCGTATTCTCGCCGGCCGCCGCTACAACGAGGGCATGCACCAGGCGATCGAGGCGAAGGAAGGGGTGGACATCAAGGACGAGAACCAGACGCTCGCCACGATCACCCTGCAGAACTTCTTCCGCCTCTACGACAAGCTCTGCGGCATGACCGGTACGGCGATGACCGAGGCAGCCGAGTTCCACCAGATCTACAAGCTCGGTGTCGTGCCGATCCCGACCAACAAGCCGATGATCCGCGCGGACCAGTCGGACCTGATCTACCGCACCGAGGTCGCCAAGTTCGACGCGGTCGTCGACGACATCGCCGAGAAGCACGAGAAGGGCCAGCCGATCCTCGTCGGCACGACGTCGGTCGAGAAGTCCGAGTACCTCTCGCAGCAGCTCAGCAAGCGCGGCATCCAGCACGAAGTGCTGAACGCGAAGCAGCACGACCGTGAGGCGACGATCGTCGCGCAGGCCGGTCGCAAGGGCGCCGTCACCGTTGCCACGAACATGGCCGGACGAGGTACGGACATCAAGCTCGGCGGCAACCCCGAAGACCTCGCCGAGGCCGAGCTGCGCCAGCGCGGCCTCGACCCCGAGGAGCACATCGAGGAGTGGGCCGCCGCGCTGCCCGCCGCCCTGGAGAGGGCGGAAAAGGCGGTGAAGGCCGAGTTCGAGGAGGTCACGGAGCTCGGCGGGCTCTACGTCCTCGGCACTGAACGGCACGAGTCGCGTCGTATCGACAACCAGCTGCGCGGTCGTTCCGGCCGTCAGGGCGACCCGGGCGAGTCCCGCTTCTACCTGTCCCTCGGTGACGACCTGATGCGGCTGTTCAAGGCCCAGATGGTCGAGCGCGTGATGTCGATGGCGAACGTCCCGGACGACGTGCCGATCGAGAACAAGATGGTCACGCGCGCGATCGCCTCCGCCCAGTCCCAGGTCGAGCAGCAGAACTTCGAGACCCGGAAGAACGTCCTCAAGTACGACGAGGTCCTCAATCGGCAGCGCGAGGTCATCTACGGAGAGCGGCGCCGCGTCCTGGAGGGCGAGGATCTGCAGGAGCAGATCCAGCACTTCATGGACGACACCATCGACGCGTACATCGACGCCGAGACCGCCGAGGGCTTCTCCGAGGAGTGGGACCTGGACCGGCTGTGGGGCGCCTTCAAGCAGCTCTACCCGGTGAAGGTCACCATCGAGGAGCTCGAGGAGACGGTGGGCGACCGCGCGGGTCTCACCGCCGAGTTCATCTCCGAGTCCATCAAGGACGACATCCACGAGCAGTACGAGGCGCGTGAGGCGCAGCTCGGCTCCGAGATCATGCGGGAGCTGGAGCGCCGGGTCGTGCTGTCGGTCCTGGACCGCAAGTGGCGCGAGCACCTCTACGAGATGGACTACCTCCAGGAGGGCATCGGCCTGCGTGCGATGGCCCAGAAGGACCCGCTGGTCGAGTACCAGCGCGAGGGCTTCGACATGTTCACCGCGATGATGGACGGCATCAAGGAGGAGTCCGTCGGCTACCTGTTCAACCTGGAGGTCCAGGTCGAGCAGCAGGTCGAGGAGGTTCCGGTCGAGGACGCGAAGCCGTCCCTCGACAAGAAGG
Source organism: Streptomyces sp. NBC_00286 (assembly GCF_036173125.1). NCBI lineage: Bacteria > Bacillati > Actinomycetota > Actinomycetes > Kitasatosporales > Streptomycetaceae > Streptomyces > Streptomyces sp. NBC_00286. The sequence continues at coordinate 6,183,230 of NZ_CP108054.1, forward strand.
AGGACACCGTGCCCGCGGGTGCGCGTCCGGAGATCCGCGCCAAGGGGCTCGAGGCCCCGCAGCGGCCGGACCGGCTGCACTTCTCCGCGCCGACCGTGGACGGCGAGGGTGGTGTCGTCGAGGGCGACTTCACCAGCGACGGGGAGCCGGTGCGCTCCGAGTCGGACGGGCTCACGCGCGCGGAGCGGCGGAAGCAGCAGAAGGGCCGCCGCCGCAAGAAGTGACGGTTCGCTCCGCTGGGTTCGGCAGGCTTAGCGGGGCTGGCTTTGAAGGGTCGGGCACCTTGGGGTGCCCGGCCCTTCGGGCTTTGGGGGGCGGGGGCTCGGTTTGAAGCTGCGGGTGCGTGGTGGCTTGTCGCGCAGTTCCCCGCGCCCCTGACGGGGGCGCTGGTCGCGCCCGTGCGGTGCCAGCCGCACATCGATACAGCCCCGCGCCCCTGACGGGGGCGCTGGTCGCGCCCGTGCGGTGCCAGCCGCACATCGGTACAGCCCCGCGCCCCTGACGGGGCGCTGATCGCGCCCGCGTGGCGCCAGCCGCACATCGGTACAGCTCCGCGCCCCTGACGGGGCGCTAGTTGTTGTGCCTGTGGGGCATGCGGGTGCCGCCCAGTTCTACTGCTGTGCAGCGCCAGCGGAGGTCTTGGCCCTTTTCCAGGCGGAAGGCCATGGCTCGGAGTTGGTCGCCTGCGCCGATTCGGGCGAAGGCTTCGATTGCGCCGGGGCGAGGGACCTCGTAGCCGACGTCGCGGATGACTGGGCGATTTCCGCGGGTGCGGAGGGGGCCGCGTTCGGCTAGCCAGGCCAGTTCGTCGTAGGCGCGGCCTGCCGTGTGGCGGAGCATGCTGTGAACGGGGCGCTGGCCGCTCAGTACGGCGAGCAGGAGGTCGGCGAAGAGGTCGGTGGGACGCGGCTGTGGGGGCGTCCTGAGCGGGCCTCGAGCGGGCGCCCTGTGGCGCGGGGCGCGCCCGCCGGACGCCGTGTTCTCACCCCGCGGTGAGCTGCCCGGTGTCTCCCTGCCCGGCGTGGAGCGCGGGGTGGTTCCGGCGGGGCGGCGGGTGTCGTGGCGGCCGGGTGGGCGGGTGCCCGGGTTGCGCTTCGTCCTGGTCATCACCTTGGTCATGGCGTTGTCCCCGCTCGCTGGGCCCGAGTCGATACCGGGCAGTAACTAGCTGTTGGGGATCTTGTACGGGGCCGGAGCGGGCGGCTGCAAGAACGACGGCTGCGCGTCGTGGCGGCCGGAGACTTCACCTATCAGGGTGACGAAGGCGAGCGAGACCCTTGGCAGGCCTGGAGTGGACAGGGTGAGAACCCCGCCGCGTGGTTGACGTCGCACGAGGGGGTCGACCCGACTCGAAAGGGGACGCCCCGCACGTATCCTGAAGGTCCTTCCGGAGGCGCGGGACAGTCCTCCTGGGAGCCCTCCGACTACGAAAGCGGCCAGCCATGCGCGTCTACGTCCCCCTGACCCTCTCCGGTCTCGCCGAGGCGTACAAGACGGGCGAGCTCGGGGCCGGGCCCTTCGTCGCGTACGCCGTCACGCCCGCCTTGCGCGAGTGGTATCTGTCCGACGACATCGAGGAGTTGGAGTACGCGGCGCTGAACCGGGCCGCGCTCGCCTCGCTGCGGCTGCTCGCGCTCGACCCGGGGACTGTGCGGCGCCGCGTCGTCGTCGCCCTCGACGTCCCGGAGGGAGCCGCGGTCGCCGATCCCGATCGCGGGCTCGACCCCGGCTCGCTCGGAGAGGTGCGGATCGACGGGCCCGTACCGCTGGCCAAGGCCGCGGCCGTGCACGTCGACTCGGACGAGGCCGAGGCGGATGTCACGGCGGCGGCGGACGCGCTGGGCGCGGCGGACACGGGCGACGACGACGCACAGTTCGTCGTGGACGGGGCCGAGGACCACGAACTGCTGTGGTTCGCCACGCAGGAGATCCCGAACCTGGTAGGGCTCGGGGACTGACCCGAAGCCCGCTGGGATGGACCCCGGTCTGATCCGAGACCCGATGGGCCCCGGACTGGCCCGACACTTGGCGGGCCTCGGGGACTGAGGAGACCGCGCCGAGGCCGCCGGTGAAGAAATGCCTACGGCGTTGTCAGTGCCGGCGGGTACGTTCTTTGGCATGGGGAAGCACAACGCAGCGCACATCGTGTGGGACTGGAACGGGACCCTGTTCCACGACAACGCGGCCGTCATCGGGGCGACGAACGCGGCCTTCGCCGAGCTGGGTCTTGAGCCGATCACGCTGGAGCAGTACAGAGAGCTGTACTGCGTTCCGGTGCCGAAGTTCTACGAGCGGCTGATGGGCAGGCTGCCCACGGACGCGGAGTGGGAGGTCATGGACGCCACCTTCCACCGGTACTACACGGAGCACCGGATCGGCTGCGGGCTCACCGACGGGGTGCCGGGGCTGCTCGCCGAGTGGGCTTCGGCCGGCGGCAGCCAGTCGTTGCTGAGCCTGGCCCGGCATGACGAACTCGTCCCGCTGGTACGAGACTTCGGGATCGAGCCGCACTTCATACGGGTCGACGGGCGGACCGGTCCTTCCGGCGGCCGCAAGGCCGAGCACATGGTGCGGCATGTGGGGGCGCTGACCGGCGTGGAGCCCGCTCGTACGGTCGTGATCGGCGACGCTGCGGACGACGCGATAGCCGCCCGGCACGTAGGGGCGCTGGCCGTGCTCTACACCGGGGGCTCGCACAGCCGGGCCAGCCTCGAAGCGGTAGGGGTCCCTGTCGTGGACAGCCTGGAGGAAGCGGTCGTGGAGGCGGAGCGGTTGGCGGCGTGAAGGGGCGTACCGGGGAGTGACCGGGGCGTACGGCGCGAGAGTGATGGACCCGTGACGTACGCCCCGCCGAAGCCGAAGCCGAAGCCGAAGCCGAAGCCGAAGCCGAAGCCGAAGCCGAAGCCGAAGCCCAACCCGAACCCGAAGTCAGGTCACCGGAGCCTTAGCTCGTAGCACCGTAAGGAACTCCCGCATCCAGCTGGAGTGGTCCGGCCAGGCGCGCGACGAGACGAGGGTGCCGTCGACCACGGCCTCGGCGTCCTGGAAGGTGGCGCCCGCGGCCTGCATGTCCAGCTCGAGCGCCGGGTACGCCGTGACGCGGCGCCCCCGGAGGCCGTCGATCGCCGCGGTCAGCAGGGGACCGTGGCAGATCTGGGCGACGGGTTTGTCCGTATCGAAGAAGGACTTCAGGATCTTGCGGAGTTCGAGGTCGTTGCGGAGGTACTCGGGTGCCCGGCCGCCGGGGATCACCAGGGCCACGTACTGGCCGGGGTCGACCTCCGAGAAGGCCAGGTCGGCGGGCCAGGTGTAGCCGGGCTTCTCGGTGTACGTATCGAAGCCGGGTTCGAAGTCGTGGACGACGAAGCGGAGTTGCTTGCGGGCGGGGGCGGCGATGTGGACCTCGTAGCCCTCTTCGCGCAGGCGCTGGTAGGGGTACATCACCTCCAGTGACTCCGCGGCGTCTCCGGTGACGATCAGGATCTTCGCAGTCATGGCGCTCCGCTCCCTTCGCCGGGATCCGTCACGCCCAACGTGCCTCCGCGTCGGGCCCTTGCCAAGGGGGCTGCGCGCTGGGGTTTGCGTCGAGCTGAGCGAGCTGAGGGACTCGGGTACCCCAAGCGCCCGCTCGTAAGCCCCCGCGCACTGTGCAGACTGTCAAAATCCCACCCACTCTTTTGTACACATGCGGCCCATGACGGGCCCCCCATGCGGAGCGATAGCCTTGTCACGTGATCAGCGCGATATGTCGCGGGAGCGTCTGTCTTCCCGCTTTGCGCCCGGACCGCACGGACGACATCCGTGGCCGGGCGGTCGCTGGTCTTCGCGGGCGGTACGAGTCACCGAGAGCAGTCTCACAGTCTCCGGCGGTGCCGAATATGGCCGATAACGCCCCGCCCCTCTCTCATCGCGACATAGCGTCGAAGCAGACCGGACACCCCGCGTCACGGCGCTACGTCACTTCACGTTTTTCGGCGTCACGCAACGGCGCGCGACAGGAGCCAGAGGACAATGCAGACCAAGCTGGACGAAGCCAAAGCCGAGCTGCTCGAACGGGCCGCCCGGGTAGCTGAGAACAGCCCGGCCGGGGTGCATCTACCGACCAGGGCGCAGGACGAGGGCACCACCGACACCCCGGACCACGCCACCGTGCTCGCGTTCCTCCAGCGCTACTACCTGCACACCGCCCCGGAGGACCTCACCGACCGTGACCCGGTCGATGTCTTCGGAGCCGCCTACTCCCACTACCGGCTGGCCGAAAACCGCCCCCAGGGCACGGCCAACGTCCGGGTCCACACCCCGACCGTCGAGGAGAACGGCTGGACCTGCAGCCACTCCGTCGTCGAGGTCGTCACCGACGACATGCCCTTCCTTGTCGACTCCGTGACCAACGAGCTGTCCCGGCAGGGGCGCGGCATCCATGTCGTGATCCACCCGCAGTTCGTCGTACGGCGCGATGTCACCGGCAAGCTCATCGAGGTCCAGCCCACCCGGCCCGCCGCCGAAGACCTGCCGCACGACGCTCACATCGAGTCCTGGATCCACGTCGAGATCGACCGTGAGACCGACCGCGCCGATCTGAAGCAGATCACCGCCGATCTGCTGCGTGTGCTCTCCGACGCCCGCGAGGCCGTCGAGGACTGGGAGAAGATGCGGGACGCGGCGCTGCGTATCGCCGACGACCTGCCGGCCGAGCCCAAGGCAGACGATCTGCGCGACCAGGAGGTCGAGGAGGCCCGCGAGCTGCTGCGCTGGCTGGCCGCCGACCACTTCACCTTCCTCGGCTACCGCGAGTACGAGCTGACGGAGGACGACTCCCTCGCCGCCGTCCCCGGCACCGGTCTCGGCATACTGCGCGCGGACCCGCATCACAGCGGCGACGACGCCCACGGCCACTCGCACTCCTTCAGCCGGCTCCCCGCCGACGCCCGCGCCAAGGCCCGCGAGCACAAGCTGCTCATCCTCACCAAGGCCAACAGCCGCGCCACCGTGCACCGGCCGTCCTACCTCGACTACATCGGCGTGAAGAGGTTCGACGAGAACGGGAACGTCATCGGTGAGCGCCGCTTCCTCGGGCTCTTCTCCTCCGCCGCGTACACCGAGTCCGTACGCCGGGTGCCGGTCATCCGACGCAAGGTCCAGGAAGTTCTCAAGGGCGCGGGCTTCTCGCCCAACAGCCACGACGGGCGCGATCTGCTGCAGATCCTGGAGACATACCCCCGTGACGAGCTGTTCCAGACCCCGGTCGACGAGCTGCGGTCCATCGTCACCTCCGTCCTCTACCTGCAGGAGCGCCGGCGGCTCCGCCTCTACCTGCGCCAGGACGAGTACGGCCGCTACTACTCGGCCCTCGTCTACCTGCCGCGCGACCGCTACACCACGGCCGTACGCCTGAGGATCATCGACATCCTCAAGGAGGAACTCGGCGGCACCAGCGTCGACTTCACCGCCTGGAACACCGAGTCGATCCTGTCCCGGCTGCACTTCGTGGTCCGTGTCCCGCAGGGCACCGAACTGCCCGAACTGTCTGACGCCGACAAGGAACGCATCGAGGCGCGTCTCGCCGAGGCCGCCCGCTCCTGGGCCGATGGTTTCGCCGAGGCGCTGAACGCCGAGTGCGGCGAGGAGCGCGCGGCCGAACTGCTGCGCCGGTACGGCAACGCCATTCCCGAGGGCTACAAGGCCGACCACAACCCGCGTACGGCGGTCGCCGACCTCGTCAACCTGGAGCAGCTCGGCGACGGCAAGGACTTCGCGCTCAGCCTGTACGAGCCGGTGGGCGCCGGGCCCGGCGAGCGCCGCTTCAAGATCTACCGCATCGGCGCGCCCGTCTCCCTCTCCGCGGTCCTGCCGGTGCTCAGCCGGCTCGGCGTCGAGGTCACCGACGAGCGCCCGTACGAGCTGCGCTGCTTGGACCGCACGTCCGCCTGGATCTACGACTTCGGCCTGCGCGTGCCCCCGCCCAAGGGCAGCGGCGACTCCCTGGCCGACGACGCCCGCGAGCGCTTCCAGGACGCCTTCTCGGCGACCTGGACCGGACAGGCCGAGAACGACGGCTTCAACTCGCTCGTCCTGAGCGCCGGGCTGAGCTGGCGGCAGGCGATGGTGCTGCGCGCGTACGCGAAGTACCTGCGTCAGGCCGGTTCGACCTTCAGCCAGGACTACATGGAGGACACCCTCCGCAACAACGTCCACACCACCCGGCTGCTCGTCTCCCTCTTCGAGGCGCGGATGTCCCCGGACCGCCAGCGCGCGGGTACGGAACTGACCGACGCCCTCCTGGAGGAGCTGGACGCCGCCCTCGACAAGGTCGCCTCGCTCGACGAGGACCGGATCCTGCGGTCGTTCCTGACCGTCATCAAGGCGACTCTGCGCACGAATTTCTTCCAGGAGGCGGGGGGCGGACAGCCGCACGAGTACGTCTCCATGAAGTTCGACCCCACGGCCATCCCCGACCTTCCGGCGCCGCGTCCGGCGTACGAGATCTGGGTGTACTCACCGAAGGTCGAGGGCGTCCACCTGCGGTTCGGCAAGGTCGCGCGCGGCGGTCTGCGCTGGTCCGACCGCCGTGAGGACTTCCGCACGGAGATCCTCGGCCTGGTCAAGGCGCAGATGGTCAAGAACACCGTGATCGTGCCGGTCGGCGCGAAGGGCGGCTTCGTCGCCAAGCAGCTGCCGGACCCGTCCGTGGACCGCGACGCCTGGCTGGCGGAGGGCATCCGCAGCTACAAGACGTTCATCTCGGCGCTGCTCGACATCACCGACAACATGGTGGCCGGCGAGGTCGTGCCGCCCGCCGACGTCGTACGGCACGACGAGGACGACACCTACCTCGTCGTCGCCGCCGACAAGGGCACCGCGACCTTCTCGGACATCGCCAACGAGGTCGCGCAGAGCTACAACTTCTGGCTCGGCGACGCCTTCGCCTCGGGCGGCAGCGCCGGTTACGACCACAAGAAGATGGGCATCACCGCCCGCGGCGCCTGGGAGTCCGTGGAGCGGCACTTCCGGGAGCTGGGCGTGAACACGCAGACCGACGACTTCACCGTCGTCGGCGTCGGCGACATGTCCGGCGACGTGTTCGGCAACGGCATGCTGCTGTCCGAGCACATCCGCCTGGTCGCCGCCTTCGACCACCGGCACATCGTCATCGACCCGAACCCGGACGCGGCCACCTCGTACGCCGAGCGCCGCCGCCTCTTCGAGTTGCCCCGCAGCTCCTGGGCCGACTACAACAAGGAGCTGCTGTCGCAGGGCGGCGGCGTCTTCCCGCGCAGCGCCAAGTCCATCCCGCTCAACAGCCACATCCGCCAGGCCCTCGGCATCGAGGACCGCGTCGCCAAGATGACCCCGGCCGACCTGATGCGGGCCATCCTCAAGGCACCGGTCGACCTGCTGTGGAACGGCGGCATCGGTACGTACGTGAAGGCGTCGACCGAGACGCACGCGGACGTCGGCGACAAGGCCAACGACGCGATCCGCGTGGACGGCGCCGACCTCCGGGTCAGGGTCGTCGGCGAGGGCGGCAACCTCGGCCTGACCCAGCTCGGCCGGATCGAGTTCGCGCAGCACGGCGGCAAGGTCAACACCGACGCCATCGACAACAGCGCGGGCGTGGACACCTCCGACCACGAGGTGAACATCAAGATCCTGCTCAACACGGTCGTCGCGGACGGCGACATGACCGTCAAGCAGCGCAACAAGCTGCTCGCCGAGATGACCGACGAGGTCGGCCAACTCGTCCTGCGCAACAACTACGCACAGAACGTCGCGCTCGCCAACGCGCAGGCCCAGTCCCCGGACATGCTCCACGCCCAGCACCGCTACCTGCGCCACCTGGTGCGCGAGGGCCACCTCGACCGGGCCCTGGAGTTCATGCCCACCGAGCGCCAGATCCGGGAGCGCCTCAACACCGGGCACGGGCTGACCCAGCCGGAGACGGCCGTCCTCCTCGCGTACACGAAGATCACGGTCGCCGACGAGCTGATGCACACCTCGCTGCCCGACGACCCGTATCTGCGCAGCCTGCTGCACGCGTACTTCCCGACCGCGCTGCGCGAACAGTTCCTCACGCAGATCGACAACCACCCACTGCACCGCGAGATCACCACGACGGTGCTGGTCAACGACACGGTCAACACGGGCGGTACGAGCTTCCTGCACCGACTGCGCGAGGAGACCGGAGCCTCGCTCGAGGAGATCGTCCGGGCGCAGACCGCGGCCCGCGCGATCTTCGGGCTGAGCGAGGTGTGGGACGAGGTCGAGGCGCTCGACAACAGGGTCGACGCGGGCGTTCAGACCCGTATCCGCCTGCACTCCCGCCGGCTCGTCGAGCGCGGCACACGCTGGCTGCTCAACAACCGGCCGCAGCCGCTTGAGCTCGCCGAGACGATCGACTTCTTCAGCGAGGGGGTCGCACGGGTCTGGTCCGAGCTGCCCAATCTGTTGCGTGGTGCGGACCTGGAGTGGTACCAGCGGATCTTCGACGAATTGTCGGACGCCGGTGTCCCTGACGAGCTCGCCCAGCGCGTCGCCGGGTTCTCCGCGGCCTTCCCGGCGCTCGACGTGGTCGCGGTGGCCGACCGCACCGGCAAGGACCCGATGGCCGTCGCCGAGGTGTACTACGACCTCGCCGACCGCCTCCGAGTCAGCCAGCTCATGGACCGCATCATCGAGCTCCCGCGCGCCGACCGCTGGCAGTCCATGGCCCGCGCCTCCATCCGCGAGGACCTGTACGCGGCCCATGCGGCGCTCACCTCCGACGTCCTGGCCTGCGGAAACGGCGCGGCCACACCGGAACAGCGGTTCAAGGCCTGGGAGCAGAAGAACGCGGCGATCCTGGGCCGGGCCCGTACGACCCTGGAGGAGATCCAGAGCTCGGAGTCCTTCGACCTGGCGAACCTGTCGGTGGCGATGCGGACGATGCGGACGTTGTTGCGTACGCACTCGTAGGCGGTCGGTGCGGCGGTCCGCACGCCAGTACGTACGGAGGTCCGCGCGTCGGTACGTACGGCGGTACGTACGAGGACGAGGGCGACCGGGACATTTAGGATCAATGGGGTGAACCTGGATCCGTCCCGGCCGCCCGGCGCCACCGCCGCCGTACCCGACGTCACCGTTGTCGTCATCGTCTACAACGACGCGTCCCGGCTGCCCACGGCCGTCCGCTCCGCGCTGGCGCAGACGCTGCGCGGCGTCGAGGTCGTGATCGTGGACGACCGCAGCACGGACGGCTCGTACGAGACTGCCCGGCGGCTGGCCGCCGAGCATCCCGATCGAGTACGCGCCTACCGGCTCCCGGAGAACAGCGGTGGCTGCGGGGCGCCGCGCAACCACGGCCTCGCGCAGGCACACGGTACGTACGTCGTCTTCCTCGACAGCGACGACGTACTGGAACGCAACGCCTGCCGGAACCTCCTGGAGGCGGCCGAGACCACCGGCGCCGACCTCGTCTCCGGGCTGTGCGTCCGCGTGCATGTGGACGCGCGCGGCCACAAGGAGGTCAAGTGGTACCCCTGGCTGTACGAGCGCACTCGCACCCTGGAGTCGATCGCCGAGCTGCCCGACCTGCTGGTCTTCGACACGCTGTCGACGAACAAGCTCTATCGCCGGGAGTTCCTGCTGGAGCGGGACCTGAGCTTCCCCGTCGGCATTCACTACGAGGACCTGCTCTTCTCGGCGCAGGCCTATGTGGCCGCCGGCCGCATCACCCTGATCCCGAACCGCGTCTACGACTGGAGCGTTGCCGAGAAGTCGGCCGCGAAGTCGATCAGCAACCGGCGTGACGAGATCGCCAACTTCGCACAGCGGATGGAGATCCATCGTCGGGTCGACCAACTGCTCGCGGAGCAGGGGTTGTTGGAGCTGAAGTTCCACAAGGACGTCAAGTTCCTGAAGCACGATCTAGTGCTGCATCTGCGGGACCTGCCGTTCCGGGACGCCGCCAACCGGCGGGAGTTCGCTGCGCTGGCCCGCGACTACCTCGACTCGATCGACCGCGCCGCGTTCGACGAGGTGGAGCCCATCCACGCCATCTGCGCCCTTCTGCTGCGGCGGAGCGACTGGGACCACCTCCTTCCGGCCGTGGACACGCTCACCAACCGCGACAAGATCTCCTCGCCGCTCCTCGAACGCGACGGGCGGATCTACTGGTGCGCCGAGCACCTGGACGACGACTTCGCACGGCGGGCCATGGACGTCACCGAACTCGGCTACCACACCAAGCCGGTCGAGAAGATGTTCCTGCGCAACGCCCTGACCGGCTACACGGAAGCGGCCGGTACGGTCCGTCTCGCCGGGCGCGTCACCAATCCGCTCGGCATCATCCCGCCCGGCGCCCGGCTCACCGCCGAGCTGGAGTTCTACGCCCGCCGCAAGGGCCTGCGCTTCCAGACCTTCCGCTTCCCGGTGGCGACCCTGCGGCACGAAGGCGAGACCATCGCCTGGGAGGCATCGGCGGATCTCGCGCGCGGGCTGCGTCCGCTGGGCATCGTGGACGCCGTATGGGACGTACGCCTCCACCTCGACGTCGACGGCGCCCGCACCACAACCCGGCTCACCGCCCCCGAACCCGGCCTGGCCGGGGGGCAGTTGCCCGTCCGGCCCCGGCTCACCCGCCTCGCCGCCCACCACATCGAGCCCGAGGTCTCCGCGCGCGGCCATCTCTGCTTCCGGCTCGTGTCCCATGAGCAGGTGGACGCGTTCGTCGCGCGCGGCGTGCAGGGGCCGCCGGGCCGGCTCGCCAAGTCCGGCTACCGGAAGGCGAAGGCGGTGCGCAAGAAGCTGACCTCCGGCGACACCAAGATCCGGCTGTACCACGAGGCGTTCAGCCGGCTGCCCGTGAAGAAACGCCTGGTCGTCTTCGAGAGCCACCTGGGCCGGCAGTACAGCGACAGCCCGCGGGCCATCTACGAGGAAATGCGGCGCCAGGGCCTGGAGTTCGAGGCGGTGTGGTCGTACACGGGAAGTCCCACGGGCTTTCCGTCCGATGCCACGCTCGTACGCCGCTGGTCGCTGCCCTATCTCCAGGCGCTGGCCCGCGCCGAGTTCTGGATCGACAACCAGAGCTATCCGCTGAAGCTCACCAAGCGGCCGCAGACCACGTACATCCAGACCTGGCACGGCTCGGCGCTCAAGCGGATGGGCTTCGACGAGCCGGAGTGGAAGCTCAAGTTCCGGCGCGGGCAGGAGGAGCAGCAGCGCACGCTGGACCGTTTCGACCACTTTCTGATCCGTACCGAGCACGACGTCCGCACCCTCGCCCGCGCCTTCCGCCTCAAGGAGAAGACGCTGCTGCGGGTGGGTTATCCGCGCAACGACGCGCTCGTACGAGCCCGCCATGCCACCGAACGACCGCCGCTGGCCGCCGAGTTGGGCATCCCGGAGGACAGAAAGGTCCTGCTGTACGCGCCCACCTTCCGCGGACGCGGCAAAGGCCGCTTCGAGCTGCCCTTCGACGTGGAGCGCTTCGCGGACACCTTCGGCGACCGCTATGTCCTCCTCGTCCGCGCCCACTACCTCCACCACGTGGTGCTCCCGCCGTCCGTGCGGGGCCGCGTCATCGACGTATCGACGCATCACGATGTGACCCCGCTGCTGGCGCTCGCCGACGGCCTGATCACCGACTACTCGTCCGTGATGTTCGACTACGTCCTCCTCGACCGGCCGATGTTCTTCTTCGCGTACGACTACGAGGAGTACGTGTACGAGGGTCGCGGAACCTACTTCGACCTGCTGGAACGGGCACCCGGGCCCGTGGTGCGTACCGAGGACGAACTGCTCGCCGTGGTCGGGTCGTTGGAGAAACAGGTGGTCAAGTACGCGGCGGCGCGGGAGCGGTTCGTGGCGGACTTCGGTGAGTACGACAAGGGGGACGCGGCGCAGAGCGTCGTCGAGCAGTTCTTCTCCCAGTGGAGGTCCTAGTGGAGGTCCCTGTGGAGGCGCGCGTGACGGAGTATCCCGAGCGGGACGTCTTCTTCGTCTCCAACAGCGTCAACGAGCTGGGCGGGGTGACGAGTTGGTCGCACCAGATGGCCCGGCTGTTCACCGGGCGCGGGCATCGTGTGCACGTCGTCGGCATCACTCCGGCCGAGGTCGAGCAGGAGCTGGGCGAACTCCCGTATCCGACCACGACGTTGTACTCCGGACGGCCGCCCCGCCCCGGTCGAGCCCGCCGGGCGAGCATGTGCGAGCAGGCCGCCAGGCTGACGGCGCTGTTCCGGACGGCGCGACCCGGCGCGGTCGTGATCGTCACGCAGGTGTGGGCCATGGAGTGGGTGGAACTGGCCGACATGCGGGGACTGACCGTCATCGGCATGACCCACGAGTCGTACGACTACTCCAGGGCGGCCGGACGTTTCCGGCGCGTCCTCAAGCACTACCGCGACGTCGACCGCCTGCTCGCCCTGACCCGCGACGACGCCGACCTCTGGATCGGCCAGGGCCTCAACAACGTCTCGTACATGCCGAATCCGCTCCCCTTCATGCCCGTCGTCCCCTCCCCGCGCACCGCGAACGTGGTCGTCAGCATGGGCCGCCTGCACGACCAGAAGGGCATCGACATGCTCATCGACACCTGGTCCGAGGTCGCTCCGCAGCACCCTGGCTGGACCTTGCGGATCTACGGTTCCGGCGAGGACGAGGAGCTCCTGAAGAAGCAGTGCACGGCACTCGGGCTCGACAACTGCGTGGAGTGGATGGGGAGTACGGGCAATGCGGCGGACGCGTTGCGCGGCGGCTCGGTCTTCGTCCAGTCTTCGCGGGGTGAGGGTTTCCCGCTCGCTCTGATGGAGGCGATGGCGACGGGCCTGCCGTGCGCCGCGTTCGACTGTGCGCCCGGGGTACGCGAGATCGTCCGCGACGGGGAGGACGGCCTGCTCGCGCGCCTCGGCAACACGGGCGAACTGGCCCGCAGGCTGGGCATGTTGATGTCCGACAAGGAGCTGCGGGACCGGATGGGGGACGCGGCGAGGGCGAACATTCAGCGATACGGGGCGGATGAGGTCGTACGGCGGTGGGAGGAGCTGTTCGCGTTCCTGGAGCGCTGAGGTTCCTGGTGCGCTGAGGGGTACTGGGGCTCCGGACGCTTCCGTCACCGCCTGCCGCTGGTGAATTCCTCGTACGCGGCCAGCACTTCAGAGGTCGGCCCGTCCATGCGGAGCTCCCCGCGTTCAAGCCACAGCACCCGGTCGCACGTATCCCGGATCGACTTGTTGTTGTGGCTGACCAGGAACACCGTGCCCGCATGCTTCCGCAGCTCCCGGATCCGAGCCTCGGACCGCTTCTGGAAGGAGCGATCCCCGGTGGCCAGCGCCTCGTCGATCATCAGCACGTCGTGATCCTTCGCGGCGGCGATCGAGAACCGGAGCCGCGCTGCCATCCCGGAGGAATACGTGCGCATGGGCAACGTAATGAAGTCCCCCTTCTCATTGATCCCCGAGAAGTCGACGATCTCCTCGTACCGCTCACGGATCTGCTCGCGGGACATCCCCATGGCGAGCCCTCCGAGGCGAACGTTGCGCTCACCGGTGAGGTCGTTCATCAGCGCGGCGTTCACGCCGAGCAGGGAGGGCTGGCCGTGCGTGAAGATACGGCCGCGCTCCACAGGCAGCAGCCCCGCGACCGCCTTGAGCAGGGTCGACTTGCCGGACCCGTTCGTGCCGATCAGCCCGATGGCCTCGCGTTTGTACGCGGTGAAGGACACGCTCTTCACGGCGTGCACCTTGCGTACGCCTGCCGCCTGTTCCGTCTTCTTGCCGCGCAGGATGCGATTGAGGGCGGCGGTCGCGGAACCGCGGCCGGCGCCGGTGCCGTTGACCCGGTAGACGATGTCGACGCGGTCGGCGATGACGGTGGGGATCTTCTCGCTGTGCTCAGCGTGGTTCTCCGCGTGCCCAGGGTTCTTCGCGTACTCAGCCACGTCCGTACGTCTCCTCGGCCTTCCAGAAGTAGATGAAGCCGCCGACGCCCGCGAGGAGCGCCCAGCCGATCGCGAGCGGCCACACGTGGTGCGGCAACTGGCTGTGGTGGAAGCTGTCGATCAGTGCGAACCGCATGAGGTCGATATAGATCGCGGCCGGATTGCACTCCAGCGCCAGCAGCACGACGCGCGGCATGTCCTGGTGATCGCTGAGCACCCTGTCGATGCTCCACATGACACCCGAGACGTACATCCAGGTCCGCAGTACGAACGGCATCAGCTGCGCGATGTCGGGGGTCTTCGCCCCCAACCGCGCCATGATCATCGCCACGCCCGCGTTGAACACGAACTGAAGTGCCAAAGCCGGGACCGCCAGCAGCCACGAGGCCGCGACCGGCACCCCGAAGCAGAGCAGGATCACGACCAGCGCCGCCATCGAGAACAGCAACTGCTGGAGCTGTTGCAGCGCGTACGACACCGGCAGCGCGGCCCGCGGAAAGTGCAGCGCCCTGACCAGGCCCAGGTTGCCGGAGATCGCCCGTGTTCCCGCCATGATCGAACTCTGCGTGAACGTCCACACGAACACGCCCGTGACCAGGAACGGGACGTAGTCCGGCACGTCGTGCTTGGTGCCCATCAGCACGCCGAAGATGAAGTAGTAGACCGTCGCGTTCAGCAATGGCGTCGCCACCTGCCAGACCTGCCCGAGCTTCGCCTGGCTGTACTGCGCGGTGAGCTTGGCCGTCGCGAACGCCGTGATGAAGTGCCGCCGCGCCCACAACTGGCGGACGTATGCGGGGAGCGAGGGGCGGGCGCCGCTGACGGTGAGGCCGTAGCGGGCGGCGAGTGCTGCGGGGGCGTCGGCGGCGGGTGGGGTGCCGGGTGGGGTGGGCGCCGGGGGCGCGATGTCGAGGACCTGACTCACGGGCGCTCCTTGCACTTGGCGGCGTTACGTCGCGACGGGACCGTATCGTCGCAACGTGAGCGTAGGTCGATGCGACGTCGAAACGCAACCGTATCGTCGATACGTGACCGTCCTGACGCTTTCGTCGGAACGCAACCGTTTCGTCGAAACGCCTTATGCTCTGCCGCATGACGACGAACCCCGACGGGAAATCCGAGGGACATGCCGACGGAGCCGCCCGGAGCGCCCAGCAGCCGCGCCGAAGGGCTCCAGCCGGGGCGGCCGTGCTCCGCGAGGATGTGACGGAAGCCATCCGGTCGGCCGTCTTCGAGGAACTCGCGGCCGTCGGCTACGCCCGGATGTCTATAGAGGGGATCGCGCGGCGCGCGGGCGTAGGCAAGACGGCGGTCTACCGCCGGTGGCGATCCAAGCTGCACCTGGTACTCGACCAGGTGTCGGCGATCGCGGTACAGGGCTTGCCGGCCCCGGACACCGGCACCCTGGAGGGCGACCTGAGACTGCTCTACGAGGTCACGTCCCGCGCACTCCGCCACCCCGTGGCCTCGCAGATCATCCCCGACCTCCAGGCCGAGGCGGCCCGCAACCCGGAGATCGCGGAGGCCATGCAGAAGGCCCTACGGGAAGGTCAGGAGGGCGTCGCGAGCGGCATCGTCGCGGCGGCCGAGCAGCGCGGCGAGGTCCGTATGGGCATCGACGACGAACTGGCCCTGGACCTCATCTCCGGCCCGCTCTACTGGCGCTCCGTGGTGATCCGCGACCCGAAGCTGCCGAAGGACTACCTGGAGAAACTGACGCGCGCCACGGCGGCGGCGCTGAAGGCGCTGTAGGCGGTGTAGGCGGTGCGGCCCGTGCCGCTGGGCACCCGGTGGCCGGGCGCGCGGCAGCCCGTGTTGCAGACCGGGAGCCGGATCGTTGTCATCCGTGACTCACACCTCGGGCCCGCGCTGGCGCATACTGGTTTCACGATGACGAAGCCTTCCGCGCCCCGGCGCCATCTGCCCACCAGTCCCTTCAAAGCTCCGGTTGCCCCGGTCGCCAAGCACTTCGCTCTGGGCGACCGAGTGTCGCACGACCAGTTCGGCCTGGGCACGATCGTCGGCGTCGAAGACGGCGTCGCGATGCTCGTCGACTTCGGCGCCCGCCAGGCCCGAATCGTCAGCCCCTACACCCGCATGGACAAACTCTGACGAAACCCTGACGGGCTCGTCAGCAACGCTCGCCGCGGAGTGGGACCGCCGTCCCGCCCGCGGCGAACGTGTCTCTGCGCATGCAGCTGCAGAGCCAGTTGCTCGGCCGGCCCCACGGCACGAGCAGCTCGTCTGCACGAGGCGGAACGGATCTCTCAGGCGGAAGTGATCCAGCCTCAGACGGCGGTCGGGTGGCGCCGGGTAGTGCAGCCGGCGCAGGCACCCGGCATCGTCGCGGAACGGGGCGACGTACTCGAGCGCGTAGGTCACGTCGTGCAGGCGTGGTGCCGGGCGAGCGAAGTCCCAGTCGATGACTCCCACCGGCTGATTCCCCCAGGGAGCGGCTGTCATGTTGATGTCGTCCAGCGGGGTGCGGTCTGGGCCCATGCCTTGTCCCAGTCGGCCAGGCGTCGCCGGTCCAGTGCGCGGGCGGCCGCGGCGTAGGCGAGCGCTCCGGCAAGGAGCACTCCTGCACCGGCTACGCCGGCCGAGCCGAGGGTGCGGCTGCGGATCTGCTCGGCGGTCCAGGGCGGGTCGATGATTTTTCCGCTGTCGGTGGTCCACACCTGGACAGTGCTCTTGGCGGGCAGGCCGGGCCGTACTTCGGTCGTGGTGGTTCGGGAGTGTCCGGTGGGGTCGGTGAAGCGGACCTTGACCGGGTAGCGCGTGTGCCGGTCTTCCTGCGATCCGGGTTCGGGGTGGCGGGGGGCGTCGTGGAGCAGGACGGCCGGGGTGCGGTGTCGTGACTGGGCCTGTTCGTCGGCGGTCTGCTGCAAGGAGCGGTGCACGATGGTGCCCACCAGCACCATGGCCAGCGGGGTGGCGGCCAGCACGGCCAGGGTCAGAGCAAGCCCGATCCATGCCTGCACCAGGTCGGTGGGGCGGCGCAGGGGGTTGCGCCGCCATCGCCACAGTCTGGTGGGGCGCGGGGCGGGGGATGGCCGGGCGTGCGGTATCTCGTCGGTCACGTCGCCTCTCTCCTTCGATGCCGAAGAGGCCGGTGCCTGCTGATGCAGGGAATGCGGGGGCCCAGAAGACGCAGCAGCATCCGGGCGGTGCCCTCGGGGTCGACGATGGTGCCGCGCTGGATGGGGCGGTAGCCTGGGGCGCCCTCGAAGGTGATGGTGGGGACGTCGAGGATGATCCCGCGGCCGGGTACCCAGGCGCGGGTGCGGGAGCTGCCCAGGTCGAGGGCGATCCCGGGACACCGTCGGCACACCGGCCAGGTGGTGGGGCCATCGGCGGGTGCGAACTACACGGACATACCCGTCACCGTCCTGCTTCTCGGAGCTGGTGGCAGCGGCCGCAGTAGCGGGCTTGCGGCACGATCTTCAGGCGTGCCAGGGCGATGGGCTGGGCGCACAGGTGGCACCTGCCGTAGCGGCCCTGGTCCATCCGCTGAAGTGCCGCTTCCACATCGGAGAGGACCATGCGGGCGGAGGCGGCGAGCTTGACGTGGACCTCGAGCTGTGAGGCGGACTGCCGCCCGCGTATCCGCTCGGCCCGCGTCTGGGACGGCGCTGCGATCTGCCGCAGCTGCTCCTCGCGGAACAGGCGCTGCTCATGCAGGCTCTCGCGGAGCCCGGCGAGATCCTCGGGGCGCAGGCCCGCGTTGTCGGCGCCGATGACCTGGTTGTTCACTTCCTCATGCCTCCACACAGGGGAAAAGGAACTCGCTCCACATACCGCCGGCTGTCTGCGATCAGGTGGTTCGGCTCTGGCATCCGACGCAGCAGCGCGTGTACGGCAGGATCTCCAGTCGTTCGACGGGGATGGGCTGGGCACAGTCCTGGCAGATGCCGTACGTGCTGTCCTCGATGCGCTGGAAGGCGGCGTCGATTTCTTTCAGCACGCGCTGCAAGGCGTCCTTCTGTACGGCCATGAGGTGGTCGTTCGTCTCGGGTCCGGCCTCTTCGATCGCGGTGAGCTGGACGAGCCGCGAGGCGCGCTCATGCTCAAGACGCTGCCGGGCCTCATGCGCCGTCAGACGTTCAGGGCCGGATTCGCGGCGGGCGGCGGTGTCGAGTGGCATGGAAAGCAGTCCCTTCGAACGGGGCGGTGACCATGGACCAGTCCGCGGCATCCCGGAGGCCACGGTGGGCTGCGTGCCGCAGCTGTCTGCGGACGTATTGGTGGGGCGGCCGTCTGGTTCATGTCTCCACCCTGGTCCGCCGGGTCAGGGGAAGCCATCGGCCACAGCACCCATCTACAGGGGGCTAGGTGATGCAGGCGCCAGGGGAGATGGGTGTTGTACCCCATCGACACGCTCATCGCGCCGCAGGCAGGCTGACCCTGGGCGGCGAGCAAGCCTGGTGATGCGCGGCGGGGAACCCGTGCCCGCCTGACGGATAGTGGTGACGGGGCGTATTCCGAGGGAGGCTCAACGGGTTGTGTCGTTGTTCTGGCGGATCTTCGGGCTCAACGCCGTGGTGCTCGGTACCGCCACGGCGCTGCTGCTGTGGGCACCGGTGACCGTCTCGGTGCCGGTGCTGCTGACCGAGGCGGTGATCCTGGTCGGCGGCCTGATCGTCATGCTGGTGGCCAACGCCGCCCTGCTGCGTATCGGGCTGGCTCCGCTGGACCGCCTCACGAGGCTGATGACCAGGGTGGACCTGCTGCGCCCGGGCCAGCGCCTGCCGGTGACCGGCCACGGCGGGGTGGCCGAGCTGATCCGCACCTTCAACGCCATGCTCGACCGGCTGGAGGCCGAACGCGCCACGAGCAGCGCCCGCGCCCTGTCCGCCCAGGAATCCGAGCGGCAGCGCATCGCCCAGGAACTCCACGACGAGGTCGGGCAGAGCCTCACCGCGGTCCTGCTGGGACTCAAGCGAGCAGCCGACCAGGCCCCCGAGCCCCTGCGCGCCGAACTGCAGCAGGTGCAGGAGACCACCCGCGAAAGCCTCGACGAAGTACGCCGGCTCGCGCGCCGGCTGCGCCCCGGCGTCCTGGAGGATCTGGGCCTGATCAGCGCGCTGACAGCACTGACCAACGACTTCGCCACCCACACAGGCCTGAAGATCACACGCCACTTCGCCGCTGACCTGCCGCCTCTTGACCCGCAGACCGAACTGGTGCTCTACCGGGTGGCGCAGGAAGCGCTGACCAACGTCGCCCGCCACGCCGAAGCCGAACGCATCGAGCTGAGGCTGCGGCGAACCGCCGGTGCCGTGGTGCTGGGCATCAGTGACGACGGCCGAGGCATCGGTATCGCCCGGGAAGGTGCCGGGATCCGCGGCATGCGCGAACGCGCCCTGCTCATCGGCGCCACGCTCGAGATCGACACCGGCACCACCGGTGGCACGCACGTGGCCCTGTCCGCACCCACCGCTGAGAAACCCGTGCCCACCGCAGAGGAAGAGGACGCCGATCATGGCTGACCAGGCCCCGATCCGGATCTTGCTCGCCGATGACCATGCCCTGGTCCGCCGTGGGGTGCGGCTCATTCTCGACGGTGAACCAGACCTTGAGGTCGTCGCCGAGGCCGGCGACGGCGCGGAAGCCATCGCCCTGGCCCGCACGCACGAAGTGGACCTGGCCGTCCTGGATGTCGCCATGCCGCGCATGACGGGACTGCAGGCCGCACGGGAACTGTCGTCCCGCCAACCGCAGCTGCGGATCCTGATGCTGACGATGTACGACAACGAGCAGTACTTCTTCGAGGCACTCAAAGCCGGAGCCTGCGGCTACGTACTGAAGTCGGTGGCCGACCGCGATCTGGTCGCCGCGTGCCGAGCCGCCATGCGCGGCGAGCCGTTCCTCTACCCAGGAGCGGTCACCGCCCTCATCCGCAACTACCTCGACCGCGTCCGGCGTGGCGAGGAGGTCCCGGACCGTGTGCTGACCGCCCGGGAGGAGGAGGTCCTCAAACTCGTCGCCGAGGGCCATTCCTCCAAGGAGATCGCGGAGACGCTGTTCATCAGTGTCAAGACCGTGCAGCGCCATCGGGCGAACCTGCTGCACAAGCTCGGTCTGCGCGACCGCCTGGAGTTGACCCGCTATGCCATCCGGGCCGGCCTGATCGAACCCTGAGCCGCCCGCACTTCGCGAAACCTTGCCCCCGGTTTCACGTGCCGGATCAGGGTATGACGACAGAGCCCGAGAAGGAGGCGGCGTATGGCCCAGCTCCGTCGCGCCGCCGCTCCATGCGGCTGTTCACGCCGCGCAGACACCGCCGGCAGGCTGCTGCCCGTACTGGTCGCCCTCCTTGGCCTTCTGACCATTCTCGGCACCGCCGCCCCCGCCTCTCCCAGCGGCGTAACGACTTCGATCCCCGCGGTGGCCCAGGGAAGCGGCGGCAGTACCACCCCGCACACCGACGACACGTGCACCACGACCTGGGGTGTCCCGGCGCGAGTATCCCGGGACACCACCGCTGAGCGGCACGCTCCGCCGACCGGGGGCACGCCCGTCCCCCGATGCCCCGTGCTGCCGAGCCCCGAGCCGGGGGCGCTGTCGGCGCCCGCGCCCGAGGCGGCCGGACCTCCTGAGCACACCGTGCGGCACAGCGGGCGAGCGCCACCGTCTCCAGTCGGCCTCTGACATCTCCCCTTGTCTTCTCCCGCGCCGCCCCAGGCGGCCGCGGTATGCCTGCTGGAGGCACTCTTGACGCGCGCCACGCGTGTACGGGCGTTCTTCGCCCTCGCTGTTCTCGCCCTGTCGCTCTACATCGCCGCAGCCGTACCGGTCCGCCTCGGCCTCGACCTGCGCGGCGGAACCCAGATCGTGCTGGAAACCCATGACTCGCCGACCGCCGAGGCAGACTCGGCAGCGACCGATCGCACCCTGGAGGTACTGCGCCGCCGCGTCGACGCACTCGGCGTCGCCGAGCCCTCCATCGCCCGTTCCGGGGACAACCGGATCATCGTCGAACTGCCCGGTCTGCAGGACCCGCGCGAGGCCGCCGACGTCCTGGGCCGTACCGCACAGCTCACCTTCCACCCCGTGCTCGGCATCGCCGAACCGGGACAGGCACCGACCGAGCGGCCGGAGGAACGCGTCCGGCCCGACGAATCCGGACAGCGGCTGCGCCTGGGGCCCTCCGCGTTGACGGGAGCCGACGTCGACGGCGCCGAAGCGCGGATCGACCAGCAGGGCGTGGGCGGTTGGTTCGTCAGCGTCGACTTCAAAGACGCGGGCGCGGACGGCTGGGCGGATCTGACCGGTGCGGCAGCCTGCGCCCCGGCCGGCGATCCCACGCGCCGCGTCGCCATCGTGCTGGACGACAAGGTCATCTCCTCCCCGCAGGTCGACCCCTCGGTCGCCTGTCGCACCGGCATCACCGGCGGCAGCACCCAGATCACCGGCTCCTTCAGCCAGTCAGAGGCCCGGGAACTGGCCCTGCTCATCAACGGCGGTGCACTTCCGGTGCCGGTCGAGACCGTCGAACAGCGCACCGTCGGCCCCACGTTGGGAGCTCAGGCCATCCGGGCCAGCGCGCAGGCCGCAGTCATCGGCACCGTGCTGACCTCCCTGTTCCTCATCGCCGTCTACCGGCTCATGGGCACGCTGGCCGTCCTGGCACTGGCCTGCTACGGACTGATCTCCTACGCCGCCCTCGCCGCCCTGGGTGCCACGTTGACCCTGCCCGGGCTCGCCGGGTTCGTCCTCGCCATCGGCATGGCGGTCGACGCCAACGTCCTCGTCTTCGAACGCGCCCGCGAGGAATACACCACCCGCCGCCGCAAGAGCCTGCGCTCCGCCCTGACGGCCGGGTTTCGCAACGCATTCAGCGCCATCGCCGACTCCAACATCACCACCCTCATCGCCGCCGGGCTGCTGTTCTTCCTCGCCTCCGGCCCCGTGCGCGGTTTCGGCGTCACCCTGGGCATCGGCGTCCTCGCCTCCATGCTCAGCGCCCTGGTGATCACCCGCGTCCTTGCCGACTTCGCCGTCGCCCGCCGCGCGGTACGACGACATCCCCGCCTCACCGGTATCGCCGGCACCGGCACCGTCCGCGACTGGCTCTCCCGCCGCAGCCCGGACCTGATGCGCCACCGGCGCCGCTGGCTGGCCCTGTCCGCCGCGGCCCTCGTCCTGGCCACCTCCGGGATCGCGGTGCGCGGGCTGAACTTCGGCGTGGAGTTCACCGGCGGCCGGCTCATCGAGTACTCCACCAGCGCACCGGTGTCCGCCGACCGGGCCCGGGATGCCCTGGCCGACGCGGGCTTCCCTCGCGCCGTCGTCCAGACCTCCGGGGAAGGCGCCCTGACCGTGCGTACCGACAAGCTCTCGAATGCCGAGGAAGCCCGGATCACCGAGACGATCGACGACCTCGCCGGCACCGCGGAGAAAACACGGGACGAACTGATCGGGCCCAGCCTGGGCGCAGAGCTGCGCCGCGGCGCCGTCATCGCCCTCGCAGTGGCTCTCGCCGCCCAGCTGCTCTACCTCGCCGTCCGCTTCCGCTGGACGTTCGGCACCGCAGCGGTCGCCGCCATGGCACACGACGCGCTCATCCTCAGCGGCGTTTTCGCCTGGCTGGGCAAGCCCATCGACGGGGTTTTCCTGGCCGCCCTGCTCACCGTCATCGGCTACTCGGTCAACGACTCCGTCGTCGTCTTCGACCGCATCAGGGAACTGTGGGCGGGCAGGAAGACCGCGGCCGCGCCGCGTAAGACACCCTTCGTACACGTCACCAACACCGCGATCCTGCAGACGGTTCCGCGCACCATCAACACCGGCATGGGCGCGGCGTTCATCCTGTGCGCGCTCGCCCTGCTGGGCGGGGACTCCCTGACCGACTTCGCCCTCGCCCTGCTCATCGGCATCGTCGTCGGCACCTACTCCTCGATGTTCACCGCAGCGCCGCTGGCCGTCGAACTCCACTCCCGCAGCACTCCGCCACCAGGGAGCCTTCCGCCGAGCGGACCTCAGAGCGCAGAGACGCCCTGATGCAGCGCATGCGGCGGAAACAACGCGGTCTTCGACGGGGCGTATGACGACATGTGACCCGGCCGGCGACGGGCGGCCGGAGAATCCTTCACACCTCAGTGAGACGGGATCACGAGTAGGACGATCTTGTCGGGCGGGTGTGATCACGGTGCCGGAAACGCACGGCTGAGCAGCCGTGCGAGGCGTTGCCGCATTTCCGCATCCGCGGCTACCGAGCCAACCGCTCCGCCAGCCCCACCAACTCCGCCGCCCGCAGCACCCGCCCGTCGAACCCCGGCAGCGGCACATGTAACGGCTCGGTCCACCGCGACGGGACGGCGTCCGCCCCGTACACCGCCCCCGCGAGCCCACCCGTGACCGCCGCCACGGTGTCGGTGTCCCCGCCCAGATCGACGGCGGCCCGCACGGCGTCCTCGTACGAATCGGTCGTACGCAGCGCCCAGACGGCCGACCCGAGGCAAGGCCAAACGGCACCGTTGAATTCCGTCGCCTGATCGGGATGCCAGTCCGGCGCGAGGACCACCGCATACCGTGCCCGGTGATCCGGGTGTACGAGATCCAGGGTGCCCGGCAGCGCATCGAGCGGGTCGCTCCCGGTAAGAGCCACCCGGACCAGTTCGTGGAAGAGCGCCGTCCCCTCCCAGGCCGCCCGGTCGCCGTGGGTGAGCGCGGCGATGCGACGGCCGGCGTCCATCATGGCCTCCGTACCGCCGCCCGCGAAGTACACGGCGGATGTGGCCGCCCGCATCAACGCCCCGTTCCCTGCGGCCCGTTGGTTGCCCTGGAAGTGGAGCGCGGCGGCGAAGTCCCAGGCCTCTCCACTGGTGAGTACGTCCTCGGTCTGCAACCCGATGTCCTTGGGCTCGGACACCGCCCAACGCTGGAACCGCCGGAAGAGGTCGGGCAGTTCGAGCCCGCCACAATCCAGGAGTGACTCCCCAACGAGCACGGCCATCTGCGTGTCGTCGGTGGCTTCGCCGGGGTCCCAGCCGCCGCCTCCGCACATCTCGCCGCCGCCACCGGGCACCGGAAACCAAGCCGAGAACGCCCCTTCGGGCCCGAACTCGAAGGGCGCGCCCAGGGCGTCCCCGACGGCGGAGCCGAGTACGGCCCCGACGCCACGCTGGACAAGATCGGTCACGACGGCAGCGTACTGGCGGAGGTCGCGGGGTTAGCGTGAGGGCATGACCGAGTCCCCCGTGGCGCACTTTTACGACCAGCTCGCCGACGACTACCACCTGATCTACGCCGACTGGGACGCCAGTGTGGTCCGGCAGGGCGGCAGCCTGGACACGATCATCCGGGCGAGGCTGGGGGAGGGGGCCAGGGCTGTCCTGGACTGCGCGTGCGGGATCGGTACGCAGGCCATCGGGCTGGCCCTGCGGGGGCATCGGGTCACCGGCAGCGACATCAGCAGGGCGGCGGTCGGCCGGGCGGTGCGGGAGGCGGCCGCGCGGGGAGTGCGGCTTCCGGCAGTCGTGGCTGACATGCGCCAACTCCCTTTCAATGACGGTCAGTTCGACGTCGTCGTGTGTGCCGACAACTCGCTTCCCCATCTGCTCACCGAGGAGAACGTCTGTACCGCCCTGGCCGCCATGCGACGCGTCCTCCGCAACGGCGGCCTGCTCCTGCTCAGCACTCGCCCCTACGACGAGATCCTCGCCTCCCGCCCCGCCGCCACCCCACCGAGCGTGTCCTGGACCGAGGTCGGCCGGACCATCGGCTTCCAGCTCTGGGACTGGCACGACGACGGAGAGCACTACGACTTGGAGCACTTCCAGCTCGTACCGGACGGGGACGACTGGTATGTCCGAGTGCGGCGCGTCACGTACTGGGCGCTTGGCCAGCGGCAGTTGACGCGGTTCGTCACCGACGCGGGCTTCTCCGAGGTCAGTTGGGAGAGCCCTGAAAGCAGTGGCTTCTTCCAGCCTGTCCTCATCGCGAGGTGAGGTGCCCGGCCTTGAGGGTTGAGAGGAGGGCGCGCAGGGGAGCGGGGGCCGTGGTGAGGA
Organism: Streptomyces sp. NBC_00286; assembly: GCF_036173125.1. Taxonomy (NCBI): domain Bacteria; kingdom Bacillati; phylum Actinomycetota; class Actinomycetes; order Kitasatosporales; family Streptomycetaceae; genus Streptomyces; species Streptomyces sp. NBC_00286. The sequence goes on from NZ_CP108054.1 coordinate 6,208,160, forward strand.
AGGTTGTTGGGCGTTCGCTTTCGCGGAGGCGTATCGCAGTATCCTCGGCGGCGGCGAGTTCGACGCAGTCCTCGCCCGAACCGCCGCCTGAGAACGACGACTTCTGCCAGGTGAGAGGAGTGGACAAGAGGGCGCCTTTCAGAGTTCCTGGAGGATCCGGGTGATGAAGTCCCGGGAGCGTCCCGGTTCGAGAGCCGTGGATACGATCCTGTCGTAGCGTTTCCGGTACTGCTTGAGCCGCGGCTCGCTGTCGAGGAACTCGCCGCCGTGCGCGGTGTCCAGTTGGACTGTGTCGAGCTGGGGCACCAGACCGCGCACGTAGAGCATGGAGTGCCCTGCTCCGGCGAAATCCTCGGTGGCGAAGGGCAGAACACGCACGGTCACGTTATCCAGGTCCGAGAGCTCCAGCAGGTGTTCAAGCTGGGCGCGGGTCGTCTTCCGGCCGCCCACAAGGATGCGCAGGGCAGCTTCGTGGATGACCGCCTCGTACGGGGTGGCACGTTCACCGGTGATGATCTGCTGCCGTCGGGAGCGGAACGCGACGTGTGCGTCCAGGTCGTCCTGCGGCCAGTCCGGAGACACGTAGCGGAACATGGCCCGCATGTGATCCTCGATCTGGAACAGGCCCGGGACGTGCGCCATTTGGAAGGTCTGGACACCCTCGGCGTGCTGTTCCAACTCGGCCAGGTTCAGTCCCGAAGGGGCGACGATGCCTCGGTACTCCTCCCACCACCCTTTTCCGCGCTCGGCAGCCATGGCGACCAAGGCGTCTACGTACGCGGCGTCATCGCACGCGCAGTGGGCGGCGAGGCGCCGGAGCCTGTCTTCGCTGATGCCGCTGCGTCCGGTCTCGACGTGGCTCTGATGCATGGGGTTCGAGCCGAGCAGCGCGGCAGCGGCGCGTGCGGAGATCCCCGCGTGTTCGCGCATCTTGCGGAGTTCGGCACCCAGGCGCTCTTGTCGGGCCGTGGGATTGCTCCTTGGCGGCATCGCCCCTTCTTCCTGGTTGCTCCGCTGAACTAGTTTGCCGCGCGCCAGCATGGCATGGGCACGAGAGCCGTCACCAATTCGTGGCTATAGGTTGCTCCGGTTATAGGTTGTCCCCTACCTTCAGTGCTGAAGCCGACACGCTGCGTTGCGTCAGTGTTTGGCTGCTCAACTCACCCATGCCCAACGCCAGTTGGAAGCGCACCCGTGTGAAGTCGACCCCACGGGCAATGACACCAACCGGCGTCCTACCCCCTGCTGCTTCCTCTCCCTGCATTTCCCCATTCCCGCAACGGAGTTGATCCTCCATGCCCGAATACATCCTCTTCTGCCCTTCCTTGACACCACACCCCGCGTCGCCCGCGACTTCGTCGCCTCCGTCCTGCGCTCGCAGCAACTCGGCGACCTCGCCGACGACGCGGCCCTCTGCACCTCCGAACTCGTCACCAACGCCTGCGTACACGCCAAGGGGGCCGACGCGGTGTTACGGCTGGCTGTCGGTGAACCACTCGCTGCGGTCCGGGTCACCGTCTACGACGGAGACCTGCAGCCGCCCGTACTGAGAGAGGGCTGCCACGGTGAGAGCGGGCGCGGCATGTGGCTCGTGGACGCACTCACCGAGGGGAGATGGGGCACAGAACCCGACGCCGCACACTCCGTCGGCCCACCCCCGGGAGGGAAGAGCGTCTGGTTCGAACTCGGGGCGCTCGGCCCATCCGGCCTCTGTCGAGAAGGGGCCGACGGATGAGCGCACAGCCGGTGCATCATGATGGGCCGATCATCCCGATGCCGCCCCTGACCAGGGACGCGTTGCGTGAGGCGGTGAAGCGGGTGAGCCTCGTGGACCTGCCGCAGTTCGACTTGGAAGCCGGGCGAGCGTTCGATCAGGCCAGCCAGACCGGGAGTACGGCCCCGCTTCAGCTCTTCCTGAAACGCTGGGGCGTCTTCGTGGCGATCGAACGGGATCCGGCACGGGCGGCTCGTCTGCACGAGGCCGAGCGGATCTCTCAGAACGAAACAGTCGACGAAGCCGTGTTCCGCGCCGCGATGGCGGAGATCAACAGGATTCTGCGCGAGGCCGAGCGGGAGATCGAGGCTTGAACGACCAGGAGTCTCAAGACCCCGAGTGGGCCTGGGAGTACGGCGCGGACCCTGACTGGGTGGTCGGTGAATTGCCGACCGAAGGACGCGCAGCCGCCGAGGAAGTTGCGAGAGAACTCGTCGTACTCCCCTCACTGGGCCAGTGATCCGGGCGACGGAGCGAGCGTGACGAACCCGCAGGGCCTGCGCGTGATCGCCATGGGTCCGCTCATGGTGTGGTACCAGATCATCGACTACCGGAAGCGGGTGTACATCCAGCGGGTGACCTGGCTTGGGTAGGTCCAGGCCGAGGTCACGTGGATGTCGGCCCTGGGTAACGCCTGTCGGTCCAGGCCGAGGAACGGCTGGATATGGCGGCGAGAAGTACGGTCGGTGACCGGATAATCGGCTACTCGAGCAACTGTCGGTGCGTCTTGCTCCAGTCGATCCTGCGGTCAAGTGCGGCCAGGAACCCGTCGGCGGCCCAGGTGGCCTGGGGCTCGTGCCCTTGCTCGGCCAGTCGGCGCACGAGGTCGGCGTTGTCCTGCTGTCTGGCAATGACGGCGTCGACGATCCCCGCGGTTGAGTCGAGGCCGTACGCGCTGCAGAAGTGCTCCAGCCGCAGACGGCGGTCGGGCGGCGCCGGGTAGCGCAGCCAGCGCAGGCACTCGGCGTCGTCGCGGAACGGGGCGACGTACTCGAGCGCGTAGGCCACGTCGTGCAGGCGTGGTGCCGGGCGAGCGAAGTCCCAGTCGATGATTCCCGCCGGCTGGTTACCCTGCCAGACGACGTTCCAGGGGCCGAAGTCCCCATGGCAGACAACCTCGTCGTCAGGACTGCCTGCCTCCCTGCCGTCTGCATCCGTGGACCAGTTCGCACCCGGTGGAGGTGAAAAGCTCTCGCAGGCAGCGTGATAATCGCGCAGCAGTCGGGCAAAGTTGCTCAGGCCCTGGTCGTCCACGACCTTGGCCCAGCCCAACGAGCCGGACTCACCCTCGATGTACGTAAGGACCTCACGGCCCTCGTCATCAATGCCCAGCGGTCGGGGCGCGTAGGCGAAGCCGACCTTCTCCAGGTGTCGCAGCAACGCGTGGATGGTGGGCGTCCACGGCTGGACCGGCCTGCGGACAGTGTCGCCGATCCGAACCACCCGGCGATGGGCACCGTCCTGCATCACTTCCTCGCTCGACACTCGGCTCACGTTACCCAGCGCTCGTGGTGTAGTCCGTGGGCTTCCCTGCGAGGAATCCGGTACAGCACACAGCGGCGAAGCGGCCCTTCGGTCACGCTCGGATCCTCGAAATCGTCGGCCGGGTCCCGGTTCATGCCGATCCGGCGCATCACTGCCTGGGAACGAAGGTTCTTGGCGGTCGTTGATGCAACGAGCTCCGGCAGCCCGAGGGTCTCGAAGCCGAAGGCCAGGCACACAAGGGCGGCCTCGGTGGCGTAACCGTGCCCCCACGCCGAACGCATCAACCGCCACCCGATATCCACCCCCGTGAACGGCATGTCCTCGTCCACCTCGTCCAAGCCGACGCGGCCGATGAACTCACCGGTCTCCCGTGCTTCGAGCGCCCACCACCCAAACCCGCGCTCGTCGAACTCGGCCTGCATGACTGCCACCGCGGCGTCGCTTTGCTCCCGCGTCAGCAGTTCACCCAGGTGCTCCCGGACTTCGGGATCGGCGTTCATCGCCGCCCACGGCTCGAGGTCGGACTCCCGCCACCGGCGGAGCAGGAGACGTTCGGTACGCAGCTCTGGCATGCCGACCAGCTAACGCCACCACGATCAGGGCGTCGATCGGTTATGTCGAAACCTACGGTCAGCAACGCTCGTCGCGGAACAGCAACCCAGAAGCGGTTGTGCTCGCCGCCGGTAACAAGGCAGGAAACTGGACCGGCTGGTACGACGAGTCGATTTCGATCGCCGAAGAGCGATATGAGCGACACTTGAAGGAGATGGAGGAGGGCCGAGGATGAACACCCACGAAGCGGGCGTCTACGACACCCCTGATGACCTGCTCGCCGAATTCTTCGATGACCCTGCCGACCGCGAAGGGGTCAAGCGGGAGGCCGAGCGCCTGGCCGCAGAGGAACGCGGTGCCCCACTCGTCGAACTCCGCGAGCGAGCCAGCGCCACCCGTGAGGACGTCGCCCGCCGTATGAGTGTCGAACTCACCCGGGTCATCAGTCTGGAATCCGGCGCCTTCAGCCTCTCCCCGTCGACCTTTCCCGCATCGACGAGCTGGAGACCAGCACCTCGGACGAGCTGATCCCCCTCGCCCAGCTCATCTTCGACCTCGCCGCCTACATCCAGGCCATCGGGGGAGAGGTACGGATCGAAATCACGCAACCCGGCGGGCGAGTCCGGTTCCTCCCCGGCCCCGCGGACCGTACCAACGCTGACCTTCTGCACACGATCCTGAAGCAGAAACCGGAAAGCCTGAAGGTCGTCGCCGACATGGACGGCTTCCGCACCGAAGTCGCCTGAGCTTGTTCTTCGAGGTCTGAGCACGTCGCATTCGATGATGCTCTCGGGCCGCCTGACGGTTTTGCCGACGTCGTAGTGGATGGCGGTCGTCGCTTCTTCGAGCCGATTGGCCGCCCGGGGCCGGGTGTTGAGGGTTTGGGTGCACGGGCCGGACAGGCGAGGTGCGGGCGGCGGTGCCGGAACCCGCGGCGGACCCGGGCCGGGGTGAGGCGGCCGCGCTCGGCTGCATTCTCCCAGGGGCAGCGGAGCCCGGCGGCGGCCTGGCGGACGAGCCGGAGCTGGGTAGCTTCATCGAAGTTGGAGCGGCGCGAGGATCCCTTACTGTGTCGCGTCATGACGATCCTGATCATCGGCGGTAGCGGGTTCCTTGGCACTGAGCTGGTGCGCCAGGCAGCAGCAGCCGGGCATGTAACGGCCGCGACCTTCGCGACCAGGCCCGGTAGTGCTCAGGAGGTCACGTGGCATGCCCTCGACCTGCGGGACCCCAAGCGCGTCGAAGCAGTCGTGGCTGAGGTCGGCCCGCGCCTCGTCGTCAACGCAACCAGCGGCCAATCCGACTGGGCAGTCACGGCCGAAGGCCCTGTCCGCCTGGCGATGGCTGCGGCGAAGTACGGCTGCCGCCTGGTCCACGTATCCAGTGACGCGGTGTTCTCTGGCGCCCGCGTCCACTACGACGAATCCTGCCTCCCCGACCCCGTAACCCCCTACGGCGCGGCGAAGGCCGCAGCGGAGACAGGGATTCACCTCGCGCACCCGGATGCCGTGATCGCTCGTACCTCGCTGATCATCGGTGACCGTCGGTCTGCGCACGTACGCGCGGTGCATGACCTCGCGGCCGGTACTCGAAATGGCGTGCTGTTCACCGACGACGTTCGCTGCCCCGTGCATGTCGCCGACCTGGCCGCCGCCCTTCTGGAACTCGCATCCGCCGAGGCGAACGGCGTTCACCATCTGGCAGGAGCTGACGCGGTGAGCCGTTACGAACTCGGCATCCTCATCGCCAAGCGTGACGGGCTAGACACCTCCCGACTGCCTGCGGGTCTGCGGGCCAATAGCGCACTCCCCGGGGCACTAGATGTCCGCCTTGACAGTCGCGCCACTCAGCGCAAGCTGCACACCACGTTGCGCGGTGCCCGCCAGTTCCTCGCCCTGGATGCTTAAGCAGCTGACTTGTACGTCATGTGGGTGCGCGTCCGCGTGGGACTCACCCGACGACCGCAGCGGCGGGCGGACCAACTGCCGCAGGGCCGCTTTGCTGGTGCCGGCAGCAGTCCGACCGCCGCGGCATCCCTTCTACTGCGGTCGCATCAGATCGAGGTCCTCACCCCACGCGTCCAGCACCTCACCGTGTCCGGCCTGCCGGGCCGCTGCCTCGACACGGGTGAAGAGGCGTCGTTGCAGGGGCACGTCGCCTGTTCCTGAGATGTGGGCGACGGCACCGAGCAGCATGTCGGTGTCCCAGTCGGGCAGCGGGTATTGGGCGAGTTCCCACTCCAGGTACTTGTTGTAGGGGCGGGGGCGGCGGTCGAGAGCGAAGAGCAGCTCGAGCAGGAATCGAATGCTGTCGGCGGCGTCCAGGCGGGCGGCGAGTGAATGGCCGTCGCGGTCGTTCTTGACGGAGCGGTAGAGGGAGTTGGCATAGGCGTCGAGCCAGTCACGGGAGTCCCGGAATGCTTCATCGGCGTCGAGGCGTGCCTTGTCGGCCAGGAGTTGGGCGATGCCTCCGTCGAGCCGGTCGAGTACCACCCGGGCGCGGGCGAGGGCGTAGCGCTCGAAGCCGGGCATTCCGGCCGTGCGGAACTCGGCGAGGGAGACGATGACGAGGTCGAGTTCGGGGGTGCGGTGGCCTGTGAACCGGGTGAGATCCGTTGGCGCGTCATCGGCGAGGATGACGTACAGGTCGTGGTCGGAGTGCTTGGTGGTCAGGCCTTCGTGGGCTTGGGAGCCCTTGAGAACGAGGCCGACGACGGCGGAATCGGCGAGGGCGAGTTCGATGAACGCGTCGTAAGTGAGGGGCTGCTGAGCAGTCACTGTGTGATCTCCGGTGGGATGGTGACGGGTATGCCTGCCGGGGCGGCCCCGCTGTCGGGGGGCGCCCCACACCGTCCGCGGCGGCACTTGGCCGCCGCCCGGAAGATCAACGCACGTGTGGACTCTATCGCCACGCCGACCGAGAGGCATCGAACTCAGGCGGATTCAGGGTCGGTTCGCGTAGATCGGCTCAGCCGTGCTCTGGCTTCCCGAGCACGTCAGGCTTCGCCAGAGGGCGCGGCATGGGCATCCCAGACGCCAGTTGCGGCTGTCTCGTGTGCGTACTCCGCGAAGTCGCGTGGAGGGCGGCCGAGAATGCGCTCGACGGTGTCGGTCACCTGGGCCCTGCGGCCGTCGAAGACCTCGGTCATCAGGTTGGCCAGTTGCGTTGCGTACTCGGGCGGCACGCCTCGTTCGGTCAGGGATGAGATGAACTGGTCGGGCGTGACCGGCAGATAGCGGATCTCCCTGCGGGTCGCGCTCGCTATCTCGGCGACGGCATCGGCGAAGGTGAGCAGTCGTGGGCCGGTCACTTCGTGGATCCGGCCGGTATGGCCGTTCTCGGTCATGGCCGCGACGGCGACATCCGCGATGTCCTGCGCGTCGGTGAACGGTTCCGCCACGTCGCCGGCCGGAAGGGCGACCACGCCGGCCCGGACCAGTTCTACGAGGAAGGCCTCGCTGAAGTTCTGCGTGATGAAACCCGCCCGCACGATGGTCCACTCCGCACCCGAGTCCCGCACCGCCTGTTCGCACCGCTCGGCCTCGTCGGCACCGCGGTCGGCAAGCAGGACGAGGCGCCGGACGCCGCGGGCAACTGCGAGGTTCGCGAAGGAGCCCACGGTTCTGGCCGAGCCGGGGAACGCCGCGTCAGGGTAGAAGGCGACATAAGCCGCGTCCATGCCTCGTAGCGCGGGTTCCCATGTGGTGTCGTCCTGCCAGTCGAAAGGCGGATCGGCGCGTCGTGAGCCGACCCGTACCGGCACGTCACGCGCTTCGAGTCCGGACACGACGCGGCGTCCGGTCTTGCCTGTCCCCGCGAGGACCAACGTTGTTGGCGCTGTCGCTGTCATGATCCACAGTCCATCGGATCGTCGGGCTAGGGGCCACGGTCGAGGCTAACAAGTACTGGCGCACGGCCCATAAGTGCCCAAAACCCGTCCCGCGCTCGCACGGTCAGCAGCCGACGCCGCAGCGCGGGCCTGGGTCTGGAGGAGCGCAACTTGCCCTACGTGGTGGAGATTTCCTCTCGCCATACCGCCCAGCCCGCCGGCGCCCGGCCGGTCCAGCCCGCCTCTGGTGGCCCTACGGGTACTTCTTCATGAGCGCCCTGTTCAGCGCTTCCGAGGAAGCGTTGGTGCCGGATCGGTGTTCTGATCCCACTCGGTGAGAGTGACCCTGCCCGCCTTGGCGACTTCCGTGGACACCGGGTCGGCGGTCTGGTTCGTGTTGTCCGCCGACGAGTTGCCGTTCGGCACCAACCCCGCCGGGATGATCACCGAGGCGATGCAGAGCGTCCTGGGCGACCGCGTCCTCGGTATCTGCGACACCCCCTCCGGCCTGGGCCGCCGGATCGCCACGACGCTCGGCCTCGACCCGGCCCGGGCCCAGTTCGACTACGTCGGCCTCAACCACCTCGGCTGGATGCGCAGGGTCCTGTACAACGGCGAGGACGTTCTGCCGCGCCTGCTCGCCGACGAACGCCTCAGCAGCCTTGAGGAGGGAGTCGTCTTCGGCACGGAGTGGCTGCGCGACCTCGGCCTGATCCCCAACGAGTACCTCTACTACTACTACTTCAACCGGGACGCCGTACGCTCCATCCTCGACGCCCCGCAGACCCGCGGCGAGTTCCTCGCCCGGCAGCAGCGGCAGTTCTACGAGCGGGTCAGCGAGGCCACCGGAGGCTCGGCCGTGCAACTGTGGCGCGAAACCATCGCCAACCGCAGCGCCAACTACATGGCCGAGGCCAAGGGAGCCGTGCAGGGGGAGGCCGAGGCCGACGCGGCCTTCCAGCCGGACCCCGTGCACCAGGGCTATGCGGGCGTCGCCCTCGCGGTGATGGCCGCGGTCAGCCGCAATGAGCGGGCCACGATGATCCTCAACGTGCGCAACGGAACGACCGTGTCCGCACTCCCCCAGGATGCGGTCGTCGAGGTCCCGGTGACCGTCGACGCGGGCGGCGTCCACCCGCTCACCCTCACCCAGCCCGACCTGCATCAGGCCGGCCTGATGCAGCAGGTCAAGGCGGTCGAGCGGCTCACCATCAGCGCGGCCACGACAGGCTCCCGCGCCGACGCCGTCAAGGCGTTCTCCCTCCACCCCCTCGTCGATTCGGTCACTGTCGGCCGGCAGCTCCTGGATGGGTACATCGACCGCATCCCCGAAGTAGCGGTCGTGTTCACGGGCGCGCGGCGGTAACAGTACGAGTGCCGGGCGGGGTGCTGGGCGACGGCTCCGGACACCCCGCCCAGCCCTACAAGGTTGTCCACCCAGCACATCTCAGAACGACAGGCCAGCGTGGAAGTCGTCATCGTTCCGGACACCGCCGCAGTGGCGAGCTGATCGCCGAGGCCATGGCGCAGTTGCTCCGGCGCAAGCCCGACGCGCTGCTCGGGATGAGCCACGGGTTCGACCCCGCTGCCCGTCTACCAGGCGCTGACGGCCAGGGTGCACTCCGGTGCCGTGGACGACTCCCGAGTGCGCATAGCCCAGCTCGACGAATACGTGGGGCTGCCGGCCGGGCATCCGGAGTCGTACCGCGCGGTGCTGCAGCTCGAGGTGCTGGAGCCGCTCGGGAGGAGGAAGCGTTCATGGGCCCGACGCCACCGTCAAGGACGTGCAGGCGGGCGTCCCTGCACGGCTTGGCGACCCTGACCCGCGCGGGCCGCCTGCTGCCCGAGTACGCAGAGCCGAGGGTGGAGCTGCTGGTGGACCGGCTCGCCATGGTCTGACACACCCTCCCGGCGGGCACGCAGCCGGTGCCCTCGGGCCTCGCCGCTGCCTGCGGCAACGCTTCCGGTCACTCGCGTCCACACGGCGCAGCAGCAGATCGCCGGGCCCCGCACCCCAGACGGGGCACCCGCCCCGGAAGCTGCGATGCCCATTGATCACGACGCGATACGCGCCCTAGCTGCGTGTGCAGCGGCGCCGTGGCAAGACATCCCATGGCCTCCGAGGCAGGGGAGGTTCGTCTGCGGCCGCCAAGGTCAGCGAAGCGGAAAACCGCAGGAGTTGCGGTCACATAGAGAAACTTCTGCCGTAGGTATGGACATGGTCATTCGGTCGGCCTTTAAATCCATCCCATGTCCGATACCTGTTGTTCTACAGGGACTGCCATCGACGCTTGACGGCAGGTGGTTGGACTCCGAACCGACACCACGGCCCGCGGGCCGGGATGGCCAGGCACCATGACTGAACTGATCAGCGCCCTCGAAGCGGTGGATGTGCGGTTCCCCACCTCGCGCGAACTCGACGGCTCTGACGCCTTGAACCCCGAACCCGACTACTCGGCCGCCTATGTGACGATCCGTACGAGCGCTGGTGACGAGGGACACGGGCTGGCCTTCACCGTGGGGCGCGGCAACGACGTCGAGGTCGCCGCCGTACGGGCCCTGGCCCCATTGGTGGTCGGGCTGCCGGTGCAGGAAGTCCTGGATGATCTCGGCGGCTTCTCCCGGCGGTTGACCGGAGACAGCCAACTGCGCTGGCTGGGACCGGAGAAGGGCGCGATCCACATGGCCGCCGCGGCGATCGTCAACGCTGTGTGGGACCTGTACGGGCGCCGCACGGGAAACCCGGTCTGGCGGCTGCTGTCCGAGCTGTCGCCGGAGCAGCTCGTCGACCTGGTCGACTTCCGCTACCTCGAGGACGCCCTGACCCGCGACGAGGCCCTGGACATCCTGCGCAGCGCGGAGCCGGGCCGCGCCGAACGCACCGCCCACCTGCTGGAGCACGGCTATCCGGCATACACGACGACACCGGGCTGGCTCGGCTACGACGACGAGAAGCTGGTGCGGCTGTCCAAGGAGGCGGTCGCCGACGGTTTTACCCTGATCAAACTGAAGGTGGGCGCCGACCTCGACGCCGACGTCCACCGACTGCGGCTGGCCCGCGAGGCGGTCGGTCCGGACATCCGGATCGCCGTGGACGCCAACCAGGCATGGGGAGTTCAGCAGGCGATCGACTGGATGGGCACGCTCGCCCCCTACGACCCGTACTGGATCGAGGAACCCACCTCACCCGACGACGTCCTCGGACATGCCGCAGTCCGCAAGGCGGTGGCGCCCGTGAAGGTGGCCACCGGCGAACACACCCACAACCAGGTGATGTTCAAACAACTCCTCCAGGCGGGAGCGCTGGACGTCCTGCAGATGGACGCCAGCCGCACCGCCGGGGTCACGGAGAACGTCGCCATCCTGCTGCTGGCCGCCAAGTTCGGGGTCCCGGTCTGCCCGCACGCCGGCGGTGTCGGACTCTGCGAGATGGTGCAGCACCTGGCGATGTTCGACTACGTCGCCGTCAGCGCCAGCACCGAGAACCGTGTGATCGAGTACGTCGACCATCTGCACGAGCACTTCACCGACCCCGTGCGCATCCGCGACGGCCACTACCTCGCACCGACCGCCCCCGGCATCAGCGCTCAACTGCACCCGGCCTCCATGGCAGCCCACCGCTTCCCGGACGGTCCCGTATGGCAGGAGGAGGCCGGCACATGAGCGACGATCCGCCCGAGTTCACGGGCCTGAGAGCGGTTGTCACCGGCGGCGCCTCCGGCATCGTCCTGGCCACCGCACGCTTGCTCGGCGGCATCGACATCCTGGCCGACAACGCCGGGATGGGCGCCCAGGGCACCATCGAGGACAACACCGACGACGAGTGGCACAGCCTCTTCGACGCCAACGTCCTCGCTGTCATCCGGGTGACCCGCGCCGCACTTCCCCTTCTGCGCCGCTCCGGCAGCGCGGCCATCGTCAACACCTGCTCCCTCGCGGCGACCGCGGGTCTGCCCGAGTGGGCGCCGTACTCGGAGACCAAGGGCGCCGTCCTCCACCTCCCCCGGGCGACCGTCGCCGACCTCTTACCCTCCGGAATCCGCGTCGACTGTTTCATCCCCCGGCACCGCTGACACTTCGCGGATCTGACGCCTGCTGGAGCGCGCCGCCGACCCCGAGGCAGGACGCGCCGCCCTCACGCCCGTCATCCCCATGGGACGCCGGGCCACCGTCGACGAGGTGCCGCGGCCATCGCCTACCTCGCGAGCCCACTGTCCCGTTCCATCATCGGCACCGGCCTAGCCGTGGACGGCGGCACGCACGGACCACGAATCCACCCGCAGGGCCGACCTTCGTCAGTGCCCATCCCCGCACGGCCAACAAGGAGAGACACAGCAATGGGCAGTTGGACCCATCCGCCGGCAGGGCTGCCGCGGCGCGCCTGCCGCCCGTTCCGCAAACGCCGCCCGGCCTCTGGAGCCTAGAGATGTCCGAGAACAGCGCGGCGCAGCCGCTCCGCCTGCCGAAGGTGAGCATGCGGCGCAGGGCCCGGCGCAGCGTCACCCGGCATTGGACGCTCTACCTGCTGCTGATGGTGCCGCTCGTCCACCTGGTGATCTTCAAGTACGTCCCCATGGCCAACGCGGTCATCGCCTTCAAGGACTACAACATCATCAAGGGCGTCTGGGGAAGCGACTGGGTGGGCCTGCGCAACTTCCAGCAGATATTCGACAACCCGGTCTTCTGGCAGCTGGTGAAGAACACCTTCCTGCTGTCGTTCTACGCGGTGATCGCAAGCTTCCCGGTGCCGATCATCCTGGCGCTGGCACTGAACGAGATCCGGCAGGGGATATTCAAGCGGACTGTGCAGATGGTGACGTATGCGCCGTACTTCATCTCCACCGTTGTCGTCGTCTCGATGACGATCATGATCCTGTCTCCCCAAACAGGTCTCGTCAGCCATGTCACGGGCTTCTTCGGCGTCGACAAGGCGGACCTGCTGGCGGATGCGGACTACTTCCGGCACATCTACGTCTGGTCGGACATCTGGCAGACCGCGGGTTACTCGGCCGTGATCTACTTGGCCACCCTCGCGGGTGTCGATCAGTCGCTGTACGAGGCGGCACGCGTCGACGGCGCCACAAGGCTGCAGAAGATCTGGCACGTCGACCTGCCGAGCATCATGCCGGTCGCCGTGATCATCCTCGTCCTCGCCGTCGGCAACATCATGGCGATCGGGTTCGAGAAGGCCTTCCTGCTGCAGAACCCGATAAACCTCAGCTCCTCGGAGATCATCGCCACCTACGTCTACAAGACCGGCCTGCTCAACGCCGACTTCAGCCAGGCGACCGCCATCGGGCTGCTCAACTCGGTGGTCAATCTGGCCCTACTGGTCTTCGTGAACTTCGTCGCCAAACGGCTCACCGGAAGCGGGGTGTGGTCATGAGCCGGTCACAGATACCAGCGGTTGCCGGCCCGGAGAGCCATGACCGCCCGACGACGCCAGGCACACGCCGCAGTCCGGGCTCTTCACGTCCGCTCCCGCTCCGACGGCGGGGCAGCCGGCGGATCCAGGAGACCCGGGTCGACCGGATGTTCCTGTTCTGCACCTACCTGCTGCTGTGCACGTTCCTGGCCGTCGTTCTTCTTCCACTGCTGAACATCGTCGCCAGTTCCTTCAGCGATCCGATCGCCGTCTCGTCCGGCCGGGTGCTGTTCTGGCCGGTCGAATTCTCCCTGCGCGGCTACGAAGTCGCCCTCAGCAACCCGCAGATCGTCACGGGATTCCTCAACTCGCTCTTCTACACGGGCGTCGGCACGCTTATCAGCGTCGCCTTCACCATCGCCCTCGCCTACCCCCTGTCCCGCAAGAGCCTGTTCGGGCGGGGCCCGGTGATGGCCGTCGTGGTCTTCACCATGCTGTTCTCCGGCGGGCTGATCCCGACCTACCTGGTGGTCCAGGAACTCGGCATGATCAACACCCGCTGGGCACTGGTCATCCCGCAGGCCATCGGCGTCTGGCAGGTCGTCATCGCCAGTACCTACTTCCGCACCATGATCCCCGACGAGTTGTACGAGGCCGCGCAACTCGACGGCTGCGGGGACCTGCGCTTCCTATGGAAGGTCGCCCTGCCCCTGGCCAAACCGATGATCGCCGTGGTGGCGCTGATGTACGCCATCACCCAGTGGAACTCCTACTTCGACGCCCTGCTCTACCTCAAGGACGCCGACCTCTACCCGATCCAGCTGGTGCTGCGGAACATCCTCATCCTCAACACCAGCCCCAGCGGCATGACAGATGCCGCCCAGATGCTGGAACGCAAGCAGCTCGCGGATCTGCTCAAGTACTCCCTGATCGTCATCGCGAGTGTGCCCGTCCTGCTCATCTATCCCTTCGTCGCGCGCTACTTCACCAAGGGAATCATGATCGGCGCGATCAAGGGCTGAGCAGACCCCCCTTACCCAGGCTCGCCCCTCACCTCCCCGCTTGCCATCCCCCTGTCAGAAGAAGGGATTTCCCCATGCCTCGTTCACGTCCACTCACCAGAGTGGCGGTCGCCGGGACGCTGCTCGCGACCCTGGCGGCCTGCACCAGTGGTTCGTCCGGCGACAACGACACGTCCAAGCCGCTCCCCAAGATCACCGGAAACCCGCCGGTCACCCTCAACGTCTTCGCTCCCCAGGCCGCGGACCAGAACCTCAAGACCAACGCGTTCACCAAACTGATCAAGCAGAAGTTCAACATCACCATCAACTGGCAGACGACCACCCAGGACGGCGGCCCGGCCAAGGAGAAGCGCCAGATCTCGCTGGCCAGCGGTGACCTGCCCGACCTGTACCTGCTGATTCCCTGGGTCGACCAGTTCAGCCAGACAGAGCTCCTCAAGCTGTCCACCCAGGGCGTCATCCAGCCGCTGAACCAGTTGGTCAACCAGTACGGCCCCAACATCAAGAAGGCATTCGCCGATGTCCCCGCATACAAGCGGATGGCCACCGCACCCGACGGCAAGATCTACGGACTGCCCCAGTGGGTCGACTGCTTCCACTGCTCGTACCCGGCCAAGCTGTGGATGAACAGCGCGTGGCTGAAGGAGCTGGGGCTGAAGCCGCCGACGACCACGGACGAGTTCCGCGACGTACTGAGCGCCTTCAAGACGAAGGACCCCAACGGAAATGGCAAGGCCGACGAGGTTCCGCTGAGCGGGGACACCGGGAACACCATCATCCCGTACCTGATGAACGCGTTCATCAACACCCCGACCGGCAACTCCGCCCCCGACACCAACCCCACGCTGGCCCTGAACGACGGTAAGGCCGACATCCAGGCGAACAAGGAGGACTGGCGCGAGGGCCTGAGGTACATCAAGTCGCTCTACGACGAAGATCTGATCGACAGCAGCGTCTTCACCCAGAACGCGGAAGCCCTGATGAAGCTGGGCGACCACGCGGGTGGAGTGATCCTGGGCTCGGCGACGGTGACGCACCCGCAGATCGCCGTCACTGGGGGCCAGAAGGACGGCCGCGACCTGCAGTACGACGCGCTGCCTCCGCTGACCGGCCCGGAGGGCGAGAGCTACGCGACGCTTGCCTCGTCGTCGGCGCCCGGAGCGACCTTCGTCCTCACGACCAAGGCCTCGCAGACCAAGCAGATCCAGGCGATCAAGATGCTGAACTACATCTTCAGCGAGGAGGGTGAGCTCAACGGCATGTTCGGCCCGGAGGGCCCAGGCTGGGCCAGGCCCGGCCCGAAGGACATCGCGCTCGACGACAGCGTGAAGGCGAGGTACAAGCGCGCCGGGACCGCACCCGCCAACGGCAACTGGGGAGCGCTGACGCAGTACAACAACACCGCGCAATTCCGCAACACGCAAGCGGTGGCCAAGGACCCCAAGACGGTGGACGGATGGGAACGCCGGCTCTTCGAAGCCACGAAGCTCTACGAGGGACACGAGTCCAAGTCGTCGATCGCGTTCCCTTACGGGGAGGCGTGGATCGACCCGGCGAAGGCAGGCGAACTCGCCACGCTCCAGACGAACATCGGCACCTTCGTACAGCAGAGCGCGGTGCAGTTCATCACCGGGAAGAAGTCCCTCGACGCCGACTGGGACTCCTACCTCAAGAACCTCGACAAGCTCGGGTTGAAGCGCTTCCTGGAGATCTACCAGCAGGCCTACGACAAGAAGCACTGACCAGGGGTGGCCGGTGCCGTCGAGCGCCCCAGACGATACCGGCCACCGAGCCACGACGCCCGCACGGATGCACGTTCCCGGGCCCTTGAGAAGAACAGACGAGTTGCCATGCCCTGCATCATCCGCGCGGGCGGTCTGGAACGGCACACCGCCGAGGAGATCCTCGCATCGAGCACTGGGGACCGCACACGGTCCGGGTCCGGGCCTCGTCGGGGGCCGTCGACCCCGCCGAGGCCGGCGCGCTGGACAGCCCCGCGCCCTCCCCGCACGCCGACCTGCCGGTGTCGGACGACGGCTCTGCCCGCCTGGTCAACGGACGCCTCGCCGTGGAGGCCGCGGCGGACGGTCGGATGAGGTTCCTGCACGCCGCCTCGGGCCGTGAGGAGCGCTTCGAGGCGTAGGACGGTGAGCGGCTGCACGGTCTCGGGCAGCATCTGCACGGACGTCTGGACCAGAAAGGCTGGGTGATCGACCTCGTTCAGGGCAATACCGTGGTCGCCATTCCCTTTCGGCACTCCTCGCGCGGCTGTGGACTGCTGTGGAACAACCCCGCCACGGGCCGCGTCGAGCTGGGTGCCGATGCGACCCGGTGGACCGCCGACGCCGGCGGGCGCGTTGACTACTGGATCAACGCCGGGGCACCCATGCGGTACTCCTGGCCCAGGACCCCGCTGTACGCCCCGCGGCGGCCACACAGCTTCTGGCCCCTGCGCGATGACCCTGCCGTACTGGCCAAATCCGCCGTTGGTGCCTGCGGCGCTCCCAGAAGGCATCGCATACGTTTCCGGCGGATTCAACATCGTGGTGTTGCTGTGCTGGGGACTGCTCGTGGGCATCGCCTTGGCCGGCACACGGTTGAAGTAGCGGGGTGACCGTCAGAGGGCGACGAGTTGCCACTGCTGGCTGGTGCCGGTGCCGACGGGCAACTGGATGACGCGGGCGTCGTCGGCCGTCGATCCGCCCTCGACGTCCGCGCACCAGCCGTTGCGGACGTTGACGAGACGGTAGTAGTCGCTGCCCGCGTCGACGAGCTTCCAGTGCTGGTTTTCGCTGTTGTTGTCCTGCCACTGGATGAGCTGGGCGCCCTGGCTGGAGCCTCCCGGGCTGTCGAGGGCCTTGCCGCTGTGGCGGGCGACAAGGCGGAAGGAGCCGTCGGCGTTGGGCAGGAGCCACCACTGCTGGTTGTCGCTGCCGGACCAGCCCCACTGGATGATCATGCCGCCGTCGGCGGTACTGCTGCCGGTGACGTCGAGCACCTTGCCGCTGTGTCGGTTGACCAGCCGGAAGTAGCCGCTGAGCAGGGAGACGGTGATGTCCGTTCGCTGCCCGGCGGTCAGGGAGACCCTTCTGGCGTGGGCGCCGAGGGAGGAGGGGCTGACGGTCGCCGTGGTGGTCACGGAGGACATGCCGCGGCGGCTGATCAGGGTGACGTCCTGGTTGACGGCGGAGGTGACGGACAGGGTGGCGGTCCGTGCGTTGAGGTCCCAGGCGAGGCTGTGGATCCGGATCCGGCCGCGGGCCCGGACCCCGGTGATCGTGCCCTTCGGCAGACGGTCGGGCAGCGCGGGGAGGACTTCCAGCACTCCGGGCCGGCTGTAGATCAGGGCCTCGGCCAGCACTCCGGGGATGGCGTTCGCGGCGTCGGCGTTGTAGATGTCGAGGTTTGGGTTGTGGGAGGTCATCAGCGACTTGAAGACCATGTTGTTGCCGAGGATCTTCGTCAGGTTGCCGTAGACCTGTCGGCCGTCCTTCAGCCGGGCCCCGGCCAGTGCGCGGTGCAGGCTGCCGTGGGCGGAGACGTTCTGGTCGCCGCGCACTTCGAGGGCCCGCTGCGCCGGGCGGACCAGGGAGGGCTCGTCCTCGGGGTTGATTTCGTGCAGCGGCCAGGCGCCGTACAGGTGCTGGACGTGCCGGTGGTTGTAGCGGTCGGTGAGGCTCGGCCAGGACCATTCGGCCAGCGCGTTGTCCCCGTTGACGCGGTAGGCGGGGAGTTTCTTCAGCAGGGCCGTCCAGCGCTCCACGCCCTGCCCGCTGCCCTGTTCGACACCGAGAGCGTCGGCGGTGTCGATCGCGGCCCGCAGGGCGTGCTTGCCGGCCATGATGTCGCCGGTGGCGTTTGTCGAGAAGCAGACGCCTGTGTTGCCGGGGGAGTTCTCCATGGAGAAGGACGGCACGAAGACGGCTTTGCCGTTCGCGTCGGTGCGGGTGAGGAAGTCCTCGTAGAACAGGGCCAGTTCCATCAGTACGGGACCGAGTTTGTCGCGCAGGAACGCCTGGTCGCCGGTGACCTCGTAGTACTCCAGGAGCGGGTAGAGCAGCCAGTCGGCGCCGCCGGTCCAGCAGTGGCCGGGAAAGTCGCCGCCGTTGAAGTGGAGCATGTGGCCGTACTCGCCGTCGGTTCGGGAGGGGGCGAGGAAACCGCGGGCTCCGTAAAGGTTCTTGGCGTTGGTGCGCCAGTCGTCGAGCTGGTCGAGGATCAGGTTGAAGTAGCCCTCCATGGCCTCGGTCAGGTCGAGGATATTGCCGCCTGCCACCTGGAGGTTGACGTTGGCGTCGGTCGTGAAGTCGTCGGCCCAGGCGGCGCCCCACGATCCTGCCCAGATGCCGGTGAGGCGGGGTGGCAGGATGCCGCTGGAGCTGATGAAGAAGTAGCGGCCGGAGTCGTAGAGACGTTCCAACAGCGCTGTGTCGATGACGCTGCGTTCGGCATTCTGACGGGTGATCAGTTCGGTGACGGAGAGCCGGCGGTCGGCGGGCGGGACGTTCAGATCGATGCCGGAGCGGTCGTAGAGAGCGGTGTGCAGGGCGGTGTGCTGCGAGCGCAGCGTGACGTAGTCGGTGCCGAGCGCGGCCAGTTGGGCGTGCAGCGGCTCGGAGTCCCAGCCGGTGGACGACTCGTACCGGCCCAGTTTTGTCAGCAGCAGCACCCTGGCCGCCCTGGCCACAACGATCGTCGAGCCGTTGACGGTGACTGTGGCGCCGGCGCCCGAGGCGACGACACGGGTGACGCCCTCGTAGCCGAAGGCGCCCTGCCCCGAGGGGTAGGTGCCGCGCAGATTCAGGTAGCCGGAGCCGCCTGTGACGGTGGCCCGCGTGGTGAAGCTCAGGCTGGTGGGCAGACCGTCGAGCGCCGTGTGGACGCTCAGTGCGGTGTCGACGGTACGGCCGGAAGCGGGTATCAGCTCATGGACGATCACCTTGTCGGTTCGGGAGACGAACGCCCGGCGGGTCCAGATGCCGTACTGGTCGGTCCAGCTCGAACTCACCTCGCCGGTACGGAAGTCGGTGACCCGCCCGTAGTTGTCGACCGTGGTCATGCCCGGGGTCTCGATGCGCAGTTCGTACGCCGGGTGGTAGGCCTGCGTCCAGCGCAGGGACCACCCCGCGGCGAAGTCCCGGTTGGCCCCGGCGTAGTCACCCGCGAGTGCTTTGTCGCGTGCGCCTTCCAGACGGCCGGAGATCACCGGCGGGGTCACGTCACGGGTGCCGTTCGGCAGCACCAGTCGGTGGTGGTTGAGCACCACCTTTTCCAGGGTGGGAGCGCCGTACAGCACGGCTCCGTATTCGCCGTTGCCGGTGAGGAAGCCGTCGGTCCAGGAGGACGCCGGGGACGTGTCGTAGATACCCCGTTCGGGGAGTGTGATCTGCGGTGGAACGGCCGCCGCGGCCCTGCCCGAGACCAGGCCGCCTGGCAGGGCGGTGGCTCCCGCGGTCAGTGCGGCGGCGGTGAGGAATTTTCTGCGGTCTACGGAGCTGTCCGTCACGGGGACTCCTTTGTCCGGTCAGCGCTGCGTGGTCCTGAGGGAGTGCAGTGGTGACCCACCATCGCCCGGTCGGTGCGGAACAAGAAATCCGGGCGGCGGAGGGTACCGAGGGCGTGGCAGGCCGGGGCCTACTCCTGGGACTGGCCTCCGGTGACGCGGGAGAGCGTCAGGGCGATGAGGATGATGGCGCCTTTGAGGGCGCCGATCCATTGGGCCGGTACGCCTCCCAGGGCGAGGACGTTCTGGATCAGTAAGAGCAGCAGGATGCCCGTGAACACGCCGAACACGGTGCCCGTGCCGCCGTTGAGGCTGATACCGCCGATGACGATCGCGGCGAACGGTGAAGGATAGCCGTGCTCCAGCGGGTGCGCGGTGCGCTCGACCCGCCCTGTTTCGGCGCGGTGCAGGATCTCCTGGGACTCGTCGCGGGTGAGTGCGTCCTCGAGGTAGCGGAAGCCGACCAGGTTGACGAGTTGTTCCGTGTACATCTCGGCGAGCAACCGCCAGACGGGCTTGCCCTCGCGGCGCCCGTACAAGTCCCATACGGCGTTGACCATCGCGGCGGCGGCCATGTGAATGGCGCCTTTCTCCGGGCCGAGCCACCGCAGTTGACTGTCGTTCGACAGCCGTCGGGTGAGGCCGCCTGGGTCACCCAGGACCTTGTCCACCGGCAGGCCGACGACCAGCGGGACCAGGGCCCCTACGGCGGCGACCTCGACCCCGTTGCCGCGCCCCACGGTGAAGGCGAGGCCGTGGCCCTCGGCGCCGTTGCTCGCACAGGCCGTCACATACGCGGCGGCGTAGTCAGGTTCGGGGTTCATCGCGTCGGAGCCGTCGAGTTCACGTGAGGTCGGGAACCGCACGTCGACCGCCTCGATCGCACTGATCAACTCGGTCATCGTGCCCGGCACCCTCGGCTTGTGAAGCCGTGATGATCTCTCATGGGAGTCCCCCGTTCTTGACGCGTCAAGGAGATGTCCACCCTGCAATAACGGGGGCGAGGACATGGGGTGAATTTATAGGGTGCATCGGAAATGATGTCCATACCTGCACGCAAGGGTGATCGAGAAAGCGCTGTTTACCTGCGGTTGAGGTGAAGTCGACGCGAACTAGCGACGATGGGGGTCAGTCCGCTTTCTTCCCGAGTCGTGGGATGTATTGCTACGCTGCCGCCGCCTGGGCGATGAGCAGGGAGTAGCGAAACATGTCATTGACCGACAAGGCCATCGACCGCATCAGGGATCTCGTCCAGTCTGGCGAGCTGCCTCCGGGAGCCAAGCTGCCGCCCGAGCAGCAGTTGGCCGCGGAGCTGGGGCTGTCCCGCAATCTGATGCGGGAAGCAGTAAAGGCGCTGGTCGTCTCGCGAGTGCTGGAGATCCGGCGCGGTGACGGCACGTACGTGACCAGCCTGGAACCGGAACTGCTGCTGAGCGGCATCGGATCCGCGGTGGAGCTGCTGCGCGGCGACAATATGCTGGAGCTCACCGAGGTCCGCCGACTCTTCGAGCCGGTCGCCACCGGTCTTGCCGCCAGCCGCATCTCGGCCGAAGGGCTCGCGGAGGTGGAGCGACACCTGGAGGCGATGCGAGCGGCCCGCGACGACGTGGAGGAGCTCAACGAGCACGACGCCGCGTTCCACCGCGCGGTGATCGCGGCCACCGGCAACGCGACGCTCGCCACCCTGTTGGAGGGCATTGCGAGCCGGACGCTGCGCGCACGCATCTGGCGCGGGCTGGTCGACGACAATGCCGCCGGCCGCACCCTGGCCGAGCACGAGGCGATCCACCACGCGCTGGCCTCCGGCGACGCTTCCCTCGCCCAGGCCGCCGCTCTGATGCACGTCAGCACCACCGAGCAGTGGCTGCGCGAGCACCTGGACCGGGGACTGTAAGACGTTCGGTGAAGTCCCACTGCCCCGCAGTTAAGGCCCTGACCTGCTTGTCAAGCGGTTCGGGGAAGCCGGGACATGAGGGCGGGACTCCGCGTAGGACAGAGAGTCGACCAAGATCCTCTGTTCTGACGGATTCCCGTTGTTCATCGAGTTTGGCATGCCCGCACCGGGGCGGGGTCCGGATCGCGCGTTCGCGGCTGGCCATCTCGGAGAGCTGACGCAGATCATCACGCCTGCCCTGGTAGATGAGGCGCTGGAACTAACGCGGCGGGTGCAGCGGCGGATCCGCGAGTTACCCGCCCGGGTCACGGTGTACTTCGTACTCGCGCTGTCGTTGTTTGGCACGGACGGCTATCTGGGGGTGTGGGCCGCGTTGACCGCCGGCCTGGGCGGCGAGGACGTGGCGCCGTCGGAGGCCGCGTTGCGTCAAGCCCGCAGGAGGGTTGGGTCAGCTCCGTTGGCCATCTTGTTCGACCGGCTCAAAGGGCCTGCGGCCAAGGCGGATTGTTCGAGAGTGTGGCAGCGGGGCTGCGGACGGTGGCCTGGGACGGCACCTGGCTGCAGATCGCGGACACCCCGGAGACCGCTGGATTGGTCGGCCGGAAGGTCAGCTGTCATAGGCCGGGTAGCTATCCGGCCCTTAAGCTGTCGGCTTCGATGGAGTGCGGTACGAGGGCGCTAATCGATGTCGTCTTCGGCCCGCATGACACGCCGGAGCCCGAGCAGAACGTCGTGCTAGGACGGCGTGTTGATCCGTCGGCGGTGGGCGCTGGCACGGCGCAGCTTGAGTCGGCCGGACGAGATCGCCTACTACCTCGGATACGCACCGTTGGATGTCGGAGTGGACGAACTGGTGCGGGTCGCCGGCGCCCGGTGGGCGATCGAGGAGTGTCCAGGTGGCGAAGAACGAGTGCGGCCTGGACGAGTACGAAGTCCGACGCTACGTCGGCTGGTACCGGCACATCACGCTGGCGATGCTCGCCCACGCCTTTCTCGCGGCGATGAGCGCGCGAGCAGCCGAAAAGGGGGATCCGCCGGTGATGATGCCGTGGTCATCGAGCTCACCGTGGCGGAAGTGCGGCGACTCTTGGCAGCTCTCGCACCCCGAGCCCTTCGCGCCCACACCCACGCGCTGAGCTGGTCGCACTGGCGCCGACGACGCCGAGCGGTGGCCCGCCGCTGCCACTACCGCCGTCGTGGGCACTCCTTCGAGGCGTGTGCGGGCAGAAGCCGTCCGTGACAGCGTCTTGCCCGCTACACTCCCACCGCTCAACGTTTCCCCAGGTCAAGCCACGAAGTACTGCTGGAGTACTAGCCGCGCCGCGCCCCCGGATGCAGCCGCACCCACCCCTCCCAAGCCGACGTGATCATGTCGGTCACGTCGTACCTTGCCTTCCAGCCCAGTTCGTCGGCGATGCGGGCAGCCGAGGCCACGACTCGGGGTGGGTCGCCGGGGCGGCGTGGCGTGACGACCGGAGGGGCGTCGTAGCCCGTGAGGTCGTTGATGTGGTCGATCATCTCGCGGACCGAAACGCCTTCTCCGCGGCCGATGTTGAGGGTCAGGTCCGTGCCGGGGGACGTGGACAGGCGGCGGGCTGCCGCTACGTGGGCTTCGGCCAGGTCGACGACGTGGATGTAGTCGCGTACGCATGTGCCGTCCGGCGTTGGATAGTCGTCGCCGAAGATCCGGGGTGGCGCGCCCTCCGTCAGCTTTTCGAAGACCATCGGGACGATGTTGAAGACGCCGATGTCGGCCAGCTCCGGGGTCGCCGCGCCCGCCACGTTGAAGTAGCGCAGGCAGGCGGTCGACAGGCCGTGTGCGCGGCCCGTTGCGCGGGTCAGCCACTCGCCCGCCAGTTTCGTCTCGCCGTATGGGCTCATGGGCACGCAGGGCGTCTCCTCCGTCACCAGGTCGACGTCCGGCATGCCGTACACCGCTGCCGAGGACGAGAAGACGAAGGAGGGGACCGCTGCGGTCGTGACCGCCTGCAGCAGTACCCGTAGACCCTCGACGTTCTCGCGGTAGTAGTGCAGCGGCAGCTCCACCGACTCGCCGACCTGCTTCTTCGCCGCCAGGTGGACGACACCGGTGACGGCGTGGTCCGTGAGTGCGCGGGACACGCGATCCGCGTCCAGGGTCGAGCCGACGATCAGCGGCACCCCCTCGGGGACGCGCTCGGCGATCCCGGTGGACAAGTCGTCGTACACCACTGCCTGTTCGCCCGCCTCGGTCATCGCGCGGACGACGTGCGCCCCGATGTAGCCGGCGCCGCCGGTGATCAGCCAGGTCATGTACGGCCGTCCCCTCGTCTGTCGGTCGGTAGGACCATCGTCGGTCACTGGGCCCCGTCACGCATCAGAGCAATCAGTGAAGCAGTCGCCTCAGCCGTCGCCGCAGTACGGCGGCCACTCCCCGTCGGCCGGACGCGAGCCGCAACGCCAGCGAGCCCGAATGGGTCGCGTACGGCTGGACCAGCAACACACCGTGCCGCCCGCTCGGCACCGCCGTACGACGCAGCAGCCCGGGCTGCGCGACCGCGTGCGCGGAGGTGTAGCGGGCCGATCCGTCGCGGAACCGCAGCCGGAGTCGTAGATCCCACGTGCCCGAGCCGAGCGCGGAGAGGTCGACCGGCACCTCGGCCCACCAGCAGCCGACCGAGGAGCCGACCGAGGAGCCAGCCGAGGAGCCGACCGAGGAGCCAGCCGAGGAGCCGACTGAGGAGCCAGCCGAGGAGCCGACTGAGGAGCCAGCCGAGGGGCCGACTGAGGAGTCGGCCAAGGGGCCTGCCGGGGAGCCGACGGAGGAGCCGACCGACGAGCCGACGGAGGAACTGGCCGAG
The DNA here is from genome assembly GCF_036173125.1 of Streptomyces sp. NBC_00286. Classification (NCBI taxonomy): domain Bacteria; kingdom Bacillati; phylum Actinomycetota; class Actinomycetes; order Kitasatosporales; family Streptomycetaceae; genus Streptomyces; species Streptomyces sp. NBC_00286. The sequence continues at coordinate 6,232,424 of NZ_CP108054.1, forward strand.
GAGTCGACCGAGGAGCCGCCCCCTGAACCCCCCTCGTCCGCGCCGTCGCCCGGCACAAGCGCCGCCCTGACCGCGAGCCCCACCCGCCCCTCCTCCCGGTGTACGAACTCGACCTCCACGTCCGCCGGCCCCGCCTCCCCCATCCGCCCGTACAGCTCATGCAGACGCAGCCGAAGACGCGTGGCACGCGCGCGTGGCCGCAGTTCCGCGTCGACGGCCACAGGGAGGAGCCGTACAGGCCGGAACAGCAGGTGTTCCAGGGTTACTTGGGGCAAGTCGGCGGACCAGAGCGGGGTGCCGTCCGCGGCACGCGGGTACGGCGGCGTCAGCTGGGCCGGACGTGACGCGAGCTCCCTGATGCGGTCCAGGTCGCGCGGCTTCTCGGCGGCCAGAACGACTTGCGCGACGACCCGCCCGGGCGCGGGGGCCGCCGCGAAGTCACCCGCGTCGAATGCCGCGAGGTACGCGCGCGTGAGCGCCCACCAATCGCGCCGGTACCCGGAGTCGCGCAGCCCCAGCTCGCGCGCGTACATCCGCAGGCTGTGGTCCAGGAACGCGGCGCGGGCCGCCCGTGCGAGCCGCTTCTCACCGGCGCCGAGGAGAGTGTCGTACGCCATGCCGTGGGCCGTGAGCCTGGCCCGCCAGTTGTCCATGTCCGCGCGGTCCAGCGAGATCGACAGCTGCTCGGCGGACCGGCGCACCTGCCAGACGTACACCGGGTCGGGGACCAGCGCGAGGCGCGGCCCGGCGGCGAGTACGCGCGCGGTGAACACGAAGTCCTCGTACGGGAAGCGGCCTTCGGGGAAGCGGATGCCGTGCTCGCGCAGGAAGGCAGTTCGGTACAGCTTGTTGACGCAGAGCGTGTCGTGGACCAGGCGAGTGCGGAGCGAGGGGTGGGGGACGAGGACGGGACGCGCGTACAGCTCGGGTCGCCAGGGGACCTCGCGTCCGGACGGCAGCTCGCGGCGTATGCACAGGCCGGCCGCCACTTCCGTATCGCGTCTGACGGCGGCTGAGAGCAGTGCGTCCACCGCTCCGGGCGGCAGTACGTCGTCGCTGTCCAGGAACATCACGTACGGGGCCGTCGCGGCGTCGATGCCGTCGTTGCGGGGGCTGCCGCAGCCGCCGCTGTTGACCTTGCGGCGTACGACCTTCAGGCGTGGTTCGCCGTGCGCGAGCCGGTCGAGGAGGTCCGGGCTGCCGTCCGTCGAGCAGTCGTCGACGGCTATCACCTCGCGGACGGCCGGGCCCTGCGCGAGGGCGGAGCGCACCGCGTCCGTCACATGGGCGGCGTCGTCGTAGCCGATGACTATGACGGAGACCTGCGACGGGGGAGGGTGTGTGGCTCGCATGGTGTGCCTGGATTCCACGGGGACGAACGGCAGAAACGGAGGTTTTGTGACTCATTCTCCGTTATGAGGTGCTTGTTGTCCCGTGGGGAGAGAGGGCATCAGTGAGCGCAAGCTCCCTCACAAGCGGCGTCTCAGCCCTCAGAAGCTGCGTCTCGGCTCTCTCAGAAGCAGCGTCTCAGTGGTCAGTCGCTCTCCAGCTCCGCCGAGTCCAGCGCCGCCGTCAGCTTGTCGAGCCGCGCCCGCAGGTCGCGGATCTCGTCCAGGTCGAAGCTCGTCGCGGCGGCGATCCGGCGCGGTACGGCGAGCGCCCGCTCGCGCAGCGCGCCGCCCTCGTCCGTGAGCCCGACGACCACCGACCGCTCGTCGCGGGCGCTGCGTTCACGGCGTACGAGTCCGGTCGCCTCCAGTCGCTTGAGCAGCGGCGACAGCGTTCCGGAGTCGAGCCGCAGATGCTCGCCCAGCTTCTTCACGGGCAGCTCGCCGTGCTCCCACAGCACGAGCATGACCAGGTACTGGGGGTAGGTGAGCCCCAGGTCCTTCAGGGCGACCCGGTACACGCCGCCGAAGGCGCGCGAGGCGGCGTTCAGCGAGAAGCAGATCTGCTGGTCGAGACGGAGGAAGTCGTCCGGGGTTGAGGTCTGGTGGATCGGGGTCGGAGTCGGAGTGGTCATGCCTTCAGGATAACCCGAGTACGCCATTGGATTGTGCACAACTGAATTGTGTGCTCTACTTGTGGTCGTGAGGCGAGCACCCCAGAGGCCCTGCCCGCCCTCACGATCTCGATCTTGCTTCTGATCCTTATGACGAGAGGGATGTCTCCCATGGACGCGCTCTACACCGCTGTCGCCACCGCCACCCACGGCCGTGAAGGCCGCGCCTTCACCAACGACGGCCGCCTCGACCTCGAGCTGGGCATCCCGAAGGAGATGGGCGGCAGCGGTCAGGGCACCAACCCGGAGCAGCTGTTCGCCGCGGGCTACTCCGCCTGCTTCGCCAGCGCCCTCGGCCTGGTCGGCCGTAACGCGAAGGTCGACGTCAGCGACGCCGCGGTGACCGCCGAGGTCGGCATCGGCAAGCAGGGCGAGGGCTTCGGGCTCGCGGTCACCCTGCGCGTGGAGCTGCCCGACTCCGTGGACGCCGAGACCGGCCGCAAGCTGATCGAGCAGGCCCACCAGGTCTGCCCGTACTCCAACGCCACCCGCGGCAACATCCCGGTCGAGCTCGTCGTCGAGTAATCGGGCAGGCGAGTAATCGGGCGGTCGAGTAATCGGGCGGTCGCGTAACTGCCGGTCAAATCCTGCTTGTTGCCCGGTCCGCACCCAACGCGGGCCGGGCGCCCGGCGTTTCAAGCGCCGGGATCGTCGTCACCGCCCGCTCCAGCAGCAGTGGCAGCCCGATCACCGGCAGCACCCACGCCACCACGACCAGCCGGTCGCCGATGGTGATGTCCGGGTGCCCCGCCTGGTTGATGACCCCGCTGAAGGCCGCCGCGATCAGAAACGCCGCGTACGCCGGACGTTGCCGCAGTACACCCCACGCCCCGGCGGCCAGCGCCACGATGAACAGTGGCTGCCAGAACTGCCGACGCAGCCACTCCACCCAGAAGTTGAACTCCAGCTGCCAGAACTCCGGCCAGGGGTCGGCGCGGTCGGGCCGCGTGAAGTGATCGGCGAGCAGGTCCTGGAGACTCTCGTTCGTGGAGGGGTAGTTCAGCAGCCCTGCGGCCGTCACGGTCCCGAGGGCCGCACACCCCGCCACCACGGCGATCACCCGCAGTGCAGGGTCAAGTCGCCGTCTCCGTACGGCGATCACCGCGCACCCCGCCACCAGACACAGCCCGAGGAACATCGCCTGCGAGTGCTTCACTGTGAAGAGCGTCAGCAGCGAGCCGCCGATCAGGGCGGCGCCCGCGCGTGTCCGGCCGTCGAGTGCCAGCGCGCAGCCCCACAACACCGCCAAGGTCAGGGCCAGTTGAAGCCCCTCGGTCATGGGGCGCATCGCGGTCGTGCCGACCGGCAGGGCGTAGTACAGGGCCTGTCCGGTGAGGGCTACGGCGGTCGGGGCGCGCAGGGTGCGCAGCACCAGGAAGACGAGGACGCCTCCGGCCGCAGCCACGAACACGCTCGTCAGCCAGATGCCCCAGGTCACGCCGAACACCGTGACGAAGGGCGTCAGCAGCGCGGGATACCCGGGCCGCGCCTCGAAGATCCGCATGAAGCGCGGGGAGTTGAACGGCACCGTGTGCGCGGTCGTCTCCCCATTCCGCAGCCGCCGTTCCACCTCCGGCCACAGTTCGCGCCGGCACTCCTCGGGGATCCGCCCGACCGGGCCGGGGGAGTGGAAGCGCACCACGTCGACGCTCCGTTCGCGGCGCGCCTCGGCGTGCCGGCTCGCGCAGACGTAGTCGATGGTGGCGGAAGCGGCCTCGCGCTTGCTGTCACCGCGCAGACTCAGGGCGTACGAGAGGTAGTTCCTGGTGTCGGGAGTGTCCCGGCCGGTGACGTTGGCGAGCTGGAGCAGCGCGAAGACGGCGGCGAGAACGATCACCCAGATACGCGCCTTGAAGCGGGGCATACGGCTCTTTCAGTGACGTGGTGTTGCTGAGGTGAGCCCGCCGCCACCGCACACAACGGTGGGGCGAGCCGTGGCCCGCCCCACCTAGGCGCTCCGCTGAAAGTGCGGTCTCGGAGCTGCGGGTCCGTCGTGGCTGGTCGCTCCCCCACTCTCGACTCCGCTCGAGCGGGGGGACCCCCATCGCGGCGGAGTCGCAAATTGACACAGTCCCGCGCCCCTAAAGAGGCCTGCGGCCTCCTCAGGGGCGCGATATCGCACCGGACTTCCGCAGGACCGCTTGCGGCCTCAGCCCTTACGTGCCTTGACGATCGCCCTCGTGACGATCGGCGGCAGCAGGTCCTTGGCGAGCCGCCTGGCGCGGCTCGGGCGTCGCTTGGCGGCGCTGACCGTGGCGGGCCGCGTGGTGGCGCGCGGGGCGGGGGCGGGCTTCGGGGCGGGGGCGGGCTTGGGGGCCTCTGCGGCCGGCTTCGGCTCTTCGCCCGCGTACTTCGACACCGGCTGCTTCGGCTCGGTCGCCTTGTTACCGGTTATACGGATCAGCCCGTACCCGGCGACCTGCTGCACCTCGTGCCACATGTCGTCACGGCCCGCCAGCCACTCCAGCAGCGCGTCGCGCAGCGGCTCGGGGTCGCCCCAGGTGCCGTAGAACTTGGTGCCGGTGATGCAAATGGGGCGCAGGTCGAATGTGGGAATCGCGCCCCAGGTGGCCGCGGCGACGCCCGGGCAGTGCTCGGCGCGGAAGTCGTCGAGGACGACCACGCCGTCGGGCAGCAGGATGTCGCGCACCGCCGCGATGTCCGCGTTCACGTGCTCGTACAAGTGCGAGGCGTCGATGTGCGCGAAGCGGCAGCTCTTGTCCTCGACACGGTCGGCGACCACCTGGCTCGGCGCCTGGATGATCTCGGGCAACTCCTCGTGGAACGCGAGGTAGTTGGCCTCGAAGGCCCGCCGGGTCAGCGTCGAGTAGGACTTGTTCATCTCCTTGCTGTTGGCCGTGTCCTCCGCGGGGGAGTCGAACAGGTCGCACACCGTGAACTTGTCCTCGTCACGCAGGTAAGAGCCCATGAAGATGGCGCTTTTTCCCATGTAGGCGCCGAGCTCCAGCAGATTGCCGGTCTGCTGGCTGTCGAGCTGCCGGGACAGGAACCAGTCGAACAGCTGCTGATCGACGGCACGGAACCAGCCCTTGACGTCCGACAGGGTCCTGGGACGGGGCAGCTCGGTGGTGCTGGAGGTCATGTGTACTCCGTACAGCGGGGTCTATGGATTCTCTGTGTTCAGGGATGGGATCGGAGGGCTTCAGGGGGTGTCAACGACGGGAACGGAAACTCCGGGTGTCGAAACAGTTGCCAGTGGTGAGGCGGCCGGATAATCCCCGGTTCGGGTGGAATCGGGCGCCCACGGAATGCCATCTTCCATCGACGGCACGGGATGGCGCTCGTCGAGCGGCACCACGGCGGGCAGCCCGGCGGTCTCGCCGAGCACCACCCGGCGTACGACACGTTCGGCGGCCCGCCCGTCGTCGTACGGGCAGAAGCGCTCCCGGAACGCGGCCCTCAGCTGCGCGGAGCGCGAACCGCGCCAGTGGCCGGTCGCGAAGATGTCGATCAGTTCGTCCTCGCTGCGCGCGACGACTCCCGGCGGGAACTTGCGCAGATCGAAGTAGGTGCCACGGGCCGCCTCGTATGCCGCCCAGTCGTTCGCGTGAATCACGATCGGCCGGTCGAGATTCGCATAGTCGAACATCAGGGAGGAGAAGTCGGTGATCAGCGCGTCCGAGGCCAGGCACAGGGACTCGACGCTCGGATGCCCCGACACATCGATCAGCCCGCCGCCGCTGCGCGCCAGTGGCTGCCCGTACGAGGGATGCGCGCGGGTCAACAGCACGAAGCGCGGGCCGAGTTGGCGCAGGATGCGCTCCAGGTCGAGCATGCTGGGCTGGGAGCGGCGGTAGTCGCGGTGCGTCGGTGCGTACAGGATCGCGACCGAGCCTTCCGGGATGCCGAGCGTCTCGCGCAGCCGGGCCACGTCCGCCGAAGTCGCCCGCTGGAACACGTCGTTGCGGGGCTGGCCGTACTCGAGCGTCGTATAGCCGGAGGGGAAGACGCGCTCCCAGACGAGCGTGGAGTGGCGGTTGCCGGACAGGCAGTAGTCCCACTGGTCGACGCCGCGCAGCAGCTCGGCGAAGTCCGTGCCGCGGGCCGCCGCCGGGCGGTCCTGGAGATCCAGGCCCATGCGCTTGAGGGGGGTGCCCGTCTGCGTCTGGACCAGGATCTGCCCGGACCGCTTGACCAGCCTGCGGTCGAAGTCGACGTTGCTGACGAGGTACTTGGAGCGGGCGAGCGCCGTCCAGTACGCGGCCGTGTCCGGGGTCAGCTTGCGGGTCGCGGTCGGGACGGTGTGGTGGTGCTCGGGCGCCGCGATCCACGCGGTGCGGATGCCCGGGGCGTACGTACGGAACGCGTCCTCGAGCGCCGCCGGGTTGCAGCCGTAACCGCGTCCGTCGCCGTTGGAGAACACGGCGTGGTCAGCCCGTAGGGGCAGCCGGAGCTGGACGCGGTAGTGCAGCCGCAGCGCCACGGCCCGTACGGCGCGGAAGACCGCCGTGACGCCTTCCGTCACCCGTCTCTTCAGCTGCGCCGCCGCCCACAGCGTGCGATACGTGCGGTGGCTGCCCAGGCGGATGAGCACGTGCCGCAGCCAGTTGCGGGCCGGGAGGCGGGCGCCCGGCACTCGGTAACGGGCGTAGTGGGCGCGGGCCCTGCGCAGGAACTCGGGGCGAGAGCGGCGCGGCAGCCGGTCGCGTCCGAGGAACACGGCCGAGAGATGGTCGACCATGCGGCGGAACAGGACGGGGCGCCAGTGCGCCAGCTCCGGATGGGCGTCGAGATGGGCGAAGACACGGTCGTACTGGTCGAAGATGTCGAAGTGGCCCGGGCCAGTGGAGCCGGTCGTGCCTGTGGTGCCGGTCGTGCGGGGTGTTCCGGTCGTGCTCCCTTGGCGTCGTTGGCGGAAGTGGACACAGACGCGGTCGAGCGTCGCGATGGTCTCGGAGGCCATCAGAACTGAGTACGTCCAGGGGGTGTCCTCGTAGTGGCCGGGAGAGAACGTCAAGCCCTCCCGCTCGATGAACTCCCGGCGGTACGCCTTGTTGCCCACCACCATGAGCACCTTGAGCAGCCCCGGCCGGTCGTCGAGCCGGAACGGCGCCGGGCCCCGCTCGGTGAGCTGCGCCGCCTGGATGTTCCGTACGGTTTCGCCCGTCCAGAAGGTGCGCGCGAAGTCGTAGACCAGGACGTCCGGGTCTTCGGTCTCCTTCAGCCGGTCGGCGATCGCGTGCAGCGCGTGCGGGGTGAGGGTGTCGGAGCCGTCCAGGAAGACCAGGTAGTCGCCTTTCGCGCGCTCCAGACCGGCGTTACGGGCCTGGCCGCGGCCCTTGTGTTCGTCGAGGTGTACGGGCCGTACGCGCGGGTCGCGGGCGGCGAACTCGTCGATGATCGAGCCGCAGGCGTCCGGCGAGCAGTCGTCGACGGCGATCAACTCGAGGTCCGGACAGGACTGTTCGAGGACGGAGGCCAGGCAGGCGTGCAGGTAGGCCTGCACCTTGTACGCGGGGACGATGACACTGAACCGGGGCACGTCACATCCATGGGTCGGCGCGGCAGACTGCCCGGAAACGGCCGAAGGGGTGACGTGGTTACGCCAGATGTGGCATATGGGGGACGTCGGGAGTGAGGTGAGGGGCGGCCGGGTACCGGCCGCCCCTCAACAGATCATCCGGAAGCGCTACTTCACCGCGCCCGCCATCACACCGGACACGAACTGCCGCTGGAACGCGAAGAACACCGCCAGCGGGATCACCATCGAGATGAACGCGCCGGGCGCGAGCGTCTCGATGTTGCCGGAGAACTGCCGGGTCTGCTCGGTCAACGCGACCGTCAACGGCTTCGAGTCGGCGCCCGAGAAGACCAGCGCCACCAGCATGTCGTTCCACACCCACAGGAACTGGAAGATGCCGAGCGACGCGATCGCGGGCGCACCCAGCGGCAGGATCACCGTGGCGAACAGCCGCATCTCGCCCGCGCCGTCCAGCCGTGCCGCCTCGAGGAGTTCACGGGGGATCTCCGCGAAGAAGTTCCGCAACAGGAAGATCGCGAACGGCAGGCCGAAGCCCACGTGGAAGAGGACGACGCCGAGGATGCTGCCGTAGATCCCGAGGTCGCCGAAGAGGGCGGACAGCGGGATCAGGGCGACCTGCACGGGCACCACGAGCAGCGCCACCACGACCAGGAACCACCAGTCGCGGCCCTTGAAGTCCATCCAGGCGAACGCGTACGCGGCCATCGCCCCGATGACGATCACCAGGGCGGTCGCCGGAACGGTGATCCAGATCGTGTTGAGCAGGGAGTCGGTGATCTCCTCCTTGCCGAGCAGGGTCGAGTAGCTCTCGGTGGTGATCTGGGCCGGTTTGCTGAAGACGGTCCACCAGCCGGACTCGGCGATGTCCGTCGGATCGCGGAACGACGAGGCGAGCAGACCGACCGTCGGCGTCACCCAGATCAGCGCGATCAGGATCAGGAAGATCCGCATCACGCCGCCGGCCGCGCCGCTCGCGAGCCGCGAGACGAGCGAACGCTCGGCGGGCCGGTCCGGTACGTCCGCCGCCACTGGTTCCTTCGGTTCTTTCACGGGTACGGAGGGTGCGGTCACCGTCGGCGCTCCCTTCGCAGTCGGCGGATGTTGACGATCATCACCGGCAGGACGAGCAGCAACAGGACGATGCCGATCGCGCTGCCGAGGCCGAGGTCGCCGCTCCCGGTGAACGCCGCGTTGTAGAGCTGGAGGGCCAGCACATTGGCCTCGTCCTGGGTGGGCTGCGGCGCGATGATGAAGATGAGGTCGAAGATCTTCATCACGTTGATCATCAACGTGATCAGTACGACCACGAGGACCGGCATGAGCAGGGGCACCGTGACCCTGCGGAACACCTGCCACTCGTTGGCGCCGTCGACCCGGGCCGCCTCCAGGAGGTTGCGGTCCACTCCCGCGAGCCCCGCCGCGATGAGCACCATCGCGAAACCGGCCCACATCCAGGCGTACGCCCCGATGATGGCCGGAGTGACCAGGCTCGGGCCGAGCCAGTCGACGCCGTTGTAGGGCGCCGCGAAGTTCGAGGCGGGCAGCCGGAGTTGGGCACCGTCCGCCTCCGCGGGCAGCCTGAACGTACCGTCGTCGGCAGCCTTTGCGGACGCCACGACCTCGCCGTCCTTGACCGCCTCGACCCTGATGCCCGAGAGGCCCTTCTCGCGCGCGTCGATGGCGCCCTTCTCACCGCCGCCGCCCAGCCGGAAGTCCAGCCAGACCGTGCCGGACACCTCGTCGCCCGCGGACTCGGCGGGCTGGGCGTCCACGGGATCGCCGGGCAGCTTGTTCGGTGCGATGCCGACCAGCGGGAGCAGGGCCGGAACCCCCGCCCTCACCGTGTCCGTCGTCGTGAAGGCGCCGCCGCCGGACGCCTTCAGATCACTCTCCGGCGAGGGGCGCGCGTTGGGATAGACGGACGACTCGGCGAAGGTGTCGTGCACCCCCACCACCACGGCGTTGGCCACGCCCTGGTCGGGATCCGCCTCGTACACGAGCCGGAAGATGATGCCCGCCGCGAGCATGGAGATCGCCATCGGCATGAAGATGACCAGCTTGAACGCCGTCGACCAGCGCACCCGCTCCATCAGCACGGCGAAGATCAGCCCGAGCCCGGTGACCAGGGCGGGGGCCACCGCGACCCAGATCGCGGTGTTCTTGACGGCGGTGAAGGTCGCGTCGTCCGTGAAGATGTCGCCGTAGTTCTCCATGCCGACGAAGGACGAGCCGTCGGCGTCGAACAGACTTCGCCAGACCGAGTACCCGATCGGGTAGACCACGAGCGCGCCGAGCAGCACCAGCGCGGGCAGCAGGAACAGTCCCGCCACCCACGGCCGGGTGCCCATCACGCTCTTGCGCTTCCGGGCGGGGGGCACCGGACCCGTGGAGCCCCCCGCCATCGCCACCTGGGACGACATAGGCTGCCGTCAGCCCTCGTACGCCTTGGTGGCGGCCGTCTCAAGCTGCTGCTGAATCTCCTCCACCTTCGACGGGTCCTTCAGGAAGTCCTGCAGCGCCTTCCACTCACCCTGGCCCTGGGTGCCGCCGAAGGCGGCGGGAGCCTGGTCGGACATGTCGAAGCGGAAGTCGTCGCCCGCGGCGAGCAGCGCCTCGGCGATGTCCTTGGTCACATCGTCCTTGTACGTCTCGAGATCCATCTCCTTGTTGGGGGAGACGAAGCCGCCCTGTGCGGCCCAGATCTCGGCCGCGTCGGTCGACGCGAGGAAGGTCAGCAGGGCCTGCGAGGCCTTGTCGTCCTTCAGGGCCACGGCCACGTCACCGCCACTGACCACCGGCGACTCGCTGCCGACCGCCGGGAACGGGAAGACCTTGGCGTCCGTGCCGATCTTGGCGTCCGTGTCGGCGTTGATGTTCGCCGCGACGAAGTCGGCCTCGAAGACCATCGCGGCCGGGGTGTCACCGGAGAAGGTGTTCGTCACCGACTTGGGGAACTCCGTACGCAGCGCGCCGTCCCGGCCGCCCGCGATCAGCTCGTCCTTGCCCCACAGCTCGGCCAGCGTGGTCAGGGCCTCCTTCACGGAGGGATCCGTCCACTTGATCTCGTGCTGGGCTAGCTGGTCGTACTTCTCCGGTCCGGCCTGCGAGAGATAGACGTTCTCGAACCAGTCGGTGAGGGTCCAGCCGTCCTGCCCGGCGACGGAGACCGCGGGCGAACCCGCGTCCGACAGGGTCTGCGCCGTCTGGACGAACTCGTCCCAGGTCTTCGGCTCCTCGGTGATCCCGGCGGCCTCGTACGCTGCGGTGTTGTACCAGACCAGGGACTTGTTGGCGGCCTTGGCGTAGACGCCGTACTGCTTGTCCTTGTACGCGCCCAGGTCCTTCCAACCCGCCGAGAAGTTCTTGTCGAGCTGCGCCTGTGCCTCGGCGCCCAGCGGCTTGACCCAGCCCTTGTCGGCGAACTGGTGGAGCACGCCGACCTGCGGCAGGAACGCCACGTTCGGCGGCTTGCCGCCCTGGATCCTCGTGCCCAGGAAGGTGGAGGTGTTGTTGCCGGTCGGTACGAAGCTGACGTCGGCGCCCGTCCGCTTCTCGAACTCTTCCAGGACCTTGGTGAAGTTCTCCTGCTCCGGGCCGGTCCAGACGGCCGCGACCTCCAGCTTCTGGCCGTCGAGCTTGGGGAGCTTCACGGAGGCCGCTTTTTCCTTCTCGCCGCCTTCGCTTCCTGAGTCGTCGTTGCCGTCGCCGCCACATGCGGTGAGGGCGAGCGCCATCGCCCCCGCGACGACGGCGGCTGCGGCCTTTGTGGCCTTGCCTTTCCTGTTCGGCCTGCGTGTACGAAGAGTGCTGCGCATGACTTGCCCCGTTCTCCGTCGAACGTCCGAGCGCTGCTGTCCCGTGCGCTCTTGGTGTACGCCTGCCTGCTTGGCGTCGGCAAGAGCGCCTGCGGTGTCAAGCGCGTGATCGTAACCGCGTCGTGACGTGCGCTCATGCGGGATGGAGTCGAATGAAGTCTTGTGGTGAGTCGTGTGCGGTTGTAAGGAGCCGTTAGGTGGTTGAGGGCTGTACAGAATTGTGATGTTGGAGGTGACTTCGGGGCGTCCTCGGAGCGGCTTTGAGGGCGACCTGGAGAGCGACTGCAGGGGTGGCTCGGTAGCGACCTCAGGGCGGCTTTGAGAGCGACTTCAGAGCCTCAGTGCCGCTTAGGGCCGCCGCTTTGAGCCGCTCAGAGCAGCGAGGGCACCTCCGTGGCCGACACGGAGCGGGCGGCTCTCTCCAGGGCGCTGGCGAGGAGGGCCAGGTCCGTCGGTCCGTTGCCCAACTCGCGTACGGGGCGGCGGGCGGGTGGGTCGCCCATTCGGTCCCACTCGAGGGGGACGACCGTGGGGCGCAGCGTTGACGTACGGGGGATACGGCCCGTGACGCGGCCCCCTTGGAAGGGGGTCGACCGGCCGCGGGGGCCGGTGAGGCGTCCCCGTCCCGGGGCGGGATCCTCCGGGCCGGACGAGGGGGCTTCGAGGGCGATGCGCAGGGCGGCCTGCCGGGCCAGCTCCGTCTCGTCGGTACGGGGACCGCCCGCGGTGGCCGCCACCAGATGCACCCCGAGGCGGTGACCGCTTCGCGCGACGGCTTCCAGGGCCCGTACGACGGAACCGGCGGCGGGGCGTCCCGGGGAGCCCAGTGCGGGCGACAGGAGCGCGTCGAGGTCGTCGACGATCACGGCCAGCCGGGGGAGCGGGGGGCCCGCATCCGCCGCCGCCCGCTGTCGCTCGGCGGCGGGGCGCAGGCGGAGGGTGGAGCTCGGGGGCGCGTCCAGGTCTGCGGCGCCTGCGCCCGGGGTGGGCTGGGCGGTGGCGGTTCCTGGGCGCGTGGTGGTTCCGGGGGATGCCGTGGTGGAACCGCTTGCCGAGCGCTGGCCCACGATGCGGCCCTGGAGCCGCTGGCGGGCGTGCCACTCGGCGAAGTCGAGGCGGCCGAGGAGCTCGGCCCGGCGCTTCAGCTCGGCGGTGAGGGATTGCGCGAACTCCCGCATACGGACCGGGTCGTGGGCCGCGAGATGCGTGGTGACATGGGGCAGGTCGGTGCAGACCCGCAGACCGTCACCGCGCGAGGCGGCGCCGGCCCCGGTGCTGTCCCACCCGTCGATGAGCACGATGCCCAGCCGGTCGGGCCGCTCCGCGGCGGCGAGCGAGGCGGCGACGGAGCGCAGCAGCTCCGTACGCCCGCTGCCGGAGGGCCCCTCGATCAACAGATGCGGGCCCTCCTGGGCGAGGTCCACGCTCGCGGGCCCGCGTGGCCCGGCGCCGAGCACGGCGACCGCGCGACCGCCGAGCGCCTCCGTGTCGTCGGCGGCGTCCGCCCAACGGGCCATCAGGGACGCCGGGGTGGCCCGGGCGAGCCCCAACTCGTCGAGCAGCCGCGCCGCTTGGGGCAACGGCGCGGACACGCGCGCGTGCCGCTCGCCGGGGACGGCGTCCGTACGCAATGGGGCCAGCGCCCGTGCGAACCGCTCGGCCCAGGCCATGGACACCGCGTCGACGGCGGCCACGGTGCCATGCCCGACGGGCCCGCGCGGGAGCTCCGCCGCCTGAGTACGCGCGGCGCCTTCAGGTGCGCCCGGCGCCACCCGCATCAGCCGCAACGCCGTGGCCACGTCCCCGCTGAGCAGAGCGACGGCTCCACAGTCCCGGAACACGGACGAAGCCGCACAGGCCGCCTCGTAGGTCTCCGTCACCGGGGAGGCGGGCGAAGCGGCAGCCGTCTCGGCAAGACACACGACATGAATCCCCACCCGAGGCCCCTCAACGGCCAGCCGCGACACGGCTTCCCGCACGGCAGCGGGGCCAGGGTCACCGTCAACGACGACGACGGTGAACGGCCCGGGCCAGACGCCGTCGCCGCCTTCGTCGTCCTGGGCCCAGGAGGGGCGACGGTCACGGCTTCGGCCTCGGGGGGCGCCGTCGACTTGGCTGCCGCCGAGGTGGATTCCCAGGTGGGTGGCGTCGCGGTCGCGGGTGGGGGTGGGCTTCCTGGAGCCGAGGGTGGAGGCCGGGTCGGCGGGCGCGTTGCTGGGGTTGGGGTCGCCGGAGGCGGCGGGGTCGGTTGAGGTGTGCCCCGCCTGAGCGCCGACGGGGGTTGGCCCGGGGTGGTCGCCTGCGGCATCGACGGGGTAGGGCTGGTCACCGCCGCGTCGGTTCGGGGCGGTGGTCGGGGCGAGGGGCATCCCGGGGGCAGCACTGCCATGGTTGCCCGACTGGTGTCCCGGAGGGGCGCCTTCGGCGGACGGTTCGGGGCGGTGGCCTAGGGCGTCGTCGTAGCCGTGGCTGCGCTCGCCGCCGACGCGCTGGGCCGGATTGGAGGCGCGCTCGGCGGCTCCGCCGCCGTAGCCGGAGACGGAGCCGTGGTCCTCCGGCCGGTCTCCTGGGCGGGCGCCTTCGGCGGATGGACCGGGGCGATGGCCTGCGTTGTCGCGCCCAGCACCGCCTCGGGCGTCCGGCCGGCGATCGGGGTGGGCCACCTCCGCGGTCGTCCTGGGGCGAGCGCCCGTGTCATGGCTGGAACCGCGCTCGTCACCGGCGTGGTTGCCCGAAGGGTGACCTGGGTGCGCGCTGTCCACGGTCGACCGGGTGCGGTCGGTCGCAGGGTCGTCGTAGGCGCGCCCGCCAAGGCCCTGGCCGCCCGACGGGCGGTCGGTGTGGGCGCCGTCGGCGGACGGGCTGGTACGGCCGCCTGCGCTGTCGCCGCGGGTGACGCCGGTCGGATCGTTCGACCGGCGACCCGCGTGGGCGCTTGCATTCGTTGCCCCAGGGCGGCTGGTTGCGCCGTCGCCCAAGCCGCGCTCGCTACCGGCGCGGGTGCCCGTCGGGTGGCCTGAGCGGGCGCTGTCCGTGGTCGACCTGGGGAGGTCGGTGGCAGCGTCGTTGTAGGCGCGCCCGTCGGCGCCCTGACTGCCCGGTGGGTGGGCCGCGTTGGCGCCGTCGGCGGACGGGTCGGGACGTCGGCCCGCGCCGTCGCGGAAGCCGCGCTCGCCACTGGCGTGGTTGCCCGATGGGTGACCCGGGTGGGCGCTGTCCGTGGTCGACCTGGGGCGGTCGGTCGCAGCATCGTCGTAGGCGCGCCCGTCGGCGCCCTGACTGCCCGGTGGGTGGGCCGCGTTGGCGCCGTCGGCGGACGGGTCGGGACGTCGGCCCGCGCCGTCGCGGAAGCCGCGCTCGCCACTGGCGTGGTTGCCCGTCGGGTGGCCTGAGCGGGCGCTGTCCGTGGTCGACCTGGGGCGGTCGGTCGCAGCATCGTTGTAGGCGCGCCCGTCGGCGCCCTGACTGCCCGACGGGCGACCCGCGTCGGCGCCGTCAGCGGACGGTCTGGAGCCGCCATACCCGCCCCCCGCGCCGCCATCGCCCGCCCCGCGCGCAGCAGGGATCGCCCCTGTCACGTCCGGGCCGGCGCCAGTGATGCGGGCCTGAGCCCCGTGCGCAGCCGCCGTCGCCGCGTACGAGGGTCGGCGTGCCGTCCCGCGGTCGGTATCCGTCGTGTGGTCGTCCAGGCGGCGGAGGAGTTCCTCTGTGCGGGAGGTGGTCTGTTCGCGGTCGTAGGCCATGAGGAGGTGGCAGTCCTGGCCGTGGGCGGGGCGGATATGGGGAAGCCAGCCGAGCCAGGACCACTCGGTGATGCGGTCCTCAAGGGGGCGCGAGCGGTCTGCGCTGAGGAGGACGATCTCCAGTGTGTCGGGGGAGTGCAGTGCGGCGAGCTGTGCCACCACCGCGCGTGCGAGCCCGGAGAGGCGGGGACGCGGCCCGGCGATGCCCAGCGCGCCGACCTCCCGCAAGCCGGTGGTCACCGGCACCGCGGGCAGCAGCCCGGAACCGTCGGGTGCGCTCCGGTCCGCCGTACCGAGCCGTACCGCGAGCGTCTCGGGGTGGTCGGGGCCGCGTTCCCACAACCGGGGTCCCGGCCCGAGCGCGGTCAGGAGCAGTGCCGCGGGGTCGGGCCACCGCTCCGGCTCCCGGACACCCTCCGTGACGGGCTCGGGAGGCGGCGCCGACTCGTCCTCGTACGCGCTCCCCTCGTATGCCGATGTCCCGGACTGTTCGCCCCGGCCACCCGCCAGGCGCCGGGCCCACGCCGAGAGCCCGCCGCGTTTACGCGCCCCGCGCGGCGGCACGGCCGTACCCCTCGTCGGCGTGTCGTTCCGGGTGCTCCCGGCTCTCCCAGTGCCCTCGGCCGTCCCGGTGTTCTCGGCCTCCGGTGCCGCCCCCTGACCGGGCGCGACCGGCGGTTCCACCGAGCCGTGCCCCTGGGCCCCGGAGGAGCTGTCCTCCGCGGCTCCCCACCCGGCCGTACCGAAGCCATGGTGCGTGTCGCCCGCGTTTAAGGCGACGGAATCGCCGGCGGCGGAATCGTCCCCCACGCGCGCGTGCGGCACGGTTCCGGCGGCCCCGGGCAGCGGCTGCGGCTCCTCGGGCGCCCCCAGCACCCGTACATGCCCCTCCCCGTCCGGCACCGTCTCCCGTACCGCCTCCGCATCCCCGGCCCGGGCCAGCCGCAACGCCGACTCGCCCACCCGCAGCAGCGCCCCCGGCGCCAAGCGCACCGGGCGCTCGCCCACGCGCGTGCCGTCCAGCGTCGTGCCGTTCGTGGAGCCGAGGTCCGCGACCGACACCCGGCCGTCCGCCGCGACCGTGACGGCGCAGTGCAGGCGGGAGACATCCGGGTCGTCCAGGGGCACGTCCGCGTCGGCGGAACG
Organism: Streptomyces sp. NBC_00286; assembly: GCF_036173125.1. Taxonomy (NCBI): domain Bacteria; kingdom Bacillati; phylum Actinomycetota; class Actinomycetes; order Kitasatosporales; family Streptomycetaceae; genus Streptomyces; species Streptomyces sp. NBC_00286. Next base: position 6,248,693 of record NZ_CP108054.1, read on the forward strand.
GCCGATGTCGATACGGCCGCCGTGCAGCAGATGGACGCCGCCCGCGTCCGGACCGGCGACGACATGGAGCCGGGCCTCGGCCGCGTCGACCTCGGGGCCAGGCTCCGCCGGGGCGCCCAGGCACAGCACAGCGCCGTCGATCAGCGGCGGCTCACCGAGCGTGCAGCGCTGCGCGTCCAGCCGCTCCGCCCCCGCGTACAGCACACCGGGACCCTCGCCCCCCACCGCCGAGGCGAGGCCGGAGGCCACCGCGGCGAGTGCCGTACCGGCGGGCGCCGTCACCAGCACGTCGCAGGACACGGCACGCCCCTCGGGGCGCGTCCCCAGCGGGTCTACGACGGTCAGCCGGATCTGCATCGCCGTCAGCGGTCCCTTCTGCGCGGGCGCCCGCGACGAGGCTCCGCTGCGATCCCCACCGCAACTCCCCCCACCACACCGGGCACGTCGGCCAGTACGGGAAGCATCCTCGCACCTGCCACTGACAATGCGCCCGCATCCCACGAACAAGTGATCTTGATTGCTCGGCTCTGCCCGCAAAAGTGCCTGACCAATGCCCCCTTGAGATCGATCATGCCAAGATCCGGCAACCAACCGCCCAGGAGTGAGCGTCTTTGCCTGAAACGGAAGGGATCGCCCCACGTAATCCACAGGACGGCATCCACAGGATGACGACAACCCGGTGCCAGTTCAGCGGCACTACAGTGGGGCGGAACACCCGCAGCAAGGGTGACGGACCAGCCAGGCAAGCAGCAGGGAGCGCATGACGTGCGGCCGGTAGGGAGCAAGTACCTCCTTGAGGAGCCGCTTGGGCGCGGCGCCACAGGCACCGTCTGGCGAGCCCGCCAGAGGGAGACCGCGGGAGCCGAGGCGGCAGTTCCGGGCCAGCCCGGCGAGACCGTGGCGATCAAGGTCCTCAAGGAGGAGCTCGCCAACGACGCTGATGTCGTGATGCGGTTCCTGCGAGAGCGCTCCGTCCTGCTCCGTCTCACCCACCCGAACATCGTCCGGGTACGCGACCTCGTAGTCGAAGGCGACCTCCTCGCCCTCGTCATGGACCTGGTCGAAGGCCCCGACCTGCACCGCTACCTGCGCGAGAACGGCCCCTTCAGCCCCGTGGCCGCCGCCCTCCTCACCGCCCAGGTCGCCGACGCGCTCGCCGCCAGCCACGCCGACGGCGTCGTGCACCGCGACCTGAAGCCCGCGAACGTCCTGCTCAAGCAGGACGGCGGCCAGATGCACCCGCTGCTGACCGACTTCGGCATCGCCCGGCTCGCCGACTCGCCCGGCCTGACCCGCACCCACGAGTTCGTCGGCACGCCCGCGTACGTCGCCCCCGAGGGCGCCGAGGGCCGCCCGCAGACCTCCGCCGTCGACATCTACGGCGCCGGAATTATGCTGTACGAGCTGGTCACCGGCCGTCCGCCGTTCGGCGGCGGGTCCGCTCTGGAGGTGCTCCACCAGCACCTCAGCGCCGAACCGCGCCGCCCCTCCACGATCCCCGACCCCCTGTGGACGGTCATCGAGCGCTGCCTGCGCAAGAACCCGGACGAGCGGCCCAGCGCCGAGAACCTCGCCCGCGGCCTGCGCACGGTCGCCGAGGGCATCGGTGTGCACGCGAACTCCGCGCAGATCGCCGCCGCCGAGGGAGTGGCCGCGCTGCTCGCCCCGGACCCGGCGCCCGCCACCGTCCCGGGCATGCCCGGCGCCGCCGACCCCACCCAGGTGCTGCCGCACGGCGCCGGCTCGTACGACCCGAACGGCGCGACCAGCGTCCTGCCGCACACCGGCACCGGGCCCGGCTCCGGTGACGCCGACCCCACCTCCGTACTGCCGCGCGGTGGCGCCCCCGACCCCACCTCGGTGATGCCGCCGATGCCACCGAACCAGCCGCCGTCAGGCGGCGGCCCGGAGGACCCGCACCCCTGGCAGAACCAGCTGCGCGCGGCCCGCGACCGCAACGAGCAGACGCAGGTCCAGTCGTATCTCGACCCCGGCCAGGACCCGCTGCGGCGACGCCCCCAGCGACAGGTGGCCCGCCCGCAACAGCAGCCGCGCCAGCGGCCCCAGCAGCGACCTCAGCAGGGTTATCCGCCCCAGGGCCAGCCGCAGCAGTACGCACCTCAGCGGCAGCCCCAGCAGCAGCCGCAGCGATACGCTCCCGCGCCGCCGCCCCCCCAGCAGCCCGCGTCGAGGCCGCCTCGCGAGCCCCGGCCGCAGCGCGAGCCGCGCCCGCCGCGCCAGCGCAGCGCCAACCCGATGAAGATCCCCGGGCTCGGGTGCCTCAAGGGGTGCCTGTTCACGATCATCATCCTGGTCGTCGCCGGGTGGCTGATCTGGGAACTGAGCCCGCTCCAGGAGTGGATCGGGACGACCAAGGGCTACTGGGAGCAGCTCACGGACTGGTTCCAGACGGCGTCGGACTGGGTGGGGGAACTGGGCTCGGGTTCGAACTCGGGTACTGGTTCCGGCCAGTAGGCCCCTCTTGTCGCTCAGTTTCGTTCAGATCACTTGAGACCCCTTTGGGCCTGTTCAGTCCTATTCAGAGATGTTCAGGACTGAACGGGCCCCTTTTCTGCTGCCCGAATCCCCGGAAGCGCGGTGCGGTTCTGGGGATTTGTCGACACCTGGCGGGTGATTTCTGTCTCCGGAGTGAAGGTTGGGCCCCCGTGCGCGTAGCTTTAGCGACAACACGCGTCCGTAGGAGCAGTCTTGGCACGGAAGATCGGCAGCCGGTACACCGCGCACCAGATTCTGGGGCGGGGCAGCGCCGGCACGGTGTGGCTGGGCGAGGGGCCGGAGGGGCCCGTCGCCATCAAGCTGTTGCGTGAGGACCTCGCCTCCGACCAGGAGCTCGTGGGGCGCTTTGTGCAGGAGCGGACGGCGCTGCTCGGGCTCGATCATCCGCATGTCGTCTCCGTACGTGACCTGGTGGTCGACGGCAACGACCTGGCGCTGGTCATGGATCTCGTACGGGGCACGGATCTGCGCACCCGGCTCGACCGCGAGCGGCGGATGGCTCCCGAGGCCGCGGTCGCGATCGTCGCGGATGTCGCGGACGGGCTCGCAGCCGCGCACGCGGCGGGTGTCGTCCACCGGGACGTCAAGCCGGAGAACGTACTGCTGGACATGCAGGGGCCGCTCGGTCCCGGCGGCTCGCATCCGGCGTTGCTGACGGACTTCGGGGTGGCCAAACTGATCGACTCGCCGCGGCGGACCCGGGCGACGAAGATCATCGGTACGCCGGACTATCTGGCGCCCGAGATCATCGAGGGGCTGCCCCCTCGGGCGGCCGTCGACATCTACGCGCTGGCGACCGTTCTGTACGAGCTGCTGGCCGGGTTCACGCCGTTCGGTGGAGGTCACCCGGGGGCCGTGCTGCGGCGGCATGTCACGGAGACGGTGGTTCCGCTTCCCGGGATTCCCGACGATCTGTGGCAGCTGCTCGTGCAGTGTCTGGCGAAGGCGCCGGCGTCGCGGTTGCGGGCGTCCGAGCTGGCGGCGCGGCTGCGGGAGCAGTTGCCCGAACTGGCGGGGATGCCGCCGCTGGATGTGGACGAGCCGGAGCCGGAGTCCGACGCGGCGTCGGCGGAGCCGGAGGCTCCGCGGGATGTCGAGCAGGTGCGGAGGGGTGCGGTGCCGCTGGTGCCGGGGCGGGCCGCGCCCGACTCGAACCGGGACACGCACACGAGCATGCGGGTGCCCGGGCCGGACGAGCTGGCGGGCGGCGCCCGCGGCACCGCCCGCGCGCCCCGCGCCGCCGGCGCCCCGCGCCCCGGCTCCGCCCGAAACCGGGCCGCGGCCCGACGCCGCCGCCTCACGCTCAGCGCGGTGGCCGCCGCGCTCGCCGCCGCGGTCGGCATCGGCACATGGCTAGCCACGACGGGCGACAACGCAGACGCCAAGCCCCAGGGCCCGGGTGCCTCGGCTCCGGCTACGCCGTAACCTCCGCCTCCGCGGCGGTGTGCCCACCGGGCAGGGTGTCGGGGGTGCATTGGCGGCTGCGGCCCGTTGTGGCTGATCGCGCAGTTCCCCGCGCCCCTAAAGAGACCTGCGGCCTCCTTCAGAGACGCGGGCGGAACGAGGCGCGGGCCGCAGGACCAGGCGGCGCGGGCCGCATAACGGCGCAAGCCCTCACTCACCTAGGGGCGCGGGGAACTGCGCGAGCAACCCCGGACGGCCCGCAGTCGACACACGACCGAGCCGGGGGCCCGGGGGCGCGGCCCCTTGGCCGGGCCGCACGGCGCGCGGGCCGCACGACGGCCCAGGCCCCCACCACCCACCTAGGGGCGCGGGGAACTGCGCGAGCAACCCATGGCGGCCCGCGGCCGAGATACGACCTTGCCAGGGGGCCGGGGGCGCGGCCCCTTGGCCGGGCCGTACGGGGCGCGGGCCGTACGACGGCCCAGGCCCTCACTCACCTAGGGGCGCGGGGAACTGCGCGAGCAACCCCGGACGGCCCGCAGTCGACACACGACCGAGCCGGGGGCCCGGGGGCGCGGCCCCTTGGCCGGGCCGTACGGGGCGCGGGCCGTACGACGGCGCAAGCCCTCACTCACCTAGGGGCGCGGGGAACTGCGCGAGCAACCCACGACGGCCCGCGGCCGACAAACCACCCCGCCAGGGGGCCCAGGGGCGCAGCCCCGGTTTTCCGGACCCGCGCACCGACCTCCCCGCTCGGCGGAGCCAGTACGCTGGGGAGCGTGGCAGTTGTCGATGTATCCGAAGAGCTCAAGTCCCTCTCCGCGACCATGGAGTCGATCGAGGCCGTCCTGGACCTCGACACGCTGAGGGCAGATATCGCCGTGCTCGAGGAGCAGGCGGCAGCGCCGTCCCTGTGGGACGACCCGGAAGCGGCGCAGAAGATCACCAGCAAGCTGAGCCACCTCCAGGCGGAGGTCCGCAAGGCGGAAGCCCTGCGCGGCCGGATCGACGATCTGGGCGTGCTCTTCGAGATGGCCGAGGAGGAGGACGACCCGGACACCCGCGCCGAGGCCGAGACGGAGCTCACCGCCGTCAAGAAGGCGTTGGACGAGATGGAGGTCCGGACGCTGCTGTCGGGGGAGTACGACTCCCGCGAGGCACTCGTCAACATCCGCGCGGAGGCCGGCGGCGTCGACGCCGCGGACTTCGCCGAGAAGCTCCAGCGCATGTACCTGCGCTGGGCCGAACAGCAGGGCTACAAGACCGAGGTCTACGAAACCTCGTACGCGGAAGAGGCCGGCATCAAGTCGACCACCTTCGCCGTCCAGGCGCCGTACGCCTACGGGACGTTGTCGGTGGAGCAGGGCACGCACCGGCTCGTCAGGATCTCGCCGTTCGACAACCAGGGGCGCCGCCAGACCTCGTTCGCGGGCGTGGAGGTGCTGCCCGTCGTCGAGAAGACCGACCACATCGAGATCGACGAGTCCGAGCTGCGGGTGGACGTGTACCGCTCGTCAGGGCCCGGCGGTCAGGGCGTCAACACCACTGACTCCGCGGTGCGGTTGACCCACCTCCCCACCGGAATCGTCGTCTCCTGCCAGAACGAGCGCTCGCAGATCCAGAACAAGGCGACCGCCATGAACGTACTGCAGGCGAAGCTGCTGGAGCGGCGCCGGCAGGAGGAGCAGGCCAAGATGGACGCCCTCAAGGGCGACGGCGGCAACTCCTGGGGAAACCAGATGCGTTCGTACGTCCTGCACCCGTACCAGATGGTCAAGGATCTGCGCACGGAGTACGAAGTGGGCAACCCCGAGTCCGTGTTCAATGGCGAGATCGATGGCTTCCTGGAGGCCGGAATTCGCTGGCGCAAGCAGCAGTCCAAGTAAGCGACTTCGCGGACATCGCTTTGTCGACAGGGCAACTGCCTCCTCATGGAAGGCAGTTGCCCTTTCTGCAGCCCAATGGGTGGGTTTTACGTCACACTCACATTGCGTCTCGGCCGTCATATGACCTTGATCTGGACATCACGGTCGCAACGACCTTGACGATGCTTTGAAGAACAGGAAGGCTGACGCGCGGCATGCGAATCTCTGGGGCGCATGTGAACCGGGGGGCTTCGAGAGCGTCCCTGATGTCGTCGCCCCAGGCGCTGCTCCATTGACGATGAGCTATCTGGGGGTAGCAGGCAGATGACCAAGAAGACGCGGATCCGTGTCGCGCGGGTGGCCGCCGGTGCGGTGATCGCCGCCGGTGCTTCGCTGACCGCCGCGGGTGCCGCTTCGGCCCTCGACGTCGGCGTCGAGGTGGGCGGTCTGAACGTCGGCGCGAGCGCCGACGAGGACGGCGTTGACGTCGGCCTCGGTGTGAAGGACCCGACCGAGGAGCCGACGGACCCGCCCACCGACATCCCGACGGACGAGCCGACCGACGATCCCACGGATGAGCCGACCGACGAGCCCACCGAGGACCCGACGGACGAGCCGACCGACGAGCCCACGGATGGGCCGACGGACGAGCCCACCGAGGACCCGACCGACCCGGGTGACGACGACGGCGCCGGCGGTGGCGGCAACGACACCGACCCCGACGGCGGCGGCTCGCAGCCCGTCGAGCAGGGCGAGGGCAAGGAGAGCCTGACCGACACCGGCAGCGGTACCGGCACGGGCGCGGACGCCTCCGCTCAGGGCACCGGCGGTGGCGGCGAGCTCGCCGAGACCGGCGCCGCCGAGACCACCTTCCTGCTGGTCGGTGCGGCCACGATGATCGCCGGCGGTATCGGCTTCCGCATGCTGCCGCGCCTCATGAACGGCCGCGGCGCCGCCGCCTGACGCCTGTCAGCGGCTGACCTGCCGTAGGCGTCCCGGCCCACGGCAGGTGTACGAACGCGAGAAGGGCTCGGAGTCCAGTACAGGACTCCGGGCCCTTCACGTCGTTACACGTAATGCCGCTTGCCATATGTGCCGTACGAGCTGATATGTGCCGTACGAAATACCTCGCCGCTCGCTACGCGGTCTGGTGCGCCAGCAGGGCCACGGCCGCGATCAGCACGGCCAGCAGCGCGATGAGCGCCATGGGGTTCAGGCCCGCGAACGGGCTCTCCTGCTGCAGCCGCTCCCTGTTGGCACGACAGACAGGGCAGCGGCCTTCATTCACGGGCGCGGCACAGTTCGCGCACACCAACCGGTCGTACGTCATGCGCTCGCCCTCCTTGCACCGGTTCCACGTAGACAACGCACTCAACGCTCTCAGGAACGAGAACGTTCCCCTCCACTGTGCCAGGTTCCCCGGATTTAGGCTCGCGTCCCCTTATCCTTCGCGGTCCCGGCGCTTTCAAGCCCTTCCCATGTACGACAAAACGTGCAACTCTCGCGCAACCCCGACCGGCGACTGCACCCGCCCACCGGGTTCGCGTATGGTCACGCTCACCTACCCCCGCTGACTCGTGGTGCATCCGTGATCCGATTCGACAACGTCTCCAAGGTCTACCCAAAGCAGACCCGCCCCGCACTCAGGGATGTCTCCCTGGAGGTCGAACGCGGCGAGTTCGTGTTCCTGGTGGGCTCCTCCGGCTCCGGAAAGTCCACCTTCCTGCGGCTGATCCTGCGTGAGGAGCGCGTCAGCCACGGCCAGGTCCACGTCCTGGGCAAGGACCTCGCGCGCCTGTCCAACTGGAAAGTGCCGCACATGCGCCGCCAGTTGGGGACGGTGTTCCAGGACTTCCGGCTGCTGCCGAACAAGACGGTCGGCGAGAACGTCGCGTTCGCGCAGGAGGTCATCGGCAAGTCCCGCGGCGAGATCCGTAAATCAGTGCCCCAGGTGCTCGATCTTGTTGGGCTCGGCGGCAAGGAGGACCGGATGCCGGGCGAACTCTCCGGTGGTGAGCAGCAGCGCGTCGCCATCGCGCGCGCCTTCGTCAACCGGCCGAAGCTGCTCATCGCCGACGAACCGACCGGAAACCTCGATCCGCAGACCTCCGTCGGCATCATGAAGCTGCTCGACCGCATCAACCGGACGGGCACCACCGTCCTGATGGCGACCCACGACCAGAACATCGTGGACCAGATGCGCAAGCGCGTCATCGAGCTGGAGCAGGGCCGCCTCGTCCGCGACCAGGCACGCGGCGTCTACGGCTACCAGCACTGACGACCGACAGGCTTCACGGAAAGGCTTAAGCAGACGCCATGCGCGCCCAGTTCGTTCTGTCCGAGATCGGTGTCGGTCTCCGCCGCAATCTGACGATGACCTTCGCGGTCATCGTCTCCGTGGCCCTCTCCCTCGCCCTGTTCGGCGGTTCGCTCCTGATGAGCGATCAGGTCAACACGATGAAGGGCTACTGGTACGACAAGGTCAACGTCTCCATCTACCTCTGCAACAAGAGCGACGCGGAGTCCGACCCCAACTGCGCCAAGGGAGCGGTCACCACCGAGCAGAAGAAGCAGATCGAGAGCGACCTCGAGAAGATGTCCGTCGTCGACACCGTCGCGCACGAGACGTCGGACGAGGCGTACAAGCACTACAAGGAGCAGTTCGGCGACTCCCCGCTGGCCAGCTCCCTCACGCCGGACCAGATGCAGGAGTCGTTCCGCGTCAAGCTGACGGAGCCGGAGAAGTACCAGGTCATCGCCACCGCCTTCGACGGCCGTGACGGTGTGCAGTCCGTGCAGGACCAGAAGAGCTACCTGGACAACCTCTTCGAATTGCTCAACGGCATGAACTGGGCGGCCCGCGCGGTGATGGCGATGATGCTCGTCGTCGCGCTGATGCTGATCGTCAACACGGTGCGCGTCTCGGCGTTCAGCCGCCGCCGCGAGACCGGCATCATGCGTCTCGTCGGAGCCTCCGGCTTCTACATCCAGGCGCCGTTCATCATGGAGGCCGCCGTCGCCGGACTCATCGGCGGTGGTGTCGCCTGCGCCTTCCTGCTGATCGCCAGATACTTCATCATCGACCACGGTCTGGCCCTGTCCGAGAAGCTGAACCTCATCAACTTCATCGGCTGGGACGCGGTCCTCACCAAGCTGCCGCTCATCCTCGCCACGAGTCTGTTGATGCCGGCGCTTGCCGCGTTTTTCGCGTTGCGCAAGTACCTGAAGGTGTGACGCATGCCAATGGGGCCGTACTGCCAACGAGGCGTACGGCCCCTTGCGTTGTCCTAGACTCACCGGCATGTCCGGCCGCGACCTGTTCTGTCCGCCCCGCCGTATCCGCCGCGGGGCGGCCCTGACGTTGGTCTTCGCGAGTGTCCTCGCCACCGGTGCCGCGACCGGCTCGTTCGGCGCCTCCGACCAGAAATCGTCTGCCCAGGGAGCCCGTACGGCGACGGTCGGATCCGCCGGATCCGCCGACTCTGCGGGGTCCGCCGACTCCGGGGGGCGCCAGGAGGACGTCGCCGACGCCGCCGCCGAAGCCATGGCCGACGGCAAGTCGCCCGTGGAGGCGGCCGAGCGCGCCGTGAGCCGCAGCGGCGACCGCTGGGGCGCGGTGTACTCCCCGGGGGAGTACGAGGAGTTCGAGGAGGCCCTCGACGGCGCGTACACCGGCGTCGGCCTGGCCGCCCGGCGCGAGCGTGACGGACGTATCGCGGTGGCCCGCGTGCGGGACGGTTCGCCCGCGGACGCCGCGGGGATCCGCAAGGGCGACCGGCTGCGCAGCGTCGACGGCGAGCGCGTCGACGGCCGGCCGGTGACCGAGGTCGTCTCCTTACTCCGGGGCGACGCCACCGACGCCGCCGCCGGTACGGCCGTCTCCCTGGGCCTGGAACGCGGCACGCGCGCGTGGACCGAGACGGTGCGCCGGGCGAGGCTGTCCACGGAGTCCGTGACGGTACGGGAACTCGCCGGCGACGTCACCGTGATCAAGGTCGCCGCCTTCACCAAGGGCTCCGGCGAACTCGTACGGGCCGCTGTCGCCGAGTCCGCCACTGGCGCCCGGATCGTCCTCGACCTGCGCGGCAACTCCGGCGGCTTGGTCGCCGAGGCCGTCACCGCCGCCTCCGCCTTCCTGGATGGCGGCCTGGTGGCGACGTACGACGTACGCGGCGAGCAGCGCGCCCTGCACGCCGAGCCGGGCGGCGACACCACCAGACCCCTGGTCGCGCTCGTCGACGGCGGCACGATGAGCGCGGCCGAGCTCCTCACCGGCGCCCTGCAGGACCGTGGACGTGCGGTCGTCGTGGGCTCCAGGACCTTCGGCAAGGGCTCGGTCCAGATGCCGAGCCGACTGCCGGACGGTTCCGTCGCCGAGCTGACCGTCGGGCACTACCGCACTCCCTTCGGGCGGACCGTCGACGGCAGCGGCATCAGCCCCGACCTCGAGGTCGAGGAAGGCGTGCTGGAGAGGGCCGAGAAGGTATTGAGTGGCCTCGGGGACCCCTCGTAGTGCGAAAATGGCCGCACTATGGCTAAGGAAAAAGGGCGCAAGCTGATCGCGCAGAACAAGAAGGCGCGGCACGACTACCACATCCTCGACACGTACGAGGCCGGTCTGGTCCTCATGGGCACCGAGGTGAAGTCCCTGCGCCAGGGCCGGGCGTCGCTGGTCGACGGGTTCGTGTCCCTGGAGGGGCACGAGGCGTGGCTCTACAACGTGCACGTCCCCGAGTACAGCCAGGGCACGTGGACCAACCACAGCGCCCGGCGCAAGCGCAAACTCCTGATGCACCGCGAGGAGATCGACAAGCTGGAGCAGAAGTCCCAGGAGACGGGCCACACGATCGTGCCCCTCGCCCTGTACTTCAAGGACGGCCGAGCCAAGATCGAGATCGCACTGGCGAAGGGCAAGAAGGAGTACGACAAGCGCCAGGCCCTGCGAGAGAAGCAGGACCGGCGGGAGACGGAGCGCGCGGTGTCGGCGGTACGGCGGCGGCAGCAGGCGTAAGCGCTCCGCTGGGAACACGGGCCGAAGCTGCGGGTCCGTCGTGGCTGGTCGCGCCCACGCGGCGGGGCCGCATATGTGACAGCCCCGCGCCCCTGAAGGGACGCGGTACAGCACCGGACTTCGGTAAGCCGCCCTTAGCGGGCCACCCGGGCCCCAGGCCCCGGGAATAGGTTGGCACCGACGCGCGTTGGTCACGTACGATGGCTGCTGCACCCCACAGCGGGTGCGGGCCCCCTTCTCGGAGGGGGATTGAAAAATCAACATGGGGATGATCGGTTTCGACAGCGGATGTCGAAGCAGGGGAAGCGAGCCGAGGAAGCGGCAATGATCTCGTTAACCATATGTCGCAACCAATAATCGCCAATACTAAGCGCGATTCCCAGTCCTTCGCCCTCGCTGCCTAATAAGCAGTGAGTGAAGGACCCTTAATGGGTGTCAGCCCGGGGGTGTTCCCGACCCGGACCCTGGCATAATCTAGGGAACTAAACCGTCGAGCCCGGTCACGGGGCTCGATGGGAAATCAAACAGTGACTGAGCCCGTCGGAGACTTGTTCGCGAGATCTCCGGGGCTGAGAAAAGCACAGCGAACTGCGCTCGGAGAAGCCCTGGTTCTGCACCGTTGGACGCGGGTTCGATTCCCGCCATCTCCACAAGCGTCTGGGGGGCATGCCCCCCAGACCGCCTCACCCCATGTGAGACGAAGGCCCGGTGGTCATGACGACCACCGGGCCTTCGTCGTTTCCGGTCACACTCTTCCGGTCACGCCCGTTGCTCTACGCGCTTCAGGCCGCGCACGGCTGGGATGGCCAGCAGCAGGGCGCAGGCGACGAGCGCCATGGACGCGGACACGTACAGCAGCGGCACTGTGCCCGCGACGACCGCGAGCGGCCCCGCCACCGCCTGCCCGACTGGCTTCATCACCAGCGAGCCGGCCGCATCGTAGGCGTGCACCCTGCCGAGGACGTCCTGCGGGATGTGCGTCTGCACGCTCGTGTGGAACATGACGATCCAGAACGCCATGCCCACGCCGCTCACCCCGTAGCACCCGGCGATGAGCGGCGCGGGAAGGCCGAGAGCGACTCCCAACGGCATGAGTGCCCAAAGGATCATGGAGAGGGCGCCGGCCCGGAGCGGATACCGCGGACGGAGTCTGATCGCGACGATCCCGCCGAGCACACTGCCCGCCCCGAGGGACGACATGACCAAGCCGAACGTCGATGCTCCGTAGTCGGTGACCAGTGTGCTGTTGCCGAGGGTCATGGTGGGACCGGCGCCGGCCAGCTGCCAGAGCATGAAGACGACGATGACACTCCACAGCCAGGTCCTGGCCCGGAACTCCCGCCACCCCTCGACGAGATCGGCGCGGAACGATGCTTCGCCGCCCCGCCCGGCCGGGCCCATCGGGACCGAGCGGAGCAGGATCAGGCAGGCGCCGCTGACCCCATAGGTCAAGGCGTCGAGGGCGATCACCGCTGCTGGAGAGGAAACCACCAGCAGCAGACCTGCCAGCGACGGGCCGATCACGACGGTCATGGACTCCGAGATGCGGAGTGTGGCGTTCGCCTTCTGCACGTCCTGAGCTATGCGCGGGGTGATGCTGGCGACTCCCGGCTGGAAGATTGCGCCACCCGCCCCGACCAGGGCCAGCAGCACCAGGATCTGCCACAACTGCGGCGTACCCAGCAGGAACAGCAGCGCGAGCAGCGCCTGAAAACACAGCCTTGTCGTGTCTGAGACGACCATCAGCCGCCGGGCGCCGAAGCGGTCGGACATCACGCCGCCAAAGATGATCAGTGCCGCGAACGGCGCTACCAGCGCGGCCAGTGCATAGCCCACCCCACTCGCCCCGTATCCCGCCCGGATCACGGCGGCCGTGATCGCGACGGGGAGCATCGCGTCGCCCAGCAGAGAGGTGGTGCGGGCGGCGAAGAACAGCCGGAAGTCCGCCGTCCACAGCGGCAGATCAGACGAGTTCCCCTTGGCTTGCAGGTCACGGGCCATGTCCGAGCCAGCCACCGCTCACCGTCCCGCGTACGCCGTCGATCCCGACCAGGGCGACACTCTCGTACCTCGGCCGTCCCTCGGTCAACGGAATATGTTCGGCCATGCTGTGGGTCGGCAGCCCGCGCTCGGCGAGTGCGGGCTGCCCCCTCGGCCTCGAGAACCTTGGGCGGGCTGCCACCGCGCTGGGCGAGGACGTTCAGTGCCGTCGCTCACCGGGCACGTCGGTGTCGGTGAGGTCGACGCCAGCTGTGTGGCGCATGCGTTCAGCCAGTTCCGTGTTGGTCGGGGTGGTCGCCTCGCGGGTGAGGAGCTCGAGGATGTATGCCTGGAGGCTCTTGCCCTCTTTGGCGGCTCGTTTCTTCAGGGTGGCCAGAATGTCGTCGGGGACATCCCGGATCACGATCGATGGCATGCCGGCAGTTTTGGCAGCGGATGCCGGCAAACTGCTGGCATCCGCTGGTGTGGGCCCCTTCAGGGCCGCCGCCCCGTGCTCTCCCGCACCGTCAGTCGCGGCGGTAGCAGTGTCGCCTCCGGTGCGGAGGCCCCGCCCAGCTTCTTCATCAGCAGTTCGACGGCTCCGGCGCCGACCTCGGCGGAGGGTATGGCGACCGAGGTGACGGGGACGCGGACTCGGGCGGACAGTTCGTCCGGGCAGATTGCTGTGACGGAGAGGTCGCCGGGGACGCGTAGGCCTAGTTGCTCGAAGGCGTCTATGAGGGGTTCGACTATGGGCTCGTTGTGGACGACCACTCCTGTCAACGCTGGGCGTTCTCGCAGGAGTTGCTCGGCGACTTGGCGGGCTGCCGCGGGGTCCGCCTCGCAGGGGTGTACCGAGGAGGACAGGCCGTGCCGGTCTGCCGCCGTGGTGAAGCCTCGTACGACTCGCTGGGCGAAGCCCGTCTCGCGTACGTACACCTCGGGCGGGGAGCCCACCAGGGCGATCACCCGGTGGCCGAGGCCCGCCAGGTGCTCGACGCAGACCTCGCCCGCCGCCTGGAAGTCCAGGTCGATGCAGGTGAGCCCGTCGGGCTTGGCGGGGAAGCCGATCAGGACCGAGGGGCGGTCCAGGGCGCGTAGCAACGGCAGCCGACGGTCGTGGAGTTGGACGTCCATGACGATGAGCGCGTCCACGAGTGCTGTGTCGGCGACCCGTCTCAGCCCCTCCTCGCCCTCCTCCTGGGTGAGCAGCAGTACGTCGTGGTCGTACCGGCGCGCGGTCGTCACCACGGACACCGCGAACTGCATCACCACCGGCACATGGATGCCCGCCCGCAACGGCACCACCAGCGCGAGAACGTTGGACCGGCTGCTGGCCAGCGCCCGTGCGCCCGCGTGCGGCCGGTAGCCCAGTTCGCGGATGCTGTCCTCGATCCGCCGCCGGGTCTCCTCCGAGATCGGGCGCTTGCCGCTCAGCGCGTACGAGACGGTGCTGGGGGAGACCCCCGCGTGCCGCGCCACGTCGGTGATCTTCACCATGTTCCTTCCCGTTCCGGGGAGTTCAGTTCCAGCGACAGAAATCCGGTTCCGGCCTTCGCCCGCACCGTCCGTCCGCCGGCCGACAGTCCCCACGGCGCCGCGGGATCGCTGGACGAGGCCCGCAGCGTGTCCCCCTCGCGTACGACCGTGAACATCACGCCGTCCACCGGCACCGTGACCTGCGCGCCGCGTTCCAGGCCGTACGTGTGCAGGGTGACCCCGTCCGCGTACGGATAGTCGGCCCGGTCCTCGACGGCCCCGACCGGAATCACCGCACCTGGCCTGACCAGCAGCGGAACGCTCGAGAAGCCGTGTTTCTCGCGCACCCAGCGCGGCCCGGTCACCGTCTGCCCGCTCAGGAAGTGGGTCCAGGTGCCCTCGGGGACGTAGTACGACACGTCTCCCTCGTCGGAGAACACGGGCGCGACCAGCAGATCGGGCCCGAGCATGTACTGCCGCTCCAAGTGCGCGCACCCGGGATCGTCCGGGAACTCCAGGACCATCGCCCGCATCATCGGCACCCCTTCCGCGTGGGCGGCGCGGGCAGCCTCGTACAGATACGGCATGAGGCGGAGCTTGAGCCTGGTGAACAGGCGCAGCACGTCGACGGCTTCCTCGTCGAACAGCCACGGCACGCGGTACGACGACGAGCCGTGCAGCCGACTGTGCGAGGACAGCAGGCCGAAGGCGATCCACCGTTTGAAGAGCGCGGGCGTCGGCGTGCCCTCGAAGCCGCCGATGTCGTGGCTCCAGTAGCCGAAGCCGGACAGGCCGAGGGAGAGTCCGCCGCGCAGCGACTCCGCCATCGACTCGTACGTCGCCTCGCAGTCGCCGCCCCAGTGGACCGGGAACTTCTGGCTGCCGGCCGTCGCCGACCGGGCGAAGACCACCGCTTCCCCCTCCCCACGGTGCTTGCGCAGCACGTCGAAGACGGTGCGGTTGTAGAGGTACGTGTAGTAGTTGTGCATCCGCTCCGGGTCGCCGCCGTCCGCGTACGCCACGTCGAGCGGGACCCGTTCGCCGAAGTCGGTCTTGAAGCAGTCGACGCCCTGTGCGAGCAGTGCCTCCAGTTTCGAGGCGTACCAGTCGCGGGCGGCCGGGCTCGTGAAGTCGACCAGCGCCATGCCTGGCTGCCACAGGTCCCACTGCCAGACGCTGCCGTCCGGTTTCTTCAGGAGATGCCCGAGGGCCCGCCCCTCCGCGAACAGCGGGGAGCGCTGCGCGATGTACGGGTTGATCCATACGGAGATGTGCAGTCCGCGTTCCTTCAGCCGCTTCAGCATCCCCTCCGGGTCGGGGAAGACCCGCGGATCCCACTGGAAGTCGCACCAGTTGAACTCGCGCATCCAGAAGCAGTCGAAGTGGAAGACGGATAGGGGGAGTTCGCGCTCCTCCATGCCCTCGATGAAGGAGGTGACCGTCTCCTCGTCGTAGGAGGTGGTGAAGGACGTGGACAGCCACAGGCCGAACGACCAGGCGGGCGGAAGAGCCGGACGGCCGGTGAGTGCCGTGTACTTGCGGAGGATGTCCTTGGGTGTCGGCCCGTAGATGACGTAGTACGTCAACTGCTGTGTCTCGGAGCTGAATTGGACCCGTGACACCGTCTCGGAGCCGACCTCGAACGACACCCGCCCCGGATGGTCGACGAACACGCCGTAGCCCGCGTCCGTCAGATAGAACGGGACGTTCTTGTACGCCTGCTCCGTGGCCGTGCCGCCGTCGGCGTTCCACATGTCGACGACCTGGCCGTTCTTGACCAGGGGCCCGAAGCGCTCGCCGAGCCCGAAGACATGCGTGCCCACCCCGAGGTTCAGCTGCTCCCGCAGATAGTGACCGTCCTCAGCGTCCCGCATGATGCCCATGCCCTTGCGGCCGCTGCTGGTGAGCGTGCGGCCGTCCGCGAGGAAGTCGATGTGCCAGGGTCCCCCGCGGGAGACCTTGACGGAGAGGGCGCCCGAGGTGAGGGTCGCGTACTCGTCGTCGTACGAGGCCGTCGCCGGAACCTCCTCTTTGTTCACCTCGAACTCGGGGCCGCGCGGCTCCTCGCCCTCGAAGTGCGTGAACGTCACGCCGATGACATCGGGCATCGGCGCATGCGCGCTGATCGTCACGACCGGTCCCTTCAGCAGGTCGCCGCGGTGGCGGATGGGCTGGGTCGGCGCGTGGATCTCCAACGTGCCGTGTTCGGCGGTGACATCGAGGACCTCGACCGGATGGGCCGCGGTCACGCCTTCGCGCAGCAGCCAGTAGCCGTCGCTGAACTTCACCGGCACACCCCTTAGTTGACGGTCATTTGACGGCACCCGCGGCGATGCCGCGGGTGAGCGTCCGCTGGAAGAGGAGGAAGAAGACGATGGCGGGCAGTACGCCGAGGAGGGCCGCCGCGTTCGTCATGGTGGCGTCCATCAGGCGCTGGCCCTGGAGGACACCGAGCGCGACCGACACCGTCTGGTTGTCGTTGGAGATCAGCATGACCAGCGGCAGCAGGAACTCGTTCCAGGTCCAGATGAAGAAGAGGACGAGCAGTACACCGATGGTCGGGCGGCTGACGGGGACCACGATCCGCCACAGCACCTGCCACTTGTTCGCCCCGTCGATCCGGGCGGCCTCGATGATCTCGCGCGGGAACTGCCCGAGAATCGACGACAGCAGATACGTACCGAAGGCCGCCTGGATCACCGTGAAGACGATGATCACGCTCAGCCGGGTGTCGTAGATGCCGGCTTCCTTGCTCAGGTAGTAGATCGGGTAGACCAGCGCCTCCTGCGGCAGCATGTTCGCCAGCACGAAGAAGGCCAGCACCCAGGTACGGCCCTTGATCCGGCCGATGCCGATCGCGTACGCGTTGAGGACGGAAAGGACGGCGGCCCCTACGGCCACACTCCCGCTGATCAGGACCGAGTTGACGAGCTTCTGCCCGAAGTCGACGCGCTCCCAGAAGTCCTTCAGGCCGTCGAGGTAGAGGCCTTCGGGGAGGCTGAGGGGGCCGTTCGCCGAGTACTCGGCCGGGGATTTCACCGCGTTGACCGCGACGATGAGGAACGGCAGCACCATGAAGGCGGCGGCGATGACGAGGGCGACGAGGACGGGATAGCGGCGTATGACTGTCGTCATCTGATGAGCCCTTCCTCGGCGTCCTCCGCGCGGGTCTGGAGCTTGAGGCCGATCAGGGCCAGCGCCAGGATGATCACGGTCAGTACGGTCGAGATCGCGGCGCCATAGCCGACCTGTGTCTTCTCGAAGAACGTGGTGAAGGAGAAGTACGAGGGCACATTGGTCGCCCCGCCGGGCCCGCCCTTGGTGAGCACGTACACCGCGCCGAACACCTTGAGCGCGGCGATCGTGCACCAGAGCAGAACCACGTAGATCTCGGGGCGGATCTGCGGCAGCGTGATGTGCCAGAACCGCCGCCACCATCCCGCGCCGTCCAGCTCGGCGGCCTCGTACAACTGCGGGTCCACGCGCTGGAGTCCGGACATGAAGACGACCAGCGGGAAGCCGATCTGCACCCAGACCATGACGCCCATGACGCTGTAGAGCGCGAAGTCGGGGTCACCGAGCCAGTCCTGCTGGAGGCTTTCGAGACCGATGGCCTTCAGCAGCTCGTTCAGCGAACCGTTCTCCGGCGCCAGGATCCAGCTCCATACGATGCCCGCGACCGCGATCGGCAGCACCTGCGGGAGGTAGAAGCAGGCGCGCAGTACGGCGGCCGTCCGCGTCCCGAAGTGCTTGCCGACGTAGTCGAACAGGGCGGCGGCGAGGACGAGTCCGATGACCGTCGGTACGGCCGCCATGGCGACGACCATGAAGAGGCTGTGCCGGAAGGAGGCCCAGAACTCGCTGTCGTCCATCAGCTCGCGGTAGTTGGCGAGCCCGGACCACTCCGGGGAGCCCACGCCCTGCCAGTCGGTGAAGCTCACGCCCGTGTTCATCAGGAACGGCACGACGACGACCGCGAGGAAGGCGAGCGCTCCGGGGAGCAGGAAGAGGGCGTACGAGTCACGGGGGCGGCGCGGGGGCCTGGGGCCGGAGTCCTTTTCGACGACCCGCCCGCCCCGTTCGACGGTCACCGTCATTGCTTCGGTACGGCCTTGTCGTACGCCTCCTGAAGTGCCGTCAGGTAGTCGTCCGGCGACCCGCTGCCCGTGATCAGCTTCTGTGTCTCGGAGACGAGGACGTCGTAGAAGCCGGGGACGGGCCAGTCGGGATAGAAGGCCAGGCCGTCCCTCTCCGACAGGGTGTTGAAGTCGCCGATCAGCTTCTTGGCCTTCGGGTCCGTGATGGCCGACGCGTCGGCGGCGACCGGTACGCCGCCCTTGTTGCCCAGCAGGTTCTGGATCTCCTCCGACATGGTGATGTCGATGAAGTCGTACGCGAGTTCCTTGTTCTTGGCGCCCTTGGGTACGACCCAGAGGTTGCCGCCGGAGCCGAGGGTCAGGTCCGACTCGGGCCACAGGAACGTGCCCCAGTCGAATTTGTTCTCCTCGGCGAAGCGGCCGTACCACCAGCTGCCGGAGAACAGGATGGGGTGCTCGCCGGAGATGAAGGCCGTGCCCGCGTCCTCCGCCTTCGTGCCGCTGGACTTCTTGCTGATGTAGCCCTTCTTCACCCAGTCGGCGAAGGTCTCCGCGCCGTACGTCCAGGCCTCGTCGTGGAAGTCCGTCTTGCCCTTGTAGAGCTCGTACTTGTCGACCCAGGCGCGGTCGGCCTTGGTAAGCGCGAGCTGGTAGAGGTACTGGTGGGCCACGTACTCGGCGCCGGCGTTGGCGAGCGGGGTGATGCCCTCGTCGACGAACTTGTCCATGGCGGCGGTGAGTTCGGCGAGGGTGGTGGGCTCCGCGATGCCGTGCTTCTTGAAGAGGTCCTTGTTGTAGAAGACCATCGTGTACTCGGCGTAGTTGGGGATCCCGTACCAGTTGCCGGAACCCATCACGCCCTCGGCGCTGTACTGGCTGGTGGTGCGCACGCCGGAGCTGAGCTTCTTGTCCCAGCCGCGCTTGGTGGCTTCGCCGGTGAGGTCGGTGAGGAGGCCCTGCTTGGAGAGGAGGCCGGCCGTGGCGTTGCCCTTGTTGTACTCCATGAGGTCGGGGGCGTCGTCGGAGTTGAGGACCATGGGGGCGGTCTTCTGGATCTGCTCGAAGCCCTTCTCCTCGAACTTCACCTTGACGCCCGGATGCGTCTTCTCGAACTCCTTGATGGCCTCGTTCCAGGCCACGCCCATGGCGCTGTTCGGCGCTTCGTAGTGCCACAGTCTGAGGGTCTTCCCGTCGGACGACCCGCTGTCCGAGTCGCCGCAGGAGGCCAGGAGCAGGGCTCCGCTCAGGGCTGCCGCGGCTGCCGCCGTCTTACGCCTTCGTGCCGATAACACCCAGTGCCTCCAGGGGAGTTGGATGGCTCACTGATCTGGTCCTGATCCGGTCCTGATCCGGTCCGGTGGGCATCACGCAGCGGTCGTCGAATCGATTCGATGCGTGA
Organism: Streptomyces sp. NBC_00286; assembly: GCF_036173125.1. Taxonomy (NCBI): domain Bacteria; kingdom Bacillati; phylum Actinomycetota; class Actinomycetes; order Kitasatosporales; family Streptomycetaceae; genus Streptomyces; species Streptomyces sp. NBC_00286. Next base: position 6,268,445 of record NZ_CP108054.1, read on the forward strand.
TGTCGAAGCGCTTCGACGGGGCAAGGTATGTGGGGGCTCGGGGCGCGTCAATGGGTGGGTCTGGATTAGGGTGAAGTGGAGGTGGGGGTTTCGGTCGTGCGGGGTCGGCTGGTCTCCGGTGAACGGCGGCTCAACGGATCTCAAACTTCTGTGCCGTGGGCAACTAAGTGGTGGGCCTGGGGGGTCGTAGGTGGTTGTTGGGGCTTTTTGAAGCCCGACTGACCTCAACTGACCACAACTGACCACGACTTGCCTCACGGAGGCCATGAAATGTTGCGTTCTCACCTCGTCAGCCGCCGCGTGTTACGTACCGCCACGACGCTGACACTGGCGCTCGGTGCCGGGCTGGCTCTGCCGACCGCCCTGGCCACCACGGCCGGTGCCGCGACGCCGGCGGCCACCGCCGTAGTCAACTTCGACCGTGAGGTCTCCTATACGGCCGCCGCCGGCCAGACCAACCAGGTGACCGTCACCGAGTCGCGCACCGGCGCAGAGCAACTCACGTTCGTCATCGATGACAGCGTCCCGATCGAGGCGGGCACCGGCTGCGCCCATCCGGACAGCGCGGACGACACCAAGGTCTCCTGCACGGTTGTCATGCTGGACAGCCAGAGCCCGTACAACGCCCTGCTGATGGACCTCGGCGACAGCGACGATGTCGTCAGCTACCACAACAACAGCGACCAGGCCTTCTACACCAACGACATCGAGCTGGGCGCCGGCAACGACGAGCTGACCGACTTCGGCAGCGTCGACGCCAACTTCGTCTCGGGCGGGGCGGGCGACGACACCATCACGGTGCTCGAGAACGGGGTTGCCTTCGGGGACGAGGGCAACGACACGATCTACGCAAATGGCGACCGCGCGATCGCCGCCGGTGGCGCGGGCAACGACCTGCTCCGGGGCGCCGGGGGCGACCAGACCCTGCAGGGCGACGACGGCCACGACAAGATGTACGGCGGGGACGACGGCGACCATATGGAGGGTGGCCGGGGCAACGATGTCATGTACGGGGAGGGCGGCCCTGACTTCATGTGGGGCAACTCCGGCGACGACGAGCTGTACGGGGGCGCCGACACGGACACGCTCTCCGGGGGCCCGGGCAACAACATCGTCGTGCAGGACTGACGCTTCTCGTTGACGTGGGGACCGCCCGCTTCTTTGCCAGTGTCGTGCTTCCACGGCCCGAGTAAAGGGCGCTTCGCTGCGCTTCGCTGCGCTTCGCTGCGCTACGCGTCGGCTGGCGCCGATCGGCCTTCGGCCGACCCTTGACACGGGCCGCGCAAGCACGGGTGAGAAGCGAGCGGGCGGTCCGGAAGAGTGGGGGTCCACCGGGTGCAGCTGCGCTGAGGTGGCGTGGTCGGTGGACCCTCGGCTCGCGGGCGCGAACGCGTCTCGCCGGCACGCCGGGTGGGTTTGGCGGCTCGCGGTGAGTGGGGTGGGTTTGGCGGTTTTCGGTCGTTCGCGGCTTAGGTCGGTGGGGCGGGGCGCGCCGCTGGGACGGGTGCCGTTTCGGGGTGCGCGGTCCCAGAAGGGACGCCGCGAGGGGCGCGCGCGTCCACGGATGCGGAGTGCACCAGGTGCCCAAGGGGGAGGTAGGGGGAGGCAGTTCAGCGAATGTGACACCTTGACCCCAAAGTGTCACATTTCGCTGCCAGTTACCCGGGGGTGAGGTCCACTCGCCAGAGGGCTTCCTCAACTGGCCTTGTGCGCAAGACTATTGGGGTTCGGACGTGCGTACGACCATGGAAGGCGGCGGATCATGGCGACCGTGATCGCGAGCGTGCAGGCGCCGATCGTGGCGGGAACGCCACTGTTCGGGTCGATGAGCGAGCTGTTGAACGATCCGCTGGCGGCGTATCTGCGGGCGCGGAGCCGGTACGGCGACGTGGTGCGCTTCCGCGCCGGGCCGCCGGGGCTGCGGCGGAACCTCTACGCGGTGTTCTCGGCCGAGGGCGCGCAGCAGGTTCTGGCGACGCAGGCCGCCGACTTCCGCAAGGACAACGTCGTCTACGAGGAGCTGCGGGAGTCCATCGGCAACGGGTTGCTCACCAGCCAGGACGACACCTACCTCCGCCAGCGCCGCCTCATCCAGCCGCTGTTCACCCGCCGCCGGGTGGACGGCTACGCGCACCAGGTCGCCGACGAGGCGGCGGCCGTGGCCGAGGCCTGGCGCGAGGCGCCCGGTGGAGCGCTTGAACTGGTCGGTGAAATGCGCCGGTTCGCACTCCGCATGGTCGGCCGGATCCTGTTCGGGACGGACGGGGAGAAGGCGTCAGAGGTAATCGAGCGCACGATGCCCCTGCTCCAGGAGTACTCACTGAAGCGGGGTATGGCACCCGTCAAGCCGCCTCGTACGTGGCCCACGCCCGCCAACCGCCGCGCCGGGCGCCACCAGGCCGAACTGTTCGCGCTCTGCGACACCATCATCGAGAGCCGCCGCGGCGGACCGGGCGATGCTTCGCAGGACGACACCGGGGGCGACGGCACCGAAGACCTCGTGACCCTCCTCGTCCGTGCCGAGAACGCCGAAGACGGCAGCCTCGACGCCGCCGAACTCCGCGAACAGGTGCTGATCTTCCTGTTGGCCGGCCACGAGACCACGGCCACCGCGCTCGCCTTCGCCCTGCACCTCCTCGCCCGCCACCCCGAGCAGCAGAAGCGCGTACGGGACGAGGTGGACCGCGTGCTCGGCGGCCCCGGCGGGCGGGCGCCCACGGCGGCGGACATGGCGGAGCTGCCGTATCTGACGATGGTGCTGAAGGAAGCGATGCGGCTGTATCCGTCCGCGCCCGTCATCGGCCGCCGCGCGGTCGCCGACGCGGTGATCGACGGCGTACGCATACCGGCCGGCGCCGACATCCTGGTCAGCCCATGGGTCACCCACCGCCACCCCGACTACTGGCCCGACCCGGAGCGCTTCGACCCCGAGCGCTTCACCCCGGAGGCGGAGGCGGGCCGCCCGCGCTACGCCTGGTTCCCGTTCGGGGGCGGACCACGCGCCTGCATCGGACAGCACCTGTCGATGCTGGAGTCGGTGCTGGGGCTCGCGGTACTCCTCCAGGCCTACGAGTTCGAGGCCACGGACACCGGAGAGGTGCCGCTCGGCGCGGCAGTCACCCTGATACCCAAGGCCCCCGTCCGCTGCCGGATCACACCCCGCTCGAGGCCTTAGCGGATTCCGCGGAACCGTGCCCTCGCCGACGGCGCCGCGAAACCCGCGGCCATCAGCGTCGAGAGCCCCTGACTCGCGAACGGCCACGAGCCGGCCGACCGCGACCGCGTCACCCGGTCTCCCGCCGACGGGAGGCGCAGATCCAGACGGTGGCGGGCCGCCGGCTGTCCTGGGCGGCCACGCAGTTCACCGAGCTGCTGGTCGCGCTGTTGTGAGAGAGATCAGCAGAGCGACCGCCGCTGCGGTGACCGGGACGCCGTACCCGGCCTCGGCCGACACCCGCTCCACCACCCACCCACCGGCCGCCGAACCAACCGCGATCCCGCCCAGCAGACCCGTCACCGCCAGCGTCATCCCCTCGTTCAACCGGCCCTCGGGCGTGCGGTGTTGGATCAGGGTCATGGCTGTGACCATCGTCGGTGCCGTTGCCATTCCGGCCACCAGCAGCGCACCGGCGAGGGCCAGCAGTGAGCCCGTGAGCGCGGCGGCCAGTAGCGGGCCCGACATGAGGACGGCCATCGCGGCGAGGGTCCACGGGTAGCGCCGCTCGGCCGGTCCCGGTGGCTTCAGCGCCCCGTACAGCAGACCGGCCGCGCACGAACCGGCCGCCTGGAGCGCGATGATCACGCCCGCCGCCGACCTGTGCCCCTGTGCGTCCGCAAACGCGATCGTGACCACCTCCATCGACCCGAAGACGGCGCCGGTGGCGAGGAAGCCGATGAGGAGAGGGGGCATGCCGGGTGCGCGTAGAGGAGATGCGGCGGCCGTACGAGGACGCCCCCGCACCGGCGGTTCCGTGGTCCGCTGGGACGCGAAGAGCAGTACGCCCGTCAGCAGCAGCACCACCCCTACCAACGTGCCCGCCTCCGGAAAGAACGTCCCGCACAGGAACGCCGCCAGCACCGATCCGAGCATGAAGCACAGCTCGTCCGCGGCCTGTTCGAAGGAGTTCGCCGTATGCAGGCCGGCCGGATCGCCCTTCAGCAGGTGCGCCCAGCGAGCGCGGGACATGCCTCCGGTGTTGGGCGTCGTGGCCGTCGCGGCGTACGCGGCGAAGAGCGTCCAGTCGGGCGCCCCGTATCGCACACAGAGCAGCAGCGCGAGCGAGCCCAGCGCCGCGATCGCCGTCGCGGGCACGGCGATTCGCGCCTGCCCGTAACGGTCGACCAGCCGTGCCGTCCAAGGCGCGACGACCGCCGTCGCCGCGAGGCCGGTCGCCGTGACGGCGCCGGCGAGGGCGTACGAGTCCCGCGCTCCCGCGATCATGATGACGGCGCTGATGCTGAACATGCCCATGGGGAGGCGGGCGATCAGATTTCCGATGGTGAAGGCGAGGGTGCCGGGGATCGTGAAGAGGCGGCGGTAGGAGTCGGCTGCGCCGGACTTCCGACTCGGGCCGGGCGCCTTCCGCCTCGGGCCACGCGCCTTCCGCCGGGGCGCGAAGTCGGCGGCCACCAGGCTGTCGGCGGTGACGGTGAGGACGGTCGTGGGGCGAGTTGTCGTACGGCGGTCTGGCCCACGGGGGTCTGGGGCACGGCACTCCGGCGCACGGCGGCCTGTCGTACGGCGGTCAGGAGACTGTTGCGGCATGGATCAACCGTCGTCGGTGCCCTGACCAGCGGTCCAACACCTACTTCGGGCGGATTCACGCACCCGGGTTGTGAGTTCAGTTGTAAGTTCGGCGGATGCCGTCCTCTCCTGGCCCCGGTGCGGTCGACCCCCGCCTCCTCCGCGCCTTCCTCACCGTCGCCGAAGAGCTGCACTTCACCCGCGCCGCAGCCAGGCTGTACGTCGCCCAGCAAGCCCTGAGTCGCGATATCCGGCGCCTGGAAAGGGAGTTGAAGACGGACCTTTTTGTACGCAATACCCGGCGGGTCTCCCTCACCGCCGACGGTCAGCGGCTGCTCCCATACGCCCGCCGTGTGCTGGAGGCGCAGGACGCGCTGCTGGCCGAGTTCGGGCGGGCCGCGGACGACGGGCAGCGGCCCCTGCTCGTGGATGTGAACAGCCCAGGCCTGGTCGGCGAGCGCATCCTGCCGCGAGCCCGTGAACTCGCCCCCGACTGCGAGCTGATGGCCCGTTTCGAGAGCGGCCTCACCGGCGCCGCGGCCGAACTGCTCGCCGGCCGGCTCGACGCGTCCTTCGGCCGGTTCGCGGGACTGGACCCGGCGATCCGTACGCGACTGGAGCAGCAGCCCGTACGGTACGAGCCGATGGCCGTCCTGCTGCCCGAGGACCACTACCTCGCTGACCTGGACGTCGTACCCTTGGAGGCGCTCGCGGGGGAGTACGTCTACGCCGGCGCCGGCAATCCCCGTACGCCCGAGTGGACCGACCTGGCGCGGCAGCTCTTCGAGGGGCGCGGTATCGAGATCGCGCCGCCCGCGCCGCTCGCCGTGGGGACCCAGGAGTTCCAGCGGATCATGGCGAAGACGCGGAATCCCGTACTCGTAGTGGTGGATTTTCCGGCCATGCCCAAATCGATACGTAAGCCTCTCGTCGACCCCGTGCCCCTGTCGCCTGTGTCACTCGTGTGGAAAAAGGGGCTGCAACACCGGGGGTTGGAGGCCCTCAAGGCCGCCGCCGCGGAGCTGGCCGAGGTGGAGGGCTGGCTTCGGCGTCCGGCCGGTGCATGGATTCCGGCCACCGATGAGCTCGTCATGACGCAATCTGCCTGACACGTGGCACTCACACAACCCCCATGTGCGCTACATTCGTGGGCCGGGTGCAGTGTGGTAATAGGGGGGCGCCTGGATCGGGTGGGGGCTCGATCCGGACAAACAAGTACGTAGTGCCCGGACTCGTACGCGCCCGATCGGTCCCGTGGGGGGATTTACGTGCGCGTGGAGAAGTGGCGGGAAGACGCTCAACCGGCTGGAACGGATACCGGCCAGCCGGACAAGGGTGAAGGCTATCCGTCGACCCGTGTGGCTGCGGGGGATTCGTTTCATGGTGGTTCTGGCGATATATCCATGCCCAAACAGCGAGATGGCCGAGACGGCGACGACAACGAGCCGGACATAGCCGGCGCGCAGCCCAGTGACAGGGACAGCGCGCAGGACGTGGACGGCGCGGATGACGTGGACGGCTCGCAGGACAGAGACGGCGCGCAGGACATAGCCGGCGCGCAGCCGGCGGGCCCCGTCCCGCGCCCGGGCGAGACCCAGCAGTTCTTCGCCCTGCCGGAGACCGCGACGGAGCATCACCATGACCCGGACGAGGTCACGGTCCAGCTCGACGTCGTCGGCCCGCACATGGAGGAGTGGCTGGTCCAGCAGGCCAAGAGGCCTCGGGGTGGTCAGGGCGTCCAGGAGGGTGCGGACGGTCCGGTCTTCGTCGACGAGACGGGCCGGCGTAGCCGCCGTTACCGCCGTATCGGCATGGCCGTCGGCATGGCCTGCGCTGTCTACGCCGTCGTCATCATCGTCACGCTGCTGTCGGGCAACTCCAGCGCGCCCTGGCTCCCGGTGCCGGGCAAGGAGGACAAAAAGCCGGCCGGGCAGGTCGACTCCCCGTCGTTGCCGCCCGCGTCCGCGGAACCGTCCGCCCCGGCGAACCCCCCGTCCGGGCTGAGCCCGCAGCCCACCGACCGTACGTCGTCCCTGCCGGACGTCGACCCCTCGCCGAGCAAGTCGGTCAAGCCCACGAAGTCGGTCAAGCCCACGGAGTCGGACGAGCCGACGGACCCGAGTACGAAGCCGGACCCGGACCCGACGGCGTCGGACGACCCCCCGGCCGATCCGCCGGCTGATCCGCCGGCCGATCCGCCTGCGCCGGACCCGGACACGACCCCGTCGGACGACCCCCCGGCCGATCCCCCGGGAGGCGGCTCCGACCCGGTCGCCGCCCCGCCGGCGGTCGGTGGCGCTACGCCCGTAGACCCGGTCGGCGTCTTCGACGTCATCGAGCAGCCCCCCGCCCCGTCTTCTCCGGAGATCAACCTCTGATGGCACTCCGCTCCAGCCGTCGCGGTGACGCACCAGCCTCCGGCGCAGTACGTCGTCGTCGCCTGCCCCTGCGCTACCTGCTGCCCTCGCTCGTCCTCGTCGCCCTGATGGCGATGCTGATGCTGCGCGGCTTCGTCCACAGCGAGATCCTCGCGGACTACCGCGTCAACACCCCCGCGGCCAACGACCGGGTGCCCCAGGAGGTCCTGAAGGGCGGCCCGGTCATCGACACGCGCCCCGGTGGCGGCGACGGCCGGGACGACGTACTGGACCGTCGCATGGTCCTCACCTTCGACGACGGTCCGCACCCCGAGTGGACGCCCAAGATCCTCGACGTGCTGAAGAAGCACGACGCGCACGCGGTGTTCTTCATCACCGGCACCATGGCCTCGCGCTATCCGGACCTCGTCCAGCGGATGGTCGACGAGGGCCACGAGATCGGCCTGCACACCTTCAACCACCCCGATCTCTCCCTCCAGTCACAGCGCCGCATCGACTGGGAGCTCTCCCAGAACCAGCTGGCGCTCGCGGGCGCCGCGGGCATCCGTTCCTCGCTCTTCCGGCCGCCGTACTCCTCCTTCGCCGACGCCATGGACAACAAGTCCTGGCCGGTCACCGAGTACATCGGCAGCAAGGGCTACATCACCATCGTCAACAACACCGACAGCGAGGACTGGCGCAGGCCGGGCGTCGACGAGATCATCCGCAAGGCCACGCCGAAGGGCGACAAGGGCGCGATCGTCCTGATGCACGACTCCGGTGGCGACCGCTCGCAGACCGTGGCCGCGCTCGACACGTTCATCCCGCAGATGAAGGACAGGAAGTACGAGTTCGAGAACCTCACCGAGGCTCTCGGCGCGCAGAGCGCCCACACCAAGGTCACCGGCCTCGAGCTGTGGAAGGGCAAGGCCTGGGTGTACGCGGTCCAGGCCTCCGAGCGGATCACCAGCGTGCTCGTCGTCGGCCTCGCGATCATCGGTGTCCTGGTCTTCCTCCGCTTCGGCCTGATGCTCCTGCTCTCGGTCGTCCACGCCCGACGCGTCCGCCGCAAGGACTTCCGCTGGGGCCCGAGCGGACCGGTCACCGAACCCGTATCGGTGCTGGTTCCCGCGTACAACGAAGCCAAGTGCATCGAGAACACGGTGCGTTCACTGATGGCCAGCGAGCATCCCATCGAGGTCATCGTCATCGACGACGGTTCGAGCGACGGCACGGCCCGCATCGTGGAGGGCCTGCGCCTGCCGAACGTACGCGTCGTGCGTCAGCTCAACGCGGGCAAGCCCGCCGCCCTCAACCGCGGTATAGCCAACGCCCGTTACAACATCATCGTGATGATGGACGGCGACACCGTCTTCGAACCGTCGACCGTGGGCGAACTCGTCCAGCCCTTCGCCGACCCGAGCGTCGGCGCCGTCGCCGGCAACGCGAAGGTCGGCAACAAGGACTCCCTCATCGGCGCCTGGCAGCACATCGAGTACGTGATGGGCTTCAACCTCGACCGCCGTATGTACGACATCCTGCGCTGCATGCCGACCATCCCCGGCGCGGTCGGTGCCTTCCGCCGCTCGGCCCTGGAACGCGTCGGCGGCATGAGCGACGACACGCTCGCCGAGGACACCGACATCACGATGGCGATGCACCGCGACGGCTGGAAGGTCGTGTACGCGGAGAACGCCCGCGCCTGGACCGAAGCCCCCGAATCCGTCCAGCAGTTGTGGTCCCAGCGCTACCGCTGGTCGTACGGCACGATGCAGGCGATCTGGAAGCACCGCCGCTCGATCATCGAGAAGGGCCCCTCGGGTCGCTTCGGCCGCGTGGGCATGCCGCTGGTCTCGCTGTTCATGGTGGTGGCACCGCTGCTGGCTCCGCTGATCGACGTGTTCCTCTTGTACGGCCTCATCTTCGGCCCCACGGGCAAAACGATCGGCGCCTGGCTGGGCGTCCTTGCCATCCAGGCGATCTGCGCGGCGTACGCCTTCCGCCTGGACCGCGAACGCATGACACACCTGATCTCGCTGCCGTTGCAGCAGCTTCTGTATCGCCAGCTCATGTACGTGGTGCTCTTGCAGTCCTGGATTACGGCCCTGACCGGCGGCCGGCTGCGGTGGCAGAAGCTGCGGCGTACCGGGGTTGTGGGGTCGGCGCCGGGTGGGTCGGTTCCCGGTGCGGTGCCTGGGCAGCGGGTGGCGAGTGGGGATGAACGGAGGCCGGTGGGATGACGCCGGGGTATGGGGAAGGGGCGGGTGCGGGGGAGGGCGCTGGGGCGGACGCGTCGCCGTACGGGGACTCGCCGTACGGGAACTCGCCGTACGGGAACTCGCCGTACGGGAACTCGCAGTACGAGAACCCGTACTGGACGTCGTATGAGGAGACGTACGGGCAGTCGAACGGGCCGTCACACGAGGGGGCGTACGGGCAGTCGCATGGGGTGATGCCCGGGCAGGCGTACGGGCAGTCGCATGGGGTGATGCCCGGGCAGGCGTACGGGAATGGACACGTCCCGCAGACTCCCCAGGCTGCCCAGGTTCCCCAGGCCACGCAGGCGATTTCGCAGCAGAGGGTGGATGAGACCCAGCCGCTGCCGGAGGTGCCGGAGGAATGGGCGGGGCCGGCTGGGCCGGTGGGGCCGACGGGGCGTACGCCCGAGGCGGCCTCGTCTGTAGCCGCCGCCGAGTCCCCGTCCCGTACCAAGACCGAGCCGCCGTCGGCCAAACCGTCCCCGCCCTCGGGCCGCGACCGCTACCTCGATCTTCTCCGCTCCATCGCGCTGGTCCGCGTGGTCGCCTACCACGTCTTCGGCTGGGCCTGGCTGACGGTCGTCTTCCCCTCCATGGGCGTGATGTTCGCGCTGGCGGGCGCCCTGATGGCGCGCTCGCTGAGCCGCCCGGCGTGGGGCGTGATCCGCGGCCGTATCCGCCGGCTGCTGCCGCCGCTCTGGGCGTTCAGCGCGGTGGTGCTCGCGATGCTGTTCGTGGGTGGCTGGAACCCGTCCAAGGACGACGGCGCCCTGGGCTGGCTGGGCCTGGTCAACTACGTCATCCCGATCGGCGCCCCGCCCTACCCCTGGCAGATCGGCTCCGAGTCGGGCTTGCTGGAACAGACGTGGGCGGTCCAGGCGGCGGGCCCGCTGTGGTACCTGCGCGCGTACCTGTGGTTCGTGATCGCCTCGCCGCTGCTGCTGTGGGCGTTCCGCCGAGTCCCGTGGGCAACGCTGCTGGCTCCGCTGGCGCTGACGGCGGTGGTCGGTACGGGACTGGTCTCGATCCCCGGCGAAACGGGCAACGCGGTCACGGACTTCGCGGTCTACGGCAGCTGCTGGATCCTGGGCATGGCCCACCAGGAGGGCGTATTGAAGGAGATCCCGCGCTACGCGGTGGTCTCCGTAGCCTCCCTCTTCATGGCCTTCGGCCTGTGGTGGGCCTCCGGCCACCTGGGCCCCGACGGCTGGAACCTGAACGACATCCCCCTGGCCCAGGCGACCTGGTCCCTGGGCTTCGTAGCGATCCTGCTCCAGTACTCCCCGTCCTGGGCCTCCTTGCCCGCCCGCCTGGCCCACTGGGACAAACTGATCACCCTGTCCAACAACCGCGCCGTAACGATCTACCTCTGGCACAACCTCCTGATCATGGCCACGGTCCCGCTACTGGACGCCTTCTACAAACTCCCGTTCATGGACGACCGCTTGTCCAACGCGTTGAGCACGACGTACACGCTGTGGATGTTCGTCCTGGTGTGGCCGTTGATCGGCCTGATGATCGTGGGCGTGGGGTGGGTCGAGGACCTGGCGGCCAAGCGGGGGCCTCGGCTTTGGCCGGATGGGGCGAAGAAGGCGGGGAAGGGGAAGAGGGGCGGGGGTCGGGGGCGGTCGTCGGGGTCGGGGCCACGGTCTGGGTCTGGGTCGGGGTCGCGGGGGCGGGCCAGGGCGCGGTAGCTGCAGCGGTATCGCAGTAGGTTCGTGCCATGGCGGACACGACACGGATCACAGTGACGCTGCCGACCGAGCAGCTCACCGAGCTCAAGAAGCTCACGGACAACATCTCCGGGTATGTCGCCGAAGCCGTGGCGCGCCAGATACGTCACCAACTGCTGGGCGCCGACTTGCTTCGCCACCAGGAGGAGCACGGCGCCTTCACCGAGGAGGAGCTGGCGGAGGCTCGCTCCAGGATCTGCGGAACGACGGACGCCGACGGGTAGGCGAGCACGGCGTGTGAGTTCGCCCCAACCGGGTTTTCCCTTTGCGATGAGGGACGTCTCCCGGGCCTTCAGCGAACCCTCTAGGGTCGCCGTGTGACGTGGAGCGAGGCGGAGTACTCCGAGTATCTGCAGGACGAGCGGCGTCGTTATGCGTGGGTGATGTGGCGGCACGGTGGCCTTACACCGTCGGAGGCCCGGGCCGCGGCCGTGAAGAGCTACCCCTATGAGCCGATCGATGCGCCGTTCCGTGGGCTTGTCTTTCATGACGAGGCGTGGCATTGGGCGATGCTGAAGATTCACGGGCATGGGTACACGCTGGAGCTGCCCGAACTGGTCGAGCCGTCAGCCGAGTACAGGGCTCTGGACTGACGACGCTGAGCCTCTGTCCGCTCCGCCTCCGCTTCTGAGCTGAAGCGGCTCTTGGACCGGTGAGCCTGCCATCGCCTGGCCGGCCCATCGTGCGATAACTTCGCTAACGCGTACGGTTGTTGCTGAGGCGGGCGTGACGGGGGATGCGACGTGGTGGGCTTTCGGCCGACGGACTGGCATGTGCTGGACCTGGACAAGGACCCGACGCCGGGGGACCCGGACCGGGTCAAGTCGCTGGCCCGGCAACTTCATGAGTTCGCCGACGACGTGCAGGACGCGCTGCGCCTGGTGAAGGGGATGGCGGACGAGGACGCCGTCCTGTCGATGGTGGGCAAGACCGCCGATGTCTTCCGCGATGAGTTCTCCGGGGTCCCGAAGAACCTGAAGAAGCTGAAGAAGTCGTATGACTTGGCCGGGGACGCTTTGGCGGCGTATTGGCCGAAGTTGGAACGTGCGCAGGCGCTGGCGGACAAGGCGCTGGTCAAGGGGCGCGAAGCGCAGGCGGACCTGGCCTCGGCCAAATCCCGTCTGTCGACGGCCGATTCGTGGGTGACGCGGGCGACCAAGGAGGCGGACAAGTACAAGGACGATCCCGGTTCGGCGGGCAAGGACGTCCCGAAGCCGGACGAGTCCAAGGTGCGCGCCGCGACCCGGGATGCGACCAACGCCAAGTCGGCGCAGACCGCGGCCCAGTCGGACGTCAGCGCCGCGCAGAGCGCGCTGGATGCGGCGAAGAAGATGGCCGCGGACGCCCGGCAGATGCGCGAGGAGGCGGCACGGGAGGCCAAGAACAAGCTGGAGGAGGCTTCTGAGGCGGGGATCCAGAACCGGGCCTGGTATGAGGAGGTGGGGGACTGGGTCTCGGACAACTGGGACACGATCGTCGCAGTGTGCAAGGTGGTCGTCGCGGTCCTGGGCATCATCGCGATGATCATCGGCGGGCCGATCCTGGGCGCGATAGTCCTGGTCGCCGCTCTCGTGGTCCTGGCCGACACCCTCAATAAGTATGCGAAAGGTCAGGCCTCTCTATGGGATGTGGGACTCGCTGCGCTGGACTGCATCCCAGGCATGAAGGGCCTGACGACTCTCGGCGGCCTCGCCAAAGGCCTCAAGTCCGCTGGCGCGATGGGCCTCAAGGGCATGACCAAGAGCCTGGGCGGCCTGGCCAAGAGCGCCAAGGGCATGATCGCCGACGGCAGCAAGGGTGCCTATAACCGGCTTAAGAACGTGGTCCGTTCCAAAGGCAGTGACCCGGTGGACATGGCCACCGGCGCAATGTTCCTGCCCCAGGTCGACATAATTCTGCCCGGCAACCTGCCGCTCACCTTCACGCGCCGAGTCGCTTCGGTCTACCGCACCGGATGGTGGTTTGGTCCGACTTGGTCCTCCACCATTGACCAGCGACTCGAAGCCGACGAGGACGGAGTCATCTTCGTAACCGAGGACGGCCTGCTGCTCGCCTACCCCCACCCGGTGGGCCCAGATATCCCCGTTCTCCCTGAGACGGGGCCGCGCTGGCCCCTGGTCCGTATGGACAACGGCGGCTACCGCATCGACGACCCGCTCACCGGCCACGCCCGCCACTTCGCCGAGCCCGCCGACGGGCTGGCTTTGCTGTCCCGCATCGTCGACCGCAACGACAACACGATCACCTTCGACTACGACGAGTACGGCACGCCGCTCGCCATCCGCCACTCCGGCGGCTACCACCTCCAGCTGGACGTTGACGAGGGCCGCGTCACCGCGCTGAGTCTCGCGAATGCGGCGGAGGACGGCGCCGACATCACGATCAAGCGTTACGGCTACACCGACGGCAACCTCACGGATGTCATCAACTCCTCTGATCTGCCTCTGAAATTCACCTACGACGAGCGCCTTCGCATAACGTCCTGGACCGACACCAACAACAGCCGCTACGCCTACACGTACGACGAGCACGATCGCTGCATCGCCGAAGGCGGCGAAGCCGGCCACATCACCGTCACTCTGGAATACGACGGCACTGACCCTGCCTGGCCCGGTTGCCGCATCACGACCCTCACCACTGCCGAAGGTGCCGCCACCCGCTTCGTCATCAACGACAACAGTCAAGTCATCGCCGAAATCGACCCGCTGGGCGGAATCCAGCGGACTGATTACGACGCTCATCACCATGTCGTTTCGCAGACGAACGAGCTCGGCCATACCACGCGACTGGTCCTTGATGAGCGCGGCCGCCCCACGGAAGTCGTTCGTCCGGACGGCGCAACGATGCACCTTGAGTACAACCACCTTGGTGGCGCCACGACCATCGTCACGCCGGACGGTGCTTGCTGGCGCAGGGAATACGACGAACACGGCAATTGCACGTCCATGACCGATCCCGCAGGGGCGATCACCCGGTTTGCGTATGACGCAGGGGGCCGTGTCACGAGCGTCGAGGACACTGTGGGCAATACCAGGACGGTGCGCTGCAATTCGGCAGGACTTCCGCTCGCGACCACCGACCCGCTGGGTGCAACGACCACCTGGGAGCGGGACGCATTCGGAAGAATCGTCACGTACACCGATCCACTGGGGCACACGACACGGCTAGCCTGGACAGTTGAAGGCCATCTCGTCACCCGCGTCACCTCCGACGGTGCCGTCGAGACTTGGTCATACGACGGTGAGGGCAATTGCACGAGTCACACCACGCCTACGGGTGCTATCACGCACTTCGAGTACACCCACTTCGACCTTCCTTCGGCGCGTATCGGCCCGGACGGATCGAGGTACGAATTCATCCACGATCAGAACCTCCGACTGGCCAAGGTCACCAACCCTCAGGGCCTGGCGTGGACTTATGAACACGATGCGGCTGGGCGACTGATCGCGGAGTGCGATTTCGACGACCGGGTTCTGAGCTACGCGTATGACGGCGCGGGTCGCATGATTGCGCGCACAAACGCAATTGGCGACACCACCTACTACGAATATGACGTCATTGGCGACTTGGTTCGGAAAATCAGTGGGGGTCAAGTCACAGAGTTCGCCTACGACCTCAACCGCAGGCTGGTCCAAGCGGCCGGCCCGGACACGTCAGTCACTCTGGAGTACGACCTCAGCGGATTCGTCACACGCGAGACGACCAATGGCCGACGCTTGATCTACCAGCGTGACCAGTTGGGGCGCCTCACCCATCGAACAACCCCCTCCGGGGCCACAACTGCGTGGACCTACGACGCCGTCGGTAACCGCGTGCAACTGGACGCATCGGGCCGCACCGTGCTCTTCGACCATGACTGGTCCGGTCTGGAGACCAGCCGCTCGATCGCTCCGAGTGTCACCCTCACGCATGCCTACGATGGTCTCGGTCGCCTCACAGCCCAGTCTCTGTCTGCCCCCGACGGCAACCACATGCTGCATCGCGCCTACACGTATGGCGAGGACGGCAACCTGGTCGGAACAGATGACCAGTCGTCCGGAAGCCGGAGATTCGAACTGGACCTCGCTAGCCGTGTGACCGCTGTCCATGCGCACAACTGGACAGAGCGCTACGCCTACGACGACATGGGCAATGTGGCCTACGCTTCCTGGCCCAACGGACATCCCGGTGCGGAGTCCACCGGACCGCGTGCTTACACCGGCACGCGAATCAGCCGTGCGGGCACCACCCGTTACGAGTACGACGCCTTGGGCCGCATAGTTCTGCGCCAGAAAAAGCGGCTGTCGCGCAAACCCGACACCTGGCGTTACACCTGGGATTCGGAAGACCGACTGACGTCGGTAACGACACCGGATGAAACTCTATGGCGCTATCACTATGATCCGCTGGGCCGTCGTATCGCCAAGCAGCGCATCGCTCCAGACGGCCGAACAGTTGTGGAGCACGTGGACTTCACTTGGGACGGCTTCACTCTGTGCGAGCAGACGACCCGAGAAGAGTCTTCTCCCCACCTTGTGACGTTGACGTGGGATCACGACGGCCTTCGTCCGGTCGCGCAGGCAGAACGCATCACCACGCCAGAAGCGACTCAAAAAGAAATCGACTCCCGATTCTTCTCTATCATTACGGATCTGATCGGGACACCGACAGAACTCATCGACGATGACGGTGGCGTCGTGTGGCACACACGAGCCACGCTCTGGGGAACAACTACATGGAATTCTGACGCCACGGCGTACACGCCTCTACGCTTCCCCGGCCAGTACCACGACCCGGAATCCGGTCTCCACTACAACTACTTTCGGCACTACGACCCCGAGACAGCCCGCTACCTGACCCCCGACCCCCTGGGGCTGGCACCGGCACCGAACCCGGTTACCTATGTTCACAACCCCCATACCGGGGTCGATCCGCTTGGGCTTAGCCCGTACTACAGCGAGATCGCGCCGAACGGGCAGCGTGGCCCCGCTTACGCAGTGGTCACTCCGCAGACTTTGGATGACGCAGCCAACGGGCTCATAGGAAGTTCGCCAGGCCGAGGCGCACGTCACGCCCCGCCAGGCTTCCAAGGCGGTGCGGCGGGTCATTCGCGGGGGCACTTGATCGGGCAGCAGTTTGGAGGCGATGGACGGGATATGCGGAACATCGTCACACAAGGATCCGCGCAGAACAACGGTCCGATTTCAGATGCCGAAGACCTTATTGCCCAGCACGTGAGATCGACGCAGAACACCGTCACCATGAGCGTAACTCCAGAATATGCCAACGGAGGAAACGTTCCCAGCCACATCCTCATCGAAGCTGTAGATGACTTCGGCTGGTCTTACAGCACGCGGCTTCCCAACATGTAGAAAGGCGTAAATCCGATGGCCGGAGTGAACTCGGCGGATGAGCTACGGAACCTCAAGGCGCTCTGCCCGCCTCCGCCAAACCTTGGCCCATCCCACCATGAGCGACCGGAGCGGACGGGCCGAAACATTCCTGGCAATCATGACGATCTGATCGCCGCGTACGGCACCGGTTGTTTCGACGAATTCTTGTGGGTATTCGCGAATGGTGCGGAGAATGCGAATCTTGATATCGATACAAGCACCCGTGTAATGCAGTCGATCCTTCATGGGAAGGCTGTGCCTGCTCTGCGTGAGGCCCTGAGCCACTACCGAACTTCCCCGGAAGAGCTGATCCAGTGGGGGGTTACAGATAATGGCGACTCGTTCCTGTGGATTCCCGTCGGCGATGCCGAGAGTTGGCCGACAGTTGTCGTTCAAGCCGGGCAGCTCGATTTTGTGATCTCGGACAAGAGCTCTACAGGTGTGATTCTTGGTCTTCTGGCAGGTGCGCTTCGCATTAGTTTCTTCCCCGAGGACTTCCCGAGCGATCAACCGGAGTTTTTGACAGATCCCTATGCGTAGACGAATCCCGCACCCCGGAGTCGCTCGGCTTGGCGCCGACGCCCAACCGCGTCGCCCGTCTCAGAGGAACCAGAACGCGGCCTGCCTTGTCGCCCTGCGCGAGGAAAGGGCAGGGCATTTGGCAAACCATCAATCAGATCTCGAAGCGGGGAAAAGAAATGTACTGCGTAAGCATATTGGGGCGCGCCTTGGCCCGTAATTTCTAGGGACTTGCGAGGCCTGTGAAGTGTCAGGACAGATCGTCCCCGGCCCGGAAGAGAGACTCGCTCGCGAGATCTTTGGGCTGCTGGGCGGTATTGAGCAGATCTCGCCCCGCCTGGAAGAACTCGAGGAACCGTCGGCGGTGCGGCGCATGCGCCGCATGGGCGCTGATCTGCAACTGGCTCGTTTCTTGCAGGCCCTGGTCACGGCCGCCATCGTCGAAGGAAGCGACGCACGACAGGGCGCAGAAAGGGTCGCCGAAGCTCTCAACCTTGCTGCCGCCTTCGTGGACGATGCGGGGCGGAGCACTGCTGAAGGCACGTTCAGGACGTGGCGGGTCACCTTCCTGCCGGGCATTCTCCGCCCCAAATCGAGCGCCCCGGAAAGCGGCAAAGCAGACTTCCTGGCTTACGCCCGGTTGATGGAAGACCTGCTGGACACCTGATGCATCCCACGTACGACGCGGGGGTTGCTCCTCTTGCTTAATTCGCAGGTGATCCAGAAATGGCCATTTTCGACATCACAGGAACCTCAGCCCCATGGGTAGCCTTCCCCAAGGGGTGGCCGAGGTCCATCGGCAATTGTCAAGGCTGGAGGCGTTGGGGGGGCGTGTCCAACACTTCGACTCTCGCGATCTGATGACTGAGCAGGGGGTCTACAGTTCGTTCGCGGAAGTCCTGCAATTCCCGGATTATTTCGGCAGAAACTGGGATGCCTTGGTGGACTGCTTGGACGACTTGTGTGGTGCGGTCACGGGAGGGGTCGGGATCGTGGGCGTCATCCATGATGCGGATTGGCTACTGGAGGCGGAACACTTCCCCCTGTTCATATCGGTCCTCTGTCAAGGGGCGGACCGTGCGAATTCGGCGGTAGACCTCGACGGATTCTCCTTAAACCGGCCTGCCATTGCCGAACACTTCATTCTTGAGTTCCGGGAATTCGATCGTGAGAAGGTCGCGCTCCGGGTTGGCCGGCCTGACCTGGCCCTCACCACAGGGGACGGGTTTATCGCGGCGGCTCTCAATCGCGAGGAATGGCATTGAAGCAAGTGGGTCGCGCCCGGAGCAGGGTGTGAGCAGGGGCCGCAATCCAGAGCCAGCCGCACATCCTCCATCGGACGGCGCCCTCGGCGAAGGGTGACGGGAAGGAACTCGGCGTAGGTGGCGGTCGATGTCGGTAGCGTTGCCTCGCCCATACGAACCCTCACCCCACCGGGAGTTGTCTGTGAACCGTCGGCCCACCATGCTCGCAGTGATCTCGCTGACGGCTGCTGCGGCCGTGTCGCTGTCCGCCTGCGGGAGCGACGAGAGCTCGGAGGACAGCAACGACAAGGTCGCGGGCGTCGACGCGGGGGGCGAGAAGTCGGCATCGCTGTCGCCGAGTGCGTCCGATTCCGCGGCGGCCGGCCGCCCGAAGATCGAGCTGCCGTCGGACCTCAAGTACTCCTTCGAGTGGGCGAAGACCGGCGACAAGGACAAGGACGCCGTCCTGGCCGATAGAGAGCAGTCCATCCAGGCGGTGGACCTGGCCATTGCCAACCAGGATCCGCTGGACGAGGCGTACCTCTACTACTACGAGGGTGAGGCTGCTGCCCAGACGGAGCAGTACGTCAAGGAGTACGTCAAGGCCAAGGCGCGTACCACCGGCACCTCTCGCTACTACAACGCGACCGTCGACGTGAGTGACGCAGCCAGCGCCTCGCTTGTGTACTGCGAAGACCAAAGCAAGGCGTTCGACATGTACTTGAAGCCGAAGAAGGTCAACAAGACGGGTGTCACCAAGAACAGCTATGTGCTCTACGCCCTCCAGTTGCGCAAGAACGACCAGGGCGTCTGGGCTGTCGAGAAGCTCGATTCGCAGAGGGGGAGTGCGAGGTGCCAGCCTTGAGGGGAACCGGGGCCTCCGTCTGTTACTGAGCTGTGGCCGCTTTGTTGAAGATCGAGCCGGGCGGGAAGGCCGCCATCCGACGGTTTGCACTGGCCAAGGCGGCAGTGGCTCCGCTTCCCGGAGATTACTCAATCTGAGGCTCGTGGCTGCCATTTGGTGGGCTTATGGGTGCTTTGGGGTTGGTGCCGAGTTGCTGTCGACGTAATTCGCTCTGGTGTCACCACCGTTGCATCGATAGCGTTACTCCGCTCATGTCAACCCTCGCCCCACCGGGAGTCGTTAGTGAAGCGCCGCCCCACCTTGCTCGCAGCGATCACGCTGACCGCCGCTGCGGCCTTGACGCTGTCCGCCTGCGGCGGCGACAGCGACAGTTCCAAGGACAACGACAAAATTGCGGGCGCTGACACCGGGGACTCATCGACCTCGGCGTCGCCGAGCGAGAACGCGACGGAGTCTGCCGAGCGGCCGAAGATCGAGCTGCCGTCGGACCTCAAGTACACGTTCGAGTGGTCGAAGACGGGTGACAAGGACAAGGATGCCGTCCTGTCCGACACCGAGCAGTCCATCAAGGCAGTGGACATGGCCATCGCCAACCAGGACGCGCTCGACAAGGCGTATCTCTTCTATTACGAAGGGGAGGCGGCTTTCGGGACACAGGAGTACATCCAGGGCTTTGTGGACGACAAGGTCCGGACTACCGGCGTCTACCGTTTCTACGAACCAGTCCTGAACGTCAACGACGACGGGACCGCCTCCTTCAGCTACTGCGAGGACCAGGGCAAGGCGTACGGCAAGTCCCTCAAGACGAACAAGGTTCAGAAGACCAAGGTCACTGCACAGAGTTACGTCATTTACCACACGTCGCTCAAGAAGAACGACAAGGGCGTGTGGGTGATTCAGAAGCTGGTATCTCAGCGGGGGAGTGACAAATGCCAGCCATAACACGCAAGTTGACGACTTGTTCGGCAGCGGTTGCCATCGGCACGCTCCTGCCCCTCCTTTTGCTTCCTGGAGCGGCACATGCTGACGAACCGGGTGGCGAAACCCAGATTCCGGCTGGGCCTGAGGGCCCGAAAGGCGACGCCGACGGCGATACCCTCTCCGCTGGCGTGGTGGTCTTCGACCGTTCAAAGAACGGCACGGGAGAGTCCGCAGGCCCCGTGACGACCACTGCGGCCAACTGGACCCCGCCCCCCTGCTGGTACGCGCCGAAGTACACGCCAGAGCAGCTCCAGAAGACCATGGAGCCGGTCTGGGAATCCGGTTCGACCGGCGGCCAGTGGGACTATGAACAGCGCAACCGATACGTCAACGGCGAGCCGTACAAGGACTTCAACAAGGACAAGACCGGCGAGGGCTATTTCTGGGACTCGTATGTCGACGAGGACTACCCGGACGGCTGGGACAAGTGCCAGGAGCCCCCGTTCTGGGTGGACGAGGGTGACCCGCCGCCGGCCAACATCGAGAACGCCGTTACTCCCGAGATCCTCGCAGAGCTCGCGTACAAGGAAATCCAGGTGCCCGGCACCGAGGTGACGCTGGCCCCCGAGGGGACGACCAAGGTCAATCTGCCGACCTGGGCCTGGCTGGATGGCGCCGACTTCAAGCCGGTCTCGGTCACTGCGTCCGTCCCGGTGCTGAACATCGAGGCGACCACGACCGCCGTGCCGGTCTCGCTGAAGATCGACCCGGGTACCGAGGATGCGGAGACCTATCCGGCCTCCGGCGAGTGCCAGATCAACAACGGCAGGATCGGCGAGCCGTACGCGAAGGGCAAGGCGGACGAGACCCCGCCGTGCGGCGTGAAGTACCTACGCTCCTCGGGCGACGGCTCGTATCCGCTCACGGCCACGGTCACGTGGGAGATTTCCTGGGTCGGCACAGGTGTCGCTGAGCCACAGCAGCTTCCGAACGGCGAGTTCGGGGCCGAGCAGGACGTGATCGTGCAGGAGATCCAGGCCGTCAACCGCTGACCGCGGCGACGGACATGCCGCGGAGAAGAACGCGGACGGTGTCTGGGAGCTCATGGAGATCAACTCGACGCGAGGGGCCGACAAGTGCCAGCCGTGAGTCTCGACCGTCGGGAATTGATGCGATGAAGGAGCGGGGCCTCCCGCTCCTTCATCGCATCAATCGTTCAGGTGGCGCGCGGCAAAGGTTGGGTCTTCAGGGTTCGTATCAGTTTGCGTAGGCGAGGACTGGTTGTTATGAGGGTGACCTCGGGTTCGTCGCTTTCGCGGAGGTGGATCGTGTCGGGGGAAGTGGCGGCGATGTAGAGGCAGTTGGCTGCTTCGGCGCTGTACGACGACTTTTGCCAGGTGAGTTCGGGCATGGCGGGCTCCTCAGAGGTCTTTTGCGATGCGCTGAATGAGGTCTCGGGACTTTGGCTCGGGGAGGGCCCGGGACTCCATGCGGTCCAGCACCGAGCGGTATCGCTCCAACTGTGCGTCGGCGTCGAGGAATTCGCAGCCGTGGTCTGTGTCCAGGACGATCGTGTCGAGTCCTGGCACGGGGCCGGCGGCGCAGGTGATGGGCTGGCCCGAGGCCGGGAATCCCGCTTCCCCGAAGGGGATTACCAAGATGGTGATTGTGGGTTGCTCGCTCATCTCCAGTAGATAGCCGAGTTGCCCTCGGCTGATCTCGGGGCCGCCGAAGCCCATACGCAGCGCCGCCTCGTGAACGATGGCCGTGTACGGGGTCGGGGTTCCCTCGAAGAGGACGGCTTGGCGCTTCACTCGGTGCGAGACGCGGTGCTCGATCTCGTACGACCGTAGCGGCGGAACCGCTTCGCGCATCACCGCTCGGGCGTGCTCAGTGGTCTGCAGCAGGCCGGGCATGTGGATGGTGACGGCCACGCGGAGTGCGGTCGCGTGGTGCTCCAGTTCGGCCAGGTCCAGTAGGTCGGAGGGGAGCGTGTCGCGGTACTCCTCCCACCAGCCGCGGGTCCGTCGGCCGGTCATCGTGGCGATGGCGTCGACGAGTTGATCGTCCCCGCAGTCGTACGAGCGTGCCAGGGCGCGGACGCGGTCGGCGCTGAGGGAGCTGCGGCCGGTCTCGATCATGCTGACGCGTCCCTGGTTGACGCTGAGCAGTGCGGCGGCGCCGGTGACGGTTAGGCCGGCTCGCTCGCGAAGTTTGCGCAGCTCGGCGCCCATTCGCCTCTGGCGCAGAGTCGGATTGCTGGTGGGCGGCAAGACGCCTCCTTCCGGGCCGCGTCGCGGCGCTGGGGTACCCCACACGAGGTAATCGGTGATGAATATCGCGATTACGGGAGATGTATCTCAAAGGGTCGCGCTAGCTTAAGACCGTACCGCCAACTGCCCCCGCCTATAAGCCGGAAGCGCACCACACCCGTGGCAATGACACCGCCCGGCGTCGCAGTTGTGCGAGATCAAGTCCCCCTCCTCTTCCTCTCGGAGGCACCCATGGTCACCGTAGCCCCGCCCAACACCTGGTCGTACGCCCTTCGTCTGCCCCATGACCCTCGCGCTGCACGCGTCGCACGTATGACCGTGCGGGCCGCGCTCAACGGACACGGCATGGCCGAAGTCCTCGATCCAGTCGAGTTGTTGACGTCCGAATTGGTCACCAACGCCTACCGGCACACCAAAGGGCCCGCCTCCCTGCGGCTGACCGCGCTGGGCGACGGGCGATTGCGAGTCGGCGTGTGGGACAGCAGTTCGCACATCCCCGCGCCCTTCGACAAGCCTCCCGGCGATCGCGTCCCGCCTGCCCCGGCGGATGCGGAAGGTGGGCGCGGGCTGCTCCTGGTGCGGGAGTACGCGAGTACGTGGGGCGGGTGGCCGCTCGGGGACGGGCTGCTTGGGCGCGGGGCCGGGAAGTTGCTGTGGTTTGAGGTGGGAGGGGGCGGGATGTAGCAGTCGATGGCCGTGTGATCTCGGCCGCCCGCTAGCCGTAGTGAATTTAGGCTAGCTGGATTCCGGCTGGCGGAGCCGTCGTGCGGGAGCCTGCCGCGCAGGCCCGGCAGCCTGCCCGTACCAGCCCCCGGCAGCCTGTGCCCCAACTCCCGTGCCCGATAGGGTCCCGAGTGCAAACAGTGGTCATCTGGCTATGTACGGGGAAGGGTTGGCGTGAGTCAGCGGCAGGTGCAGAAGATGTTTCGGCTTATGGCGGGTGGGGAGGCCGTTGAGCTCGGCAGCGCCATGGCTTCTGTGAAGAAGCTGGCTCGGCTTGCCTTCATCGCGGAGCAGTTCGGGTATCAGTACGCCGACGTGCGGCAGGGCGGGAACAACGGCCTGAGGATGCTCATCGTGCCCGATCCCAGTCCGCAGGCTCAGAATCGCGCCGCGCAGAACTGGGCCCAGTATCCGCAAGCCGGGGACGGGAAGTCGCTGCCGCCCTTCGTGCCTGATGCGCTGGAGTTGCTCAAGGCTCGGATCAACTTCGATCTCACCGGCAAGGTTGCCGAGAAGCGGATGGGGTTCGGGGCCATCGGGCTCACCGTTGGTATGGCCATCGGGGTCGCGCGGTCCAGTGGGGACGGGGTGTTCTTCGTCATCGGGACGTGGGTGCTTCTTGTGGCGATCCTCGGTGTCGGGTTCGTCGTCACGCGGAAGCGGAACGCCAAGTTCGCGGCGCGGTTGCAGGCCGCCGGGTTCGCGCCCGTTGCGGATGAGACGGGGCGGGTGCGGTATCTGCCTCCGGGGTCGCAGCTTCCGGGGCATGGGAATCCGTTCGCCGGCCAGCCGCAGATGCAGGGGCAAGGGCAGGGGCTGCCGGGGCAGGGCAATCCCTTCGCCGGTGAGCCGCCCGCCGGTCAGCCCTCCGCCCCCGGCCCCTACCAGCAGCGGCCCCATCAGCCCCACCAGCCGCAACAGCAGCCCTACTCACCACAGCAGCCCTACGCACCTCAGCAGCCCTACGCACCTCAGCAGCCGTACGCACCTCAGCAGCCGTACGCGGCTCCGCAGGCCCAAGCCCCCGCCCCCGGACCGTACGGCGGTCAACCGGGTCAGCCAGCTCAGCCGGGTCAGCCCGGCCAGCCGGCCCCCGGCCCCTACGCCCAGCCCCAGCCCTACGCCCAGCCGAACAACCCCTACGGCCAGCCCCAGCCCCCTCAGCACTAAACAGACGAGCATTGGACCGACGCCCCGCCCCACAAGGCGGGGCGTTCCTCTTGCTGAACGCGTTCACCCCCGAGCCACGTACCCTCCCTCAGTAACGCACTCAGCACCGTACGAACCCACCCGACGCACCCCGAAAACCCCCGAAGACACCCAGAACCCGCCCCGCCTCCCTTCCCGACCTCACCGCCACCCCCGCCGCCTCGTGAGAGCAAAGTTCCCGGGCGGTCACTCACAGGCACAGGCCGGAAACGCGCCATCCCTACCTTCGGGACTCATCACCCACGTACGGATCCCCACGTACGACACACCTGAGCACCGGAGAACCGTGGAGGCGTCATGACAGCCCCTAGTACAGCCCCCGCATCGAGCAGGGGAGGTCGCTGGATCGAGCACTGGGATCCGGAGGACGAGACCTTCTGGAAAGAGACCGGCGAGAAGGTCGCCCGGCGGAACCTTTGGTTCTCCGTGCTCTCGGAACACATCGGGTTCTCGATCTGGACCCTCTGGTCGGTGATGGTGCTCTTCATGGGCCCCGAGTACGGGCTCACCCCCGCCGACAAGTTCTTCCTCGTCGCCATGGGGACCCTGGTCGGCTCGATCGTGCGCGTGCCGTACACCTTCGCCGTCGCCCGCTTCGGCGGCCGCAACTGGACGATCTTCTCGGCGAGTGCGCTGCTCGCCCCGACCATCGCCGCGTACATCGTGATGGAGCCGGGCACCTCGTACTCCACGTTCATGGCCTGCGCGGTGCTCGCGGGCATCGGCGGTGGCAACTTCGCCTCCTCCATGACCAACATCAACAGCTTCTTCCCGCTGCGGAAGAAGGGCTGGGCGCTCGGTCTCAACGCGGGCGGCGGCAACATCGGCGTACCGGTGGTGCAGCTGGTCGGGCTCGCGGTCATCGGGGCGAGTGGCGGGCCGCGACTGCTGCTGGGCCTCTACATCCCGTTCATCATCATCTCCGCCGTCTGCGCCGCCGTCTTCATGAACAACATCTCGTCGGTGAAGAACGACACCGGCGCGGCCAAGGATGCCGTCAAGGACGCGCACACCTGGATCATGTCCTTCCTCTACATCGGCACCTTCGGCTCCTTCATCGGCTACAGCTTCGCGTTCGGCCTCGTGCTGCAGACGCAGTTCGGCCGTACGCCTCTGCAGGCGGCCTCGATCACCTTCATCGGCCCGCTGCTGGGCTCGCTGATCCGGCCCCTGGGCGGCTGGCTCGCCGACCGTTTCGGCGGCGCGAAGATCACCCTCTGGAACTTCGCGGCCATGATGGTGGCCACCGGCGCCATCGTCGCGGCCTCCATGGAGAAGTCGCTGCCGCTGTTCAGCGTGGCGTTCATCGCGCTGTTCGTCCTGACCGGGCTCGGCAACGGCTCGACGTACAAGATGATCCCCGGCATCTTCCAGACCAAGGCTGTCGCCATGGGGCTGGATGGTGAGGCGGCCGCCGCGTACGGGCGCCGCCTGTCCGGTGCCTCCATGGGTCTCATCGGGGCCGTGGGCGCGCTCGGTGGGCTCGGCATCAACCTCGCCTTCCGCCAGTCCTTCCTCTCCGCGGGCACCGGAACCGGCGCCTTCGTCGCCTTCCTCGCCTTCTACGCGGTCTGCTTCGTGGTCACCTGGGCCGTATACCTTCGCCGCCCGTCGGCCGCCAAGGGCGAGGCCACGGCGGCCGCCGAGGCAAAGCCGCAGCTCAGCTACGCGGAGGTGTGACGTAACACCACCGACATCAAGCGGAACCGAGCCTGTCACGAGCCGTTGACAGGCTCGGTCGACCGCTGATGTACGGCGGGTACGACCGGGACGACAGACCGGTGCGGGATGGAACGACATCGGGACGAGAGCTGATGCACGACGAACTGCAGCGACCAGACCGACACGAACACGGGCCCCTCGCGGGATTCACCGTCGGCGTGACGGCGGCCCGCCGTGCCGACGAACTCGGTGCCCTGCTCCAGCGGCGCGGTGCCGCCGTGCTGCACGCCCCGGCCCTGCGCATCGTGCCCCTCTCCGACGACAGCGAACTGCTCGCGGCGACCAAGGAACTCATCGACCAGGCGCCGGACGTCGTGGTCGCCACCACCGCGATCGGGTTCCGGGGGTGGATCGAGGCCGCCGACGGCTGGGGGCTCGGCGAGGCCCTGCTCGACCGGCTGCGCGGGGTCGAACTGCTCGCCCGCGGGCCCAAGGTCAAAGGGGCGGTACGGGCCCAGGGGCTCACCGAGGAGTGGTCCCCGTCCTCCGAGTCCATGGCCGAGGTGCTCGACCGGCTGCTGGAGGAAGGGGTCGACGGGCGGCGGATCGCGATCCAGTTGCACGGGGAGCCGTTGCCCGGCTTTGTCGAGGCGTTGCGGGACTCGGGCGCGGAGGTCGTGGGCGTGCCCGTCTACCGGTGGATGCCGCCGGAGGACATCGCGCCTGTCGACCGGTTGCTCGACGCCACGGTCAGTCGCGGGCTGGACGCGCTGACCTTCACCAGTGCGCCGGCGGCCGCCTCGCTGCTGGGGCGCGCCGAGGATCGCGGGCTGCTGCCCGAGCTGCTCGCCGCCCTTAACCATGACGTACTCGCGGCCTGCGTCGGGCCGGTCACCGCGCTGCCGTTGCAGGCGCGGGGCATCGACACCGTCCAGCCGGAGCGCTTCCGGCTCGGCCCCCTCGTACAGCTGCTGTGTCAGGAACTGCCTTCGCGGGCGCGTACGTTGCCGATCTCGGGGCATCGGGTGGAGATTCGCGGGCATGCGGTGCTGGTGGACGGGGAGCTGCGGCCCGTACCGCCGGCCGGGATGTCGCTGTTGCGGGCCTTGTCGCGGCGGCCGGGGTGGGTTGTGTCGCGGGCTGAGCTGCTGCGGGCGCTGCCGGGCGCTGGGCGGGATGAGCATGCCGTGGAGACGGCGATGGCTCGGTTGCGTACGGCGCTGGGGGCGCCGAAGTTGATCCAGACGGTGGTCAAGCGGGGGTATCGGCTTGCGCTTGATCCGGCGGCGGACTCGAAGTACGCGGACGTGTGAGGCTTCCTCGGCTTCGCTTCAGCCGATGACCTCGATCGTGCACCGGGCGGCGTTGCAGCGACTGAGCCGCGCGTCGCCGGTGACCAAAGGGCAGGAGAACGTCTCGGCCGCCGCGATGTAGGCGGCGTCGTAGCCGGACACGTTCTGACGCAGTTCCCACATCCGAGGCAGCAATCGCTGCACGTCGATGGTCTCCAACGAGACCGCCGCCAGGGCGGACACCGCCGCGTCGGCGCGCTCCTGGGTGATCTTCGTGCCCATCCGTCGTCCGCGGATCGCGTGGAAGGTCTCCGCGACGAGGTGCTCCGGTGCCGCCCAGTGGTTGTCCCGCATGAGCCGGGAGCGGGCGGCCTTGCCCGCGATGTCGTCATCGGTGAGAGCCATGGTCAGCACCGATGCGTCCACGACGATCACTGGATACGTTCCTCGCGCGCCGCTTCGATCTCCGCGACGGTCTCGGCCATCGTGCCGCGTGTGCCGTCAGTGCGGTTCTCGAAGGAGCGGAGCAGGGAGATGTTGTTCGCCCGCGCGGCCTCGTCCGTGACGAGGCGCAGAAGATACGCCTGGAGCGACTGGCCCAGCTGCTGGGCGCGGTCGGCCAGTATGTCGCGGACTTCGTCCGGCACGTCTCGGATCTGCAGAGCCACCATGCATGCATTGTGCATGCGTGAGCGTTGTCGTGCAACCGGGTGCGTGGGGTTCCGGCCGCGCTCGCGGGGAGGCACTGTAGGGGTACGGACCCTCACCGACCCTCTATGGCGGTAACCCCAAGGCGGTGACAGGAACATGGCACTGGGCACAGTCGCGGCCACGGTCTCGTACGAGCTGCGGTTCGACTCCGGGCGGATCTGTCTGGATCTGCTGGCGACCACGCATCCGGAAGAACGGTTCGACTCGGTCGAGCCGCTGCGGGCCTGGATCAGTGGATCGGGGCTTGTTCCGGCGGGTACGTCGCTGGCGGTGGCTGACGCTTCCTGGCTGGTGGGCTTTCGCGAACTGCGCGGCCATATCGGACAGTTGGTGCGCGCGGAGCCCTCGCGGGAGTCCCGGGCCTTCGGCATCGCGCTGGCCCGCGTCAATGAGCTTGCTCGGGCTGCGGCGCCGCCGGCTCCGCGTGCGGTGTGGGACGACGCAGGTTCTCTCGTACGGGCCCTCGATGGCGCCCCGTCGTGCGCCGCGCTCCTTGCTGCTGTGGCCCGCGATGCGGTGGAGTTGCTGACCGACCCCGTCGCCCGGGCGGGCATTCGGCAGTGCGAGGGGGACAGCTGTCCCATCGTGTACCTCGATACGTCGCGGGGGCGGCGGCGTCGGTGGTGTTCCAGTGAGACGTGTGGGAACCGGGAGCGGGTGGCTCGGCATCGGCGGCGCGCTGCGCTGGCTCGGGCGTGACGGTTTTTTTCCCCAGCCCCGCCCCTTCCCGAAACTGGGGGCTGCGCCCCAGGCCCCCCAACGGGGGATGGGGGTAGCCGGAACTTGGGCTGCGCCCCAGGCCCTCACATCGGGCTGCGGATGACGGACTGGGGGCTGTGCCCCCGAGCCCCCGCGACGGGGTGGGTGGCCGGGACTGGGGGCTGTGCCCCCGAGCCCCCACAGCGGGGTGGGTGGCCGGGACTGGGGGCTGTGCCCCCGAGCCCCCACAGCGGGGTGGGTGGCCGGGACTGGGGGTTGCGCCCCCGAGCCCCCACAGCGGGGTGGGTGGCCGGGACTGGGGGCTGTGCCCCCGAGCCCCCACAGCGGGGTGGGTGGCCGGGACTGGGGGCTGTGCCCCCGAGCCCCCACAGCGGAGTGGGTGACCGGGACTGGGGGCTGTGCCCCCGAGCCCCCACAGCGGGGTGGGTGACCGGGACTGGGGGTTGCGCCCCCGAGCCCCCATAAGGGGGTGACAGGTTGCGTCCCGGGGTGCGGCGCCGTTGTGGCTTGGCGCGCAGTTCCCCGCGCCCCTGACGGGGCGCGGCCGCAAGGGAGAGGGGGGATAGCCGGTCCGTCGCGGCTTGTCGCGCCCACGCGGCGGAGCCGCAAATTGGTACAGCCCCGCGCCCCTTACGGGGCGCTCCTGACGTAGCGCGATCTGCGCGGTCCCCTAAGTCCCCTTTGTTCCCCTCGACTTGGAGTGACATTGGCAACAACGCGTTTCCTCCTGTCGTCCTCGGGGCAGCGGTGCGATCTTGCCAGTGTGGCGGGAATGTAAAGGCCTAGTGTCGGGAATGCGGCGCCATGTCCGGGTGGTCCCTGAGGGTTGAAGAAACTTGGGTCACATCTTGAACAGGGTGGCGGCCGGCTGCGTACCCGGTGGAGAGCGACTGAACCGGGGGAACCCCCGGACACCGGAGGTAGGCGTGCGCAAGGATTCCGCCGTGGCCGATGAACGACCGCCGAGGGCCCGACATCGCATGTCCCAGCCCTCGGAGCCCGACGAGGAGCTGATGCGTGCGCTGTACAGGGAACACGCGGGGCCCCTTCTCGCCTATGTCCTGCGGCTGGTCGCGGGGGACCGGCAGCGCGCGGAGGACGTGGTGCAGGAGACCCTCATCCGCGCCTGGAAGAACGCCGGTCAGCTCAACCGAGCTACCGGTTCGGTACGCCCCTGGCTGGTGACGGTTGCCCGGCGCATCGTCATCGACGGCCACCGCAGCCGGCAGGCCCGGCCTCAGGAGGTGGACCCGTCGCCGCTGGAGGTCATCCCCGCGGAGGACGAGATCGACAAGGCGTTGTGGCTGATGACACTGTCGGACGCGCTGGACGACCTGACCCCTGCTCACCGGGAGGTCCTGGTCGAGACGTACTTCAAGGGACGTACCGTCAATGAGGCGGCCGAGACGCTGGGCATACCCAGCGGCACCGTGCGCTCCCGGGTGTTCTATGCCTTGCGTTCGATGAAGCTGGCGCTGGAAGAGCGTGGGGTGACGGCATGAGTACATACGGGGGATACGGAACGGGTACTCCTGGACCTATGCAAACTTCGCAGGGTCAGGGTGATGTGCACGAGACCGTGGGCGCATACGCCCTCGGCATCCTCGACGACGCCGAGGCCACCGCCTTCGAGGCGCACCTCGCGACCTGCGACTGGTGCGCGCAGCAACTGGACGAGCTCGCCGGCATGGAGCCGATGTTGGCCGCCCTCGCGGATCTGCCGGGTTCCGTGGGAACCCCGGCCATCGGTGAGTCGCTGTCCGCCAAGCCGAGCCCGCGCCTGGTCAACCGGCTGGTCGACGAGGTCGCGGAACGCCGTGCTCAGAAGCGGCGGCGCGGTATGTACATGGTCGCGGCGGCAGCGGCGCTGATCATCGGCGGCCCGGTCACCGCGATCGGGGTCACCGGCGACGGCGACAGCAACAACAACGTGGCGGCGGCACCGCACTCCACGAGCCCCGCCGAGGACTCCTTCTTCAACGACATGAAGGACAAGGTCTCCGCCACCGACCCGACCACCAAGGTCAGCGCAACCGTCGGCATGGAGACCAAGGGCTGGGGCACCCACGCGGTGCTGGAGCTCAAGAACCTCAAGGGCCCGGAGAAGTGCTCCCTCGTCGCCGTCGGCAAGAACGGCGACCGCGAGACGGTGAGTTCCTGGTCCGTTCCCAAATGGGGTTACGGCATCGAGAACAGCACCAACGAGAAGGCGCAGAAGCCGCTGTACGTGCATGGCGGCGCGGCCATGTCGCCGAACGAGATCGACCATTTCGAGGTCGTCACGTTCGAAGGCACGCGTCTCGTCCAGGTCGACGCTTGACGGAACTGAACGAACCGCGAGCGCGCACGTAGCCTCCGGGGTCCCCCTTCGCGTACGGTTGACGGCTGCCATGCACGTCAGAAGGGGGCCCGGTGGCCGCTCAGGTTCAGCAGGAAGCCGCGCTCGGTCCGGTCGGCACATCCGCCCATGACTCCGTACGGGACCGGGAGATCGGGGTCGAACAGGAACACCTGGACCGGGTCTACCGGCGCCTCGAGGAGAAGATCCACGAGGCGGAGTTCCTGATGAACGACGCGGCCAAGCGCGGTCAGGTCGGCACGCCGGGCGCGCTGGCCGAGCGTGACGCGCAGGTGTTCCGGGCGGGGATCCATCTGAACCGCCTGAACAACGAGTTCGAGGACTTCCTCTTCGGGCGGATCGACCTGCTGGCCGGCAAGGACGGCAAGAAGGGTCCCGACGGGGCGTACACGGCGGTCGAGCCCGCCGAGGGCGCCATACGGTCCGACAACACCGCCGACATCGCGGAAACGCTGCACATCGGGCGGATCGGCGTTCTCGACGCGGACTACTCCCCGCTGGTCATCGACTGGCGGGCGCCGGCCGCCGCGCCCTTCTACCGCTCGACGCCGGTCGATCCGGGGCGGGTCGTACGCCGCCGGGTCATCCGCTCCAAGGGCCGTCGCGTACTCGGCGTCGAGGACGACCTGATGCGGCCCGAACTGACCGCCTCCCTCGACGGGCACGAGCTGCCCGTCGTCGGCGACGGCGCCCTGATGGCCGCGCTCGGCCAGGCCCGCAGCCACACCATGCGGGACATCGTCGCCTCCATCCAGGCCGAGCAGGACCAGGTCATCCGGGCGCCCGCCGCCTCGGTGACGTACGTGGAGGGCGGCCCGGGCACCGGCAAGACGGCCGTCGCGCTGCACCGGGCCGCCTACCTGCTGTACCAGGACCGGCGGCGGTACGCGGGCGGCATCCTGATCGTCTCGCCGACCCCGCTGCTCGTCGCGTACACCGAGGGCGTCCTGCCGTCCCTCGGCGAGGAGGGGCAGGTCGCCATCCGCGCGGTCGGCTCCCTCGTCGACGGCGCGGAGGCCACGCTGTACGACTCTCCGGCGGTGGCCCGCGCCAAGGGCTCGTACCGGATGCTGAAGGTGCTGCGGAAGGCGGCGCGGGGGGCGCTGGAGGCGGCCGACGAGGTGGGCAGGGCCGGGCGCGCGGGCGGCAGGCGCGGCGACGCGTCCTCGCGCTCCGCGCGGAACGGCAACGGTGACAGCGGCGCAGCCTCGCGGGCGCGCGGCCACGGGCGCGCGGAACAGCTTGCTTTCGGCGACGACTCCGGCGATCGCGACTTCGGCGACGGCGACCTCGGCGACCGTGACTTCGGCGATCGTGACTTCGGGGACGACGGGCCGCAGGCCCCCGCCGTCTCCACCTCCCGCCTCCGCGTCGTCGCCTTCGGGCGCCGCCTCGAGCTGGAGGCCGAGGACCTCGACCGCATCCGGCGTACGGCTCTGTCCGGCACCGCGCCCGTGAACCTGTTGCGGCCCCGCGCCCGCAAGCTGCTGCTCGACGCCCTGTGGGAGCGCTCCGGCGCCGGATCCCGGCACACCGACCCGGAGCTGGCCGCCGAGCTTCGGTCGTCGTTCGACGAGGACGTCAGCTCGGAGGACGACTTCATCGCGTTCCTGGACGCCTGGTGGCCCGAGCTGACCCCGCGCGCCGTACTGGCCGCGATGGCCGACGAGAAGCGGCTCGGGCGGTGGGCCCGGCGGATCCTCAACCCCGGCGAGGTTCGCCGCGTCGCCCGCTCCCTGGGGCGCGACGGGCTCTCCGTACACGATGTGGCGATGCTCGACGAGCTCCAGGCGATCCTCGGCACACCGGCCCGCCCCCGCAAGAAGCGCGAGGCGGACCCGCTGGACCAGCTCACCGGCCTGGAGGAGCTGATGCCGGTCCGCGAGGAGTCACAGCGCGAGCGCGCCGAACGGCTGGCTCAGGAACGTACCGAGTACGCGCACGTCATCGTCGACGAGGCACAGGACCTCACCCCCATGCAGTGGCGCATGATCGGCCGCCGTGGCCGGCACGCCACCTGGACGGTCGTAGGCGACCCCGCCCAGTCCTCGTGGTCGGACCCGGACGAGGCCGCCGAAGCCCGCGACGAGGCCCTCGGCACCCGCCCGCGCCGCCGCTTCGAGCTCACGGTCAACTACCGCAACCCGGCCGAGATCGCCGAACTCGCCGCACGCGTACTTGCGCTGGCCATGCCCGGCTCGACGTCCCCGTCGGCGGTGCGCTCGACGGGCGTGGAGCCGCGCTTCAGCGTCCTACGGGACGGGCTCGCCCGGACCGTCCGGGAGGAGGCCGCGCGGCTGCTCGACCGGGTCGACGGCACGGTCGGCGTAGTCGTCGCGATGAACCGGCGCGCGGAAGCCGCCCGCTGGCTCGCCGGGCTCGGCGACCGCGTCGTGGCCCTCGGGAGCCTGGAGGCCAAGGGCCTCGAGTACGACGCGACCGTCGTCGTCTCGCCCGCGGAGATCGCCGACGAGTCCCCGGCCGGACTGCGCGTGCTGTACGTCGCCCTGACCCGCGCCACCCAGCAGCTCACCGTCGTCTCCCAGGACCGCGACGAGCCCGACGCGAACGGAGTCCCCGACCTCCTGCGCGACTGACCTCCCAGACTCAGGGGTGTCTCCGGGGTGCCTTCCTTCGCCCGGAGATGAACTCCCGGCCCGGAAATCAACTCGCGGGACGGGAATTGCCTTGCGGGGATCCTTTGTTACGGTGGATGAGGCACCGACCCGATCCAAGCCCCCGGGCCCAACCTTCGTCGCTTCGAGCGACCACTTGCCGCGAGGCGAGCATGGCGGGTCGGTGCCATTGTCTGTCCGAGAAGGGGTCCACGTCACCTAGTGACGTGGACCCCTTCTCTGTGTCCCAAGTGCGCCGGAATCTCCCTGGCACCCCGTGCCACCTGCGCGAACAAAACGTTCGCAACCCAGGGTGGCTACCGTGTACTCCGCGGTAGGTGCGACGATCGGACGGCATACACGCGACACAGCGAACACGGTGAAAGCAGAGGAAGTCGGCCATGGCAACGGCGCCCAGCGTCTCCTACTCGATGACGGTCCGGCTCGAGGTGCCCGCGAGCGGAACCGCCGTCTCGCACCTCACCTCGGCCGTAGAGTCCTCCGGAGGCTCGGTGACCGGCCTCGACGTCACGGCGTCCGGCCACGAGAAGCTCCGTATCGACGTCACCATCGCGGCCACGTCGACCTCGCACGCCGACGAGATCGTCGAGAAGCTGCGCGGCATCGAGGGCATCACGCTCGGCAAGGTCTCCGACCGTACGTTCCTGATGCACCTCGGCGGCAAGATCGAGATGGCGTCCAAACATCCCATCCGCAACCGTGACGACCTCTCGATGATCTACACGCCGGGTGTGGCCCGCGTCTGCATGGCCATCGCCGAGAACCCTGAGGACGCCCGCCGCCTCACCATCAAGCGCAACTCGGTCGCGGTCGTCACGGACGGTTCGGCCGTGCTCGGCCTCGGCAACATCGGGCCCAAGGCGGCCCTGCCCGTCATGGAGGGCAAGGCGGCCCTCTTCAAGCGCTTCGCCGGCATCGACGCCTGGCCGCTGTGCCTGGACACCCAGGACACGGACGCGATCGTCGAGATCGTCAAGGCCATCGCCCCGGGCTTCGCCGGGATCAACCTCGAGGACATCTCGGCTCCGCGCTGCTTCGAGATCGAGGCCCGCCTGCGCGAGGCCCTCGACATCCCGGTCTTCCACGACGACCAGCACGGCACCGCCATCGTCGTACTCGCCGCCCTGACGAACGCGCTGCGCGTCGCGGGCAAGGCGATCGGCGACATCCGCGTCGTCATGTCCGGCGCGGGCGCGGCCGGTACGGCCATCCTCAAGCTGCTGATCGCGGCGGGCGTCAAGCACGCCGTCGTCGCCGACATCCACGGTGTCGTACACGCGGGCCGCGAGGACCTGAGGCAGGCAGCCCCCGATTCGCCGCTGCGATGGATCGCCGACAACACCAACCCCGAAGGCGTCACGGGCACGTTGAAGGAAGCCGTGCGCGGATCTGACGTGTTCATCGGCGTATCGGCGCCCAATGTGCTGGACGGCGACGACGTGGCGGCGATGGCCGAGGGCGCGATCGTGTTCGCGCTCGCGAACCCGGACCCCGAGGTCGAACCGGCGATCGCCCGCCAGACGGCGGCGGTCGTGGCCACGGGCCGCTCCGACTTCCCGAACCAGATCAACAACGTGCTGGTCTTCCCCGGCGTCTTCCGCGGCCTCCTGGACGCCCAGTCCCGCACGGTCAACACGGAGATGATGCTGGCCGCCGCGACCGCCCTCGCGGACGTGGTGACCGAGGACGAGCTGAACGCGAACTACATCATCCCGAGCGTCTTCAACGACAAGGTCGCGGGCGCGGTCGCGGGCGCGGTGCGCAACGCGGCGAAGGCGGCGGGCGTGGCGGCCGCGGGCAGCGCGCCGGCCTGACGCCGCCCCGGCCGGCACGGTCTGACCGGCCGCGTCGTACGCTGTGATGGTCGCCACGGCGGCCCGGATACGGCGCGTCGTGGGACATGGTGTCCCTGGCCGCCCCTAGGGTGTCGGCCAGGCTCAGGCCTTGCAGGCCCTGCGATCTGCTGCCGGGAGCAGACGGAGCGTCACCTATTCGAGGGTGTGGCGCTTTTCGTGTGACTCCCAGGGGTGCCGGATTGGCTTTCCCGCCGCAGGTGGGGGCAGGATGCGTCTCTGGGCGCGAGGGTCTGGCTATGGACCCGGGTCCGGGGACCGACCGAGGACCCTGGCAGCATCGGCTCCGCTGGTGCTCATCATGCGGCTCCGCCGCGTGGCACGCCTCAACGGCAAGAAGAACACGGGAGTAACAACATGAACCGCAGTGAGCTGGTGGCCGCGCTGGCCGACCGCGCCGAGGTGACCCGCAAGGACGCCGACGCCGTTCTGGCCGCGTTCGCCGAGACCGTCGGCGAGATCGTCGCCAAGGGCGACGAGAAGGTCACCATCCCCGGCTTCCTGACCTTCGAGCGCACCCACCGTGCCGCTCGCACCGCGCGCAACCCGCAGACCGGCGACCCGATCCAGATCCCGGCCGGCTACAGCGTGAAGGTCTCCGCTGGAAGCAAGCTGAAGGAAGCCGCGAAGGGCCAGTAAGGCCAGCCAGAGTCGCGGATACGACACAAGTGGGGCGGCCACCCGGACCGGGTGGCCGCCCCACTTGTGTCGTACGTACGGAGCTCGGGAACTGCTAGCCGAGTGCCTTGCCCGGCAGTTCGACCTTCGCGCCCAGGTCGCCGAGCTTCTCCATGCTGTGTCTATCCGGGGGCTGTGACATCAGCGGCTCCGCCGCGGGCTCCCGGACCCCCAGCCGAGATCGGCGCTGTCCTGAGCCGGAGCGAGGAGACTGCGGTCAGCCGAGCGCTTTACCGGGCAGTTCGACCTTCGCGCCCAAGTCGCCCAGCTTCTCCATGAAGTTCTCGTAGCCGCGGTTGATCAGGTCGATGCCGTGGACCCGGGACGTGCCCTGGGCCGCCAGTGCGGCGATGAGGTACGAGAAGCCGCCGCGGAGGTCGGGGATAACCAGGTCGGCGCCCTGGAGCTTGGTCGGGCCCGAGACGACCGCGGAGTGCAGGAAGTTGCGCTGGCCGAAGCGGCAGTTGGAGCCGCCGAGGCACTCGCGGTAGAGCTGGATGTGCGCGCCCATCTGGTTCAGGGCGGAGGTGAAGCCGAGGCGGGACTCGTACACCGTCTCGTGGACGATCGACAGGCCCGTCGCCTGCGTCAGGGCGACGACGAGCGGCTGCTGCCAGTCGGTCTGGAAGCCGGGGGCCACGTCCGTCTCCAGCGCGATGGACTTCAGCTGGCCGCCGGGGTGCCAGAAGCGGATGCCCTCGTCGTCGATCTCGAAGGCGCCGCCGACCTTCCGGTAGGTGTTCAGGAACGACATCATCGAGCGCTGCTGGGCGCCGCGGACGTAGATGTTGCCTTCGGTGGCGAGCGCCGCGGAAGCCCAGGAGGCGGCCTCCAGGCGGTCCGGGAGGGCCGCGTGGGTGTAGCCGCCGAGCTTGTCCACGCCCGTGACGCGGATGGTGCGGTCGGTGTCCATCGCGATGATCGCGCCCATTTTCTGCAGTACGCAGATCAGGTCCTCGATCTCCGGCTCCACGGCCGCGTTCGAGAGCTCCGTCACACCCTCCGCCAGGACCGCCGTCAGCAACACCTGCTCGGTCGCGCCCACGGACGGGTACGGCAGCCGGATCTTGGTGCCGCGCAGCCGCTGCGGAGCCTCCAGGTACTGGCCGTCCACCCGCTTCTCGATCGTCGCGCCGAACTGCCGCAGCACCTCGAAGTGGAAGTCGATCGGCCGGCCGCCGATGTCACAGCCGCCCAGGCCCGGGATGAACGCATGGCCGAGCCGGTGCAGCAGCGGTCCGCAGAACAGGATCGGGATGCGCGAGGAGCCCGCGTGCGCGTCGATGTCCGCGACGTTCGCGCTCTCCACGTGCGACGGGTCCAGGACCAGCTCGCCCGGCTCCTCTCCCGGCCGGACCGTCACCCCATGCAGCTGCAGCAGCCCGCGTACGACACGTACGTCACGGATGTCGGGCACATTGCGCAGCCGGCTCGGAGCGCTGCCGAGCAGGGCGGCGACCATCGCCTTCGGTACGAGGTTCTTCGCACCACGGACACGGATCTCACCCTCCAGCGGGGTTCCGCCGTGGACAAGCAGGACGTCGTCTGAACCGTTGACGGTCATGTATCTCGCGTTCCGATGAAGTTGGACAGGGGGCAGGTTCACAGGGGCAGGTTCGCTGGGCGGCCGTGAACCGGAGCAGCAAGCGTAATGGGCGCCTACCCCGGTATCGGTAGCCCAAGTACGGCTCAGCTCCGTCATAGCTTTGCCACAACACGAACGGTTCTCCGGCGGGTACGCGGGGTCACTGGCGCGTCCGTGCGCTCTGCCTGCTTCTGTACGCCCTGAGCTGCTTTCACCGCTCCATTGGCAATGCCTCCCCTCCCAGGGGGAAGATGCGGGATCATGTCAGGCATGACCGAGGTGTCCTCGCTCACAGGGCGGCTGCTCGTGGCCACTCCCGCCCTGGCGGACCCGAATTTCGACCGCGCTGTGGTGCTGCTCCTCGACCACGACGAGGAGGGTTCCCTGGGTGTCGTCCTCAACCGCCCCACCCCGGTGGACGTCGGCGACATCCTCGAGGGCTGGGCGGACCTCGCCGGGGAGCCCGGAGTCGTCTTCCAGGGCGGCCCGGTCTCGCTCGACTCGGCGCTCGGCGTCGCGGTCATTCCCGGCGGCTCCCTGGGGGAGCGCGCACCGCTCGGCTGGCGCCGGGTGCACGGCGCGATCGGGCTCGTGGACCTGGAAGCCCCGCCGGAACTGCTCGCCTCGGCCGTCGGCAGCCTGCGGATCTTCGCCGGGTACGCCGGCTGGGGTCCGGGCCAGCTGGAGGACGAACTGACCGAGGGCGCCTGGTACGTCGTCGAATCCGAGCCCGGCGACGTCTCCTCCCCGTCTCCCGAACGGCTGTGGCGCGAGGTCCTCCGCCGGCAGCGCAACGAGCTGGCGATGGTGGCGACGTACCCGGACGACCCTTCGCTCAACTGATGCCTGTGAGCTTCAGTACCCTTGCAGTCATGAGCACTCTTGAGCCTGAGACCCAGCCTCAGCGCGGGACTGGTACGGGGACCCTGGTCGAGCCGGCGCCGCAGACCTCGCACGGTGACGGTGACCATGAGCGCTTCGCCCATTACGTCCAGAAGGACAAGATCATGGCGAGCGCGCTGGACGGCACGCCTGTCGTCGCGCTCTGCGGCAAGGTGTGGGTCCCGGGCCGCGATCCGAAGAAGTATCCCGTGTGCCCCATGTGCAAGGAGATCTACGAGTCCATGGGCTCCGGCGGAGACCAGGGCAAGGGCGGCGACAAGTAACGCCCGCTTTCCCTTAGGCAGGCCGCGGTACGTCGTGTAGTGCGGCATGCCCAACGAGGCCGCGGCATCCCGATGCGGGGTGCCGCGGCCTCGTCGTGTGTCCAGGGCCGTTGCACAGGGCGCTTTCGGCGGTCACAGAGTGGTAGAGACCTTTGGGTTGGTCTTGTTTGCATGTCCATGAACTTCTAGCCTCCGTCGTGTTGTGCAGAGTGAAACAAGCATTGCGCATGTTGCAACACTCGCCCCTTCGGAGGAAACCGATGAAGTTCCCCGTCAGACTCGCGGCCAGATTCCCTGTCCGCCGTTCCGCCCGAACAGCCGCCCCCATAGCCGCACTTGTCGTCGCCGTCCTCACCGCGACCGCCTGTGCCCCTGAGTCCTCCGACAGTTCCGGCGGCAAGGACGAGAAGAGCGGGACGCTGCGCGTGTGGCTCTTCCAGGAGGTCAATACCGGGCCGAAGCAGAAGGTCGTCGACGCCACCGTGGACGCCTTCGAGAAGGCCCACGAGGGAACGGAGGTCGAGGTCGAGTACATACCGGTCGAGACCCGCGCCCAGCGGATCAAGGCCGCCTTCAACGATCCCAACAGCGCGCCGGACCTCATGGAGTACGGCAACACCGACACCGCCGGATACGTCAAGGACGGTGGACTCGCCGACATCACCGAGGAGTTCGGGGACTGGAGCGAGGCCAAGGACACCGATCCGACGGCCAAGCAGTCCGTGACGGTCGACGGGAAGATCTACGGCGCCCCGTTCTTCGTCGGCGTCCGCGCGCTGTACTACCGCACCGATGTCTTCAAGGAGCTGGACCTCGAAGTCCCGAAGACACAGAGCGAGTTGATCTCCACCGCGAAGGAGATCCGGCAGGCGAAGCCCGAGCTGTACGGGCTCGCGGTCGGCGGGGCGTTCACGTACGGCGCGATGCCGTTCGTCTGGTCCAACGGCGGCGAGATCGCCGAGGGCGAGGGCGGTTCGTACACGGCGGCGATCGACAGCGCGGCGGCCCGGAAGGGCATCACGGCGTACACGTCGCTGTTCGGCGACGACAACTGTCCGGCCGCCAAGTGCGCGAGCATGGGCGGCAACGACACGATCACGGCCTTCGCCTCCGGCAAGGCGGGCATGGCGATCGGCGGTGACTTCAACCACCAGGCGGTCGAGGCCGGGAAGGTCAAGGGCAAGTACGCCGTCGTACCGCTGCCGGGTCTGAAGGCGGGCGAGATCGCGCCGGCCTTCGCGGGCGGCAACAACATCGGCGTACTGAAGAGCACTTCGCACCGCACGCTCGCCGTCGACCTGATGAAGCAGCTCGCGTCGAAGAAGACGCAGGGTGAGCTGTTCGACGCGATGGGCTTCCTGCCGACGTACTCGGATGTGCGCGCGGACGTCGCGAAGAAGGAGCCGTTCGTCGAGCCCTTCGTGAAGACGCTCGGCGCCGGCACCAAGTTCGTACCCGCCTCGCCGGCCTGGGCGCAGATCGACGCCTCGCTCGTCCTGCCGACGATGTTCCAGGAGGTCATCAGTGGCAAGAAGGACGTGGCGGCGGCTTCTGAGGACGCGACGAAGAAGATGAACGACGCGTTCAGCTCCGCGGGGTGAAGCGCATGACGAAAGACCCGCTCCCGGACCCTCCGCCGCCGGGCCACAGCTCAGCGGCAGGGAGTGCGGCGCGCGGTGGCGTGGGGATGGCCCGCAAGTCTCCGGTCGGCGGGGCTTCGGCCCCGGCCCGGCGGGTGGCGGGGAGCCCGGCGCGCGGTGGTGGCCGGCCGGGGCGCACGTGGCGGCGCGGGAGCGGTGGCTGGACGCCGTGGCTCTATCTCGCGCCCGCCCTCGTCGTCCTCGGCGGGCTGCTGGTCTACCCCGTCTACCAGCTCGGGCTGATCTCGTTCCTCGAGTACACGCAGGCCCAGGTCAGCGGTGGTGAACCGACGACCTTCCAGGGGTTCGGGAACTACGCGACGCTCTTCGCGGACGATCAGTTCTGGCAAGTGCTGCTCGCGACCATGGTGTTCGCGGCGGCCTGCGTCGTGTCGACGCTCGCCGTCGGCTGCGCGCTCGCCGTGCTGCTGACGCGCGTACGGGCCGTGCCGCGGCTCGCCCTGATGCTGGCCGCGCTCGGCGCCTGGGCCACGCCCGCGGTCACCGGCTCGACCGTGTGGCTGCTCCTGTTCGACCCCGATTTCGGGCCGGTCAACCGCATGCTGGGTCTCGGCGACCACTCGTGGACGTACGACCGCTACAGCGCCTTCGCCCTCGTACTCCTCGAAGTCGTCTGGTGCTCCTTCCCGTTCGTGATGGTCACGGTGTACGCGGGCATCCGCGCCGTCCCCGAAGAGGTGCTGGAGGCGGCCGCCCTGGACGGCGCCTCGCAGTGGCGCATCTGGCGCTCGGTGCTCGCGCCGATGCTCCGGCCGATCCTCGTGGTCGTCACCATCCAGTCCGTCATCTGGGACTTCAAGGTCTTCACCCAGATTTACGTCATGACGAACGGCGGCGGGATCGCCGGACAGAACCTCGTGCTGAACGTGTACGCGTACCAGAAGGCGTTCGCCTCCTCGCAGTACAGCCTCGGCTCGGCGATCGGAGTGGTGATGCTGCTGATTCTCCTGGCGGTCACACTCGTCTATCTGCGGCTGCTGCGCAGGCAAGGGGAGGAGCTGTGAGTTCCTTGAGTTCGTCGCGTTTTCCCGTACGGTTCCGGGTGCGCCGGCCCTGGCGGCTGGCCGCGGAGGCATCGGCTCTGCTGATCGCCGCCGTGGTCGCGTTCCCCCTCTACTGGATGGTGCTGAGCGCCTTCAAACCGGCCGGCGAGATCGAGTCGACCGAGCCCCGTCCCTGGACGCTCACCCCGTCCCTGGATTCCTTCCGGCGTGTCTTCGGGCAACAGGAATTCGGCCGTTACTTCCTCAACAGCCTTACCGTCGCGGTCGCCGTGGTCGTCGCCTCCGCACTCATCGCGTTCCTCGCGGCGACCGCTGTGACACGATTCCGCTTCCGTCTCCGCACGACCTTGCT
This sequence comes from Streptomyces sp. NBC_00286, assembly GCF_036173125.1. Classification (NCBI taxonomy): domain Bacteria; kingdom Bacillati; phylum Actinomycetota; class Actinomycetes; order Kitasatosporales; family Streptomycetaceae; genus Streptomyces; species Streptomyces sp. NBC_00286. Next base: position 6,310,342 of record NZ_CP108054.1, read on the forward strand.
GATCATGTTCCTCATCGCGCAGATGGTGCCCATCGAGGCGCTGACGATCCCCCTCTTCTTTCTGATGCGGGACTTCGGTCAGCTGAACACACTGGGTTCGCTGGTCCTGCCGCACATCGCGTTCTCCCTGCCGTTCGCCATCTGGATGCTGCGGGGCTTTGTGAAGGCGGTCCCGGAGGCCCTGGAGGAGGCCGCGTACATCGACGGAGCGAGCCGGGCGCGGTTCCTGTGGCAGATCCTTTTCCCTCTGGTCTTTCCCGGGCTCGTCGCCACCAGTGTGTTCTCGTTCATCTCGACCTGGAACGACTTCCTGTTCGCCAAGTCCTTCATCATCAGCGACACCTCGCAGTCGACTCTGCCGATGGCTCTCCTCGTCTTCTACAAGCCGGAGGAGCCGGACTGGGGCGGCGTCATGGCAGCGTCCACGGTGATGACGATTCCGGTGCTGGTCTTCTTCGTACTCGTACAGCGACGGCTGGTCTCCGGACTGGGCGGCGCGGTAAAGGACTGACGTGACTGAACTGATCCCCGCGCCCCGCAGCCTCGTCGCCGGTCCGGGCGGCGAGGTGCGGCTGACGGCGCACTCCCAGCTCTACGCCGACACCGCGACGGAGGGTGTCGGCCACTGGCTGCGCACCGTCCTCCGGGACGCCACTGGCCTGCCCCTGCACGAGGGGCGGGAACTCGACGACACCTACGGCGACGGCATCGGGCTCCAGCTCGACCCCGCACTCGGCCCCGAGGAGTACCGCCTCGTCAGCGACGAATCCGGCGTCCTCCTCGAGGGCGGCAGCGCGGCCGGTGTGTTCTGGGGCGCCCAGTCGCTACGGCAACTCCTCGGCCCCGACGCGTACCGCAGGGCACCGCTCCGGCGCGACCGCGCCTGGGCCGTGCCGTACGTCACGATCGAGGACGCGCCCCGCTTCCGCTGGCGCGGCCTCATGCTCGACGTGGCCCGGCACTTCATGCCCAAGGACGGCGTGCTGCGCTATCTCGACCTGATGGCCGCGCACAAGCTGAACGTCTTCCACTTCCATCTGACCGACGACCAGGGCTGGCGCATCGAGATCAAGCGTCACCCGAAGCTCACGGAGGTCGGCTCCTGGCGGGCGCGTACGAAATTCGGCCATCGTGCCTCACCGTTCTGGGAGGAGAAGCCGCACGGCGGCTACTACACGCAGGACGACATCCGCGAGATCGTCGCGTACGCCGCCGAGCGGCATATCTCCGTCGTCCCCGAGATCGACATCCCGGGCCATTCGCAGGCCGCCATCGCCGCGTATCCGGAACTCGGCAACACCGACGTCATCGACACGACCTCCCTCTCCGTCTGGGACAACTGGGGCATCTCCTTGAACGTACTCGCCCCCACTGACAACACCCTTCGGTTCTACGAGGAGGTCTTCGAGGAGGTCCTGGAGCTGTTCCCCTCGGAGTTCATCCACGTCGGCGGCGACGAGTGCGCCAAGGAGCAGTGGAAGCAGTCGCCGACGGTGCAGGCACGAATCCGGGAGTTGGGGCTCGCGGACGAGGACGAGTTGCAGTCGTGGTTCATCCGGCACTTCGACAACTGGCTGACCGCGCGCGGGCGTCGGCTGATCGGCTGGGACGAGATCCTGGAGGGCGGGAGTCGAGCCGAAGGGCGCGCCCCTGTCGAAAGCGACGAGGAGGAGGGAGCGAAGCGACCGCTCGACGAGGTGGGGGCACCCCCGGCCGGAGGCTGGGGGAGTCGACAGGGGATCAGAGCGCCCGGAGGCGAGACGACAAAATTGGGCCTCGCGCCTGGGGCTGCCGTTTCGTCATGGCGCGGCTACCAAGGCGGTATTACGGCCGCCCAGGCGGGCCACGACGTCGTCATGTGCCCGGAGCAGCAGGTGTACTTGGACCACCGTCAGGACGGCGGCGCCGACGAACCGGTGCCCATCGGCTACGTACGCACCCTGGAGGACGTCTACCGCTTCGAGCCCGTTCCACCGCAGTTGACCCCTGATCAGGCGCGGCATGTCCTCGGTACGCAGGCCAACGTGTGGACCGAGGTGATGGAGGACCACGCGCGCGTGGACTATCAGACGTTCCCTCGGCTCGCGGCCTTCGCCGAGGTCGCGTGGAGTGCGCTGCCCGCTCCCGCGAAACGGGACTTCGCGGGCTTCGAGCAGCGGATGACCGCCCACTACAAGCGACTTGACGCCTTGGGAGTGGCCTACCGCCCGCCCACGGGCCCCCTGCCCTGGCAGCGGCGACCGGGGGTGCTCGGACGCCCGATCGAGGGGGCGCCCCCAAACGTGTGAGCCGGCTCTCAAGGGGGTGCCGCGAACCGGCTGCCCTGGAACGGTGGCACCCGGGCGAAAGGCACCCAAGGCTCTGTGAAATCCGCCGATTCGCCCTGACCCGGTGATGTCGTGCGAAAACGGACCAACCCGCCAGTTGCGGGTGCGAAAGCCTCCTAGCGGACCCCCGCATCGTGCGGTGGGGAAGATGTGCCAGAGTTGCCACGTCCGCCCTGTCAGCACGTACCGTACGGCAACACAGGTGGGACCAGGTGGGACAGCGGGAAGGGGCAGCCGGTTTGACCACGCACGCACCGCAGGCGGCGCAGACCGTGACGCTGCCCGCGTCTCTGGACGAGGCCGTGGCGGCGCTCGCCGCCACGCCGGCGGCCGTTCCGGTGGCCGGCGGCACCGACCTCATGACCTCCGTCAACTCCGGGCATATGCGGCCCGCCGCGCTCGTCGGCCTCGGCCGGATCAGCGAGATCCGCGGCTGGCAGTACCAGGACGGCCACGCGCTGCTCGGCGCGGGCCTCACGCACGCCCGCATGGGCCGCCCCGACTTCGCGGCCCTCATCCCGGCGCTCGCGGCCGCCGCGAGAGCCGCGGGTCCCCCGCAGATCCGTAACGCGGGCACCCTGGGCGGCAACATCGCCTCGGCCGCCCCTACGGGAGACGCGCTTCCGGTACTGGCCGCCCTGGAGGCCACGTTGATCATCGCGGGCCAGGGCGGCGCCCGTCGTGAGATCCCCGTCTCGCATCTGCTCGCCGGGGTGGAGATGCTGCGCGCCGGCGAACTCATCGGGTACGTCCGCGTGCCGCTGCTGCACGCCCCGCAGGTCTTCCTGAAGGCGACCGGACGGACCGGACCCGGACGCGCCCTGGCGTCCGTGGCGCTCGTCCTCGACCCCGCCCGGCGCGGAGTGCGGTGCGCCGTCGGCGCCATAGCGCCCATGCCGCTGCGGCCCCTGGAGGCCGAGCAGTGGGTCGCCTCGCTGATCGACTGGGACAACAACCGCGCGATCGTGCCGGAAGCGCGGGACGCCTTCGGGGAGTACGTCGCGGCGGCCTGCATCCCCGACCCGGCCCCCGCGGAGGACGGCTCCGTGGAGCAACTGCCGCCCGCTGTACTGCACCTGCGGCGCACCGTCGCCGCGCTGGCCCGACGAGCACTGGGGAGGGCACTTTCGTGACCGACGACCAGCACGGAGAGGGCACGCCCCGGCCGGGCAGCCGCTGGGATCCGCTGCCCCAGGGGGACTACGACGACGGCGCCACCGCCTTCGTCCAGCTCCCCGAAGGGGGCATCGACGCACTCCGGTCCGACTCCCCGCTCGCAGCACCCGGCCATGGCTACGTACCGCCGCACATCGAGTCCGAGGAGGGGCAGCCGCAGGAGGTGCGGTGGCCGGACCCGAACGCGCAGCGCGACGAACCGCCGCAGCAGCCCGCTCACGACGGTTTCTCGTACCACCCGGGGGCCACCGGCCAGTGGACCTTCGAGGAGCCCGCAGCGCCCGCACAGGACGGCCCGAGCGCTCCCGGACACGACGTGACCGGAGAGTGGTCCATCCCCGTCGCCGACGGTGATCTGCCCGACGAGTCCGGCGAGTACTCCACCTCGGCCCTGGTCGAGCAGTGGGGCGGCAGCCCTCCGGCAACGTTGCCCGGCGGTGCGGCGGCGCCTTGGTCGCAGGATTCCTGGGCGCAGCCCGAGCCGCACGTGTCTGAGCCGCAGGCCGCCGAGCACCTCTTCGCATCGGACGAGGACGCCCGCCACGCCGAGAGTTCCGCGGCCTCCCGCGCCGACGAGGCCGCCGAGATCATCGACGTCTCCGGACAGCACGCCGACGAAATCGCCGTCTCCCTAGAGGGTCATTCACAGGAGAGGGCCTCTTCGGAGAGCGTCTCCGTAGAGCACGAAGAGCCGGTGGAGGAGTCGCCCGAGTACGGCACTGCGAAGCACGACACTCAGGGGCACGGCACTGCTACGGAGCACGGCACTACGGAGCACGATTCTCCGGAGCACAGTTCTCAGGAGTACGCCGACGAACCGGGCGCCGAGTCCGAAACGGTGCCCCAGGAGGCGCCCGAGGAATCCGAGCAGGCTCCGGAGTCCGCTGACGGCGCGGGCAACCCTGAAGGCAGCGCCGAGGAATCCGAGGACGGCGACACCCCGAGTGCGCTTGCGCACGACGAGATGCACCCCCTGTCCTCGTACGTTCTGCGGGTCAACGGCGTCGACCGGCCCGTGACGGCCGCCTGGATCGGCGAATCGCTCCTCTACGTGCTGCGTGAGCGGCTCGGACTCGCCGGCGCCAAGGACGGCTGCTCGCAGGGCGAGTGCGGGGCCTGCAACGTGCAGGTCGACGGCCGGCTCGTGGCGTCCTGCCTGGTGCCCGCCGTGACCACCGCGGGCAGCGAGGTGCGCACCGTCGAGGGTCTGGCCGCCGCCGGGCAGCCCTCGGACGTACAGCGGGCCCTCTCCAAGTGCGGCGCCGTGCAGTGCGGTTTCTGCATCCCTGGGATGGCGATGACCGTGCACGACCTCCTGGAGGGCAACCCGGCGCCCAGCGAACTGGAGACCCGCAAGGCGCTGTGCGGCAACCTGTGCCGCTGCTCCGGCTACCGCGGCGTCCTCGACGCCGTGCGCGAAGTCGTCGCCGAGCGCGAGGCGAACGCGTCCGCCGAAGCCGCCCAGGACGCCGAAGAGGCCCGTATCCCGCACCAGGCGGGCCCCGGCGGGGGTAGCGTCGACCCATCGGCGTACGAGGCGTCAGCGCCGCGTCAGCAGCCCTACGGTCGGGACGGAGGCCAGGCGTGAGCAACGAAACCGCCACCACGACCACTGTGGAGGCCGCTCCCGCTCAGGACCCCGCGCCGCAGCACGGCCTGGGCGCGTCCCTGTCGTCCGTGGAAGCCTGCGCCAAGACGGAGGGCACGTTCCCGTACGCGGCCGACCTGTGGGCCGAGGGCCTGCTGTGGGCCGCCGTGCTGCGCTCCCCGCACCCGCACGCGCGCATCGTCTCCATCGACACCTCCCACGCGCTCCAGATGGTCGGCGTACGGGCCGTCGTCACGCACGAGGACGTACCGGGCAGCGCGTTGTACGGCCGCGGTACGGCCGACCGCCCGGTGTTCGCCTCCGAGGTCGTACGCCACCACGGGGAGCCCATCGCGGCCGTCGCCGCCGACCACCCGGACACCGCGCGGATGGCCGCCGCCGCCGTCATCGTCGAGTACGAAGTACTCGACCCGGTGACCGACCCCGAGCAGGCCTTCGAAGCCGAACCCCTGCACCCCGACGGCAACCTGATCCGCCACATCCCGCTGCGGCACGGCGACTCCGAGGCGGCCGGCGAGATCGTCGTCGAGGGCCTGTACCGCATCGGCCGCCAGGACCCGGCCCCGATCGGCGCCGAGGCCGGCCTCGCCGTGCCCCGCCCCGACGGCGGCGTCGAGCTCTACCTGGCGTCCACCGACCCGCACGCCGACCGCGACACCGCCGCCGCCTGCTTCGGCCTCGAACCGGAGCGCGTGAAGGTCGTCGTCACCGGCGTGCCCGGCGCCACCGCCGACCGCGAGGACCAGGGCTTCCAGCTCCCCCTGGGGCTGCTCGCCCTGAAGACCGGATGTCCGGTCAAACTCGCGGCGACACGCGAAGAATCCTTCCTCGGACACGTCCACCGCCACCCCACCCTCCTGCGCTACCGCCACCACGCGGACGCCGAGGGCAGGCTGGTGAAGGTCGAGGCGCAGATCCTGCTCGACGCGGGCGCGTACGCGGACACGTCCTCGGAGGCCCTGGCCGCCGCGGTCTCCTTCGCCTGCGGACCGTACATCGTCCCGAACGCCTTCATCGAGGGCTGGGCCGTACGCACCAACAACCCGCCCTCCGGCCATGTGCGCGGCGAGGGCGCCATGCAGGTCTGCGCCGCCTACGAGGCGCAGATGGACAAGCTCGCGAAGAGACTGGGCATGGACCCGGCCGAGCTGCGCATGCGCAATGTGATGTCTACAGGGGACGTACTTCCCACCGGCCAGTCGATGACCTGCCCGGCCCCCGTGGCCGAACTCCTCCAGGCCGTACGGGACTTCCCGCTGCCCGCCCTCCCCAAGGACACCCCCGAGGAGGACTGGCTGCTGCCGGGCGGACCCGAAGGCGCGGGCGAACCGGGCGCCGTGCGACGCGGTGTCGGCTACGGCCTGGGCATGGTCCACATGCTCGGCGCCGAGGGCGCGGATGAGGTCTCTACGGCCACCGTGAAGGTCCACGACGGCGTCGCCACAGTGCTCTGCGCGGCCGTGGAGACCGGCCAGGGCTTCACCACGCTGGCCCGGCAGATCGTCCAGGAGACGCTCGGCATCGAAGAGGTGCACGTCGCCTCCGTAGACACCGATCAGCCTCCGGCGGGACCGGGCTGCCGCGGCCGCCACACCTGGGTCTCCGGCGGCGCGGTCGAACGGGCCGCCAAGATGGTCCGTACGCAACTTCTGCAGCCCCTTGCGCACAAGTTCGGGATGTCCACGGAGCTGCTCCAGATCACCGACGGCAAGATCACCTCGTACGACGGCGTGCTGTCGACCACCGTCACGGAGGCCCTGGACGGCAAGGAACTGTGGGCCACCGCCCAGTGCCGCCCGCACCCCACCGAGCCACTGGACGAAGCCGGCCAAGGGGACGCCTTCGTGGGCATGGCCTTCTGCGCGATCCGCGCGGTCGTCGACGTCGACATCGAGCTGGGCTCCGTACGCGTCGTCGAACTGGCGCTCGCCCAAGACGTCGGGCGGATCCTGAACCCCGCCCAGCTCAGAGCCCGTATCGAAGCCGGCGTCACCCAGGGCGTGGGCGCCGCCCTCACCGAGAACCTGCGCACCGCACGCGGCCTGGTCCGCCACCCCGACCTCACCGGCTACGCCCTGCCCACCGCCCTCGACACCCCCGACATCCGCATCGTCAAACTCCTCGAGGAACGCGACGTGGTCGCCCCCTTCGGAGCGAAGTCGGCCAGCGCGGTACCGGTGGTGACCACCCCGGCGGCCATCGCCTCCGCCGTGCGGGCGGCGACGGGGCGCCCGGTGAACCGCCTGCCGATCCGGCCGCAGGCGGCCGTGGTGACGACGGGGCAGTGACGGCCTGCGGCTGTTGATGGTCTGAGGCTGTTGACGGTTTGTGGCTGGTGTCGCGACTGGGCGCCGGAAGCCTTGTGGCGCTTGGGCTCTGGGGCGTTGTCAGTGGGGCGGCGTATGGTTTTCGATCAGTGGGGAGCGGCTGCTGGGACGGGGGCTGGGTCCTGCTGGGGATGGACTGTGCGATCACATGTACGGGGGAGCCATGAGGACGAACGCCGGTACGGGGGCTTGCGCGTTGGCCGACGACGAGCGCGGAGGCGGCGCGGGGCGTCGGCTGGGGGTGGCGGCCGGCGCGACGGCTGTTCGGGGCGAGGTGGCGGCGTACTGGCGGATGACGGCGCTGGTTCATTCCCTCACTCGGATCGCCGATCCGGGCACGGGACTGCGGCTCCAGCTGCCGACGCGGCTGCTCGACGAGGAGTTCGGCGCGGGCGGGATCATGCGTTTCGAGGACGTCGACTTCCCGGCCACGCTCACGCACGAGCCGACCCGCCGGTTCCTCCGGGAGACGGGTCTTCCGGAGGACGGGGTCACGTTCCAGCTCGAGATGGACGTGCCGCTGCAGACGCTCGCCGAGCGGTACGCGGCCGAGGAGGTCACGGCTCCGGTCCCTGGGGGCCAACTCCCGGATGCTGCTGACCGGTTGATCCGCCTCGGTCGCCTTGGTTGTCTCGGCCGCCCGGACCGTCCCGTCGTCGAGGACACCGACCTCCTCGTCGACGGCACCACCGGAGAGCTCCACGAGTGGTCCGCCTCGGACGCCGGGCTGCGACCGCTCAACGCCGACATATCGACGCTCGCGTTCACGCTGTGGCTGCTGCATCGCGCGGAGACGCAGCAGGGGCTGTGAGCGGGGGCTGTGATCGGAGGCCTTGGAGGCCGTGACCGGATTCGAACCGGTGTAAACCCCCGCGGGCGGAGCCCGCTAATGGATGCAGCGCAGGCGGTCCCCTCAACCACTCGGGCACACGGCCGGGTTGGGAGCAATGCGCTTCTTCCGAATCGCTTGTTCCGAACTCGATGTTGTCGACCGTAGGCCGCTGGTGAGGGGAGGCTCAAGCGATCGACGGGGGCTGCAATGGGACTGCCATACCGCGTTCACAAAGCTCAAGAAAGGGGGGCGAGGGTGTACGACCAAGGTCTTAGGCGATCACCACCTAGCGACAGGGGTCAACGGGTGCCGTGCCCCTTACGCTGGCGACCATGACCACCCGGGAACCGAGCGACGCCGACGTCGCGGACACCGCGGCCGAACCAGCCGCACTGGCCGAAGCCACCGCGACCGCCACCACCGGCGCCGATGCCAGCGCCGAAGACAGCGTGCTCAGCCGCCCCTACCGCGCGCTGAGCATCGGGATCGTGTCCGTCGTGCTGCTGATCGCCTTTGAGGCGACCGCGGTAGGGACCGCGATGCCGGTGGCGGCGCGGGAGCTCGACGGGGTCTCGTTGTACGCGTTCGCGTTCTCGGCGTACTTCACGACGAGCCTGTTCGGGATGGTGCTGGCCGGGCAGTGGTCGGACCGGCACGGCCCGCTGGCGGCGCTGACCGCGGGGATCGGGGCGTTCGCGGCTGGGCTGGCGCTGTCCGGGACGGCGGGGGTGATGTGGCTGTTCATCCTCGGCCGGGCAGTGCAAGGGTTCGGCGGCGGGCTGGTGATCGTGGCGCTGTACGTGGTCGTGGGGCGGGCGTATCCGGAACACCTGCGGCCGTCGATCATGGCGGCGTTCGCGGCGAGCTGGGTGATCCCGTCCATAGTAGGGCCGCTGGCCGCCGGCTCGGTGACCGAACAGCTCGGCTGGCGCTGGGTGTTCATCGGCATACCGGTCCTGGTGGTGTTCCCACTGGCGCTCGCCCTGCCGCAGATACGGCGGTTGGCGTCCGGCCCGACGGAGGGCGCCGTCGCTGCCCCCTTCGACCGGCGCCGGATCCGGCTGGCGCTGGGGATCTCGCTGGGCGCGGGTCTGCTGCAGTACGCGGCGCAAGCGGTGTCCGATGAAAGCGTGCGGTGGCTGTCGGCGGTCCCGGCCGTGGCGGGGACGGCGTTACTGGTGCCGGCGGTGCTCGGTCTGCTGCCGCGCGGGACGTACCGGGCGGCGCGCGGGCTGCCGTCCGTGGTGCTGTTGCGCGGGGTCGCGGCCGGGTCGTTCATCGCGGCGGAGTCCTTCGTACCGCTGATGCTGGTCACGCAGCGGGGACTGTCGCCGACGCTCGCCGGGTTCTCGCTCGCGGCAGGCGGGGCGACCTGGGCGCTGGGGTCGTTCGTGCAGTCGAGGGCGCGGGTGGAGCCGTACCGGGAGCGGTTGATGGGCCTGGGGATGGTGCTGGTCGCAGCCGCGATCGCCGCCGCTCCGAGTGTGCTGATCGACGCGGTGCCGGTGTGGACGCTGGCGGTGACATGGGCGTTCGGCTGCTTCGGGATGGGCCTGGTGATCTCCTCCACCAGCGTTCTCCTGCTGCACCTCTCCGCCCCGGAGGAGGCCGGCGCCAACTCCGCCGCGCTCCAGATATCCGACGGCCTGTCGAACGTCCTGCTGCTGGCAGCGGGCGGCGCGGCATTCGCGGCCTTGGGCGGCGGCACGGTGACCCACGCCGCTACGTCAGCGGCTGGCGCCGGCGCACCACCGGCCGCGTTCGCCGCCGTGTTCTTGCCGATGGCGGGGGTGGCGTTGGCGGGGGCTTGGGTGACTACGCGGCTGCGGGCTGAGCGCTGATGACACCGGGCGGTACCACGTAGTACCGTCGACCTATGGCTGGACTGAACCTGCGGTTTACGGAAGAAGAGCTGGACGCGCTGCGCGAGCGGGCGGCAGCCGAGGGGCGCAGCATGCAGGCGTTCGCGCACGATGCCGTGATCTCGGCCATAAACGAACACTCGCGGTTGTTCAACGAAGCGGCCGACCATGTGCTGAAGGCCAGTGCTGAGCTGAACCGGAGGCTCGCCTGATGCACTACCTCACGTTGCCCGAGCTGCTGAACCTCGCGAAGCGGCTCGGGGCGGACGAGGTGCGCGATTACGGGCTCCTGGACTCGGCGCTGGCGCGTCCGCAGTCGAGCGTGTTCGGGCAGGACGCGTATCCGGACGTCTGGCAGAAGGCGGCGGCGCTGATGGAATCGCTCGCCCGCAATCACGCGCTCGTTGACGGGAACAAGCGCATCGCTTGGTACGCGACCTGGGTGTTCCTGCACATGAACGGGCACCCGCTGGATGCGGAGTTCGACGTGGACGAGGCCGAGAGGTTCGTGCTGGACGTCTGTCAGGGCGCCCTGGACGTGCCCAAGATCGCCGCCCAGTTGCCGCGCTTCGCGCGCTGACTGTGAGCTGGGTCCCATCCACGGGTCGGGCGGCGTAGTCCGCGTGTTCCCTCAACCGGGCCGCCGATAAGGTGGCCCGGTTGTCATACGCACCTGGCCGCCCGCCCGTCTCCCACCACCGCCCTACCTGACGCGCTGCGCGTTGGCCCCTTTCGATCAACCACCCCACGGAGACCGTGACTACCACCGCCAACACTCCCTCCTCACACCACCTGTCGCCCGCCTTTCCCGGGCGTGCCCCTTGGGGTACCGCCAGTAAGTTGCGTGCCTGGCAGCAGGGGGCGATGGAGAAGTATCTGCAGGAGCAGCCGCGTGACTTTCTTGCCGTTGCCACGCCCGGGGCCGGTAAGACGACCTTCGCGCTGACGCTTGCCTCGTGGTTGCTGCACCACCACGTCGTGCAGCAGGTGACGGTGGTCGCGCCGACCGAGCATCTGAAGAAGCAGTGGGCCGAGGCGGCGGCGCGGATAGGGATCAGGCTGGACCCGGAGTACAGCGCGGGGCCGCTCAGCAAGGAGTACCAGGGCGTCGCGGTCACATACGCCGGTGTGGGCGTACGGCCCATGCTGCACCGCAACCGCGTCGAGCAGCGCAAGACGCTCGTCATCCTCGACGAGATCCACCACGCCGGCGACTCGAAGTCCTGGGGCGAGGCCTGCCTCGAGGCGTTCGAGCCCGCGACCCGCCGCCTCGCGCTCACGGGTACGCCGTTCCGCTCCGACACCAACCCCATCCCCTTCGTGGCGTACGAGGAAGGCAACGACGGGATCCGGCGGTCCGCCGCCGACTACACGTACGGGTACGGCAGCGCTCTCGGCGACGGCGTGGTCCGGCCCGTCATCTTCCTCTCCTACAGCGGCAACATGCGGTGGCGTACGAAGGCGGGCGACGAGATCGCCGCCCGCCTCGGCGAGCCCATGACCAAGGACGCCGTCAGCCAGGCCTGGCGCACCGCCCTCGATCCGCGCGGCGAGTGGATGCCGAGCGTGCTGCGCGCCGCCGACCAGCGGCTCACCGAGGTACGGAAGGGCATCCCGGATGCCGGCGCCCTCGTCATCGCCTCCGACCAGGACTCGGCACGCGCGTACGCCAAGCTGATCCGCGAGATCACGGGCGACAAGGCGACCCTCGTCCTGTCCGACGACACCGGCGCGTCCGAGCGGATCGACGAGTTCAGCCACAGCAACGACCGCTGGATGGTCGCCGTCCGCATGGTCTCCGAGGGCGTGGACGTGCCCCGGCTGGCCGTCGGCGTGTACGCGACCACCATCTCCACGCCGCTCTTCTTCGCCCAGGCCGTCGGCCGCTTCGTACGGTCCCGGCGCCGCGGCGAGACCGCCTCCGTCTTCCTGCCGACCGTCCCCGACCTCCTCACCTTCGCCAACGAGATGGAGGTCGAACGCGACCACGCCCTCGACAAGCCGAAGAAGGAGGGCGAGGAGGACCCGTACGCCGAATCCGAGAAGGAGATGGAGGAGGCGAACAAGGAGCAGGACGAGGACACCGGCGAGCAGGAGGAGTTCGCCTTCGAGGCGCTGGAGTCCGAGGCCACCTTCGACCGCGTGTTGTACGACGGCGCCGAGTTCGGCATGCAGGCCCACCCGGGGAGCGAAGAGGAGCAGGACTACCTCGGGATTCCGGGGCTCCTCGAACCCGATCAGGTCCAGCTCCTGCTCCAGAAGCGGCAGGCGCGGCAGATCGCGCACAGCCGCAAGAAGCCCGCCGACGAGGCCGACCTCCTCGAACTCCCCGCCGAGCGGCGGCCGGTGGTCACACACAAGGAGCTGCTGGAGCTGAGGAAGCAGCTCAACACGATGGTCGGGGCGTACGTCCACCAGAGCGGCAAGCCGCACGGCGTGATCCACACCGAGCTGCGGCGCGTGTGCGGCGGGCCGCCGAGCGCGGAGGCGACGGCGGGGCAGTTGAGGCAGCGGATCGCCAAGGTGCAGGAGTGGGCGACCCGTATGCGGTGACACACGCATGCAGGAGTACGAGGATCAGGGCGCCGGTTCCGTTGCGTACGGGACCGGCGCATTGGTGTGTGCGCGTTGTGCGGGGGTGGTGTACAGGGAGTGATGTGCGCCGGGCTTACCAGGACAAACGCAACACCGCTCTCAGCGGACACTGACCGGATTCTGGACGGAGTCTTCCGCTGAGCGAACCGGGTCGCTACTGTCCCGCTACGCACACGCCCCGTGGCAGCGCCGCCGCGGAGCGCAGCCGGTGCCCGCCCGGGTTTTGCTCGGGACGCTTGCCGACCGGCGGCCTCTGAAGCGCGTCGCCGTTGGGACCGGTGACGCAACCGCCGCGGAGGGGGCCGTCGACTCTCACCACTAAGGAGTGGGCGTCGTGACCGCGGAGACCTCTCAGACGCTCGACCGAGGACTGCGTGTCCTCAAGTTGCTCGCCGACACCGATCACGGGCTGACCGTCACCGAGCTGTCCAGCAAGCTCGGGGTGAACCGGACCGTTGTGTACCGGTTGCTCGCCACGCTTGAGCAGCACGCTCTCGTACGCCGCGATCTGGGTGGTCGTGCCCGGGTGGGGCTCGGGGTGCTGCGGCTGGGGCGGCAGGTGCATCCGCTGGTACGTGAGGCTGCGTTGCCCGCGTTGCGGTCGTTGGCCGAGGACATCGGGGCGACTGCTCATCTGACTCTGGTCGATGGGACGGAAGCGTTGGCTGTTGCTGTGGTGGAGCCGACGTGGACGGACTATCACGTGGCTTATCGGGCGGGGTTTCGGCATCCGTTGGATCGGGGGGCTGCGGGTAAGGCGATTCTTGCGGCGCGGGCGGCTGCGGGGACCGTTGACGATCCCGGGTACACGCTTACGCATGGGGAGTTGGAGGCCGGAGCGAGTGGTGCGGCTGCGCCGTTGCTGGGGGTTACCGGGGTGGAGGGGAGTGTGGGGGTCGTGATGCTTGCGGATTCCGTGCCGGAGAGGGTGGGGCCGCGGGTTGTGGACGCGGCCAAGGAAGTGGCCGAGGCGTTGCGCTAGCTGCGGTTTTTCTTTCCCCAGCCCCGCCCCTTCCCGAAACCGGGGGCTGCGCCCCCAGGCCCCGCTGCCTCCGGCGGGTGAGCGCCTACCGCGGGTGGGTGGGTTTGTGGGGTGCCTACTGGGGTGGGGGTGACACGTTGTGTCGCGGCTGCGGGTTCGTTGTGGCTTGTCGCGCCCACGCGGCGGAGCCGCAAATTGACACAGCCCCGCGCCCCTTACGGGCGCAACCCCCTGCCCCAAGGGCGCCCACCAGCCCGCGGCCGGAAATCCCCCTCACGTTAGATTGATCCCGTGCTCTCTCGCCTATCTCGTCCCCGGGCCCTTGCCCTCTGCGCTCTGCCCGTCGTGGCTCTTCTCGCCGTGACGGTCTTTGTGCCGTTGCCGTTTGCTGTGGCTCAGCCGGGGATGACCGCTGATGTGCTGGGGGAGAACCGGGGGGAGCCCGTCATCACCATCAGTGGGGCGGAGACTCATGACGCGCGTGGGCAGTTGCGGATGACGACCATCGTGGCTACCGGGCCCGATGCCGATGTGCGGCTGGTGGATGTGGTCGACGGGTGGTTCGACACCGACCGGGCCGTGATGCCGCGGGACTCCGTGTATCCGAGTGGGGACACCGTCAAGGAGATCGAGGAGTACAACGCCGAGGAGATGCGGGAGTCCCAGAACACCGCCACCGAGGCCGCGTTGAACTACCTCGGCGAGGACCCGGACGACATCAAGGTCACCCTGAAGCTCGCCGACGTCGGCGGTCCCAGTGCCGGGCTTCTCTTCTCGCTCGGCATCGTCGACAAGCTGGACGGTGACGGCAGAGGTGGGGACCTCACCGGTGGCCGGACGATCGCGGGTACCGGCACCATCGACGCGGACGGCACGGTGGGCGCCGTCGGCGGTGTCGCCCTCAAGACGCAGGCCGCCAAACGCGATGGGGCGACCGTCTTCCTCGTACCGAAGGCCGAGTGCTCGGACGCGGAGTCGGAGCTGCCCAAGGGGCTGCGGCTGATCCCGGTGACGACGCTGAAGGGCACGGTCGAATCCCTCCGCGCCCTGGAGACGGGCCGCGGCTCCGTCCCCAGCTGCTGAACACCCAGGCCGGCTATGCCTGACCAGCTGCTGAACACCCAGCCCGGCTACGCCTGATCCTCCGCCGCCTGCTCCACCAGCGGGATGATCCGCAGCGGTACCGGGTTCTCCATGACGATCGCCGTGGCGGCCCGCACGATGCCCTCGAAGCCCACGACCCGGTCGATCACCCGCTGAAGATCGGCGTTGGAGCGGGCGACGAGGCGGCACAGCATGTCGCCGCTGCCCGTCGTCGTGTGCAGTTCCAGGACCTCCGGCACGGTCGCCAAGTGCGCCCGTACGTCCGTGCCTTGGCCCTGCCGGATCTGGAGGGTCGCGAACGCCGTGACGGGGTACCCGAGCGCCGCGGGGTCCACCTGGGGGCCGAATCCGCGGATGACGCCGTTCGACTGGAGGCGGTCGAGGCGGGCCTGGACCGTCCCGCGGGCGACACCCAGCCGCCGGGACGCCTCCAGCACCCCGATCCGCGGCTCGCGCGCCAGCAGCACGAGAAGCCGGCCGTCCAGCTGATCGATTGCCATACGGACCTCCGGGGTGGTCATCCTGTACAGAAGGCCCGATCCTACGAGCCGCTCACTGCGCACATTGTCCAGTGAATACGCGAACTATTGCGCATCTTGCGGAACGGAGGGAGCGTAACGCCATGACTGAGACCATCCACCACACCCCTGGTACCGCGCGCGACGCAGACCCGTTCCCGGTCAAGGGAATGGATGCGGTCGTCTTCGCCGTGGGCAACGCCAAACAGGCGGCGCACTACTACTCCACCGCCTTCGGCATGAAGCTCGTCGCCTACTCCGGACCGGAGAACGGCCGCCGCGAGACCGCCTCGTACGTCCTGACCAACGGCTCGGCGCGCTTCGTCCTCACCTCCGTCATCAAGCCCGCCACCACCTGGGGCCACTTCCTCGCCGAGCATGTGGCCGAGCACGGCGACGGCGTGATCGACCTCGCCATCGAGGTCCCGGACGCGCGCAGGGCGTACGCGTACGCGATCGAGCACGGCGCCCGCTCGGTCGAGGAGCCGTACGAGATGAAGGACGAGCACGGCACCGTCGTCCTCGCGGCGATCGCCACGTACGGGCAGACCCGGCACACCCTCGTCGAGCGCACGGGATACGACGGCCCGTATCTGCCTGGCTTCGTGAGCGCCGACCCGATCGTCGAGCCGCCCGCCCACCGCACGTTCCAGGCCATCGACCACTGCGTCGGCAATGTCGAGCTCGGCCGGATGAACGAATGGGTCGGCTTCTACAACAAGGTCATGGGCTTCACGAACATGAAGGAGTTCGTGGGCGACGACATCGCCACCGAGTACAGCGCGCTGATGTCGAAGGTCGTCGCGGACGGCACGCTCAAGGTCAAGTTCCCGATCAACGAGCCCGCCATCGCCAAGAAGAAGTCCCAGATCGACGAGTACCTGGAGTTCTACGGCGGCGCCGGCGTCCAGCACATCGCGCTGAACACGAACGACATCGTCGAGACGGTACGCACCATGCGGGCGGCCGGAGTCCAGTTCCTGGCCACGCCGGACTCGTACTACGACACGCTGGGGGAGTGGGTCGGCGACACCCGCGTCCCCATCGAGACCCTGCGCGAGCTGAAGATCCTTGCCGACCGAGACGAGGACGGCTATCTGCTGCAGATCTTCACCAAGCCGGTCCAGGACCGTCCGACCGTCTTCTTCGAGATCATCGAACGGCATGGCTCGATGGGCTTCGGCAAGGGCAACTTCAAGGCGCTGTTCGAGGCGATCGAGAGGGAGCAGGAGAAGAGGGGCAACCTCTGACCGGCCGGTTACAGCGCCCCTGAGGAGGCCGCAGGCCTCTTAGGGGCGCGGGGAACTGCGCGACCAGCCACAACCGGACCCGCAGCTTCGAACCGCCTGTCCAGCGGAGCGCTTCGTGGGGTTCACACCGTCGCCCCCGGATGCGACGCTGTGATCATGAGCCGTATCGAAGCCCCTCGCGATGAAGTGACGGGGAACCTTCTCGACCGTCTGCTCGCAAGGCTGCCGGCCGAGGCGGTCCTGACCGACCCGGACGTCACGGTCTCGTACGCCAACGACATGGCCAGCTTCTGCGAGGCCGGCACCCCCGCCGCCGTCGTGCTGCCGCGGACCGTCGAAGAGGTCCAGCACGTCATGCGCATCGCCACGGAGCTGCGCGTCCCGGTCGTCCCGCAGGGCGCCCGCACCGGACTGTCGGGCGGCGCCAACGCCTCCGAGGGCTGCATCGTGCTGTCCCTGACGAAGATGGACCGCATCCTCGAGATCAACCCGGTCGACCGGATCGCCGTCGTCGAGCCCGGCGTCATCAACGCCACGCTGTCCCGCGCCGTGAACGAACACGGCCTGTACTACCCGCCGGACCCCTCCAGCTGGGAGATGTGCACGATCGGCGGCAACATCGGCACGGCCTCCGGCGGCCTGTGCTGTGTGAAGTACGGGGTCACCGCCGAGTACGTGCTCGGCCTGGACGTCGTCCTCGCCGACGGCCGCCTCATGTCCACCGGCCGCCGTACGGCCAAGGGCGTCGCTGGGTACGACCTGACCCGCCTGTTCGTGGGCTCGGAGGGTTCGCTCGGCATCGTCGTACGGGCCGTACTGGCGCTCAAGCCGCAGCCGCCGCAGCAGCTTGTGCTGGCCGCCGAGTTCGCCTCCGCGGCCGCCGCCTGCGATGCCGTATGCCGGATCATGGAGGGCGGGCATGTGCCGTCCCTCCTCGAACTGATGGACCGTACGACGGTGAAGGCCGTCAACGCCCTGGCGAACATGGGCCTGCCCGAAACCACCGAGGCCCTGCTCCTCGCCGGCTTCGACACCACGGACCCCGCCGCCGACCTCGCCGCGCTCGGCGCCTTGTGCGAGGCCGCGGGCGCCACCCAGGTCGTCCCGGCCGACGACCTCGCCGAGTCCGAACTGCTCCTCCAGGCACGGCGGTTGTCGCTCACCGCGCTGGAAGCGGTCCGGGGCGTGACGATGATCGACGACGTGTGCGTGCCTCGATCGCGGCTCGGCGATCTGATCGAGGGCGTCGAGCGGATCGCCGAGAAGCACCAGCTGACCATCGGCGTCGTCGCCCACGCCGGCGACGGCAACACCCACCCCACCGTCTGCTTCGACGCCGGCGACGCCGACGAGTCCCGCCGGGCCCGCGAGTCCTTCGACGAGATCATGGCCCTCGGCCTGGAACTCGGCGGCACCATCACCGGCGAACACGGCGTGGGCATCCTGAAGAAGGAATGGCTGGCCCGCGAGATCGGCCCGGTGGGCCTGGAGATGCAGCGCGCGATCAAGACCGCCTTCGACCCGCTGGGCATCCTCAACCCCGGCAAGGTCTTTTGACCCACCGTCAGATATTGAGCGGTCCGGTGTGTGAGCAGTCCGGTATTCGGGAAGGCGTGGCGGAACCTTGCCCGAACGGGGTAGGTACTGGCGGACCGGACGTGACCGTTGCTCCGGTCTGATAGATGTGGATCCCCCAAACGACCCCCGAGCAGATACGGGACGACGGACATGAGCGCCCCAACCCCGGCCCCCGGCGACGACAGGCCCCGCGAAGGGTATTACCCGGACCCGTCCATTCCTGGATACGTCCGGTACTGGAACGGTGCCTCGTGGGTGCCCGGCACCAGCCGACCGGCGCCGTCCGCCGGCGAGTCGCTGCCGACGCCACCCGGTGGCCGCGCGGCCCCGGCCGCCACCGGCCCCGGCGTCCCGGAGGAGACGGGCCCGCACTTCTTCGACGAGGACCCGCCCGCCGCGGCCCCCTCGCCCGCAGAGGCCCAGCACGGCAGCCGGCCCGAGCCCGCGGCCGCGTGGGGCGCCGACCGCTCCCGGCAGACCGGTTTCGGCGGTGAACAGGACCGCCGGGTCTCCTGGGGTTCTCCCGCCGATCCGCGCGTACCGTCCGAGCCGGCCCAGCCGGAGGGCAGGTCCGAGCACACCGACGGCACGGTCACGTTCCGCGCGCCCAAGTCCGAGGACCGCATCGAGGACAAGCCCGGGGACACCGGGGACGTCCAGGGCGCGCAGCCTCCGGCTTCCGGCGGCACCGTCCGGTTCCGCAGACCCACAGGGCGGGTGCGACCGGCGGCGGGCTCGGAGGAGAAGCCGTCCGGAGCGCGCCAGGACGCCTCGCCCGGGTCCGGCTCGCCGCGGCCCAACGGTGGAGCCTCCGGCGTCCCCAAGGCCCGTAACCCTCTCGCTTCCGAGGGCACGATGGCGTTCCGGGCCGTCACTCCGCGGCAGCGGCAACTGCGCGACCCGCAGGTCCCGGGCCCGACGGCGGGCGGCGCCGGCCCGGCCACAGAGGCCCCGGCCACGGGAAGCCCGACCGCCGCCGCCCGCGCGGGTCTCGCCCAAGGCGCCTCCGCCTCGACGGCCGGTACGCAGAGCCCTGCCGTACCCGCCCAGTCCACGGACTCCCCGGCCTCTCCGGCCACCCCTTCCGCACCTTCCGCGCCTTCTACGCCAGAGTCGTCCACCCCCATGGCCCCGGGCGTCGGCGGTGGACAGCCCTCCTGGGCCCAGCAGGTGCACCGTCTCGCCGGGGCCGAGAACGAGCCGCCCGTCGTCCCCTGGAAGCCGGTGTCCGAGGACCCGTTCCAGGCCGCCGCACGGGCGCAGGCGTCCGCGCGTCCCGCCGGGCTGGGCAAGCGGCTGGTCGCCCGGTTCGTGGACTCGCTGGTACTGGGCGCCGTCACGGGTGCGGCTGCCGTGCCGTTGGGCGTCAGGGCCGTCGACCACGTCAACGACAAGATCGACGCGGCCAAGCTGTCCGGCGAGACCGTCACGGTCTGGCTGCTGGACGGCACGACAGGTGCGTACCTCGGCATCGTCCTCGCCGTCCTGCTGCTCTTCGGGGTCCTGTACGAGGCGCTGCCCACCGCCAAGTGGGGCCGTACGCTCGGCAAGAAGCTGTGCGGCCTCCAGGTGCGCGACATCGAGGGCGGCGAGCCCCCGACGTTCGGCGCGGCCCTGCGCCGCTGGCTCGTCTACAGTGTCCCCGGACTCCTCGGCATCGGTGTCCTGGGCGTCCTGTGGGGCCTGTTCGACCGTCCGTGGCGGCAGTGCTGGCATGACAAGGCGGCGCATACGTTCGTAGCGGGCTGACGCAATGGGCTGAGGTGGCCGGTGGAGCCGGGGGCTGACCCACGAGGCGACCCACGCACCCGCCCGCAGCCTCCGGGAAGCAGCTAGCCCGGACGGCTCCCCGCCCATTGCGCCACCGGTTGCTTCGCGGTCGACTCGAGGTATGACGACCGAGCCGCCGCCTCCCCCGGAAGACGATCCGTTCAAGAAGCGTCAGCCGCCACCCGGCGAGGGCGGCGGCTCTCCGTACGGCACTCCGTCAGAGGGCCCGGAGGGCCAGGGGACCACACCCCCGCCGTACGCGGGCGACCCCTACGGCGGCGGCCCGTACGGCAACGAGCCCCTCGCCGGGATGCCGCCCCTCGGCGACAGCCCCAAGCGCGTACTGGCGCGGATCATCGACATGATCCTGGTGGGCGCCGTGTCGTGGCTGCTGGCGTGGGCGTTCGGCGCCACCGACTACGGCACGGACAACGGGACCGTCCAGTACAGCGAGTCCCTCGGCCAGTCCGTGATCGCCGCGGTGCTCTACGTCGCGTACGACACCATCCTGACCGCCAGGGACGGGCAGACGCTCGGCAAGAAGCTGTTCCGTATGCGGGTGGCGAACCTCGAAGACGGCTCGACGCCCTCCTGGCAGAACTCGCTGACCCGCGCGCTGGTCCTGTGGCTGCCGTTCGCGTTCTGCTGCGCCTGCATCTGGACCGTGATCACGGGCGGCTGGAGCTTCTTCGACAAGCCCTACA
The DNA here is from genome assembly GCF_036173125.1 of Streptomyces sp. NBC_00286. NCBI lineage: Bacteria > Bacillati > Actinomycetota > Actinomycetes > Kitasatosporales > Streptomycetaceae > Streptomyces > Streptomyces sp. NBC_00286. The sequence goes on from NZ_CP108054.1 coordinate 6,330,976, forward strand.
AGCAGGGGCTGCACGACAAGCCGGCGAAGACCGTGGTGGTCAGCACCGGCTGAGTCGGGCGGTTCGATGCGAGCCGAGCGGCGCGGTCAGCGCTTGCTGCCGCTCGCGACCGGAACGGATTCGGCGACACGCTGCCGGGTGGCGACGGGCGCGGCGACCGGTGCGGCCGGTTTCTTCGGAACGGGCACCGTCATGGCCACGAGTAGGCCGAGGGCGAGAGCGGAGAGCGCGATCACCGCGATTCCCGGGCCCGAACTCGTCTGAGACAGCAGCAGCATGGCGAGGGTGGAGAAGATCACGGTGCAGGAGCCGTAGGCGAGCTGTGCGGCGGTCGGACGAGGCATGAGCGTTCCTCGGGTCGGGGGTCTCCCCCCGTGCCTCTCGCCAAGGGGGAGGTTGCGGATACGAATCAGGGGGTGACAACGGTCTCGACTTGGCAATCCGCTGTTGTCCAGCGCGCCGCCAGCCGACTCTATCGGCTGTCTGCCCGAGTGGAACCAGCGGTAAGCGTGACCTAACACACGGTGCCGTTGCACGGGGGGCGCACGGAGTCATGGAGTCCACCAACTGGACGGTCCGGCGCGCCGGTTGAGCGCTACACCAACCACGCGGCGTTCCGCAGCGGATAACTGACACCGGCATCAAGATCACGCTCGGGAAGGAGCCCCGTGACGCCTCGACGATCATGGAGACGGCCTTGACCAAGTCGAAATAAATGACGTTCCGGCAGGTCAGTGCATGATCGTCCAGGGGCCTCTGGCGGCTGGCGGCCGATCGTGTTTAGGTGCGTGCTGTGGCTCTCTTATTGACACTGTTTCTCACGGGGGTGTGATGTGGCCGCAGGAGGTTTCTGCAAGCTGCCGAACGGCAGTGTGGTGGTGGCGTTGAACCTGCCCACCCCCTCCGCCATGGGCGGCACCGGCTGTGTACGCATTCTCGTGCACGCACAGAACCGGGCCCGCGCGCTGACGCGGGTACGCAACCTCGGCATGCGGGCGGTCTATCTGCGCGGCAACGCCGAGCCGCCGACCCCCGACGAGATCACCGCGGTCCTGCACCATCCCGACGGCCTCATATGGCGCACGCCTCCCGGCGGCGACACCACGGCCACCGCCACGGAGCTGTGGCGCCCGATCCGGGCCCTGAAGCGGCGTACGGCTCCAGGCGCGCAGGCTTCCCGGCCCGCCGCTCCCAAACCCGCCAAACCCGCCAAGCCCGCTGAACCGGCTAAACGATGGGCTTCCCGGTGAGCTCCACACCCGCCTCGCGCAGCTCCTCCAGGGCCCGCTCGGTGGTCTCCTCGGCCACCCCGGCCGTGAGGTCGAGCAGCACGTTCGTACGGAAGCCCTCGCGGGCCGCGTCCAGCGCGGTGGCGCGGACGCAGTGGTCGGTGGCGATGCCGACCACGTCGACCTCGGTGATCTGGCGGGCACGCAGCCAGTCCGCCAGCGTGACGCCGTTCTCGTCGGCGCCCTCGAAGCCGCTGTACGCCGCGGCGTACGCGCCCTTGTCGAAGACCGCGTCGATCGCGCCGGAGGCGACCGCCGGGGCGAAGTTCGGGTGGAAGCCCACGCCCTCCGTGCCGGCCACGCAGTGTTTGGGCCAGGAGTGCTCGTAGTCGGGGTTCTCGGAGAAGTGGTCGCCCGGGTTGATGTGGTGGTCGCGGGTGGCCACGACATGGCGGTAGCCGGCGGGCGCCTGCCCGATCAGCTCCGTGATGGCGGCGGCCACGTCTGCCCCTCCGGGCACGGCGAGGCTGCCTCCCTCGCAGAAGTCGTTCTGCACGTCGACGACGATCAGTGCGCGGCGCATGGTCGTGTCCTCAAGGTGTAGGTCCTACCCCCATACGGGGCCCCGGGGCGGGCATTGGCCTTGCTGTTCCCCCTCACCGCCGGTTCATTCGTCTTCGGGGTGAGGCTGTCCGGAGTTGTGTGCCGGATACGCGCTGACCGGAACTTCCCACATGCCGGACGCAATCGGGCGTACCCAGGCGCACGCATCGGGCGTACGCGGGCGTGCTCAGACGTATTCGGTCGGGAGCACCGCCTCCCCGCGGGACAGCTGGGTCGCGGACAGCGGCAGGTTGGCGCGGGCGGCCGCATGCCGTTCGCGTACGACGTCCAGAGGTTCGCGGGCGACGACCTCGCCGCCCTTTATCAGCTCCACCAGCAGCTGACGGTCCGCCAGCTCCGCCGGAACGGCGCCTGTGCCGATCACCTCGGCCTCGGCGACACCTTCCTCGTCGAGCCGCCGCGCGGCCCACTTCCGGCCGCCGATGGACGTCTTGCCGCCCATCGACTTCTTCGCCACCGGCACGAGCGGAGCCTGCGGATCCGCCGACTCGGCACGCGCGACCAACTTGTAGACCATCGAACACGTCGGATGGCCGGATCCCGTCACCAGCTGGGTGCCCACTCCGTACGCGTCCACGGGCGCCGCGGCCAGCGAGGCGATCGCGTACTCGTCCAGGTCCGAGGTCACGATGATCTTCGTGTCGGAGGCGCCCAGCTCGTCGAGCTGCTGCCGCACCCGGTGCGCCACCAGCAGCAGGTCACCGGAGTCGATGCGCACGGCGCCGAGCTCGGGCCCGGCGATCTCGACGGCCGTCCGTACGGCTTCGGCCACGTCGTACGTGTCCACCAGCAGCGTCGTGCCCCGGCCCAGCGAGTGCACCTGGGCCTGGAAGGCGTCCCGCTCGCTGTCGTGCAGCAGCGTGAAGGCGTGGGCGCTGGTGCCGACGGTGGGGATGCCGTAGCGGAAGCCCGCGGCCAGGTCGGAGGTCGTCGTGAAGCCGCCGACGTACGCCGCGCGGGAGGCCGCCACGGCGGCCAGCTCATGGGTGCGCCGGGCGCCCATCTCGATCAGCGGCCGCTCGCCCGCGGCCGAGGCCATCCGGGAGGCGGCGGCGGCGATCGCCGAGTCGTGGTTGAGGATCGAAAGGATCACCGTCTCCAGGAGCACGCATTCCGCGAACGTGCCCTCCACGCGCAGGATCGGCGATCCGGGGAAGTAGACCTCGCCCTCGGGATAGCCCCACACATCGCCGCTGAAGCGGTACGAGGACAGCCACTCGAGGGTCGGCTCGTCCACGACGCGGCGCTCGCGCAGGAAGCCGAGCACATCCGCGTCGAACCGGAAGTTCTCGACCGCGTCAAGGACCCGCCCGGTGCCCGCGACGACCCCGTAGCGCCGCCCCTCCGGCAGCCGCCGCGTGAAGACCTCGAAGACCGAACGCCGCTCGGCGGTGCCGCCCTCGAGGGCGCCCTGCAGCATGGTCAGCTCGTAGTGATCCGTGAAGAGCGCTGTCGACGGGACGTCCACAGGCAACCCAAGCTCCGCTACACCCACGAAAGCTCTCCTCGCAGTGACTCTCCGGTGCCCCGGGGTCGGCCGGGGGTCCGGGGGTTGTCCCCCGGTGTATGCAGCATGGCAAGGATGATACCGCCAATCTCGTCACTCTGACGATTTCTACGATGTGAGGTTCACGGCGCCTTCCGTACGGCGTTCCCGCGGGGGCCGTTTGGCCGCGTACCCCCCTCTGGTGGCAGCATGGGCCATGTGACGGCTCCCGCACCTCTAGAGATCGAAAAGACCGAGTCGGCGGAGGAGGTCTCCGCCGTACCCGAGCCGGATGTCCCCTGGGTCACGATCGTGCACAACGACCCGGTCAACCTCATGAGCTATGTGACGTACGTTTTCCAGACGTACTTCGGTTACTCGAAGGACAAGGCCACCAAGCTCATGCTCGACGTCCACCACAAGGGCCGTGCCGTCGTCTCCAGCGGGTCCCGCGAGGAGATGGAGCGCGATGTGCAGGCCATGCACGGTTACGGTCTGTGGGCCACCCTCCAGCAGGACCGGAAGTAGCGAACTCACTCCATGCCAGGACAATTCGAACCGCTCCCCGGCGGCGGCGCGGCCGTCGCCCTCGACGAGGTCGAGATCTCCATCATCCGCTCGCTTGCGGTTCAGCTCCTGGAGCTCATCGGTCCCGGACCCGCGGAGGATGCCACCGAGGACCCGCTCGCCGAGCTGTTCTCCGAGGGCCCCAGCGAGCCGCCCGCCGACCCCGTACTGCAGCGCCTCTTCCCCGACGCCTACAGCGGGCCCGACGTGGAGGCCACCTCGCCCGAGCAGGCCGAGGAACAGCGCCAGTACTCCGCGGAGTTCCGCCGTTTCACCGAGAACGACCTGCGCGCGGGCAAGCGGGACAACGCCCTTGCCGTGATCCGCTCCCTGGACGCGCTCGCCTCGGCCGGCGAGGGCGGGGCCGTACTCAAGCTGTCGACGGAGGAGTCCCAGCAGTGGCTGGGCGCCCTCAACGATCTGCGGCTCGCGATCGGCTCCCGGCTCGATGTCGTCGACGAGGAGGACACCGACCTCCTCTACCGGCTGCCGGACGACGATCCGCGCAAGCCGATGGTGATGGCGTATCTGTGGCTGGGCGGCCTCCAGGAGACGCTCGTGGAGACGCTCATGCCATGAGGTGAGCGGACTTCGTGTTCGCTCAGAAGACGCTCAAATCCGGATAACGATCGCGTTACCGCCCCTGGGAGTTTGTGCCCCAGGGGCGTTTTTGTGTGACTTCGGTCACTCAGGGCCTGGTGGGGAACGTGATACGACTTCCCCACTCCAATGTGGGTCGGCCTTTGCCCTGCGCGCACCGTCCCTTTACCTGACCCCCCACTGCTGCTATCTGTCCCCCCAACTGCTGCGCCACGCCAGCACGTCCCCGCTCTACCGAGGTAGACCTCATGTCACTCGAGTCCGTCACCAATTCCATCGACGACGCCGTCAGCGATTTCTTCGAACCCGTCGCGGAGCATGTCGGCGATTTCGTCTTCTATGCCGTGCCTGTCGGCGACACCGAGCTTCCGCTCATCGTCGCCTGGCTCGTGATCGCGGGCCTGGTCTTCACCACCTGGTTCGGGCTGATCCAGGTTCGCAGGTTCAAGCTCGCCTTCGATGTCGTGCGCGGCAAGTACGACGAGGACGGCTCGCCCGGTGAGGTCAACCACTTCCAGGCGCTGACCGCCGCCGTCTCCGGCACCGTCGGCCTCGGCAACATCGCCGGTGTCGCCGTCGCCGTCTCCATCGGCGGCCCCGGCGCCACCTTCTGGATGATCCTGTGCGGCCTGCTGGGCATGGCCACCAAGTTCGTCGAGGTCACCCTCGGTGTGAGGTACCGCGAAGAGCACGAGGACGGCACCGTCTCCGGCGGACCGATGCACTACCTGCCCAAGGGGTTCGCCGAGCGCTTCGGTAAGGGTGGCGCCAAGTTCGGCAAGGTGCTCGCCGTACTGGCCTCCATCATGATCCTCTTCTTCGGCCTGTTCGGCGGCAACCTGTTCCAGACCAACCAGAGCTACGCGCAGGTCGCCTCGACCTTCGGCGGCGAGGACGGCTTCATGGCCTCCTCCGCCGGCGCCATCCTCTTCGGCCTGGTCGTCGCCGCGCTGGTCGGCCTCGTACTGCTCGGCGGCATCCGCTCCATCGCCTCGGTCACCAGCAGGCTGGTCCCGGCGATGGCCGGCCTGTACATCGTGGCCTGCATTGTCGTCATCGTGGGGAACATCAGCGCGGTGCCCGACGCGATTCAGAAGATCATCGACGGCGCATTCCAGGCCGACGGTGTCGCCGGCGGTGTGCTCGGCGCCCTGATCGTCGGCTTCCAGCGCGCGGCCTTCTCCAACGAGGCCGGTCTGGGCTCCGCCCCGATCGCCCACGCCGCGGTCAAGACCAAGCACCCGGCGAGCGAGGGTCTGGTCGCACTGCTGGAGCCGTTCATCGACACGGTCATCATCTGCACCATGACCGCGCTGACCATCGCCATCGCCAACCCGCCCAGCTATGCCGAGGCCCGCGCGGGCGAGGACATCGGCGGCGTCACCATCACCTCCGACTCCTTCGAGACCGTACTGCCCTGGTTCCCGGACGTGCTGACCGTCGCGGTGCTGCTCTTCGCCTTCTCCACGATCCTGACCTGGGGCTACTACGGCCTCAAGGCATGGTCGTACCTCTTCGGCAAGAGCAAGACCAGCGAGACCGTCTTCAAGGCCCTCTGGAGCCTGTTCGTCGTCGCGGGCTCCCTGCTCTCCCTCGACACGCTGATCAGCCTGGCCGACTCGGCGCTCTTCCTGCTGTCGGTGTTCAACATCATCGGCCTCTACCTGCTCACCCCCTTCGTCAAGCGCGAGCTCAACTCCTTCCTGGAGTTCGTCAAGCGCCGTAAGGCGGGCCTGCCGGACGTGGCCGAGGAAGCTCAGCCCGCGAAGTCGCTCGACTGATTCGCTCGACTGATCCGAGCCGCGCCGCAGCTCAGCGGCCATTGCGCTCAGCATGTGGGCCGCCGCGTACCACTCCTCGGTACGCGGCGGCCCCTCTGCTTATCCTGACGAGCATGCTCACCATCACCCAGGCCCTCGTGGACCAGATCGTCGCCCACGCCCGCAAGGACCACCCCGACGAGGCCTGCGGCGTCATCGCGGGCCCGGCGGGTACGGACCGCCCCGAGCGCTTCATCCCCATGCTGAACGCGGCCATGTCGCCCACGTTCTACGAGTTCGACTCCGGCGATCTCCTCAAGCTGTACCGCGAGATGGACGACCGCGACGAGGAACCGGTCGTCATCTACCACTCCCACACGGCCACCGAGGCGTACCCGTCCCGCACCGACATCTCGTACGCCAACGAGCCCGGCGCCCACTACGTGCTGGTGTCCACCGCCGACACCGACGGACTCGGCGACTTCCAGTTCCGTTCGTACCGGATCGTCGAGGGCGAGGTCACGGAGGAGGAGGTCAAGGTCGTACAGGCCTACTGATCCCGCGATGCGGGCAAAAATCATCCACGATGTGAGATCACATTCCAGGACCCGGACCGGGAATCGATACGATGAGCCCATGGTTTCCCACGACGTGAGCGACAAGACGCCGGGCATGCTGCTCGTGGCGCGGCTGCACGTCGATCTGTGCAGGCTCGCCAGCGCCATCTGTTGATGCCGCCTGCCGCCGTACGGCTGCTGTGAGAGCCGCGGCGCGGTTTATCGCGTACCACCTTGCAATTCCGCGCTGTCGCGCGCCCACCGACCTGACTTCTTCCGACAGGAGCCCGCAACCATGGCCATCGAGGTCCGCATCCCCACCATCCTCCGCCAGTACACCGACGGTCAAAAGGCGGTGGAGGGCACCGGTGACACCCTCGCCGATCTGTTCGCCGACCTCGAGACCCGCCACTCGGGCATCCAGGCTCGCATCGTGGACGGCGGCGAACTGCGCCGCTTCGTGAACGTCTACCTCAACGACGAGGACGTCCGCTTCCTCGACGGCATCAACACCAAGCTGACCGACGGCGACAACGTGACGATTCTGCCGGCGGTAGCCGGCGGCATGGTCTGACCGGGCTCTGATCCCTGATGCGCTACGACTCCCCGCTGGCCGCGGTGGGCAACACCCCCCTGGTGCGCCTGCCGCGGCTCTCGCCGTCCGCCGACGTCCGCATCTGGGCGAAGCTGGAGGACCGCAACCCGACAGGTTCGGTCAAGGACCGTCCTGCCCTGCACATGATCGAGCAGGCGGAGAAGGACGGCCGCCTCACGCCCGGCTGCACCATCCTCGAACCGACGAGCGGCAACACCGGCATCTCCCTGGCCATGGCCGCCAAGCTCAAGGGCTACCGCATCGTGTGCGTCATGCCCGAGAACACCTCGCAGGAACGCCGGGATCTGCTGGCCATGTGGGGCGCCGAGATCATCTCGTCCCCCGCGGCCGGGGGCTCCAACACGGCCGTACGCGTGGCCAAGGAGCTGTCGGCTGAGCACCCCGACTGGGTGATGCTCTACCAGTACGGCAACCCCGACAACGCGGGCGCCCACTACGCGACGACCGGCCCCGAGATCCTCGCCGACCTCCCCTCCGTCACCCACTTCGTCGCGGGCCTCGGCACGACGGGCACCCTGATGGGCGTCGGCCGCTACCTCCGCGAACACAAGCCGGACGTCAAGATCGTCGCCGCCGAGCCGCGCTACGACGACCTCGTCTACGGCCTCCGGAACCTCGACGAGGGCTTCGTTCCCGAGTTGTACGACGCGTCCGTGCTGACCACGCGTTTCTCGGTCGGCTCCGCCGACGCGGTGACGCGCACGCGGGAGCTGCTGCAGCAGGAGGGGCTCTTCGCGGGCGTCTCCACGGGGGCTGCGCTGCATGCGGCGATCGGCGTCGGCAAGAAGGCGCTGAAGGCCGGCGAACCGGCGGACATCGTGTTCGTCGTGGCCGACGGCGGCTGGAAGTACCTGTCGACGGGCGTCTACACGGCGACGACGACGGAGGAGGCCATCGAGAGGCTGCAGGGTCAGCTTTGGGCGTAGCGGGGGCGGGCGCGGGTTGTTTGCGCCCCCGCCGCCCCTACCCATTCCCGTCCCCCGGGGCTTCGCCCCGAGCCCGCACCAGGGGCTTTGCCCCGAGCCCGCACCAGGGGCTTTGCCCCGAGCCCGTACCAGGGGCTTTGCCCCGAGCCCGCCCCTGGGGCTTTGCCCGGAGCCCCCACCAGGGGCTCCGCCCCGAGCCCCCACCAGCCGCCCCTGGACCCCGCTGGGGCTCCGCCCCAGACCCCCATCGGCCTGGCGGCCTCGTCCTCAAACTCCCCCAGCTACCGCTGGGGGTGCCCCCAGAGGTGCCCCCAGACGGGCTGAGTAATGCCAGCCTCGGCTGCAAGGTTCAACCGAGGCGGCGCCGTCATCAGCCCAGGCCAAAATCAGCCCGTCCGGCGTTTGAGGACCGGGGGTTCGGGGGCTGGCCCCCGAAACGGGGTCCGGGGCGCAGCCCCGAGCGGGTCCAAGGGCGCAGCCCATGGCCGGGGTCCGGGCAGAGCCCCGAGGGGGTCCGGGGCGCAGCCCCGAGGGCGGGGTCTGGGGCGGCAGCCCCAGCGGGGTCCAGGGGCGGAGCCCCTTGGTATGGGACGGGTAAGGGCGGCGGGGGCGAAAGCACCCCCGATTCAGTGACGCCGCAGGTGAGTTCGCCCACAAGACCCCCTTACGGAGGAGCGACCGGAGGTTTTGCGCCTTACGCTCGACGGACCGCACGACCCCCGACTTCACTCCCCGCCAGCGGAGGTTTCTGCTTTATGAAGCTCACCGTCGTCGGCTGCTCGGGGTCGTTCCCGTCCGCGGAATCGGCCTGCTCGAGCTACCTCGTAGAGGCCGACGGCTTCCGGCTGCTCCTCGACATGGGCAACGGTGCCCTTGGCGAGCTGCAGCGCCACTGCGGTCTCTACGACCTCGACGCGATCTACCTCAGCCACCTGCACGCCGACCACTGCATCGACATGTGCGCCTACTTCGTGGCGCGCTACTACCGGCACGAAGGCGGCCGCGCCGCCCCCATCCCGGTCTACGGCCCCGAGGGCACCGAGCACCGCCTCACCACCGCCTACGCCGACACCCCCAGCGCCTCCTCCATGAGCGAGGTCTTCGACTTCCACACGGTCAAACCGGGCTCCTTCGAGATCGGCCCGTTCTCCGTGCACACCGAGAAGGTGAGCCACCCGGTGGAGGCATACGGCATCCGCGTCGAACACAGCGGCCGGACGCTCACGTACTCCGGCGACACGGGCGTCTGCGACCCGCTCGTCGAACTCGCCCGGGACGCCGACCTGTTCCTCTGCGAGGCCGCGTTCACCCACGGCAAGGAGAACATCCCCGACCTGCACCTCAACGGCCGCGAGGCGGGCGAGATCGCCGCCCGCGCCGCCGCCCGCCGCCTCGTCCTCACCCACATCCCGCCGTGGACGGACCCCCAGGTCAACCTCGCGGACGCCCGCGAGACGTACACCGGCCCGGTGGAACTGGCGGCGCCGAGGGCGACGTACGAGATCTAGCCCCTCCGGCGCGTCAGCACGGTCCTGGCCCATCCGTACGGGCATACGGAGGCCCCCTCAGCCGAGTGGCTGAGGGGGCCTTTCCGCGGGGACGGGCGGGATTACGCCTTGGTCAGGTCCTCGACCTCCTCCTCGGGCTCGCGGCCCGGGGTGGTGAGGTTGAACTTGATGATGGCGAAGCGGAAGACGGTGTAGTAGACGGCGGCGAAGACCAGGCCTATCGGGATGATCAGCCATGGCCTGGTCGCGAGGTTCCAGTTCAGGACGTAGTCGATCGCGCCGGCCGAGAAGGTGAAGCCGGCGTGCACACCGAGCGCCCAGGTGATCGCCATGGACAGGGCGGTGAGCACCGCGTGGATCACGTACAGCAGCGGGGCGATGAACATGAACGCGAACTCGATCGGCTCGGTGACACCGGTCACGAAGGAGGTCAGCGCGACGGAGACCATGAGACCGGTGACGGCCTTGCGGCGCTCGGGACGGGCGGTGTGCGCGATGGCGAGGGCGGCGGCCGGCAGACCGAACATCATGATCGGGAAGAAGCCCGTCATGAACTGTCCGGCGGTCGGGTCACCGGCGAAGAAGCGGTTCAGGTCGCCGTTCACGACCTCGCCCGCGGCGTTCGTGAAGTCGCCGATCTGGAACCAGGAGACGGAGTTCACGAACTGGTGCATGCCGACCGGGATCAGCGCGCGATTGATCAGACCGAACAGGCCCGCGCCGAAGGCGCCGAGACCCGTGATCCACGTGCCGAAGTCGGAGATGACCTCGCCGATCGGCTCCCAGACCAGGCCGAAGAAGACGCCCATGAAGGTGCCGACGAAGGCCATCATGATCGGGACCAGACGGCGGCCGTTGAAGAAGCCGAGCCAGTCGACCAGCTTGGTGCGGTGGAACTTCTGCCACAGCACGGCGGACAGCAGACCCATGATGATGCCGCCGAGGACACCGGGGTTGTTGTAGGTCGCGGCTATGTCCGCGCCGTCCTGGACCTTGGCCTCGGTGACCGGGAACGCCTTCAGTACGTTGCTGTAGACGAGGAAGCCGACCAGTGCGGCGAGCGCGGTGGAGCCGTCCGACTTCTTGGCGAAGCCGATCGCGACGCCGATGCAGAAGAGCAGCGGCAGGTTGTCGAATACGGCGCCGCCGGCGGTCGCGAAGACGGAGGCGACCTTGTGCCAGCCGAGTCCGTCGTCGCCGAACACATCGGCTTGGCCGAGACGCAGCAGGATGCCCGCCGCCGGAAGCACGGCGATGGGGAGCTGCAGGCTGCGGCCGATCTTCTGCAGGCCCTGGAACAGGCCGGATCCCCACTTCTTAGCGGGGGCCGCCGTGGCTGTGGCGGTGCTCATGGTGCCTCCAATGGGCGGGCATGGTCTACACCACTCAGTGGTGTAGACCATGTTGTAGCACGGTGAAGGCCAGATAAGGAACCCGTCAATTTGTCACCCTGGAAATACCAGTCAAATGGTGATGTTCAGCGCAAATGACCCTGGTGTGCGTGCCCGTCTGAGCACCCGTCACCACCATAAGAGCGTCAACTTCCTTGCCCGTGCGGCCCCTTGTGCCGCGCCCCGGTCCGCTGTCGACCGTCCCGCCCCCGGACACTCCGTCGGCACTGGGCCGAGGTCAACGGCATGTGATGCCTGTGGGTTTGTCCGATGGTTGACCGACCGGGTTTCGCCGCACCCGTCGTGTGGTGTAGACCAGTGCCGTAAGGATGTGCTGTCGCGGACCCGCGGCGAGTCGCGTCCCGGCCCCGAGAACACGTCCTTTTTGACATCAGGGAGAAAGAAATGGCCACCAAGGCTGAGAAGATCGTCGCCGGGCTCGGCGGCATCGACAACATCGAAGAGGTCGAGGGCTGCATCACGCGACTGCGCACCGAGGTCGTCGATCCGGGCCTGGTCGACGAGGCCGCCCTGAAGGCCGCCGGCGCCCACGGCGTCGTCAAGATGGGCACGGCGATCCAGGTCGTCATCGGCACGGACGCAGACCCGATCGCAGCGGACATCGAGGACATGATGTAAGCACCTGAACCACCCGACGGGCCACGCCGGGCTCAGCGTGCCTCGCCGGGATCAGCCGGCCCGCTGAGTTCGGCAGGCCCGCCGGATTCGGCAGGCCCGCTGGGTTCTGTAGGCCCGCCGGGATCACCCGGCCAGGCCGGAATCAGGGGACTGCCGGGCCTGTCGAATCCGTGGGGCTTACCGAATCCGCTGGTTCGCCGGAGACCGGGCTCACCGAACCCGCCGAGCCGACCGCATTCGCCGGGCTTGCCGAATCGAACCACGTCTATCGCAGGTCCGCCGGGCTCAGCGGAGCTCGCCGCATCAGTGGGCCCGCCGGGCTTGCCCAACCGTGACGGCTCACCGGATCCGCCGGGCACACCCGACCCGCCGACTCCAACGAAACCGCCGAGCCCACCCCCCCGGCGGGCTCACCGTCCCCTCGGGCAGCGCCCGATGCCGGCCCGCGGGCCCCGCCGAGGGACCGTCTCCGTTACCGGAGGAGGTCCCTCCACCATCTGCGACTAGGCTCATCGCCATGTCACGAATCGACGGCCGCACGCCCGAGCAGCTACGCCCCATCACCATCGAGCGCGGCTGGAGCAAGCACGCCGAAGGCTCCGTCCTCATCTCCTTCGGCGACACCAAGGTCTTCTGCACCGCCTCCGTCACCGAAGGCGTCCCGCGCTGGCGCAAAGGCAGCGGCGAAGGCTGGGTCACCGCCGAGTACTCCATGCTGCCCCGCGCCACCAACACCCGCGGCGACCGCGAATCCGTACGCGGCAAGATCGGCGGCCGTACGCACGAGATCAGCCGACTCATCGGCCGCTCCCTGCGCGCCGTCATCGACTACAAGCAACTCGGCGAGAACACCATCGTCCTCGACTGCGACGTACTCCAGGCCGACGGCGGCACCCGCACCGCCGCCATCACCGGCGCCTACGTCGCCCTCGCCGACGCCATCTCCTGGGCCCGCACCAAAAAGCTCATCAGGGCCAGCCGCCAGCCCATCACCGGCACGGTCAGCGCCGTATCCGTCGGCATCGTCGGCGGCGTACCCCTCCTCGACCTCTGCTACGAAGAAGACGTACGCGCCGACACCGACATGAACGTCGTCTGCACCGGCGACGGACGCTTCGTCGAAGTCCAGGGCACCGCGGAAGCCGAACCCTTCGCCCGCGAAGAACTCAACTCCCTGCTCGACCTTGCCGTTTCAGGCTGCGAAGAACTCGCTGTCGTACAGCGCAAGGCACTTGATACGGTCCTCGAAAGGTAAAGGACGCGTCAATTCCGCACCGACAGGGGCCGCGCAACGCGGGCAACCACGGCAGCGGTCTCCGCGTCCCTACCAGTACGGGCGTACGGCACACCGCCGCACGCCCCGCCGCACCACACGGGGCCCCCTAGGCCCGCAAAGCAACGGGAGGACCGTTCCATGGCCGCGAGCCGACGCCCGCGACGTCGCAGTATCACCATCGCCTCCGCAGTGGCAGCCGTCGCGCTGACCGCCGGACTCACCACCGGCTGCGACGCCGTCAACAAGGCGCTGGACTGCGCCAGGACCGCCGACGCCATCGCCGACAGCGTCACCGAACTCCAGCAGGCCGTCGAAAACGCGGCGAACGACCCCACGCAGACCGACGAAGCACTCGACTCCATCGACAAGAACCTCAACGAAATCGGCGACAAAACCGAGGACACCGACGTCAACAAGGCCGTCGACGACCTCCAGACCGCCGTCACCAACGTCCGCGAATCCATCAAGAACGGCGACGAGACACCGGACATCAGCCCGGTCACGGACGCCGCAGGCGAACTGACGAAGGTCTGCACCTCGTAGAAGATCCCAGGGTTACGGAACTGGGGGGCGCCCTGAACGAGAGGAGCGCCCCCCACTCATGACCTGACTACTGTGAGAGCCATGACCCGCCTGATCCTCGCCACCCGCAACCACGGAAAGCTCACCGAGCTCAAGGCGATCCTCGCCGCCGCCGACCTCCACTACGACCTGGTCTGCGCGGACGCCTACCCCGACGTCCCCGACGTCAAGGAAACCGGCGTCACCTTCGCCGAGAACGCCCTCCTCAAGGCCCACGCCCTCGCCCAGGCCACCGGCCACCCCGCCGTCGCCGACGACTCAGGCCTCTGCGTCGACGTACTCGGCGGCGCCCCCGGCATCTTCTCCGCCCGCTGGTCAGGCTCCCACGGCGACGACCGCGCCAACCTCACCCTCCTCCTCGACCAGCTCAGCGACATCCCCGACCCGCACCGCGCCGCCCACTTCACCTGCGCCGCAGCCCTCGCCCTCCCGGACGGAACGGAACGCGTGGTCGAGGGCCGACTCCGAGGCACCCTCCGCCACGAACCGGCAGGCACCCACGGCTTCGGCTACGACCCGATCCTGCAGCCGGACGGGGACACGCGGACGTGCGCGGAGATGTCCCCCGAGGAGAAGAACGAGATCAGTCACCGGGGGAAGGCGTTTCGGGGGCTGGTGCCGGTGTTGCGGGAGCTGGTGGACTGACGCCTGTCGGGTGAGTACGCCGAAGGGCGCGGCACCGGGTGGTGCGCGCCCTTCGTTTACGTGCGGCCGGTGGGACTCGAACCCACATGGGATTTCTCCCAAGGGCACCTAAAACCCTCGCTTATACCGATTCAGCAACGGCCGCTAGCCGCCAGTCATCGTAGCGGGCTGGCAGCTGTGGTGCTGCGGCAGCTTCTGGTTCAGGCGCTGGCCGTCTCCTTCGGCACCATGTGCGGGGGGCCGCTCGTGCGGGAAGAGGTCCGCGGCTCAGATCCCCAAGTCCTTGATGATCTTGGCGACATGGCCGGCCGCTCGCACGTTGTACAGCGCCCGCTCGACCTTGCCCTCCTCGTCCACGATCACCGTGGAGCGGATGACGCCCATGTACGTCTTGCCGTAGTTCTTCTTTTCGCCGTAGGCGCCGTAGGACTCGATGATCTTCTTGTCGGGGTCGCCGGCCAAGGTGACCTTGAGGGATTCCTTTTCGCGGAACTTGGCCAGCTTCTCCGGCTTGTCGGGGGAGATGCCGATGACGTCGTAGCCGGCGGATGCCAGGGCGTCGAGGTTGTCCGTGAAGTCGCAGGCCTGCTTGGTGCAGCCGGGGGTGAGGGCGGCGGGGTAGAAGTAGACGATGACCTTGCGGCCCTTGTGGTCGGCCAGGGAGACCTCGTTGCCGTCGGCGTCGGGCAGGGTGAAGGCGGGGGCGGTGTCGCCGGGCTGGAGTCGCTCGCTCATCTCGGTTCGGTCTCCTTGCGGGGTGGTGGGTACGGACCCGAGCGTAATGGGGGTGCCCGGGGGGTGTCCGGTGAGCGGAGCTGACAGACTGTCGGCCAGGACAGATGACCACATACGACCTTGGAGGCAGCGCGGTGTCGGAAACGTCGAGCACGCCGGACAGCAGAACTCCGGCGCAGATCGAGGCGGACATCAAGCGCCGCCGCGAGACCCTCGCCGAGACGCTCGACGAGATCGGCGCGCGGGTGCACCCGAAGACGATCGTCGGCGACGCGAAAGCCAGGGTCGTCTCGAACATCGACCACACCCTCGGCCGCGCCTACGTCGGCGTGAACCGCATGGTCAGCGATGTGCGGGGCCAGCTGGTGAACGATGAGGGCGCGCCGCGGCTCGAGCGCATCGTGCCGGTGGCGCTGGTGGTGGTCGGGGTCGTCGGGCTGCTCGCCGTGGGTTCCCGGCGCGGTACCGCCGTCGGCTCTCGCCGAGGTTCCTCGGGCTCCCGGCGCCGCAAGCGCTGAACGCCGGCTGATCTTTCCCGCCTAACGCCGCCGGATCCCGCCCGCGTATGGGCCTCCGGACCCCTCCCGCGTAGAGGGCGCCGGTTCCTCCCGCGTACGGTCCGCCCGGCCACTCCCGCGTACGGGCCGCCGGACCCCTCGCGCGTACGGGCCGCCGGATCCGCCCGTGTCGTTCGCCGAACCCCGCCCGCGTACGGTCCGCCCGCCCCCTCCCGCGTACGGCCCCCGCAAAGCCAGGTAGGTTCAAGGGCGTGAGTGCGAAAACCCATCACGACAAGTTGCCCATCCGGATGCTGCACGATCGTGTGCTCGTGCGGCAGGACACCAGCGAGGGCGAGCGCCGTTCCGGTGGCGGCATCCTGATTCCGGCGACCGCGGCGGTGGGCCGTCGGCTCGCCTGGGCCGAGGTCGTCGCGGTCGGGCAGAACGTACGGGCCGTGGAGCCGGGCGACCGTGTCCTGTTCGACCCGGAGGACCGCGCCGAGGTCGAGGTGCGCGGCGTGCCGTATGTGCTGATGCGCGAGCGGGATCTGCATGCGGTGGCGGCGGATCGGTTCGAGGGGTCCGAGGACTCGACGGGGTTGTACCTCTAGCCGGCCCGTAGGCCCGTAGGCCCGTAGGCTCGTAGGTCCGTAAGCAGCCATGGGCCCCGCGGCTATCCGGACCTCGTGAACGTCACGCCTCCATCCGTCCTGCCCGACGTGACCCCGCCGCCTCCCGTAGACGTGTCGCCGCCCGTCGACCCCGTACCTCCGTCCGTCGTGCCGCCGACCGTCGGCGTTCCTCCGTCCGTTCCGCCCGTGGACGCCGTGCCGCCGTCGGTCGTCGTGCCGCCGCTCGGCTGGTCCGGGGCCGTCGGGGACGGTGGCTCGATGGGGGTTTCCTCGCCGCCGGTGGTCGTGCCGCCGTCCTCGCCGTTTCCGCCGTCTGAGCCGCCCGGTCCGCCGGGGCCGTCCATGCCGTCCGTCGTGCCGCCGTCGTCCTCCTCGCCCTCGTCCCAGGGCGGGTCCTCCCAGGGGTCCTCCGGCGGGAACTCCTCCTCGTCCGCGCCCTCTTGGACTTGGAGGTCGAAGTCCTTGACCTCCGTGCCTTCGAGCGCGTCCTGGGTGTACTGGGCCCAGATCTGCGCGGGGTAGCCGCCGCCGTTGATGCGGGCCTGGCCGAGGGCTCCGTACAGCGGGGTGTGGGCGCCTGTTTTCGGGTTCTGGCCCATGATGGCGACGACGGTGGCGAGGTCGGGGGTGTAGCCGGCGAACCAGGCCGCCTTGTCCTCCTCCGCGGTGCCGGTCTTGCCTGCGGCGGGGCGGCCCGCGGCCTGGGCGGCGGTGGCGGTGCCGCCCTCGACGACGCCTCGTAGGACCTCTGTCGTGGTGTCGGCGGCCTCGCGGCTGACGGCCTGCCGTACGCCCGTGGCGCGGGAGGGCAGGGTGACGGCGTTCTCGGTGCCGTCCTTGGTGATGTCGGAGACGAGTGAGTACCGGCCGTGTTTGCCGTGGTTGGCGAGGGTGGCGTAGGCCTCGGCCATGTCGAGGACGCTTGCGGTGGCCGGGCCGAGGGCGATGGAGGGGGAGGCCGTCAGGTCGGGGGTGGAGGCCGGGATGCCCAGGTCGACTGCGGTCTGTACGACGTTGTCGGGGCCGACGTCGACGGCCATCTGTGCGTACACGGCGTTGACGGACTTGTCGGTGGCTTCGCGGACGGGGATCTGGCCGTACGAGGTGTGGTCCTCGTTCTCGGGTGCGTACCGGCCGCCTTGCCAGCCTTCGACGGGCCGCTCGCTGGTGCCGTCGTAGATGGTGTTGGGGGTGATGAGGCGGCCGTCCTGGGTGGTGGAGCCGTGCTGTACGGCGGCGGTGAACACGAACGGCTTGAAGGTGGAGCCGACTTGGTAGTCGCGGCGGGTGGCGTTGTTGACGTATTGCTTGGTGTAGTCGATGCCGCCGTACATCGCGACGACCTTGCCGGTGGCCGGGTCGATGGAGACGCCGCCGGCGCGGACGTTGCGGTCGATCTTGCGGTTCTTCTTGTCGAGCTGGTCCATCACCTGGTCGTCGACGGCTTTGGCGAAGGCGTTCTGCTTGTCCTTCTGGATGGTGGTGGTGATGCGGAAGCCGCCGGTGGCGAGGGTTTCCTCGTCGATGATCTCGCCGCCGATGAGGTAGTCCTTGACGGCCTGTACGAGGTAGCCGCGCTGCCCGGAGAGGCCCGCGGAGCCCTTGGCTTCCTTGGGCGTCGGGAACTCCAGTCCGGCCCGCTCCAAGGGGGTCAGCCACTTCTTCTTGACCATGCCGTCGAGTACGTAGGTCCAGCGGTCCACGACCGCCGGTTTGTTCTCGGGGTGCGCGGTCACGTCGTACGCGCTGGGGGCGTTGAGGAGTGAGGCGAGGTACGCGCCCTGGGCGGCCGTGAGGTCCTTGGCGTCGACGTCGTAGTAGGCCTGGGCGGCGGCCTGGATGCCGTAGGCGTTGCGGCCGAAGAAGCTGGTGTTCAGGTAGCCCTCGAGGATCTCGTCCTTGCTGACCTCGCGGTCGAGCTTGATGGAGATGAAGAATTCCTTGATCTTCCGGGTGACCGTCTGCTCCTGCGCCAGGTAGTAGTTCTTGACGTACTGCTGGGTGATCGTCGAGCCGGACTGTTTTCCCTTGCCGGTGACGGTGTTCCAGGCGGCGCGGATCATGGCCTGGGGGTCGACGGCGGACTCGGAGTAGAAGTCCCGGTCCTCGGCGGCGAGTACGGCGTGCTGGGTGTCCTTGGAGATCTGGGCGAGGCTGACGTTCTCCCGGTTGACCTCGCCGTCGCGGGCGAGGCGGCTGCCGTCCGCGTACAGGTAGACGTTGCTCTGCTTCGTCGCCGCCGCGTTCGCCTCGGGGATCTCGACGAGGAAGTAGCCGAGCGCGAACAGCCCGATGAGCAGCAGGAGTGCGCCGACGAAGGTGCTGAGCACCATCCGCCAGGTCGGGAGCAGCCGGCGCCAGCCGGTGCGCCGCCGCGGGCGCGCGGTGCTCGGCGGCTGCGGCTCAGGCTGCGGCTGTGGCTGGTCGTTCATGTGGTGCCGGACTCCCGTTTCGCGGCGTACGTGCCTGTACGCCATCGTTAGCTATCTGTTGCCCGCTGTTGAAGACTCTTGCACCGTGCGTTGCGTTCCCGGCACGAGGCGCACGGTTTGGTCACAGAAAATGCGTGGCACGGGGTACGGCCCTGGGACTAGGCTCCTGCGCTTCGGTGTCTGGCGGGCGGGTGCGCGGGTGGGCGCGCGGGAGGGGTGTGGTCGTGGGCGCGGGGCGGTTGTACGCGGCCGTCGTGGTGGGGAGTTTCAGGCGGTACGCGACGTATCGGGTGGCCACTGCGGCGGGGGTGTTCACCAACACCGTCTTCGGCGTGATCCTCGTCTACACATATCTGGCGCTGTGGGACGAGCGGCCGGATCTCGGCGGGTACGACCAGGCGCAGGCCGTGACCTATGTGTGGCTGGGGCAGGCGCTGTTCGCGGCGCTGGCCATCCAGAGCGGGGGCTTCGAGATCGAGCTGATGGAGCGCATCCGCACCGGTGCGATCGCGATCGATCTGTACCGGCCGGCCGATCTCCAACTGTGGTGGCTGGCAAGTGACTTGGGGCGGATGCTGTTCCAGTTCTTAGGGCGGGGTGTGATCCCGTTCGTCTTCGGTGCGCTGTTCTTCCCGATGGCCCTGCCGAGGGACTTCGGCACTTGGGCGGCGTTCCTGGTCGCGCTGCTGCTGGCGGCGGTCGTCAGCTTCGGGATCCGCTATCTGGCGGCGTTGAGCGTGTTCTGGCTGATGGACGGCAGGGGCGTCACGCAGGCCCTGATGGTCACGGGCATCTTCTGCTCGGGCATGACCCTGCCGCTGAACGCCTTCCCGGGCGCGCTCGGCGACGTGGTCCAGGCGTTGCCGTGGGCGGCGCAGCTGCAGATGCCGGCGGATGTGCTGATGGGGGAGGCGGACGCGCTCGGGGCGTACGTGTTCCAGGCGGTGTGGGGGGTGGCGCTGCTGGCGGCGGGGCGGCTGTTGCAGTCGGCGGCTACGCGGAGGGTGGTGGTGCAGGGTGGGTGAGAACTCCACGGTCGCTGCCGCTACGGCATCCATGGCGGCATCCACACCGGCATCCACGGCCGGCTCCAGGGTCGCGGACGGTCTGCGGGCCTACGTGCTGATCGCCGGGATGTGGATCCGGGCCGGTATGACGTATCGCGCGTCCTTCGTCGTCACGGTCGTCGGCAACCTGCTGCTGTCCGGGCTGGACTTCGTCGGGATCCTGCTGATGTTCTCGCAGGTCGACTCGCTCGGCGGCTGGACACTGCCCGAGGTGGCCTTCCTGTACGGCCTCTCCGTGACGGGGTTCGGGATCACGGACCTGCTGCTCGGCTCGTCGGAGGTCCTGGGCGCCCGGATACGCGACGGGTCGTTCGACACGATGCTGGTACGTCCCGTTCCGGTGCTCGCGCAGGTCGCCGCGGACCAGTTCCCGCTGCGCCGGTTCGGCCGGATCATCCAGGGGTCGCTGGTGCTGGGCTGGGCGCTGTTCGCCGTCGACGTCGACTGGACCGCGCCGAAGGTGTTGCTGGTGCCGGTGATGCTGGTCAGCGGCGCGGTGATCTTCGGGGCGATCTTCGTTGCGGGCGCGGCCTTCCAGTTCCTGGCGCAGGACGCCGCCCAGGTGCAGAACGCGTTCACATACGGCGGCACCACGCTGCTGCAGTACCCCCCGACGCTGTTCGGGAAGGACCTGGTGCGCGGGGTGACCTTCGTGCTGCCGCTCGCCTTCGTCAACTGGCTGCCCGCGTCCTACGTACTGGGGCGGCCGTATCCGCTCGACCTGCCGACATGGGTGACGTTCATGTCGCCGCTCGCCGCCGGGGTGTGCTGCGCGGTGTCGGCTTTGGTGTGGCGGGCGGGGCTTCGTTCGTACCGCAGTACAGGGAGCTAGAGGGAGATAGCCAGTGACAGACGGTGTGACCGAAGGCTTCATCGAGCTCGACCGCGTCGAGAAGGTCTTCGACGTACGCAAGAAGACCGGCTTCCTGCGCCGGGAGCGGCATGAGGTACGGGCCGTCGACTCGATCTCCTTCAGCGTGGCGCGCGGCGAGATGGTCGGCTATATCGGGCCTAACGGTGCGGGCAAGTCGACGACGATCAAGATGCTGACGGGGATTCTCACGCCGAGCGGCGGCCGGCTGCGCGTCGCCGGCATCGACCCGTCCCGCGAGCGGACGCGGCTCGCGCACCGGATCGGGGTGGTGTTCGGGCAGCGTACGACGCTGTGGTGGGACCTCCCGCTGATCGACTCGTACAAGCTGATGCACCGCATGTACCGGATCCCGGACGCCCGCTACCGCGAGAACCTCGACCGGCTCGTCGAACTCCTCGATCTGGGCGCTCTGTTGGACGTCCCGGTGCGGCAGCTCTCGCTCGGGCAGCGGATGCGCGGCGACATCGCGGCGGCGTTGCTGCACGATCCCGAGGTGCTCTACCTCGACGAGCCGACGATCGGGCTCGATGTGATCAGCAAGGCGAGGGTGCGGGAGTTCCTGCGGGAGTTGAACGACGAACGGTCGACGACCGTGCTGCTCACCACCCACGACCTCTCCGACATCGAGCAGCTCTGCTCGCGCGTGATGGTCATCGACCACGGGCGCATGATGTACGACGGCCCGCTCACCGGGCTGCACGAGATCGGCGACAGTGAGCGCACCCTGGTGGTGGACCTGGAACGCGAACTGCCGCCCATCGAGGTCGATCCCGCCCGCGTGGTGAAGATCGACGGGCCCCGCCAGTGGCTCGCCTTCCCGGCCTCGGCGTCGGCGGCACCGCTCGTCGCGCGGATCGCCGCCGAGTATCCGCTGGTCGACCTGTCGGTTCGGGAACCGGACATCGAGGCCGTCATCAGCCGCATGTACGCGGAGAAGGCAACCTCGTAGGCTTCGTTACATGACCGAAGAAGTCCCCGAATTGCGGGCCTCAGACACAGACCGTGAACGAGTCGCCGAAGTGCTCAGGGAGGCCGTCGCCGAGGGCCGCCTCGACATGGAGGAGTTCGAGGAACGGCTCGACGCGACGTACAAGGCCCGTACATACGGGGAATTGGCGCCGATCACCCGCGATCTGCCCGTCGCCGGGGTGACGCCGCCTTCTCCGGTGTCGATGGTCAAGCAGCCCGAGGGGTCGGGTGACTGGGCGGGCCGGATCGTCGGCGGGGAGGGCTCGTCCCAGGCGGGCGTCGCGATCATGTCGGGGTTCGAGCGCAAGGGGCGCTGGACCGTGCCGAAGCGGTTCACCGCGGTCGCGTTCATGGGCGGCGGCACCATCGACCTGCGCGAGGCGGACTTCGCGGACCGCGAGGTCGTCATCAACTGCGTCGCGATCATGGGCGGCATAGAGGTCATCGTGCCGCCCGGCGTCGAGGTCGACGTCCGCGGTATCGGCATCATGGGCGGTTTCGATCACCTTTCGGAGTACGTACCGGGCGATCCCGGCGCCCCGCGCGTGATCGTGACGGGCTTCGCCTTCTGGGGCGGCGTCAGCGCCGAACGCAAGCTCACCAGGGCGGAGCGCCAGCGGATCAAGGAGCAGCGGCGTCAGGAGAAGCTTGAGCGGAAGGCCGGCCGCCAAGGGGAGCAGGGCGAGTTGGAGGAGCTGGAGGGGCGGTCCTCCGCGTCCTCCGCTCACCGGGACGCGCTGGACCAGGCCCGGTCCATCCACCGGGATGCGATGGAGCAGCATCGGGAGTTGATGCGTCAGCATCGGGAGGAGCGGGAGGACCGGCGGCGGGCTCGTCAGGATGAGCGTGACGAGCGGCGCCGCCGGTGGGATCGGGAGTAAGCCTCAGGGCGCAGCCCTCGGCCTCACAGCTCCGCCGGAGCCGCCCCCTTCAGCATGTCCAAGTCGAACTTCTTCGCCATCTCCTCGTAGCCCCGGTCGCTCGGGTGCAGATGGTCGCCCGAGTCGTACAGGGGTTTGAGGCGGCGTGGGTTGTACGGGTCCCGTAGGGCCTCGTCGAAGTCGACGTAGTCGTCGAAGATGTCGCCCGAGCGGATCTGGGCGTTGACGGCCTGGCGGGTGGCTTCGAGGTTCGGGCGGTAGCCGCGGTGGCCCTGGAAGGGCATGAGGGTGGCGCCGATGACGCGTAGGCCGCGGGCGTGGGCCCGCTGCGTCAGCTCGCGCAGGCCGGTGGTGATCTTGTCGGCGTCGGTCACGTGCGGGGTGCGCAGGATGTCGTTGACGCCGAGGGCGATGACTACGGCCTTGACGTTGGTGCGGCCGAGGACGTCGCGGTCGAAGCGGTTCAGTCCGCTCGGGTTGCCGGCGGGGCGGCCTCCGCCGCCGGCCAGCAGGCGGTTTCCGCTGATGCCCTGGTTGACGACGCTGTAGCGGGGCCCGTCCGAGTCGTCGCGGGCGCGGTTGCGCAGGCGGTCGGCGAGGGCGTCGGTCCAGCGCCGGTTCTCGCCCATGCTGGAGGTCACGCCGTCGGTGAGCGAGTCGCCGATCACGACGACCGTGCCCTCGGACTCGTTGCTCAGCACGTCCACCGCCGTCACATAGCGCCAGGCCCGCGTCTGAGCGGCGTACGGCACTCCGGTCACGTCCTCCGTACGGTCGCCCTCCGCGGTGTACGAGATCTGCCGCGCCGTCGGGTGGTAGGTGACCGGCCCGGACGGTGTGGGCGAGTACGTGGTCACCAGGATGTCCGTGTCGTGCGGGATCACCAGCCGTGCCGCGTCGCTGACGACCTGCTGCCCGGGCGGCACTATCACCGAGGGGTTGCCGCCGAAGGTCAGGCGGCGCATGGTGTCGGCGGCAGCGGCGGCGTTGTTCGCGGTGGCGGCCACGGCGATCGAGGCGTGCGTGATGGTGAGCGGCTGCTGTCCGTACAGGTTCGACAGGGTGACGCGCGCCGCGGTGCCCCCCACACCCGCGTGCACGACGTTGCGTACGGAACGGCCTGCCATGCCGTGCCTCTCGGTGCCCGGTTCGGCACCGGCCGGGGCGGTCGACCAGGTGCCGACCCAGACGCCGGCGGAGGCAGGAGCCGCCGGGTTGTTGTGCGGGCCCCGGCCGCCCGCCAGCGTGTCCCGGGCGGCGCCGTCGTCGAAGCCGACTCCGACGTAGATGGCCGCGGAAACGGCCACGATCATGGCGATGATCGCCGACAGCAGGGCACAACCGTGACGCTTGGTCATGCGGTGCAGGTCTCCTATGGGCAATGGGAGCCCGAGGCTCCGGTGTGATCACCTCATGATGAGGCATGGCAGGGGAGGAAACCGACAGGCCCCCCGGCCCTGTCTCGCACCCCCGAACGGAAGACGCAGGGAACTCCTGTTCCGTTCCAGGAGTCGGTCAGGAGGGGAGGAGTCATCGGAAGTCAGTCAGAAGTCGGTGGAAATCCGGCCATGAGCGGTCAGCGGTTCGGTCAGCGGTTCGGTCAGTGGCTCGGCCAGGGGTTCGGCCAGGGGTTCGGCCGGGCGGCCGCGAGAAGCCGCCGACGAGTCCGAGGGGAGCACGTCCGAGGGGAGCACGATCGGGACGGTCGCGGGAAAGGAGCGCAGGAAAGCGACAATGGGTACGGGTTCTGCGAACGGTGGAGTGGATGGAACGTACGAAAGCGGATGAAGCCGAGCGTGACGGGCTCATAGGGCCGAGTGCCCAGCCGGTCCGCGCCCCTAACCGGACCGGTAAGGGGGCGACGGGTGGCCGGACCAGTAACCGCGCCATGGGCTACTACAGCGCCGCCGACGAGGAGAAGCGCCGCGGCGTCGTCCGGATGAAGATCACGGCCACCGGTCTGTTGCTCCTGGTCGCCGTCATCTACGTACTCGCCGAATGGGCGTCCCACGCGGGCGCCGGTGCCTGGGCCGGGTATGTCGCGGCGGCGGCCGAGGCGGGCATGGTGGGCGCGCTCGCCGACTGGTTCGCCGTCACCGCCCTGTTCCGCCATCCCCTCGGACTGCGCATTCCGCACACCGCGATCATCCCGACCAAGAAGGACCAACTGGGCGTCTCCCTGGGCGAGTTCGTCGGCGAGAACTTCCTGTCCCACGAGGTCGTACGACAACGTCTGCGCGCCGTCGGCATCGGCAGCCGCCTCGGCGCCTGGCTCGCCGAGCCGGAGCATGCCGACCGGGTCACCGCGGAACTGTCCACCGCGCTGCGGGGCGCCCTCGCGGTGCTGCGCGACTCCGATGTGCAGGCCATCGTCGGGGAGGCCATCAACCGGCGGGCCGACTCGGCGGAGATCGCCCCGCGCATCGGGAAGATGCTGGAGGGCATCGTCGCGCAAGGCGGCCACAAACGGGCCGTCGACCTGATCTGCGTACGCGCCCACGACTGGCTCGTCCTCCACAACGACCAGGTGATGGACGCCGTGCAGGGCGGCGCCCCCGGCTGGACCCCGCGGTTCGTCGACAAGCGGGTCGGCGAGCGCGTCTACAAGGAACTGCTGCGTTTCGTCACCGAGATGCGCGACATGCCCGCCCACCCGGCCCGCGGCGCCCTCGACCGCTTCCTCACCGACTTCGCCGCCGACCTGCAGTCCGACACCGACACCCGCGGACGCGTGGAGAACCTCAAGCGCGAGGTCCTCGGCCGCGGCGAGGTGCAGGACATCATCGCCTCCGCCTGGTCCTCCGTACGGCAGATGATCGTGTCCGCCGCCGAGGACGAGCGCAGCGAACTGCGGCTGCGCGTACGGGCCTCGCTGCTGTCGCTCGGCCAGCGGATGTCCACCGAGCCGAGCCTCCAGTCGAAGATCGACGGCTGGGTCGAGGACGCGGCGGTGTACGTGGTGACGACGTACCGCGACGAGATCACCTCCCTCATCACGGACACCGTCGCGAGCTGGGACCCCGAGCACACCACCCGCAAGATCGAGGCGCACATCGGCCGCGACCTCCAGTTCATCCGGATCAACGGCACGGTGGTGGGCTCGCTGGCGGGGCTGGTCATCTACACGGTGTCGCGGGCGTTGGGGGCGTAACGGGCCAACAGTCACTGGTACCAACAGGCCCTGGTGCAGGGGGCGTAACCGCTCCCTCCTCGGGGACCCGTTCCGGGTTCGCTCGACGAGGAGGGAGCCCGAGCCCATGTCCGCCAGCGTGCCGCAGGCCGGCAGCAACACCGTCACCACGGCCATCCCCGCCCGCCTCGATCGGCTCCCCTGGTCACGGTGGCACTGGACGGTGGTGATCGGCCTCGGCACGGTATGGATCCTCGACGGGCTCGAGGTCACCGTCGTCGGCAACATCGCCGGGCGCCTCTCGGAGGAGGGCAGCGGACTGCCGATCTCCTCCGCGCAGGTCACCGGCATCGCCGCCGCCCTCTATGTCGCCGGGGCCTGCTCGGGCGCGCTGTTCTTCGGCCGGCTCACCGACCTGTTCGGCCGCAAGAAGCTGTTCATGGTCACGCTGGCCGTCTATCTGGGCGCCACGGCCCTGACCTCCGTCTCCTTCCACTCGTGGTGGTTCTTCGGCTTCCGGTTCCTCACCGGCTTCGGCATCGGGGGCGAGTACGCGGCTATCAACTCGGCGATCGACGAGCTGATCCCGTCCCACTACCGCGGCCGGGTCGACCTGATCATCAACGGCAGCTTCTGGCTCGGCGCGATCGGCGGCTCGCTGCTGTCGATCGTCGCGCTGAACACGGACCTGTTCGCCATCAACGTCGGCTGGCGCCTCACCTTCGCCCTCGGCGTCGTCCTCGGCCTGGTCATCCTCCTCGTCCGCCGCAACGTTCCCGAAAGCCCACGCTGGCTGCTCATCCACGGCAAGGAAGAGGAGGCGGAACGGCTGGTCTCGTCGGTTGAGGAGCAGGTCGCCGAGGAGTACGAGGAGCACACCGGCCGCCGCGAACTCCCGCGCCCCGCAGGGGAGATCACCATCCGCCAGCGCGAGAGCATCGGCTTCGGCACCATCGCCCGTACGGTCTTCTCCCAGTACCGCCGTCGCGCCGTGCTCGGCTTCTCCCTCTTCATCGGCCAGGCGTTCCTCTACAACGCGATCACCTTCGGCTTCGGCGCCATCCTCACCACGTTCTTCGACGTCTCGACCTCCGACACCGGCTACTACTTCGCCGTCATCGCGGCCGGCAACTTCCTCGGCCCGCTCCTGCTCGGCAAGCTCTTCGACACCGTCGGCCGCCGGGTGATGATCTCGTCGACGTACCTGCTCTCCGGTCTGCTGCTGTTCGGCACGGCCTGGCTCTTCGACCGCGGCTCGCTGAGCGCGACGACCCTGACGGCCTGCTGGTGCGTGGTCCTGTTCTTCGCCTCGGCGGGCGCGTCCAGCGCGTACCTCACGGTCTCCGAGGTCTTCCCGATGGAGACCCGCGCCATGGCCATCGCTTTCTTCTACGCCATCGGCACCGCGGCCGGCGGCATCAGCGGCCCCCTGCTCTTCGCCAAGCTGACCGAGTCGGGCGTCGTCGCCGACACCGTCCTCGCCTTCCAGATCGGCGCCGCCCTGATGTGCGCGGCGGGCCTCGTGGCGGCGGCACTGGCGATACGCGCCGAACGGCGCTCCCTGGAGGACATCGCCCGCCCGCTCACGGCGACGACAACGACAACGACAGCGATGGCTCAGGGGACGGCGTTCCGGTACGGCTCCTAGCCTGTGGTGACTCCTAGCCTGGGGTGATCAGTCCTGTGCAGGCCGCCTGATCGTGAGGGCCATCAGCGCGCCCATCGCGCACAGCGCTCCCGCCGCCACCCACACCAGGTCGTACGAGCCGAAGGCGTCCCGGGCCGCGCCGCCGAGGAAGGCGACGAGTCCGGCGCCCAGTTGGTGGGCGGCGTTGACCCAGCCGAAGACGACCGGGGCGTCGGAGCCGTAGTGCGCGCGGCACAGGGCCAGCGTCGGTGGGACCGTCGCCACGTCGAGCAGCCCGAAGAGGATGACGAAGGTGACGATCGGCGGCCCGACCGTCGCGGTGAGCAGCAGGGGCAGCGCGAGGAGGGTGAGGCCGCGCAGGGCGTAGTACGCGGCGAGCAGCCGGCGTGCGTCGAGGCGGTCGGTCAGGAGTCCTGAGCCGACGGTACCGGCCACGTTGAAGATCCCGATCAGCGACAGCAGCGAGGCGGCGATGGTCACCGGCATCCCGTGGTCGTGTGCGGCGGGCGCGAAGTGGGTCCACATGACGCCGTTGGTGGAAGCCCCGCAGACGGCGAAGGTACCGGCGAGAAGCCCGAAGGGCGCCGTGCGCGCGGAGTCGGCGAGAACGCGGAAGGCACGCCGGGCGGCTCCGGGCACGGGCGCGGGCTTGGGTACGAACTCCCGTGCCCCGTACGGAGGTTGGTTGACGTCCGCCGGATGGTCCCGCAGCAGCAGCCATACGAGGGGCAGGGCGCCCGCCGCCGCCACGGCCAGGGCCAGCGCGGCGGCCCGCCAGCCGTGCGCGTCGATCACCTCCGACAACACCGGCAGGAACACGAACTGCCCCACCACACTCGCCGCCGTCAGCAGCCCCGTGACCAGCCCGCGCCGTGCCACGAACCACCGCTCGGTGACCGTCGCCGCGAACGCCGTCGCCGTGGCACCCGTGCCGAGCCCCACCAACACGCCCCAGTACAGGACGAATTGGCCGGACGCGGTCATGGTCGTGGTCAGCCCGGCACCCGCCGCGACGAGCGCGAGAGCGGTGCTCGCGACCCGCCGCATCCCGAACCGGTCCATCAGCGCGGCCGCGAACGGCGCCGTAGCCCCGTACAACCCCATACTCACGAACGTCCCGAGCCCGATCGTGCCCCGCGACCACCCGAACTCCTCGTGCAACGGCCCGACGAGCAGCCCCGCGAGGGTGGTGAAGGCGCCGGCGGTGACGATGGCGAGGGCGGCGGCGGTGGCGACGATCCAAGGGGTGCGGTTCCGGGTTCGGTTCCGGGTTCGGGGCGAGGTCTGGGTGCGGTTCGAGGTCCTGGTCGTGTTCGTGGTCATGGCGTCGAGCCTGCGTTTTCGGGGGCGCCACAACGAGTGGCCAGATGGCCATGATGTGCAAGAATCTGGCCATGGCGGTGGCAGAAAGCGCAGCAACGCACCGAGTGGCCGTCCTCGTCCGGGACGGCGTCCTCCCGATGGAGCTGGGCCTGGCCCACCAGCTGTTCGGCAACGCGACCTCACGCTCCGGCCGGCCGCTCTACACGCTCCTGACCTGCGCCGTCACGCCCGGCATGATCCGTACGGACGCGGACTTCCCGATCTACGCGCCCCACGGCCCGGAGGCCCTCGCGACCGCCGACACGGTGATCGTCCCGTCGTCGCACGAGGAGGACGAGTACCTGAAACCCGGCGGCCTGAGCGCGGAGCTGGCCGAAGCGCTGGACCGGGCTCGGGACGCGCGTATCGCCTCCATCTGCACCGGCGCCTTCGTCCTCGCCGCGGCCGGACTCCTCGACGGCCTGCGGGCTACCACGCATTGGATGTCGACGGACCTCTTCGCGCGGACGTTCCCGGCGGTGAGCGTGGACCCCGACGTCCTGTACGTCGACGAGGGCCGCGTACTGACCTCCGCGGGCGAGGCGGCCGGCATCGACCTGTGCCTGCACATGATCCGCCGGGATTTCGGAGCCGCCATCGCGGCGAACGTGGCCCGCCGTACCGTCGTACCTCCGCACCGGGAGGGCGGCCAGGCCCAGTACATCCAACGCCCGGTCCCGGACGGCCAGTTGACGGACTCGACCACTTCCGCGTCACGTGCTTGGGCACTGGCCAGGCTGGGCGACCCGCTCACTCTGCGCGACCTGGCCGCGCAGGACGCGATGAGTGTCCGCACGTACAGCCGCCGCTTCCGCGAGGAAACCGGCCTCACACCCATGCAATGGCTCACCCAACGCCGCGTCGACCGCGCCCGCGAACTGCTGGAACAGACGGATCACACCGTCGACCGCATCGCGGCGGAGGCGGGCTTCGGCACGGCCGCGTCCCTCCGGCAGCACTTCCACACGGCTCTGGGGGTGTCGCCGGGGGCGTACCGGGCGACGTTCAGGGGCACAGTCGTAGGGCCTGGGCAGTAGAGGTCTGGGCGGGAGGGCCCGGACAGCAGGGCCGTAGAACTGAGAGGAGCTGATCAGGGCCGATGACCGTCCGCAGGATCGTCCCCGACTTCCCGGCCGACTCCGAGGAGTCGATGGCCCAAAACCGTGATTTCTACGGCCGGTTGGGGCTCGAGGAGGTCATGAATCTCGGCTGGGTCATGACTCTCGCCTCCCCTTCCAACCCCACCGCGCAGCTCATCTTCATCACCGAGGAGCGCACCGCGCCGGTCGTCCCCGACCTGAGCATCGAGGTCGACGACGTCGACGCGGTGTACGCCGAGGTGGTCGCGTCGGGCGCCGAGATCGTACGAGACCTCCGGGACGAGGAGTGGGGCGTACGGCGCTTCTTCGTACGGGACCCGGGCGGGCGCGTCGTGAACGTGCTCGGGCATCGCGGCTGAGCCGGCCCTCCGGGTCGGGCGGCTGGGTCAGGCTCCCGTGGTGGAGCCTGGGCGGACGATCATGAGGACGGTGACGGTTGCCCAGAGCAGGTTGAAGATGCCGGTGTACATGGCGAGTTGAGCGGTGGCGTGGGTGTCGGGGGTTGTTTTGGTGGTCGCCCCGTCATCCGTGGACGCCTCGCCCGACCCGGCCGTCTCGGTGTCGGCCCCGGCGGTCTCGCCCTGCTCCGCCGCTTCGAGGAGTGCCTCTTGTCGCGGCAGGACCATGGCGATGAGGGCGGCGGCCGCGAGCGTGGTGAGGGCGATCGAGATGATCAGCCAGGCGTCGCCCAGTACTCCCATGCTGCTGCCCGTGGCGAAGCCGAAGACGGGGACGGCGATGCCGACGGTGGCGTACACCCGGCAGATCCGGTGCAGCAGCCGTACGGTCTCCAGCGCCCGCGGGTCACCCGGCTCGGCAAGCGCCCGGCGCACGGCGGGCGGGAACATGCTGGCGGCCACGGTGACGGGCCCGATGGCGACGATCGCGGCGATGACGTGGACGGTGAGAAGGAACTTGGTCACGCCAGGACGGTAGGCGGCGTACGGGATCACCGAGAAGTGGCGATATTGCCAGGGGTCAACGGATTCTCGCCACACCTCGCCGCACGCTGATCAGCAGGGATTCTGTATCGCCTACGTACCTTGAACAGGGGCTTGCAGCGGTTCCTCCCGTTGGCCAATTCCCGTGCCCCGCCTACCCTTTCGCCATGCACACCATGGCCGTACTCGCCCTCGATCAGGTCATCCCCTTCGACCTCTCCGCGCCGATCGACACCTTCGCGCGCGCCCGGCTGCCCGACGGCCGGGACGCCTACCGGGTGCGGGTCTGCGCGCCGCAGGAGGAGGTGAGCGCGGTCGCGTCGTCCGGGTCGGTGCACGCGGTCTCGTTCACGTTGCGGGCGCCGTACGGACTGGAGGCGCTGGCCGAGGCCGACACGATCATCCTGCCCGGCACCGCCGACCCCACCGTCCCGCTGCCGCCCGGCGTACGGGAGGCGCTGCGCGAGGCCGCCGCGAACGGCACCCGGATCGCATCCGTCTGCGTGGGCGCGTTCATCCTCGCCGCGACCGGGCTCCTGGACGGGCTGCGGGCGACCACGCACTGGCTGGCCGCCCCGCATCTGGCGGACATGTACCCGGACGTGGAGGTCGACGCCAACGTCCTGTACGTGGACAACGGCCAGTTCCTCACCTCGGCGGGCTCCGCCGCCGCCCTCGACATGTGCCTGCACATGATCCGCAAGGACTACGGCTCGGCCGTCGCCGCGGACGCGGCCCGCCTCGCCGTCATGCCGCTCGAACGGGAGGGCGGCCAGGCCCAGTTCATCGTCCACGCGCAGCCCCCGGCCCCGGCCGGCGACGCGCTGGAACCCCTCCTGAGCTGGCTGGAGGAGAACGCCGAGCGCGACCTGACCCTCGACGACATCGCTGCCCACGCCGGCACCAGCGCCCGCACCCTGAACCGCCGCTTCCGGGAACAGACCGGCACGACGCCCCTGCAGTGGCTGCACCGGGCACGGGTGCGCCGCGCCCAGTACCTGCTGGAGAACACCACGCATCCCGTCGAGCGGATCGCCACGCAGGCGGGTTTCGGCTCCCCGACGGCGTTCCGGGACCGCTTCAAGAGGGTGGTGGGTACGAGTCCGCAGGCGTACCGGAGGGCGTTCCAGGGCGCGGCGGTGGACGTGAACTGATGGAGGGATTGCAGGTCAGAGCGTCGTAAGCCCGAGACTGAGTCGGGGCTTGTCAACTTTCCTCCGGAGAGTTATATAAGAAGTCGTAGGGCATCGCACCCAGCCACCGCAGGAAAGGAGCGACCCGTGATGCTCATGCGCACCGACCCCTTCCGCGAGTTCGACCGGCTCGCCCAGCAGGTCTTCAGCTCGGCACGCCCCGCGGCGATGCCGATGGACGCCTACCGGTCCGGTGACGACTTCATCGTCCACTTCGACCTCCCCGGCATCGACCCCGAGTCGATCGACCTGGACGTCGAACGGAACGTGCTGAACGTACGCGCCGAACGCCGTTCCCCCGCCCCCGAGGGCGCCGAAACGGTCGTCACGGAGCGCCCCACCGGTACGTTCACCCGCCAGCTCTTCCTCGGCGAGACCCTCGACACGGAGCGCATCGACGCCTCGTACGACGCCGGGGTCCTGACCCTGCGCATCCCCGTGGCCGAGCAGGCCAAGCCGCGCCGGATCGAGATCTCCGGCGGCAGCTCCCGGAAGCAGCTGAAGAGCTGAGCGACTGGCTGACCGCCTGACCGCCTGACCGCCTGACCGGCTGACCGGCTGGCTGAGCAGCCGGCGGCACTGACGGCAGCAGAAGGCAACTGACGGCAACAGAGGGCAACAGAGGGCAACAGACAGAACGCGACGGCCGCGTGCCGTACCGCCCCGTGGGTTCGCCCGCGGGGCGGAGCCCATGCCCTGAGACGAGACGGAGGACAAGTAGGCGTGACGAGGGGGACGACCATGATGACCGTGACGACGAGGCCGACGGGATCGATGGGATCGATGGGATCGATGGGGACGACGACCATGACCAGGCCGACGGGAGCGACGGGACCGACCGGGACGGCGAGAACCGCGACCGCGAGCGGCTGGGATCGCCTGATCGACGCCGTACGGGAATCCGGCCAGTACACCACCGCGGCGGAGGCCGAACGCGTCACCCGCATCGTGCTGTCCGCCCTCGGCGGCCACGTGATCGGCGACGAACGCGTCGACCTGGCACGCCGCCTGCCCGAGGAGGCGGCCATGGTCATCGCCTCCCAGATCCCGGCCACCCGCCAGCTCACGGCAGCCGAGTTCGTGGACAACGTCGCCGCCCGCATCGAGGGAGCGACCCCCGCAACGGCCCGCTGGGACGTCAGCTCCGTACTGAGCGTCCTCGCGTCGATGGTGGGAGACGACCTCGTGGTCCGCATCCTTCGCCAACTCCCGCCCGGGTACGCCCTGTTGTTCGGCCGGGCGGAGCTGGCGCCGCGCTAAATGAGTTGTTGACGCGGAGAGGGCATGCGCAGACTCGCTGGGGAGCGAGTGGACGGGGGAGCGCATGCCGGTGGCGGACTCACCCAGGGACGCACGGGCGGACGGCCACGTCACCACCCCCGACGGCACCCTCATCGCGTACAGCGACACCCAAGGCGGCTCCAGCCCGTCAAGCCCGTCACCCCCGCTCCTCCTCCTGCATGGGCTGGCAGGCCACATGGGGGAGTGGGACGACCTGGCGGCGCGACTCCTGGTGGATGGCCACCGGGTGGTGAGGTACGACGGCCGAGGCCACGCCGCCAGCACCCGCCGCCCACGGGACATGACGAGAGCGTCCAACCTGGCGGACGCGGTGGCCGTGATCGAGCACCTTTCCCTGCCCCCGGTAACGCTGGTGGGCCAGTCCCTGGGCGGCCACACGGCGTTCCTCACCGCGGCGGCCCACCCGCACCTCATCGACACCCTGATCCTGATCGAGGCGGGCCCGTCCGGCCCGAACCCCAACCTGCCGACAGAGATAGCCAGTTGGCTGGACAAGTCCCCGGTGCCCTTCGTGGACAAGGACATGATGGTGGCCGCGGTCGCGGAACTCGCCGAGCGCTCGTACTGGGCTGAGTGGGAACAAGTCCACTGCCCCACCTTCGTCATACGCGGCGCACAAGGCACGATGCCGGCGTCGGAGCCGGCGGAGATGCGTACTCGACGCCCGGTGTCGGCGTCGGCGTCGACGACGATCGAGACCGCGGTCATCGAGGACGCGGGGCATGACGTTCACTTGGATCAGCCGGAGAGGCTGTACGAAGCGGTGCGGGGCTTTCTGGCACGGGGCGCGGCATGAAGGACGCACGGCGTGAATGACGCACGGCGTGAATGACGCACGGCGTGAAGGACGTACGGCGTGAAGGACGTACGGCGTGAACGACGCACGGCATGAACGGCGTACGAGATAAGGGGAGCACGTGGCCAGAGTCGTAGAGCTGTCGTATTACCCAGTCAAGGGATGCGCCGGCGTCTCGGCGCATGACGCGGTGCTGACGTCCGCGGGGCTTGCGCACGACCGGAGCTTCATGGTCACCAGTGAGGAAGGCGTGTACCGCACGCAGCGGCGCTGGCCGCGGCTGGCGTTGATCCGCCCCGGGATCAGCCCTGATGGGGAACGGCTCAGCCTCCGCGCGCCCGGTCACCCGTACGCGCTGGACATCGGCGTGGACACATCCGGTCCGCGCCGGGACGTGGACCTGTTCGGCGCGCCGTTCACGGGGATCGACCAGGGCGACGAAGCCGCCGCGTGGCTGACCGAAGTCCTCGGCGCGCCGAGCCGTCTGGTACGCGTACCGCCCGAGCACGACCGAGTCACCGACGGCCAGGTCCCCGGTACCTCCGGTTACGCCGACAGCAGCGCCGTCCACGTCCTGTCACGGTCGACCCTCGACCTGCTGAACGGACGGCTGACCGAGAGCGGCGGCGATGCTCTCCCCATGGACCGTTTCCGCCCGAACATCGTCATCGGCGGCTGGGGCGACCCCCACACCGAGGACCGCGTCCGCCGGATCACCATCGCCGATACGGAACTCGGCTACACCAAGCTCGCCATCCGCTGCGCCGTCACCCTGGTCGACCAGGAAACCGGCACGAGGACCGGCCCCGAACCCCTCCGCACCCTCGCGAGCTACCGCCGAGCCGCCTCGGGCGGGGGCGGCGTGGCCTTCGGCACGAAGTACGCCGTACTCCGGCCGGGGAAGCTGTCCGTGGGCGACGAGGTGCGGGTGACTTCGTGGGGAGAGGCGGAGCTTTAGTGCGGTGGCGAAGGAGGGGGGCGCCGGGTGCGTGGCCGGACGCCGACACGTGACCGTCAGGGCCGGGTCAGGTTTTGGCGGGCCTGGTCGAGGCTGCGTAGTCGGCGGGTGTCTGGCCGTACTGCTTCTTGAAGGCGCGGATGAAGTGGCTGCTGTCGGAGAAATGCCAGTGGGCGGCGAGTTCGGAGATGGTCCACCGGCCGGAGGGGGCGGTGAGGGCGAGGCGGGCTTCTTCCAGGCGCCGTTGGCGGATGTAGGCGGACACCGACTCTCCCGACGCGGCGAACGCCCGCTGCAAAGTGCGTACGGAGACGTTGAGTTGACGCGCCAGCATCGCCGGGGACAGCTCGGGATCGGCGAGATGGCTGTTGGCCAGGTCCTTCGCGGCCTGGGCGAGTGCGGGGGCCAACCGGGGCTCCGCATCGTCGAATTGCCCCTGCACCACCGCCTTGGCCAGCTCGATCAGGGCGCTGTGAGCGGCGTGCACACCGGCCGGGCCGAGATCGTCGATGGTCGCGTGGACCATGTTCGTGTGGGCCACCAGCAGGCGCACCTCGGGCGAGTCCGCCGGACCGGTGATGATCCGGTTCCCGAGGACGGGGCTGAGCCTCGCGGCGGGCAGAGCGAGGATCTTCGTCGTCGTGTGCGGCGCCGTCTCGAACGCATAGGGCCGTCCGAAGTGCCGGATACGGAACTGCCCGGCCGAAACCGTGTGTTCGCCGCGATCGGGCGGGTCGTCCAACGTCCATGTCCCGCGCCGCACCACGTGCATCACCACCGCATCGTGATCGTCACCCGGGGTGCCCGAGAGGGCCGACGCACTGCGGACATCCGAGATGGCCACGTCGCGCACCTTGGCGGCGCGGCCCTTGACCCGGAGGTCACCGATCGTGGCCGGACTGAAGCTCGGCAGTCGGAAGACATCGCCGATCTGCGTCTCCCATGCGTGCCGTAACGCGTCGAACCCGCGTGGCCCGGCGCCCGCGCGGGTCGAATCCAGTAAGAACGCCCCGCGCGACCCCTCGGTCTTCGGTGCAGCGTTGTTCATCGTCTACCTCCATGCACCCCGACAACGTTGTCTCGTGGCGCGGATGTTCCGTCCTGATGCCGCTGTGGTTCAAGGTCGTGCTGCGCCGACCTTCCTAAGCTTCGGCGGGGGGAGCAAAACCAGGGCGGTTCCGGGTCCGGTCCGCATAAATGCGGACAAACCTCGTGCGCCCCGCGGTATCGCCGCCACCCGACCATCGACTGTTCGATCAGTCCGTTGTCCCCGACGGGCTTCAAGAAGAGAGCACGACAGGGTCGTACCGACGTCGACTCCGTACTCGGTCATCGAGGCAACAGTCGCCTGAGACCCGTCAGCGGAGCAGTAGCTGGACGATGGAGACGACTCCGATCGTCACGATCAGCGCTCGCAGCACCGCGGGACTGAAGCGGCGGCCCACCTTGGCTCCGAGTTGGCCGCCGAGCGCGGAACCGGCCGCGATGAGCACGACGGCGGTCCAGTCGAAGTCCGCTACGAAGAGGAAGAACAGGGCGGCGACCGTGTTCACGATGCCGGCCAGTACGTTCTTGACGGCGACGAGGCGCTGCAGCTTCTCGTCGAGGAGGATGCCCATCAGGGACATGTAGATGATTCCCTGGGCGGCGGAGAAGTAGCCGCCGTAGACGCTGGCCAGCGTCAGACCGATGAACAGCAGCGGGCCACCGTCGCGACGCTTGGTCTCGCCCGGTGCGTCGCGGCGGACCCGCTTGCTGATCAGCGGCTGAACCACGACCAGAACGAGGGCGAAGCCCACCAGAACCGGCACGATCGTCTCGAACGCCGTGCTGGGCAGGGCCAGCAGCAGGGCGGCGCCGGTGACGCCGCCCAGCACAGCCCCGACGCCGAGCTTCAGAACGCGTCGGCCCTGTCCGACGAGTTCCTTGCGATAGCCGATGACGCCGCTGATGGCGCCGGGGACCAGGCCGAGCGCGTTGGAAACCGTGGCGGTGACGGGCGAGAGCCCGGTGGCGAGCAGAACGGGAAAGGTGATCAGCGTCCCCGAACCGACCACGGTATTGATGGCACCGGCGCTCACACCGGCGCCGAACACGGCGAACATCTCGACTGGCGTCACGCGGAGGCTCCGCCGACGGCGATGACAGCTGCGGCAGTCGCTACTGCAGTCACTGCCGCTGTCGCAGTCGCTGCCGCCGGTATGGGCCCTGTTCGTCGACGTCCGGGGCCGGAGGAGATCTTCATGCAGCCGACATTAGACGGGTGAGATTTCGGTGCCCGCCGAATGGTCGCGCAAGCCGGCCCCGCCTACTCCGCATCACCCGAGACCTCGTACGACCTCGAGACCTCGTACGACCTCGAGTCCTCGTATGCCTTCGTACGCCCCGGTGTCAGGGCTTGCGCGCAACCCCGCCGTACTCGTTCACCTCCGGCGGCAGCCCACCCGTACCGTCGCCATCACCGCCACCGGCACCGCCCCCGCCATCGTCAGCGAAGTCGAGCCGCCACCGCGAGCACGAGACCACCCCTGGTTCCACCAACTCCAGCCCGTCGTAGTAACGGGCGATCTGCTCGGGGCTGCGGAGGATGTACGGGGCGCCGCTGATCTCGTTGTAGCGCCGGGTGGCCTCGTTGTAGACCTCGTTGGTGTTGCCCCCGTCGTAGTGCACCAGGTAACTGCCGGACGGCAGGCCCGCCATCAGCCGCCGTACGATCGAGCAGGCCTCCTCGTGGTCCTCGACAAGCCCCAGGATGCCCATCAGCATCAGCGCGACGGGCCGGGTGAAGTCCAAGGCCTCCCTGGCCGCCTCCAGGATCCGCTCCGGCTCCCGCAGATCGGCGTCGATGTACAGGGTGCTCCCCTCGGGCGTGGTGCTGGTGAGCAGGGCCTGGGCGTGGGCCAGTACGAGCGGATCGTTGTCGACGTACACGACCCGCGCGTCGGGGGCCACCCGCTGCGCCACCTCATGGGTGTTGTCCACGGTGGGCAGCCCGGTCCCGACATCGAGGAACTGCCGGATCCCCCGCTCTCCCGCCAGAAACCGCACCGCCCGCACAAGGAAGTACCTGCTGGCCCGGGCCTCCTCCTCAATCCCCGGAAACAGCTCCTTGAACGCGTCCCCGGCCGCCCGGTCCACCTCGTAGTTGTCCTTGCCGCCCAGCCAGTAGTTCCAGATCCGCGCCGACTGCGGCGCCGAAGTGTCGATCTTGGACAACGCCCGCTGCGCAGGGTCTGTCGCCCCGTCAGTCATAGCCACTCCCATGGTGTACGCGTCCCCCCAACGTAGGACGGGGAGTCACCTTCCACCACTACGTCCCCAGCCAACACCGGGGCGCTGCACGGCAGTTACGAGCACCCCGTGCCCGGCCGTCGCGGCGTTACTCGGGTGTTGGAGCCGACTGCGTCTGGGCGTTGAAAACCAGCTCCCACAAGTGCCCATCAGCGTCGGTGAAGTAACCCATGTACGACCCGTCATAGGTGCCCGCGGGCTTGGGAACCGCCCCGCCCGCCGCCACGGCCCGGGCGAGGGTGTCGTCGACTTCCGCCTTGCTGCCGATGGCACAGGAGATGACACAGGCGCCCGGCACGGCAGCGCCGGGAGTGCCGACACCGGCACGCTCGGTGTACGTCCCGTACTCCTCGCGCTCGATCAGAAAGAGCGACAGGTTCGGCAACTCGAAGAGGATGGCGCCTCCGTCGATGCCTTCCGTGGACAGACCGAGTCCGTCCCGGTAGAAGCGCAGGGACCGCTCGAGGTCGGCGACCGGGAGCGAGAGGACGACGGTTTTCGGCTTCATGCGTTCTGACTCCTCACGTGGTTGGGGTTCACGTTATCGAGCCACAACGCTGACCAACCCGGCCGGAATGGAGCGGGGTTGGGGGGGAGCAGGCCGAGCGC
Organism: Streptomyces sp. NBC_00286; assembly: GCF_036173125.1. Lineage (NCBI taxonomy): Bacteria > Bacillati > Actinomycetota > Actinomycetes > Kitasatosporales > Streptomycetaceae > Streptomyces > Streptomyces sp. NBC_00286. The sequence continues at coordinate 6,369,802 of NZ_CP108054.1, forward strand.
GTCAGCAGGACTGGCGGTCGCGGCCGCGGTGCGGCGTGCCGCTGTGGCGGCGTCAGGTGTAGGCCAGGAGCCTTCCCGCGATCGTGACTCCCGACCACGACGTGAGGGAGACGACCGCGGCGAGCCGGGCTGCGACAGGCGTCGGCTGCTCTACGTCCCAGTCGGCCACGTTGCGGTAGGTCCGCCGATGGAAGATCAGGATGTTCAGGCCTGCGAGCAGGATGAGGCCGAGCTTCCACGGAGCGCTGCCGCGGTCGGCGATGAGGCCGGCGCCAGGCACGAACATGGCCACGCCGGTGGCCGCCGCGATCACGAAGCCGAGGTGTGACAGGCGGAGCAGATGGTGGGCCGCGGTCGTCACCCGCAGTGTCCGCCGCCCGAGCCCCAGCAGCCGAAGATCGAATGCTGCGGCCGGTCCGATGAGGAGGGCGATGCCGATGATGTGGACACTTTCGAGCACCGGATAGAGGTAGGCCGTGCCACGGACGGCCTCGGCGAACCAGCTGTCCTCCAACCAGGAGAAGACACTGTCCATGACGGGGTCCGTCACGCCCGGGACGAGCGTCGTCGCAGGTAGAAGGCTCCACCGGCGATGCCTGCGACCAGTACGCCCCCGAGCGTGGCCCACACCACGGTCGTCGATGACGTGCCCTCGGAGTCCGCTGCGGCCGACGGGGAACCCTGGTCGGCGTCACCGGACGCCGCGTCGCCCCCCGGATACGGGACCGGCAGCGGCTTCGCCGGGAGTTCCTCGTTGAGCACCTGGTTGACAGGCTTGCCCTCTTCGTACCAGAACACGACCGGACGGAACTCGTCGGTGTGACTCCTGCCGACGTAACCGACGGCTTCAATCCGCTCACCGTCTTCGAGTTCGCGGTCCAGGCCCCACATCCCCGTGAAGCTCGGCGGCGCGATGGTGACCTCCAACTCGTCGTGAGACCCGCTGAAGGACGGTGCGGCGTTGATCGGGTCGCTGTCGGGGGCGTCCCGCAGTCCCTCGGGCAGATCGCGCTCGGGGGTGTCGGCGGGGAGATCTCCGTCGACGGTCACGGTGAAGTGGGAGTGCGGCTCGCCCCAGCGGACCTGCGAGACGGTACCCGCTATGTAGTAGAGGCGATCGGTGTCGAAGTCGTCGAACCCGTGATGCGCTTGCGCGGCCCCCGTCGAGAACAAGGTGAGCATCACCGCGGAAGCCAGGGACGCGGCCGCCAGCCTGACGAGACGGGCGCCCTGATGAGCCGCGGGGGCGGCGACCGGGTTGAAGTGCATACCGAGCCGTTCCTTCGAGAGGTCTTGGGGTGTGCCGCAGCCAGTGAACCCCAACAAGCGCCCAGCGTAGGAGGGTCAATTTCCTCCCTGGATGAGGGTGGTCATGCCGATCAGGGCTTCATGACCACGCGCGTCACTGGCGATGACTCCCCATCAAGTGGCCGCCAACGGGAATCTCAACTCGCCCCTGACAACCGGGATCGAATATTCGGTGTTCTGCCCTGGCACCCCGCACCGTGCCTGCTCCATGTGCGCCGGTGGCTGTTCCCCACGGCCGGTGCCGGGCCGGCCTGCCTGGCCGCCTGCGTGACAGTCGCGAGCGACGGCCGCTGGCGATGCCGACCGCGGGCGTCTCATGCGGTGTCCGGCATGACAAGCTGTGCTCTCCACTGCCCGAACCAGGAGGTCACCATGGCCGCAGAAGAGTCTGCATCACAAGAAGGTTCGGAGTCAGCTGACGCCGAGAGCCCTGTCCTCTCGCCCGACGATGACGGCCAGTACGACCTGAAGCGCAAGTTTCGGGAGGCCCTGGCGCGCAAGCGCGGAATGCAGGCGGACGCCGCCGACATGGCTGCGAACACCGATGCGTCAAAGGTCCGCGGCGCGCACGGTCCGGCTGCGAACCAGCGGTCGTTCCGACGCAAGAGTGGCGGCTGAGTCCAAATCGGCCGCTGGATGGGATTCGGCAGGACACGGCCCGCAGTCATGGCGATGAGTCGGGCCTGGGTCCTGCTGGGTGAAGCGGGAAGGTCCGTTCAGGCGGTGCGCAGCGGCTAGGCACACCGGCATGCCTGTTCAGCCGTTGCGAGCTGCTTGGGCGTCATCAACGACGCATGACCACGAACGCTGCCTGCTCTGTGGCACGGGAGATCACATCCGGTCTCCGCTGAGTCGCATGGCGACGCTTACGTCCAGTGCTGCCCGAGTCTGACGGTCACACCCGGTGCAGCGGGTCGCGCATCATCGCAGCGAACACGGGGGAGTCGGGGAACGGCTGTTGCTCGCCGATCGTCTCGTACTCCCAACGCTCGTATACGGCTTGGACCTTGCCGTCTCCTGCCTTTGGGTTGACCAGCAGGGTGACCCGCTCCTCGCCTCTGCCCGCAAGGAGTTCCCCGTGGACGCGGTGCGCGAGGCCCGCTTGGGCGCCCGGTCCCGATCAGGCTGCCGGTGAGTCGCTGGCAAGGCTGACGTCGGCGCCGACGTTGTTGCTGTCGGCCGCTGCGAGGACGGCGTCCAGCAGACCGGGGAAGCGGGTGTCGAGGTCGTCACGACGCAGTTCGACGTAGCAGCGGGTGCCCTCCTGGCGGGTGCGGGTGACGCCCGCGTCGCGCAGCACGCGCAGGTGATGACTGAGGGTGGACTTTGCGACCGGGGCGCGGAGTTCGCCCCATCCGCGTTCGCGGCCGTCGGCGAGAAGCCGTACCAGTCCGACTCGGATCGGATCGCTGAACGCGCCCATCACCGCGATGAAGGTGATCTCGGTCAGATCGGGGTGTCGGGCCTGCCTCATGGCGACCATGCTACGTTGCCGTTCGTCATTCTACGAACATCGAACAAGGAGGGTTCATGGCCGACCCGTCCGCCGCAGACCACTCCGGCCAGGTCGTCATCGTCACCGGCGCCGGATCCGGAATCGGCCGTGCGACCGCGCGAGCCTTCGCCGACGCCGGAGCCCTGGTACTGGGCGTCGGGCGCCGCGAGGAAGCATTGGAGGAGACCGCCGCCGGGCAACCCCGAATCGCAGTTCACCCGGCCGACCTACGCGCTCCGGACACCCCCCAAGAGGTGATCGACGTGGCGACGGAACGGTGGGGCCGCTTGGACGTGCTCGTCAACAACGCCGGCGCCACCAAGGTGATGCCGCTGGCCGACACCACTGCTGCGGGCATCACCGAGCTGTTCGACCTCAACGTCACCGCGCCCAGCCTGCTGGCCCAGGCCGCCCTGCCCCACCTGCGCCGAGGCCGCGGGGCGATCGTGAACGTGTCCAGCACCTACGGCCACCGGCCACTGCCCACCGCCGCCCACTACGCGGCCTCCAAGGCCGCCCTCGAACAACTCACCCGCAGCTGGGCCATGGAACTCGCCGCCGACGGTATCCGCGTCAACGCCCTCGCTCCCGGGCCGACCGAGAGCCAGGCCTTGGCCGCGGCCGGGCTGCCCGCGGCGACCGTCGAGCAGATCAAGCAGGAGGAGGCCGCCCGTATCCCCCTCGGCCGCCGCGGCGAACCACGCGAGGTCGCCACCTGGATCCTGCGCCTGGCTGACCCAGCCACCACGTGGCTCACCGGCCAGGTCCTCACCGTCGACGGCGGTCTGGAACTGACGTAAGTGGCTTGGCCGCCAAGGGGAATCTCAACTCGCCACTGACAACCGGGATCGGATATTCAGTGTTCTGCCCGCCCATGAGGACACAAGATGGTGCGCACGACCTTGGCGACCCCCGACCGGCAAGCAAGCCTGAAGTGGCTCAGTGACTGCCGACAGGCCGGCACAGTGCAGGCCGGGTATGCGTGTCACTTCAGGTGAACTTGAGTACGGCGCCGTCCTCGTTGACGGCGACGGCATGGACGGTGAGCAGGTCGCCGCCCGAGCCGAATGTTCCGGTTCCGCCGGGGGCCAGCGTGAACTCCCCCGTGGCACCCTCAGGGTCGTTGTTGCGCACCGTGGCCTTGGTCTCCGTCAGCGACACGCGCAGGTTCCATGCGGCGACCGCGATGTTCGTCTGCTTCGTCACCAGGATCTCGCAGGTCCCGTCCTTGCAGGCGGAGGTGTCCGTGCCGTCCGCGGCCTTGGGCAGAGGTTTGGGCGGGGCGCAGTTGGGCGCCGTGCGGTAGGCGGCCTGGAGGTCCGGCTCCTTGGCGACCACGGCCGTCAGGTCGGGTTCGGGCATCTTCAGGGACTGGATCAGCTTGCCGAGACGTTCGGCCCGGTCGACCGAATCCTCCAACCCGAAGGAGTCGGCCAGCCCGGAGACCTCCGGTTGGACCCGCTCGACCTCCTTGGCCAGGGTCTCGTGCAGCCGGTCCGCAGTGGCGATGCCCGAGGGCCGTACCCTGCCGAGTTCCCGCACGACCTCGTCGAAGGACGTCGATGTGCCCGACAGGTAGCCGTAGGCGGTGGCCTCGGGCGGGACCAGCGCGTCCCCGGGCGGATCCGTGATCTCTTTGACCTCGTTGGCACTGTCCGTCTTCATCGTCTCGAAGAGCTCCGTGGCCTCACACATCTGATCGGCCCACTTCACCAGCGCCCGGTCCGGCCCAGCGGACTTCGACGCCGACTTCGAGGCACTCGCCGCGGGCTTCCCCGAATCGCCCCCGTCGTCCGTGCCCGCCGAACAGCCGCCGACGGCCAGTGCGACTCCGGTCGTCAGTACGGCGACGCGCCTCATCCCTGTCTTCACCGGCATAGCTGTTCCCCTCGTCGGTTCCACCGCTCAAGCCGCAGCCGCGCACCATCATCCGACCGGGACTCCGGGACCCCTCCCGACGTTTGGCTGCCGGGACCCCTCCCGGACTCCGCCGCCTACTCTCCGCCCATGACCGCCCGACGCAGATGGATCCTCGCGATGGCCGCCGCGCTGATGACGGCGGGCTGCTCCAGTTCCCCGGACGCTGCGCCACCGGCATCGGCCCCGGCCCCGTCCAGCCCGTCGCCCAGCACATCGACCGCACGCCCGAGCGCCACGCCAACCCCGCCCTTCTGCCTTGATCTGTCGCTCTTCCAGATGAGCGTCATTGCCTACAGCGCCGAAGTGGGTGCGGCGATTGAAGGGGAGCCGCTGGACTTCAAAGAGCTACGGAGGAAGGCCGCCTTGATCGCCGACACGGGTGAGCTGATGCAGGCGAGCGCGCCGCCGGACATCGCCGAAGAGTTCCGTACGGTGCTCAAGGCGATCGACACCTCGGTGAGCCATTTGAAACCGGGCGCCAACGCGAAAGATGTCCTGGACCCGGTGTACGGCGAGCGCAACCGTCCCGCCTTCGACGCCGTGGAGAACTATGAATGCGGCGGCGGGGACGGGTGACCCTTGTTGGCAGCGTGGCGTGAACCGCCTCCGTCCGGATGTGTCGCACGTAGATCGGCAAGCTCTGATCTTCCTCAAGAGCCTTCACGTTGCTTTCACTTGAGTCATATGTTCAACGCGACCACAGAGGCACAACACCTCGCATAAGTGAACATGCACGACGGGGGGTCTCACATGACCACTAGCGCCAAGCCGCGCAGTGTGTTCCATCGCACCAGCGCCATGATCGTTGCGGCGGTTACCGCCGGTGCGCTGTTCACCACCGCTACCGGCGTCCAGGCCGCGGAGTCGACGGCGCAGTCCCCGGCCGGCGTCAGCAGCACTCTGGCTGTGGAAGACCCGGGTTTCACGCCCGCAGAGCAGGAACAGGGGACGGTGCTCGCGCAGGGGGTAGCTGAACTCGGAGTGACCGAGGACCAGTTCGCCGCCGCTCTGGACATAGCCCTGACCAGGCCCGCTCCGGACGCCGACGCTCTCCGGACTCGTCTGACCGCCCTGCCCGCCAAGCCGACCGCCGAACAACTGGTGCAGGCGGCGTACCCCGGCGACGCTGCTGCTCAGGCTGCTCTGTTGCCCGTCTTCGCCAACGAGGAGGTACGCGACGCCGCCGTGGCCCAGCTCCGCGGCGCCGGGAACCAGAGCCAGATGGTGACCCCCCTGGGCTGGTGGGATCAGACCAAGTTCATCGCCAAGTGCGGCGCGGCTGTCGCCGCCGTCCTGATCTCCTTCCTGCCGGCCGGATCCAGCATCAAGGTCGCCCGTGCCGTGTTGCTGTTCAAGAGGTACGGCGCGAAGAAGACAGCGAACATCATCTGGCGGTTCGTGAACGGCAAGAGGGTTGGTTCCAAGGAGCGCGAGGCAGTGAAGGCGTTCATCGGCATTACCGCCATCTCCTCACAGTGCAAGAAGTGAGGTGACGTCATGACGATCGAGCACGTTGCAGTGATCGCCCTGGTGGTGGAGGTGGCGATCATGGTCCTGGCGAGGGTCGGCACCGAGCGGCGCCACTGGAACCACTACAAGCGGCGCAGTACCGCCCCGCTGAAGAAGGACGACATCACGAGCGTCTCGGGAGCCCTCTATGGGCTCGCGGCTGCTGCGATGGTGGCCGGTGCGCTGACGGTAGGGGTGGACCTGACGCTGTCCGCAGTCGGTACCTTCGCGCTGTTCGGGATTCTGCTCCCGGCGTTCGCCGCCAACTCCGTCATGGTGATGGCGACGCGTGGCCGTCCCGAGACGGTCACCCGATGGCAGCGCGGGGCCGCCTGGGTGGTCGCCGTGGGCGGCGGCCTGGTTTCGGTCGGCCTCGTCGGCTGACAGGCATCCGCTGGATGTGCCCACCGGGGAATCGCCGGTGGGCCCGCCAACACCAGTTCACCAAGGTGGAGATGGTGCGGATCTGCGACCCCGAGGCGGCCGACGCCGAGCTGGAGAAGACGATCGGCCACGCCGAGGCCTGCTTGAAGGAGCTGGGCCTCGCCTATCGCGTGGTCACCCTCGCCGCAGGTGACACGGGCTTCTCTGCCCAGCTCACCTACGACCTGGAGGTGTGGATCCCGAGCCAGAACACCTACCGCGAGATCTCGTCGGTCTCGAACTTCGGCACCTTCCAGGCACGACGTGCGAACATCCGCACCCGCGGTGCGGACGGAAAGCCCAAGCTCGTGGCCACGCTCAACGGCTCGGGTCTCCCGGTCGGCCGCACCCTGGCCGCGCTGCTCGAACAGGGCCAGCAAGAGGACGGCTCGATCGTCCTGCCTGAACCACTCGTCCCGTACCTCGGCTTCCGCCGTATCTCGGCGGACGGAACACCGGAGGCATAGTGCTCGTCGGCGTCTGCGACTTTCCCGGCAGCTACGCTTTTCCCCCTGCACGGCCTCGTTGACAGCGCCCAACTCTGCGTCAATGAGCTCGTCGTCAACGTCATCACGCACGTCGGCCTCGGCACTCCGACCACGCTCGCGGTGTCGATGAGCGGCACCCACCTGCGTATCGAGGTCCACGACCCCGATACGCGAGCGTTGCCCACCCTCGTCCACGCGGCCTCCGACTCGGAGGGCGGGCGTGGCATGGCCCTCGTCGATGCCATCGCCGAACGCTGGGGTGTCCAACTCCGTGGCGATCGGAAGGTGACCTGGTGTGAACTGGCGACCGGGCTGTCATCCCCTGACGGACACTGCGGCGGTGCACGCGTGACCAGAGCCGAGGCCATGCTCGGGCTCTACGGCGCCGCTCGACTCCCGCGCACAGCAGTTCCGAACACGCTGAGCGTGGCCGTCGCGGAGGAGGCCGCGATCGACGTGATCGCGGACCTCCTTCACTGGCTGCGAGCGCATGGGTGCGACGCAGACGAGGCACTTGACCGCGCCCAGACCCATTTCGAGGCAGAAATCGCCGAGGGCGAGGGATTTCCGGCTTGGCCAGGGCCCCTTGAGCGTTCGGCTTGAGCATCCGATTACGTGGCGCTGTCTCAAGGCCGTGCCCGCGAAGTGGTGTTGCCGCGGGTTGGGCGGCTGTCGGGACAGCCCAACGCGGAACGCGCATAGCCAGGGGATGTACGTGCATCGTGGGCGGCCCGTGCCCCCTGTCGCGCAGAGCGCGAACGCGCAGGGGGAGGATGTCCTCCTGGTACTCAAACGAGCGATGTGTGAACACGACGAGGAGAAGTGCTCACGCCGTGGAACACCCACAACTCGACCGGCCAAGGAGGACGGGATGGGGCTCATGCTCTTCCCCAGAGACGACGACGTGACCAGCCCGGACATCTCCTGGTCCTACACCGGTTTCAACATGTTCAGGGAGTGGCTGGCCCAGGCCGAGGGATTCACCCTCGCCGAGATGAACGGCTTCGGCGGAGACCGTCCATGGACCAGCGTGTCCATGGACCAGCGTCTCCAGCACGCTGGCAGCGCTACTCGACCATCCAGACGACGACGGCCCCGACCTCACACCCGCCCAATGCGCGGCAATGCTCCCCCGGCTGGAAGCAATCGTGGACGAGCGGCGGCACGATGGCGGAGATCCCATTGTCCAACGACGCATCGATGACGTCCGCCGGCTGATCACTGTCATGAAGTTCTGCGTGGACAAGGACGTCGAGCTCATCTTCGGCTGACCACCGGACCGCAGAGCTGTCCCCGAGTCTGACGGTCACGCCCGGTGCAGCGGTTCGCGCATCATCGCGGCGAACACGGGGGAGTCGGGGAACGGCTGTTGCTCGCCGATCTTCTCGTACGCCCAACGCTCGTACACGGCCTGCACTTTGCCGTCTCCCGCTGTCGGGTTGACCAGCAGGGTGACCCGCTCTTCGCCTCTGCCCGCCAGGAGTTCCTCGTGGATGCGGTGCGCGAGGCCGGTGCCGCGCCACGGGCGCCGGATCACGATCTCGTTCAGCGCGAGCGTGCGCTTGCCCGTCTCGATCGTGTAGCCGTCGGGCAGCGGGGTGGTCATGGCTGTCCACCAGCGGGTGTCGGAGCCGAGCGGAGTGGCGTACGCGAAGCCGGCTGGCTCGGTGCCGTCGTACGCGATGACCGCTTCCCAGCCGGGTTCCGAACGGTGGCTGATCAGGCGCTCGTTGAAGCGTTCGGCGGTGTAGAAGGGCCCGGTGAGGCCCAAGTCGCGCTGACGGACCTCGACATGGATGTCCACGATCGTCTGCCGCACCGGATCGATGTCGGTGTAGTGCCGCAGCTCAAGGCTCACAGGGGCTCCTTTTCGGTTGGCGATTGATACGTTCCCTGTATGACGCTCTCGGCTTCTGTAACTCGATCCATCGACTTGCGAGTTGAACCGATCGATGCCGCTCTCGAGCACGTGGAGCAGTCTTTTCGAGTCCGCTTGGACCGGGACACGGTAGTGCGTAAACGCCGCTCGGTGGGCGCGCGAACAGACCGCGATACCTGGGTACGCATCGAGCGGCGAGGACTCGACAAGATCGGCGTACAGGGCTGGAACGGCACTGAGTGCGCCTCGCGTCTGGAAGGCATCGCTCAGCCTGCATGGCACGGATGTGTGGTCTGGCGAGACGCCGACCAGCCGGTGATGTGGCGGGCCGACGAGACCGACCTCCTCCCGGGGACACCGATCGGCACGGCAGTGCTGAGCGAGGCCCCGACACTGCCGGACGACTGGTGGCGGGCGTTCAACGCGTCGCTGGACGCGCTCGCGGCTCAAGACACGTCGCGCGTCGCTACGCCGGACACCGTCCCCATCACCCAGGCCATGGTCACCGAGTCCATCCGTAGCTTGTTCTCCGGAGACTTCGACACGACCGTTGAGCACGGGCTTCCTGCCCACGCGGACCTGAACTGGGCGAACATGACCGCTCCGAAGTTCTGCCTCTTCGACTGGGAGGACTGGGGGCGTGCGCCGCGAGGGCTGGACTCGGCTGCGCTGTGGGGGAGTTCTCTGGCCGTCCCGGCCCTGGCCAATCGCATGCGGCACGAGCGGCGCCGTGACCTCGAGAGCCGGGACGGCCAGTTGATGACGCTGTTCGTCTGCTCGAAGATCCTCGAACCGGGAGCGCACCCCGAAGATCCTCGACTGGGGCCAGCGCGCCGGATGGCGGAGCAGGTTGTGGCGGAGCTTCAGGCGGACGGACAGGAGGCCGCCATGCCGCTGCTGTTCATCGGGATCGATCCGAACACCGGAGACCACGAAAGCCCGACCGTCTGGGTTGACCAGGAGAACAAGGAACTCGTCCTCCAGGGTTGGAAGCCCGACGGTGCCCTCGAAGCGGAATGCGCTGCATTCGAGCTGCCGGGCCATGCCAAGGGCATTCCGGAGAACGAGGCCGTGATCCGTATCCCCGCCAGGATGGTGTCCGTGATCAGGGAGGCGTGCGATGCCGTCGAACGTGCCAACGGCGTTCACTGACCTGCTCGCAGGCTGCACACGCTCCGCCGTCCACCTGGAGATGCGCGACTCCTACGCGGTCGACTACGAGAAAGGCCCGTTCGCCGACTGGCGCGCGGGGTATCGCCACGATCCCGACGACCGGGCCTCATGGTGGCGACCGTGGCTGGACCTCGTCCAGGAGACCGTGAACCGAGGCGTCGTCATCCGGCGGGCGCGCATCATCTCCGAGCCCGTCAGCGAGTACACCGGCTTCCTGTACGACGGAACCTTCACGAACGTCGCCGCCGGCGAACAAGTCCGCTGGCTGCCCCGGCGCCGCTGCTCCGAACTCGCGCTGCCCGGCAACGACTTCTGGCTGTTCGACGACCAGGTCATCCGCTGGAACCACTTCGCCGGGGACGGCTCGTCACTCGGCGGCGAAGTCTGGGACGACGCCCCCGACGCGGCGAAGCTCTGTGCCGACGCGTTCGAAGCGGTCTGGACGCGGGCCATCCCGCACAGCGCATACGAAATCCACTGACAGCACACACTGGACAAGCCGGCTCATGCCCAAATCCCCGTCCTCGTCCGCTCAGGCCGCGCGCGAAGTCGTCGCCCGGCGGCTACGTGACCTCCGCAAGGGGGCGGGGCTGACGGTCACCGAGCTGGCCGACCGGTGCGGCTGGCACCACGCCAAGACGTCGCGCATCGAGAACGCCCTCACCGCACCGTCCACGAAGGACATCCGAGCGTGGACCACTGCCTGCGGCGCCAGGGATCAGGAGGACGACCTAGTCGCGCAGTCGCTCCACGCAGAGTCGATGTACACGGAGTGGCGCCACAAGATCCGCAGTGGTCTGAAGCAACTACAGGACAGCGCCGCCCAGTTCTTCCACGAGACCCAACTGTTCCGTGTCTACTCCTCATCCCTCGTACCGGGCCTCCTCCAATCCGAGGGCTACGCGGCCGGCGTCCTGGGCATCAGCGCCAACTTCCGTGAACTCCCCGTCGACGACAGCGCCGAAGCCGCCCGAGCCCGCGTCGACCGCTCCCGCGTGATCCACGAACCAGGCCACCGGTTCGTCCTCGTCGTCGAAGAGGCCGCGCTCCACTACCGCGTTACCGACGAGGAGGCCATGGCCGCCCAACTCGGCTACCTCCTCACCGTGGGAGCCCTGCCCCAGGTATCGCTCGGCATCATCCCGTCGGCGACTCGGGAACGATCTCAGTGGCCCCGAGAGACGTTCCACGTCTACGACGACAAGCTCGTATCGGTGGAACTCGTCTCCGCCCAGGTAAGGATCACTCAGCCCTCCGAGATCGCGCTGTACCTGAAGGCGTTCGAGCAGCTGAGGAGCATGGCGGTTTATGGGGCGGATGCGCGGGCCTTGATTCTGAGGGCGATCGAGGCACTGAACTGAGCACGTGTCGCGTTCAGCGCTCCTGTTCCGCCGCCCCCAAGGCCCGTACGAAGGCCTCCCACGCGTGCGCACGGATGGCGAGCAAAGGCCCGTCGGCGTTCTTGGAGTCGCGTACGAGGGCGCCGTCCGCGCCGTGGGCGCACTCGACGCATTCGCCTCCTGCGCCGTTGCTGTAGGAGGACTTGAACCAGGGAGAGGTGCGGTTGGGAGTGGGGTCTGTAGCGTTCATCATGCGTACTCCTTCACGATGGACTTGATCAGTTGGGCGAGGCGCTGCGGGAGAAAGCCTTTCTGATATCTGGCCTGGTCGGCGGAGTCTTTCCAACTGCCCACCCTCGGAGAGGTCTAGCCCAGCCGGGCAGCCAAGAACCTCCCCCACGCCTCCGCCGATATCGCGACGTGAGGATCCTCCGGCCGCTTGGAGTCCCGTACCAGCACGCCGGCCGGTACGAAGGCGGCCTCCACGCACTCGGTTGCGTTGGCGCCGCTGTACGACGACTTGAACCAGGCGTGGACCGGAGGGAGTTGAGGGGCGGCGGGCATTCATAGCTCCTTGCGGATGCGGTGGATCATGGAAGAGGAAGCCTCCATGTCCAACGCTTGTGCGCGGAGGTACTCGAACGCAAGTCGGTAACGCTCCAGCTCCTCGTCCTTCTCGAGGAACAGCGACCCAGTGTGGAAGTCCACGTACACGACGTCGAGGGTGGGTTCGCTGCCTCCGATGATCACGAAGCTTCCGAGGGCTGCGCCGTGGGCCCCTTTGGAGAACGGAAGTACCTGGAGCGTGATGTGCGTGGACTCGGTCGCTTCGAGGAGCCGGTCGAGCTGCTCCTTCATGATGTCCGGCGAACCGACGACGCGACGGATCACGGACTCATCGAGAATCGCCCACAGCCGAGGGGGCTTTGGCCGGGTGAGGATCTCCTGCCGCTTCATACGGATGTCCACGAGCCGCTCGATCTCGGTCGGCGCCAGGCGTACTTCGTTGGCCTGTTGCAGAGCCGTGCTGTAGCCGCGCGTCTGCAGGAGCCCGGGAACGTAGACGCAGGAGAAGTGGTCCTCGCGTACGGCCTCGTCCTCCAGCGTGAGCAGCAAGTTCATGCTCTCCGGGATGGAATCGGCGAAGGAACTCCACCAGCCCTGCTGCTTGGCGTCCTTGGCGAGACCGACAACTGCCGTACGTTCGGCATCTGTTGCCCCGTATTCGCGGCAGAGTGCGTCCACCACCAGCCACTTGACCGGTCCGGCCTGGGTCTCGTACCGGCTGATCGTGGCCTTGGAAGCGCCGACGAGCCGCCCGGCCTCCTCAAGGGTCAGCCCCTTGCGAGCCCGAAGTTTGCGCATCATCGCGCCCAGCTGACGGCGCCGTGTGGTGGTGCGGACCGACATGTGATTCCTCTCCGTGTGCGCCGGGCGCCCGCCCGGAGATGCCAATCAGGCTAGGCAGTACGGAAGTTGATGTACCAGCAGATTCACCCGATAGATTCTAGTGAGAAGTTACATGGCGAGACTTCTCTATGCCATGCTCCTCTACAGATCGCTACGCAGTGCAGTCGTGTGAACACGGCGGGCGCAGCACGCGCGTGGCATGGAGGGAGGAGTGGCCATGACCGGCTACGAAGTCACCGCACCCCGACTCCGCTGTGTTCTGCCCTTCGAGGCAGAGCCGGCGGAGGTGCCCCTGCTCCGCAAAGCCGTCGCTGCACAACTCGATCAGTGGGGAATGCGCGAGGCCGCCGAGGAGGCGGAACTGCTCGTCACGGAGCTGGCGACGAACGTCATCAAGCATGTGGGGGAGGGCACTTCGGCAACTCTGATCCTCGAGGTGCAGAGAGAACGGCTTCGGGTCGAGGTCCACGACAAGAGCCGCGAGATCCCGTCCCTGAGGACTGCCGATTGCGATGAGGAGTGCGGTCGCGGGCTGCACTTGCTCGCGGCTCTGGCTGTGGACTGGGGGACGGTCCTGTCGGCGGCGGGAAAGTCGGTCTGGTGCGAGGTCTCGCTGGATCACGGCCGCGACTGCCGACGGCTCGAACGGGCCGTCAGCGCGCTGGAGACCTACCAGGAAGCCTGGGGTGGGGTTGTCCTGCGCGGCGGCAGAAGGGAGACGGGGCTCGAAGAGTCGGCGGTGGAGCTGATCGCCGATCTCCTCCACTGGACTGCCGCTCGCGGAAGTGATCCGGACGGGATCCTTGAGCGGGCTCAGATGCACTACGAAGCTGATGCGGACGCGGCCTAGTGGGCGCCGTTCTGCCCGGACTTCCGTATCTCCTCCCGCAGGGCGTCTGGAGTGCGCCAGGATTCTCCGGGACGGCTCCTGTGGCACATGCGGTGGCAGTTGGCGCACACGCACGCGAGGTCCTTGAGCTTGGTCTTCCGGGTTCCGGAGATGTGGAGAGGGATGACGTGGTGGACTTCGATGTAGCCCTCGCCCAGATCTCCGTAGATGCGGGCGAAGTCGAATTCGCAGACCTCACACTCGAGTGGCCGCCCGTCGCTCCGGACCTGGTCGATCTTCTGCTTGCGCAGCTTGGGGTCCCGCTCGCGGGCGAGTGCCCGGCGTACGAGGAGTCGTCCCTCGATGGCTGTGAATCCTTCGTCGTCGACCTCGTCAGGCTGCTGGGGGAGGAGATGCAACTCGCCGGATCCGATGCCCTCTTCGATGGCCTGGGCAGCCTGGAGCATCTCGGACTCGCGCTCGGTGAACGCCTTGATCATCTGGAGAGTGGGCTCGCCGCACCGAGTGGGCCTACCGGGGTAGGGGCCGTAGTTCGTAGCGAAGTCCGTGGTCTTGCGGCTGACGCTGTTCGGCGACCGGAACTCGGGAAGGGCCAGCGTTTCCGGGCTGTGAATCGGCAGAGAGCGCAGCAGCTCGGACAGCTCCTGCACCTCCCGGTCACCGGTCCTCAGCTCACGCCAGCCGTTCTTCACGACGAGCGCTCCGGCCAGTACGAGTTCGTCTTCGGTCCACGCAGGGCTCTTCATGGGCAATATCGTATGAGTGTTCGGCATGGCGGAGGGTGCCTGCAGCGAAGGGTGGGGCGTGTTGCACACTTGGTCCGGTCTCGTTGTCAGTGGGGCCTGTCACCCTCAGTGAGGGCGGACTGCAAAGAGTGGCCGCCGGGCGGGCTTGTAAGGGAGGGTGCATGACCAGCACTGAGAGGCAGTTCACCTCGATTGAGATCTGTGCGGGTGCCGGAGGCCAGGCGGTTGGCCTTCATAACGCCAAGTTCAAACACCTTGCGCTGCTCGAGATCGATGAGCACGCGGTCGCTACCCTCGAGCGGAACGTGACGGGCAATCCCCAGTGGAGCGGCTGCAAAGTGCTCCATAAGGATCTCACCAAGATCGATCTACACGAGCTGCGACTGCAACTGGGGCTTGAGCGTGGAAACTTGTCTCTTCTCGCTGGAGGAGTTCCGTGTCCGCCCTTCTCCGTTGCCGGTAAGCAGTTGGGCGAGGACGACGACCGGGACCTGTTTCCCAAGATGCTCGAGATGGTTGACGAGTTCGACCCCAAGGCTGTAATGATCGAGAACGTGCGCGGGCTCATGGATGCCAAATTCGAGAAATACCGGAACTGGATTCTCGGAGAGCTGGATTCCATGGGGTACAAAAAGTGCTTCTGGGGTTTGCTGGAGGCGAAGGACTACGGTGTACCGCAGTTGCGCCCGCGTAGCATTCTGGTAGCGATGAAGCCTGAGGGTGCGAAGCATTTCAGGTGGGTAGAGCCCGAGCTGAAAAAGCCGAAGACGGTAGCCGACGCTCTATGGCGGACGATGCGAAAACGGTTCCAGGAGAGTGGTCACCCGGGCTGGGAGAGCGCCTATAAGGAATGGTTTAAGGACGCAAAGAAAGGCGTGGCCCCTACTCTCGTCGGAGGCTCCAAGAAACACGGGGGAGCCGATCTTGGGCCTACACGCGCGAAGAAGGCTTGGGCGAATCTTGGGGTATGCGGCTTGGGGGTCGCAAATGATCCAGAAGAGATGACTGACCCTGGCCGCGACCTCTTCGCTAAGAACGGACCCAAGCTCACCGTGGCTCAGGCTGCCATCATTCAGGGATTCCCCCAGAACTGGCACTTCGAAGGAAAGAAGACGGCTGCTTACCGGCAGGTTGGCAACGCTTTTCCGCCGCCTGTCGCAGAAGCTGTTGGGCGGATGATCTCAGCAGCGCTGAAAGCCGAAAAGGAAGAAAGGGAAGCCGCGCGCAGTGAGGACATCCAGCCGGTCACCGAGCTTCCTGTTCAGTCAGCTCTCTTTGGAGCGGAGGCGGCTGACTTCAGCGATGATCTTCAGAGCGCAGTCGCCGGGTGATTCATGCTCCCAAAAGCGGAGCACGTGCCAGCCTGCCTCCTCTAGGCGTTGGTCGGTGTCCCGGTCGCGAGTCATGTTCTTGACGACCTTCTCTGACCAATACCCGGAGTTCGTCTTCGGTGGTATGTAGTGCTCAGGGCATCCGTGCCAGTAGCAACCATCAATGAAGACAGCTACCTTCGCCGGACGGAAGACCATGTCTGCCGTCCGGCGAAGGTCCGGAAGGGGCCTGGCAGCGACCCGGTAGCGCAGTCCTTGTGCATGGACGAGCCGTCGGATCAGGCGTTCTGGTGTGGTGTCCCGGCTTCGGATGGCCTGCATGTTGCGGCGCCTGGCGGCAGAGGAAGCCCAAGACCCGTGAGGGGGAGTCCAGTTGTCAGACACGTCCGCTCTCCAAGTCGGTGCCAGTAGGCTCTGCGCCTGCGCGTGCAGTTGTGATGTCTGGTCTGAGGCCAGGAGCACTATATGCCAACGCCAGTCGGCGATGCGGGGATCGGACCGAGGGCCGGATGTTGCCCTTGCAACGGTACCGTCGTGGATCCACGAGCTTTTTGCGCGGAAGATGAGGATGCCCAAGAACCTTCCGTTGGTTCGTGCGGTCCCTCAGAATGAATATCGCTCTGGATTGCGAGTGAGCTGACCCCATCACCTACCTGCAGAAAACGCTCTGCGGTACCTTAAAAACAAGTCAGGAGTGTTTCTCGCGTGACAGCAGCGCTTACCGTGGCCAGGAATAATTTTCACAAGAATCTCGTAGAAAAGCACACCCTTTCACTGTCACCTGACAATGTGGCTTCAAATGCCGATAGCAGTCAAAGGACGAGTGTATCCATCGCATTGCGGATCGCACAGGATCTCTCCGCCCAGACTATTACAGCGAAACTCAAGGGGCAGCGAGCTGGAAAACAGTTCGAGGAGGCCGTGGAGGAGTTCCTGGCAGAGACATTCTCCTTCTTTCAGTCTCTCCGCCCGGGTGATTGGGCCATCGAGAATGTCGGCGGGTCGCGTGCCGAGTATCAAATCTCCAAGTACGAACCCTACACTCATCTGGCTGACCTAGCGAGTGCTATTAAGAACGACCGGACTCTCGCTTCCGTGCTGGGAAACTCATACGAAATCAGTCCTGATATTCTGATACTGCGAAAGCCCGAGTCAGACGAGACGATCAATCGCGATCACGATCTAGTAGACGCGACCTCTGGCCAATACGCTGTCATTAGGATGGCTAATCAGGAGCGACCCATCGTGCACGCTATAGTTTCATGTAAGTGGACCTTGCGCAGCGACCGCGCCCAGAATGCACGCTCGGAGGCCTTGAATGTGATCCGGAACCGGAAAGGACGAACCCCGCATATCGTGGTCGTCACCGGGGAGCCCTCGCCTTCCAGGCTGGCATCCCTAGCCCTGGGAACCGGCGACATCGACACGGTTTACCATTTCGCTCTTCCGGAACTAATCGGAGCAGTCAACGAAACCGACAACGACGAGGCGATCAGCATGCTTCACACCTTGGTCGCTGGTAAACGCCTCCGTGATATTAGTGACCTGCCGCTGGATCTAGCCGTCTAGAAGGCTGCTGAAAAACTTGTTGCGGGGCTGTCCGGCCGGAGGCCGGGCGGCCCCTTTCGTTATGCGGTGGCAGGGGCGAGGTGTCAGGTGGTGGTTGGTGCGAGTGAGTCCGAGGGTGATCAATCGGCGGAGTCCCTATCAGGCCAGCCCTCGGGGAATTACGTGACGTTCAACCTGGGGGATATGCCGTCATGCACAAGTTCACAGACGCTGCTGTGCCACGCCGTTCACCGAAAGATCCGAGTCCAGATCGGGCGACGGAGCCGGTGGCGTTTCGCCTACTTGGACTCCCCGTCCCACGTCCCCATCATTTGTGAGGACCCCCACGTCCAGGAAGGGCACGTCGGTGTGCGAGAGGAGCCGCACCAGCTCACCGTCGAGACCGGCCTGGAGCGGGGTCCCGTCCTTTCCGAACGAGTCGATCTCGCTGTCGAACAGAAGCCGTTTGGTGGCCTCATGGGTCACCTTCACCCCGAGGATGCCACTGTGGTCGTAGCGGAACTGCACGAGGACTGCGTTGCGTTCAGGGTCGCGCTCCGGCTTCGGGAGCCGGACTTCCAGACAGGAGAGCGGAAAGGCCCGGTCGCTGTCCGCTAGGTAGCCCGCTTCGCCCTCAATGATCTCCACGTTGACGGAGATCGCATTCGGTCGCGAGGGGGTAAAGCGCCGCTCACCCCTCGCGATCAGGGTGCGGTTTCGGCGGATGATGGGCTGGAAGCCCTTGCGGGGGCCGGCATCGAAAGCAGTGCCGAGATCGTAGTTGGTAACGAGGCTGAAGCGGTCGCGCTGGTCAGGGTCGTCGAGGGCTGCTGAGTAGATCGCCGCGCCTCGTGCGACTGCCGTCATGGGGTGGCACAGCGCCGCTGGGACGATCCGATCGGCACCCAGGATGCGGCCCACAGACTCCCGAGCCTCCGGAATCTGCGACGTACCGCCGATCATGAGCACGGTATCGATGCCGTCGGGAGCAATCCCAGTGTCGTCGAGGCACTGCTCCAAGGGTTCCATCGCGCGCTCGATCAGCGGTGAAACGGCCGCGAGGTACTCCTCCCTCGACACGGTCAATGTCCTTCCCAGGGCCGGGAGGTCGAAGGGCACCTCGGCCGCGTCGGTACGTGAGAGGGCGATCTTCGTGAGCTCCACGTCGCGGCGCCAGCGGTTGCGCTCTTCGGTGCTCAACTGCTCAGGCACCTGGCCGAGCTTTCCCAAGAAGATCCGGGCCAGCGCTTCATCGAACTCCAAGCCTCCGAGCGCCGCGATGCCCCGCGAAGACAGCTCCTCGAAGTACTTGCCGTCGTAGTGCAGGACGGTGACATCGATGGTGCCGCCGCCCCAGTCGAAGATCAGGAAGCGTCCGGGGATGTCGATGTCATTGGCGTACGAGACGGCCGCGGCCGTGGGCTCGTTGAGGAGAGCCTTGACCTTGATGCCGGCCAACCGCGCCGCGGCACGGGTCCTGTACCGCGCGCCTCCGGTGGCGTTCGCGGGCACGGTAACGACGGCTTCGCGGAGGTCGAGGAAACTGCGCTGCGCGGCTGTCTTCATCTGGGCGAAGAGCGACGCGGCGGCAGCCGTGCTGCGGAAGGGCTCGCCGCCCAGCCAAACGTGATGCTCCTCCAAGAGAGGCGCTCCTGGGTCCACCTGTTCCGCACCAGCGGAGCGGGTACCGAGCATGCGCTTGACCGCGTCCACGGGCTCGCCTGGCGCTGTCTTGGCCGCCCAGCCGAAACACAGGGTGCGCTGAAGGTCCCGGACGGCGAGGACTGAGGGGAACAGCTCCTCGAACTCCGGCTGACGCCACTGAGCAGGGATGCTGTCATTGTCTATGGGCACGGTCTCGGTGTTCACGCCGTCGGAATGAGCGACAACCGAGTTACTCGTGCCGAAGTCGATACCGAATGTCAACTCGTCCTCCGAGGCGACTGGTTGTCTTTGTCGGAAATCTTGCCCGGCGTCTGCTGCGCCTGCAGACGCCGGGGAATGGAGACGCTGCCGACGGATCCCGGCACCCGTGCCGCGCTGCGGCGAGATGTCTTGCGGTCGTTAGCGGGGGCAACCGAGGGGCCGACGGAGTCCTCAGCTGCCTCTGCCGACACCGGTTTGTGGCGGTGTCCTGCAGGTTCGGGGGCGTCTGCTCGACTCGTGCTATCAGCGAGCACATCGGCATCTTGTGCAGCGGCCTCTTCGGTCGGCTGCCTTGTCGTACCCGCGGGCTCCGAGTGCGCGGAGGGAGCCTCATTGTCGAGGCTGTCTTGGTCTTCGAGACTCTGTTCTTCGCGCAGGAGCTTCACGACCGTGGCGTTGTCTTGCATTTGATCGTGCTCAGGCTGCATTTGCGCCTCATCGTCAGCCGGCGGTGTGTCAGCGTCTACTGAGCCGCTGCGTCGGTCCTTGTACTTGCGTGAGGCAGACCCATGGCGCTTTCCTGCTGGTGCAGCAGACTGCCCGCTCCGCAGGGGGCGAATCCACCCGCGCTCGAGCGTCCGCCCGGTTTCGGCATCAGCGTATGCGGGGCTGACCAGCTCGAACACGTCGCCGTCCGAAGGGGTGGGGGCGGGCATGCCGGTCCCGTCCGCCAGGTTGAACGTCGACAGATCGGAGAGGTCCGAAATCCGCCGCAATCCTGCGAGTGCCAGTTCCTTATCGATGCGTTCCTGGAGCTGCGCGAGTGTGCCGGCGTGTGCTGCGGCACGGTCGATCACAGCCAACTGGGCCAGGTGGCGGTCCCGAGACCTCATACCGTCGACGACGCCCGCCCTGACGCCCTCTGAGATCTGGCGACCAACCGTTCTGATGGTCTGGGCGAGCGCCTCAGGGCCGTCTTCTCCCTTGGCCAACTCATCCTCGATGGCGCGCAGTCCCTCAGTAATCCTAGGTACAACAGAAGCCAGCACTGACGCTAGGAGCGCAGCAGCGTCAAAGGTGCCGGCTTCGCAGCGCGGATGCCCCTCACCGATGTCGATGACGATCTGCGGCGGCCGTGCACGCGAGGGATCGACTGCAGAAGCAGGTGCGCCGCCGGCTCGATCCTTTCGGCTCTTGGGGGGCGGCTGCCCCGCTCGGCGTTTGTGCGCGCCGGATCCGCTGCCGCCGTGGGACTTGTTCTTCACTGGCTGCTGCTCTCTGGAGGGAGGGGCGGGCAGTTCTCGGCCGCGGCTGGAAGCCCTACATTTTGGCAGGCGGCGCGGACGATGCCCCAAGCAGCCTGGTCGCGAGCGTAGTCCTGCTCCTGCTGCGTCGGCGGGGCTGTACGGCGCGGTATCGGTGGCGCTCCGGCCCCGGTCGGAGCCGCATCGACTGCAGGGTTGGCCCACTTCTGCGGCATCAAGGGAAGAAGGAACGGCTCGACGGGAGCTTGGCCCCGCTCTCGCATCTGAATGGCGTCCTTGGCCTCATTGACCATGGCCTCGCCATCCTCGTCGAGTGCCCGCCGCAGGGTCCGCCACTTGCCCTTCCACAGCTCGGTCGGCGCTCCGTCTGGTGCGTCCAGAACGAGGTAGGGGTTGAGAACGTGGTCGCCTTCACGATGGCGCTGCAACTGGCGCAGCACTTCGCGGTTGCGCTCGAGATTGACGCGCCCCGCTCCAGGCAGTTGGTCCTCGCGCAGCCCGTAGCCCGGCCTCACCGGACTGATCATTTCCAAGGCCTGCTCGTATGCTTCGTCTCCGGAGCCGTTGAGCACCAGCAGGTAGGCAATAAGGTTCTTGGCCTCCCAGCCACCAGCCGTCCATACCTCCCGCAGAGCGTTCGCGTCGTTCCGTGCGTGTTTGAAGAGCGAGTCAGCCCGCTTGTGGTCCTTGCTCAGCTCTGCCCGGTGCGCGGCACGAAGAGAGCGGTGCATGCGCCGTACGACGTACCAGCTGCCGAATGCCTTGTCACGGCGCAGGTTTACCGGCGCTTGAGGGGCAAGTCTCTCCAGTGCAGGCCACAGCCATTTCTGAGCGGACAGATCGGAGGGGATCCGGCCGGTTGAACGCACGTGGGCCAGATCGGCTGCCATTCGGCGCTGCTCGTCCGTCAACCCGTGTGTTTCATCAAGTACGGCGATGTCGCCGCAGGCGAGCCGGAAGCGGAACTCCCGGCGGGCTTGCTCATCGGTCCATCCAAGTTCGCCCACGCCCTCCATATCCACCTGCGACGGTGTGAGGCGGGCCTGGAGGTAAAGTCGGCGATCACCATCGTCCGGGACTGCTCTGGCTGAAAGGTGCCCGTCGTCGATGAGGTCGTCGACAACGGGGAGCGGCAGAGAGTCCATGAGCCTCTGCTGGTTCTCAACGGGCACCCGGACATATCCGGCGAGGCGCACGTGGTCCGCGTACAGCTGCCATGTCTCATCGCTCCCGTCTTCCGGCGTGCTGCCGTACCCAGTGGGTGCCTGGTCGAGTCCGCCCTCCAGAAGTGCGCGGGCTCGTACGGCAAGGCGCGGTGGGAGAAGCCTGTCCAGCGATCTCCTTGCCTCTACGAGACTCTGGACAGCGGTGAGCGGCGGCATGGGTAGCACGGCAGCGACCAGATCTTTGGCCAGTTGATCCGCCGTGATGTCGGACGCAAGGCTTTCAAGTCGCGGCGCAGGGTGGCCAGCGTCCCGTGCTGCGACGGCCACCGCGCGGGCCGCTTGCTGCGCTGCTATCCAAGCCGACTCGGATTCGAATCCGTCCGGGATGGGCGTCTCTGGCGACTGAGACACAGGCGAGGCGGACTCGCGCACTGGGGCGTCCTCTGCCGGGCCCAGCGTCTTGGGGTCGGCGTCTGCATGCGAGCGCTCCGCTCCGATCGGCGCCTCGTTCGCCCGCGCGGCGATCAGCGCGAGTCGGCGCTGTCGCTCGCGCTCGATCAAGTCCTCTCGGGTCGGTGCGGTAGCCGGGCGGTCCTTGGCTGCGGGATGCGAGAACAGCGGGCCAGCGGTCACAGCTCCTCCTCGGCGAACTCCACCAAGTCACTCGTGACTGCGGCAGGGGTCCGGTCCAAGCAATATGCATCGACGAAGGCCACCCGCTTGGCCAGGCCGCTCTCGGTGATGAAGCCGCTGCACTCTCCGAGTCTCGGAGCCATGGCCTCCAACTGAGCGGATTCCAGGGGGTGCTTCACCACCACCGCAAAAGGCTCCTCCGCGAACTCGCCCTCGGCGATGGCAATACGACCGAAGGGGCTCTCTCGGACTTCTGCGTAGAGGTCTGTCCGGTCCTCGGCCCAGCGCTCCAGCAGTTTGCCGTGCGCGGCGATGTCCACGGAGAGCGGCCGACCGCGCAGGACGCCGATCAGGTCTCCGGCGAGCCTCCAGTCGAGCAGCGGGTGGAGCCGCATGTTGGAGTAGTCGCGCAGACAGCGGTAGCACGATCCGTTGCAGTCCGTTGCATGCTCCGAGCTGAGTCCTCCGAGGTATCCGTCAACAGCGTCGAGGAACTCCTCAATGTGGTCGGGCGATCCGAGGTGGGTGCTGAATCCCGCGCCGTTTTCGAGGCTATCGGCGAGGTAGGCGAGCACCGGTGAGGATGCCGTCGCCGAACCGTGGATGCCTGCCAGCAGCTCCTCAGATTGCACATCGAGGAATGGGGCAGCGGCGCGGCGCAGGAGCGCGGCAAGCGAATACCAGGCTGCTCGTCGGCCGTGGTAGGCATCGCGGAACCCGTGCGGCTGCTCGTACAGGGAGATGTCGAACCGCAGACCGCGGTCCGGATCGAGGGGCGCCCGGGCTCCGAGGAACAGCATGTCGGTGTGCTCTGTGGCCCCCAGCGCGGTCTTCATGTCGGCCTGCGCCTTCGGGTTGTCCACTACGTGGTAGCCGCCCCATGAGCCGTGCACCTTCTTGAACCGGTAGAGGCGGCCGTTGTTGCTGTTGATCGTGAAGCGGTCGCCGCTTCCCGCGTGGACGACCAGCCAGTCGTCAGCATTCCGTTCCACACGGGGAGCGTCCTTCTCAAGATCGGCTGCCGTGCGGGAACTGGCGCCGCCGTGGCCCCATTCGCGAATGCCGTCATAATCGCGCGGTGTTCCGGCACGGAAGCCCGCAGGCTCGCGTATGGGCAGCGCGGCGTAGTTGCTTCCCGAAGCCCCGCACGCGGGGCAGGACTTGAGGTCTTCGCCTTCCTCAAGTTCCTCAAGCTGCTGGATGTGTGCGCACAGGCGGCACAGAGCGACCCAGATCTCTGAGCCGAAGGGCTCCTCCTCTGCCGAAGGCTGCTTGAGTCCAGGCCTGAAGGAGGCGATTCCCATGGACTGGTAGAGGCGTCCGTCGCGCGGAGTCTCGGATCCCGGCGCGAACTTGCTCAGCGCCACGGCCAGGTTGCGGTCGATCGCTCCGGGCGGAGGCCACGGGAAGTTCTGCTCAGGCCGCTCCGTGTAGAGGTAGCGGACGCGCGTTGGGAAGCCGAACATCGGCAGAAGCCCGGTTTCAGCCAGCCGCTGGCTGAGCTCCACGTGCCCCATGCCCGAGGCAGCCTCGGTGCCGAGCCGGTCCAAGAGATCCTTGATGCAGAGGATCGGATCGATGGACGCGACGGACTCCGGCGTCCTGGCTTGGAGTGCCCGAGCCGCCGACTCGATATCCGCGTGGTGCCCGTCCACCCAGCGGTGCACCGCCTCTCGGTGCACTGGCCAGTCAGCCGCAAGCCCGAATTGGCCGTGGACGTTCTTGGTGAGACCGGGATCGCCCTTGCCCCGTGCGGCGGCCACCGCATCGAATGCCTGCCGCAGGACTTCGCTGAGCAGCACCCGCTCGAAGATCGACCGCATGCCGAGGGCGAGGTACGGCGGCGGGGTCGGGGCGTTCGTGATCTCTTCCGGCCTGGCGAAGTAGTGCTCGTCGTGGCTGCGTCCCCGGCAGATGGTCAGAGCCGTGGCCGCGGGGCTGTCGCGGCGGCCGGCCCGGCCTACGCGCTGCTGGTAGTTGAAGCGGGTGGGCGGCATGTTGGCGAGCAGCACCGTGTTGAGGGAGCCGACGTCGACGCCAGCCTCCATCGTCGTCGTCACGGAGAGGACCTCGATGCCGTCGGCGACCGGGACGTCGTCCTCACCGATGAAGGCCTTCTGGAACCTGGCCTGGCGCGACTGGGCGTCGATGCGGTCGGTCTGCCCTGTGAGCTCGGCGGCACGAAGCGGGAAGTCTCCTGTACTGGCCCGGGCCTTCCACGCGTAGTAGTCGTCGTTGAGGGCGCCCGTGAACTGCATTGGGCTGCTCGGCAGTTCAGCCCGGCACTTCGTGCAGAGGCCCACGCCCGGGTGGAGATGCGGACGCCGACAGCTGCTGCAGGTCCAGATGCGTCCGTCTCCTGGCCTGAGGGAGACTCTGGACGGGTCGATGGTGTACTGCGCGACCGCCGGTCCCCAAGCAACCAGCACACGGCCCTTGATGGTGTCGACGTCGACACCATCGCGCTGCGCGACCTGCTTCCAGAAGCGGAATAGGGGAGCCGGAGGTGTCTCGGAGGCAGCGCGCAGCTCATGGAAGCGCCGGAGGAGACCGAGGATCCGCAGACTGGCGCGGGCGAGCGCGGCATCAGAATCCGGCGGCATTTCGACCGGGGAGCGGTCGCCGGAGAGGCTGAGCCATCCGAGTCCGAGCGACTCGAAGTCGCGGCCGGCGCCGGAGAATAGTCCGAAGACGAACTCGCGCCCCAGGCTGCCGTCGATGCGTCTGAGGTACTCCTCTTGCTCCTCAGTAAGCCCGGGCTTGAGGCCCCGGCCCCTCTCCCAGTCGAAGAGCGCGGTCCACGGAATGTCCTTGTACTCCTGGAGCGAGGCAGCCGGGCCGCCTGGATTGGCCCCGTAGTCGAGGAGGAGTCCGCGCAGGTCGTAGCGGAGATCCTGGAGCGAGGGCAGGGCGCCGAGCACTGACTCCAGTTCGGGCTGCCGCTCAGGCTCAGCATCGATCTCGTCGTTGAGGATGTCGCGCAGCGCCGACAGTTCGCGGGGATGGCGGTCGCGCAGCCGCTGCAGCGCAGTCCTGATCTGCTCGCGGTCGACGGACTGGCGTGCGTAGTGGGCCTTGACTAGCTGCAGGTCCGCATAAGGGTCGCCCTGACTCTCGACGACCTTCGCTGCCATGAGCCGCAAGAGGTCCTGGTAGTGGCGCAAGGAGAGGCCGCTGGCAAGTTCAGCAGCGTCGTCGCGGCTGTCGGAGAAGGCGATGACCTTGCGTTCGTCTTCAGGCATGTGGCCAAGCGCCTCGGTAGTGAGCACTTGGTTGAGCTTGTCGAATCCCGTCCGCATCCGGCGTACAGGGGCGCTCCGCAGGCGTGCGGGATCCTCCAAGCCGATCGGCTTCATCGCGCCCGTCTTGGGGTCTCGGGCCCGCTTCATCTCCCAGTCGTCGCCACAGGCCGGGCAGCGCGTCGGAAAGGCCTTCAAACCCCGGATGTCGAGCGGCAGCCTTCCGTCCTTGCCTTTCTCCGGGACCACGTGGAAAGACCAACCGGTGTACTCCGCCTTGTCGTTCGCAAGTCGGCCTGTACCCGGGTGGTAGCGGCTCGTCCTGAACTGGAACGTGGCCTTTGCACCCTGGTTGGACTCTGAACCCGTCCACTCGGACTTCTCCAGGCCGAGTTCCGACTTGCGCGGCCAGTACACGATGTAGTTGCCAGCGCTCGCCGTCCCCGTTGCATCGTCCGGCAGCTGGTCGAAGTCAGGGAAGTCGGTGTGCAGCGAGCCCCGGAAGGTAGCTTTGCCCAGCAGGGCGGGGTTGGTGAAGCCGCCCAGCATGAGGTCGCCGCAGTTCTGGCAGTACAGCAGCTCCAGGACCCTGGCTCCGCAACTGCAGCGGGACGCGGGTGCCCTGAACAGCCGTCCGACTCGACGCTGGGGGTGCTTGTCAACGGGGACATCGGGGCACTCCGGGTCGGAGCAGGCCCAGATGCCATCGATGTTGCGGAAGAACATGTGAGTGCGCAGCTTGGGCAGTGCGGGGTCCGAGGCGGAGCCGAGGGAGCGGAGCACGCCATGCAGCGCGTTTGCCTTCTCGCCCTCTGACGGAAGTCCCGGAAAGAGTCGGGCGGCCAGGCGGGACAAGGGCTGCGCCTGCGGCTTGCCGCCCGGCGCCAGGGCTAGTGCCAGTGCGTCACCTGCACCGGCGGTCCGCAGGAGACGTGCTGCTGTGTGGGGAGCGAGGTCACCCTCGGCCGCGGCGGCCAGATCCCGGGCATGGGGCGTCAAGTCGATCGGACCGGGCTCGGGGAGCAGAAGGGTTCCAGGCACGACGGTGTGCCGACCCCGCGGCAACGCAAAGAACGACTCCAGGAACTCGTCGTCCCGGCCCGCTTTGAGAGAAGCGGAAGCAGCCAGCACGCGGAACTTCTCAGGCGCGCCGTCAAGTCCGAGCCGGTGCCGTAGCTTGCGGAGCAGGAAGGCGACCTCGGTTCCTGCGGTTCCGCGGTACATGTGCAGTTCGTCGAGGACCAGAGTGAAGCGCGCCTCGGGGGTGCTGTGCAGCCAGCGGCGGGTGGCCTCGAACATCGGTGCTTCCTGCGGGCGCAGGAGCATGATGTTGAGCATCGAGTAATTGGTGACCACGACGTCCGGCGCGGCATGCTGCATGTCCCAGCGGGCGTGCATTTCTGCGCCGCCGACACGCGGAATGAAGTCGCGGACCTGACCAGCCATCCGCTGTTCCCGCTCTTCCATCTCCTTCATGTATGTGCGCATCCGGTCCAAGGCCGGCAATGAGTCAGCACTCCCAGACACCGGCGTCGCACCCGTGTACCGGCCGAAGTAGAAGCGGTGGCCGGACCGATTCTGGTCCAGCCAGTCTCGGGCGGCGTCGCTATCCAGTGCTCTGCGCAGGCGCACCAGTTGGTCATCCGCCAAGGCGTTGGTCGGGTAGAGGACGAGCGCGCGCATAGCGGCCGCGTGCCCGTCCTCGCCGCTGCGGCTCGGCTCGTAGCCGCCGCGCCCCCTCCACCATGCTGCCTGGGCACCGCCTCTGCCCCGCCACCCGGCAGACTCAGCGACCAGGTCCGCGATGATCGGCAGCAGAAAGGCCTCTGTCTTGCCGGAACCGGTACCGGCGGTCACGACGAAGTCGCGGCCGTCGCGGCATGCGGCAACGAGGGCATCGTGCTGGTGCTGGTAGAGCTGCTCCACACCGATCGGAATGGCGGACTGCGCGAATTCGGCCGCCTGGGGGTGCGCACCTGCGGCACGGAAAGACTCGGCGACGGCGACCCCGCTCGGGGCGTACTGCGGCCGCAGTTCCAGGAGCGGCTCGCGCCAAGCCCCACCATCCGTGTCCAGGAGCGCACGCCGCTCGGTCATGACCGAGGGATCATCAACAGCGAACGGGGTGTCGTAATACCGCATGAGCGTGCCCCGCAGCGCCTCGAAGCTGCCGAGGATGTCCGTGGCTTCGGGCCGCCGTACCTCTCCGGTGGAATCAGTCATCGCTCCGCCTTCCCTGGCACCGCATCGGGCTTCTGGATCTCAAGTTCCTGGTGCAGAGACTTGGCCAGCCTCTCGGCGGCCGCGAGGGGGACATTGTCGTAGCGAACTGTCCTGGCCAGCTCGTGGAAGCGAGGTTGCAGGCCGCTGCAGAGGACGGCTGCCCGAGCGTGCAGAGGCGGCAGGGGCGCCCCCCAGTCGACTGCGAGACGGCCTACACGCTGGCGCCCAGTGCTTCCTTCGGGCCTCCACCGCATCACGCTGGTGCCCATTCGTTCATGTTCCAGGTAGACGCCGTACTCGTGCTCGGTGCTGAGGAACTGGCCACCGCGCCGGACCTGGACAAGCCGTGCCCAGTCCGCGCTGCGCCATCGGTAAAGGCCGTCCTCGCTGTACGACTTGGCGGGTTCGTATTCGTGTGTCTCAAGGTCGTACCGCTCTACCGTGTGCGTGTTGCCGACCCCTGGCGGAGCGGCCGTAGGGCCTGCCACCAGGTCGGGGAGAAGCGAGATTGCTTGGAGTGCCGCACAGGGGACGTATGTGCATCCGAGCCTCTCCGCGTCGTGGGGCAGGCCCTCTGGTACGTCGTACTGCAGGTAGAGCGTGTCCGGTACGGGGACATCACCTTCGGCAGCCTCGTTTTCGGCCCAGAAGATCGCAGCCCACTCTGCGGTTGCTGCGTCGACCGCCTGGTCGAAAGCAGCGGTTCGGCGCCCGGCAATCACGGCCAGGCCGTCGGAGAACGGCACGCGTGTGAGGACTGGAGGGGCCGCGGACCACAATCCCCGGCGCCAGTCCACGTCCAAGTGCCCGAGTCCGGAGACATCCCGCAGCCATCGGCCGTCCGCACCCTCGCGCACTGACACCCCTCTGCTGCGGGCCGTGCGGAGCACGCCTGCCCTCAAGTCAGCGATCTTGCCGCCTCCGAGCTCGCTGGCCCACCGCAGGAGCAGATTTCCGATACTCAGCACTCCGCCACCTCGCGGGCCAGTTCCACGAAGGCGTCCCACAGCTCCCCAGTCCCTGCGTCGGCTGCATCAAGTACCGCCTGGGCCCATGCACGGTACTCAGGGCCGGGCGCGAACGAGGGGTCTTCCGGGGTTGCCGGTTCGACGGTCCACTCGCCTTGCCGCAATTGGAGGACCCAACCGCCCCCAGCACGGACGTCGATCTCGAAGTGGTAGTCGGACGGCGGCTGGGGAAGTCTCAACCACCAGGCGGGGGTGTCGGGTTCGTCTATCCGCCAAGCCCGCCCGTCCGACGAGACGAAGACCGTCCGCTCAGCCCGACGGCGGCACAGAACCACATGGGGTGCCGCGCCGCCCCCGGCCGTGCCCAGGTCGGCTCCGCGCACCAGGCCGGAAGTTCCCTCGGGGGACACGAACGCCGCGGCTTCAGCGCCAGCAACGGAGAACCCGACAGGCTTGTCCAGCTCCGCTAGGGCCGGGGCGCCGTCGGCAGTGGCAAAGGAGAGGGCACTCCCCTCCGCCTCTAGGACGTGGTCACCCGGCCCAAGCCCTCGCGGCCATATCGGGATCGGCACTCCCCTGGCCTGGAAGGGCGGGTCCTGGGCCTGTCCGTCGAGCACCGCTTCGCCCGATGCGCCGTCGGGCAGTACGAGATCGGGCTCGCCCCCAACCAGGTAGAGCCGCGTGCTGAGCTTGGGTGCCAGGCGCAACCCTCCGTGCAGGTAAGCCTTGAACTGCGGAGCGGGCTGTACCGCAAGCACTGCTCCCTTGACATCGCGGATGGCCTCCTTGAGGGTCACGGCGTCGTCGAAGACCACACGGCGGTAGAGGTTCCATCCCTGCGGCAGCCACGATGGCCGAAGGGGCTTGCACTCACGGTCGGGTGAAGCTGCTCTTTCGAGAACCGCCTCGACGTCTCGAGCTGCCTCCGGTGCTGCCAGGATCACGTGCTCTTCTCCCGGCACGAACCGGTCCACGCTAGTGCGGCAGTCCAGCGACTCGTTCTGCCTCAGCACGACCAAGGAGGAGGCAGGGCGACTCACAGCAACCCCGTCTCCGACAAGCTGCACGCCCGCCCGCAGGGACCGGTCCTCGGGAAGTTCCAGCCCATCGACCGCGTAGTAGTTCGTCTGCCCCGACTGCCGAAGCACGACATCGCGGGGCATCTGGTACTGGGCCGCTCCAGGGCGCGGGAACCTGGCGAGCCAGCCCAGGCGCCTGTTCTCGAACCGCACCAGGAGCTCCCCTCGCGGCGTCCCCTGGCGGATGTATTCCGCAGAACCGTCCCACACATTGGCCAGACCACCCAGCAGTCGCTCGATGAGCGGCCGGAATTCAGGATGACCGAGCGCGTTCTGGAAGGCTGATGAAAACTTGGCGACCTGATCCCAGAGCCGGATACCCTCGACCAGCACAGCTCCGGGCTGCGGCCACGTGGCAGCATTGCGTGTTCTCATGACATCGAAGAACTTCGGCAGCAGTTGCCGGTCGCTGCCGCGCAGAACGGCCTGAGACAAGGCGTATCCGATTCGCGCCTGGTTATGGGGCACATCACCGGGCGACGGGATAGTGCACAGCCCCCGGTATGCGCCCCACTGGAGCTGCCAGGAAGCGAGCCGCTGCCACATTTCCGCGACCGGAACATAGTCGGCCGATGTCAGCACGCCTGCCTCGCCCGCGAGAAGCTCGGAGAAATGGCCGTGGTAATTACTTGCTCTTCGGCTCCCATCGTGGGCCATGCGGGTGGCTGCGATCACTGAACATGCAAGCAAGGGCAGCACGGCCGGCGGGTCCACGCTGTCGTGCTTCGAGGCCTCGTACCTCTCGACGGCCCGATATGCCCTGGGCTCGCCAGGCAGAACGACCCCGCGCACAGCCTCGGCAAGCGGCGTCGCAAGGCTGAAACGCTCTCGCAGTTGCTCCGCCTCGCCGTCGTCCACGTACATAACGACCGGATGACCGTCCCAGTCGGGACTGAAGAAGGCGTCCTCCAAGGCCCGCTGCCAAGCCGCATACGGCGTGAAATCCATATATTGCCTGATTTCCGATCGTAATTATCAATAAACTTCACATTATGTGTCATCTTGGGAACGCAGTGCGACTTGCCACTTCCTGAGGCGACTTCACCCTTTGGACTACTGCTAGCACCGCATGGTTGCGCTGGCCAGACTGTGCACTTCGGCAGCCGTCAGGTCACGTCGGCTCAGGACGTGTGCCGACTGCTCGGGATCAGTGTCGAGCCGCGGTTCCGTAAGATGATGCGGAGTCGGCTGAATCGGCTGGCCGACCGGGGCTGGCTGCACAAGACCCTGACTGGGCGGTTCATCACCGTGCTGTGGGCACGAGATACGGAACCTGGTGATTGTGGCGTAACTAGTTTGCCTCCGGCTGGAGTTGGGGTTGTATGTGAAAGAATCTGAACTCCACCGAGGGCCCCTGTCTGCCAAGTCCGCTGTCCACGGCCACCCTCTCCACCGTCACCCGGCTGATCCGCGCCCTCCTCAGGAAGATCAGGTCGCGGTGGCGGAAGCTGTCCGCTGGCCGGATCGCGGTCATCGTCCTGGTTGGCCTCCGCCACGACCAGCGGCTTGTCGACATGGCCGACGGCAACAACATCTCCGCCAGCACCGGCTTCCTCCCTCAGTTCGTCCACCCGACGACGGGCAACGAGCTCGCGCTGTTCCGGCAACCCCACGATCGACGGCATCCATGACCTCCCAAGAAGCGGTGGCACAACAGACCACTACTCTCACGGAATCGCCACCCCTACTCCTTACCAGCGAAAACGCCGACCTGGGGTTCGGTACGACAACAGCTGCTCAGGGTGAACTAGCCGGAATAGTGGCCTCGTTACGGTGGCGCGAGTCCTTGGCACGGAAGCGCACCAGGCGGCGGTCCGCATTGATGGCTGAGGCCGGCGGGATGAGGGTGAAGGCCATCACGATCTTCGACGGGTCGGCGGACCCGTTGCGGACGACGTCTTGCACCTTGCGGTGGCTGTCGCCTTCCACCACTGGGTAGAGCAAGACAACTCCCCTTGTACGCTCGATTCCAGTGCGTTGCCCGGAACGAGTGCCTGCTGGCGTACCGGCCCCATCAATGAGTCGCTGCGCCGCCATGCGGTGCTCAACACTGGCGATGCGGCCGAAGGAAGTCTTGCCGTTCTGTCGGCTTCGGCGGACGAGGGAGAGCGGGATGGAGCCAAGGATGCTGGCTTCTACGCGGCTGTTCGATGCGAGCCGCGGTGAGATGAGAAGCCAGTCGTCCACTTTGGCCAGCGAGCCGTCAAGCTGGCTGAGGTAGGTCAAATGGGGCCCGAAGTGTCCGGGACGCTCCCACTCCAGTTGAGACAGCACACCCACCAGGTCTCGGTGAGAGACCACGCCGGTCAGGGCCTCGAAGGTGCGCGTCAGCGAGCTGGAACTGTCGGGTGGGTTGGTGAAGGACGTCGGTGCCGTGCTGAACGCATCCAGCAGTGGTCGCCAGCGCTCGGTGTTCCGCTTGAGTGCCACGCTGTTCATCGGATACGAAGCGGGCTCGATCGGACGCCCCGGTGACCGGATCTCCACGAGTTCTGCGTTGAACATCTTGTTGCGCGCCGAGGGT
Source organism: Streptomyces sp. NBC_00286 (assembly GCF_036173125.1). Classification (NCBI taxonomy): domain Bacteria; kingdom Bacillati; phylum Actinomycetota; class Actinomycetes; order Kitasatosporales; family Streptomycetaceae; genus Streptomyces; species Streptomyces sp. NBC_00286. Next base: position 6,402,185 of record NZ_CP108054.1, read on the forward strand.
TTGATCCACGGCAAGTGCTGTGCCACCAGGGGAGGTACCTGCATGGGCGTTATCTGCGGTTCTCCGTCGACCATCGTGGCGTACTGGGCGAGCTGCTCACGGAAGGTTTCCTCGTCCCGGCAGATCGCTTCGTAAGCCTCGTACAGATCTGCCGTCTTGTCTCGCCCGAACGGTTCCTCGCGCCCGATGTAGAGGCGCACCAAGTCCCGGTATCCGGGCCGGAATCCGAACCAGCGGCCCATCTGCATCAAGGTGTCGGCCTGCTGTGTGGTGCGGCGGTAGTAGGTGATGGTGAGACCCTCGACGGTGAAGCCACGAGAGAGCTTCGTACCGCCGACCAGAATCTTCCATACGTGCGGAGTGCGGTCGAAGTCCAGGTCGAGCTGGGCAAAATAGCGGTCGCTGTCCCCATTCACGACGATGACCGGCTGGCCGCCCGCGCCGATGCGCTGCCGAGCTCGATGCACGTAAGAGCGGAGCTCGTCATAGGACGTCGGAGCCGGGAGATCGGCTGCGCGTGTCTCACTCACCGGCGCGAAGTCCCTTGCCCACAGGTCTGCGAGACGCTCGTGGCCTGTCGTGGAGTTGTAACCCGCCTCGTGCCACATGGTGTTGACGCGCAGCGCGAGTTCGGCGTGGTCGTCCGTGCGTACCGACTGATGAGCGAGCATCGTGTGGTGACGCAATGGGCCATCCGGTACTCCATGGTCAGCCCTGTACAGCTTCAGGGCACCAGACAGGACGAAGGCGTCCATCGCTTCTTGGAGTCGATCACCAGTGGACTCGTAAATTCCCCTGACGTGCGTCTTTTCCTGGGAGTTGGAGTACGTGCGCTCGCCCAGCGCTATCGGCGAGTTCAGGTCGTGGAAGTCCTGGATACCCATGTATCCGGTGGGGCGCGGGAGAGAGATCAGGAAGTCGCTGGGGAAGATGTCCTCGTCATCACCCGGGTCAACGAAGACATTGGCGAAGGGAGTTGCTGTGTAACCGACGTACTGCGCTCGCGGAAGAAGTTTGAGGAGCTGGGATATCAGACCGTTGATGGTCGTGCGCTCGGTACTGCCGCGCTCCCACTTCTTCGGATCCAGAGTGTTCACGGATGCCTGGTCGGACTCGTCGTCGATGATCAGGGCAGGCAGCTCCCCAAGAAGCCCACGGATCTGCTTGAGGTCCTTGACGAGCTTGGTGAGGACGGACTTGTTCTTCTTCACGACCAGGACACGAGCCGCGGCGTGGTGGATATTCGCTGGGTCATGAAGCGGGCGGGTCGGTTCACGCTTCTCGAACTCGAGGGCCCGGATGCCCTGCGCAAGGCTCTTGTAGTCGTTGTCGCGGGTTGTCAGGCGCTCAATGTCGAAGGCTCCGAGAGTGGAGGGCCGACCTCCGTGGCTTACGAACTCGGGCCAGTCGCCATCGTCGTCTACGTAGTCCACGCCGACGAGGGAGTCCAAGTCCGTCAGGTCTGCGCCGCGCAGGATGTTCTCCTGGCCGATCAATTCCATATCGAGACGACGCTGGGTCTGTGCGCGCAGCAGGTTGAGCGTGCCACCGAGCACGATGACGAGGCGGTACCCGGCATCGATTGCCTTTGCTGCGACACCGGTGAAGTTCGCTGTCTTGCCGGACTGGACGTAGCCGACGACCAGTCCCTTTGCCTGGCGGGCCGACGGTTGCTCCGGATCGGTGAGACGCTCGACGACCGCACGGCTTGCCTCGTGCAGACTTGCGATCGCTGCTTCCGGCCAGCTTTTGGCGCGGAGCTTCTGTTCGTACGACGTCCAGTAGAAGGAACGAGCGGCTGCCCGTTCCGGGGTGTACCAGCGGGTGAACTCGCGCGTGATCACTGTTGCGCCTGGCACCTTCGCCACGGGAACAGCGGCATCCAAAGTCTTGCGCAGGTCATTTCCGAATCGGAGCCGGTCGTAGACCGCTGTCCGTCGCTCTTCAGTGCGCGCTGATACGTCGAGTGCCCACTGAGGCTCTTCAGCGAAGTCCCAGGCTGTGAGGTGACGACTCCAGAGAGCAATTAGCGCCTCGTCGCCACTGATGAGGCACGCTCGGAAACGCTCCTCGCTCAGGTCTGCGTCCGGGTAGTCCTCATCGGCTGCGAGTGCGGCCCAGCGCTCGAAGTGCTTGGGGATACTGCCCATGCCCGCCAGCGCGGAGGTATGGATCTCCAGGAGCGGGTCGAAAGGGGCGTTGCTCATGCGGTGTCCTCGAACAGGAAGAGGGTCGGGGTGAAGAAGCCAGTGGGTGCAGAGGTCAGGAGGCGGACCGTTCACGCCGCTCGCGCTGGGCTCCCACCGATGCCAGGAGGATCGTGTTCCAGTAGTCAAGGCGGTCCTGGCGAGCACGTTCCCAGCGCCCGAGTCCGAAGCAGTCCTCAAGAAGCAGGTACAGCAGGGTCTTTGTCACCGGAGCGTCATTGGACCCTCCCCGCTTGCCGTCGTTGAAATCTTCACGGAACGCCTGGTTCAGGAGGATGGTGTTGTTCTCGCGGTCCAGGTCAAAGAACCGGCCATTAGGCAGCGAGCCCCAGGTGAACGCGATCGGCTCCTCGCCCGGCTTCTCAGGAAGTTCCTCCTTGATGACCCGCTTGATCTTCGGGTCCAGGCCCTTACCTGGGGGAGTGACGGACTTGCGGATGATCTCGGTGCGCTTCGCCCCATCTCTGTAGGCGGTCTCCGCATCGTTGAGAAAGGAATGAAAGGTGTGCCCGTCCGGATCCACCGCCTTCTCGACGCCTAGGGTGAAGGCTGGAGTGACGGTGACGGTCTCCTTCTTCACATCGAGGCTCAGCACGCTGTTCTCGCGCGAGGGAAGATCGACAGCAACACGGGCCAGAACGAGGTGGCTCTCGGGATTGCGCAGGCCGTTCCACCCACCTGCTTGGACGAGACGGTCATTCCGGTAGAAGTAGAAACCTTGCCGGTCGGCGAGAGCGCCGATCTGACGGAAGCCTGCTCGCTTGGACTTGGCGGGCCAGATATGGGCGGTCAGTTGAATGTCTCCCAGGCCTTCCACGGGTGTGGTGAACTTCCGGGGGTAGCCCGCTTTGCCTGGCACTTTGTACCCGAAGGGATCCAGGGCCTCGACAGCGATGTGATCAACTTCCTCGCCGAGTTCGCCCTTGCCGCTGCTCACATCCCACACGGCTATGTCGACCTTGAGGCCGCGCTGCAGAAAGCGGTGCAAGTAGAGGCCGAGATGCGTCTCTAGGCGAGAGATCGCCTTCGATAGAAAAAGGTCACTTTGGCCTCGTGTGACCGTTTCGAAGGCGCGCACTCGGTCCCAGCGCACGACCGTGCCGTGCCACTCAATGATGCCGTCGTACCGGTCAACGAGGACCTGTGCATAGAGCGGATCGACGGTGTCGCAGCGGAAACCGTCTTCGATGCCCTCCGCGGTGAGACGTCGGCCCGCGGCACGACTGCGTTTCGTACGGCTGACCACAGTCAGCGAGGAAGCGTGGGACAGGGATGCAGCCTTCAATCCCGTGCCGTACAGGCCAAGAGCGCTCTCGCCATACTCGCGGCGTCGGCCCACGGTCATCGCAGCGTCCAGGTGCGAATCGTCCATACCCCTGCCGTTGTCGATGATCAGCAGGGTGAGAATCCGGTCGGCATCGCGCAGGAAATGCACGACGATTTCGTCAGCGCCCGCGTCGATCGAGTTGTCAATCAGGTCAGCGACAGCGACTTCAAAGCCGTAGCCCTGATTGGTCAGGGCTTTGGCGTAACCGGCGTCCGGGGGCAGGTGGGTGCTGCCGGTCGTGGGGACGTCGTACTGCCAGACGGTGCCGGACTCGTAGGGCATCGCTTCCTCATGTGTACAGGTCGGGGCCTGCACAAAGAGTGACGGCCGCTAGCTCAGTGATAAGCGTGACCGTACTGCAAAGGTTGGACATAGGGGCGGTTGAACCCTGAAGAGGGGAGATAAATCCCGCCCCTCCAATGTGTTTTGGCGTAAATGGGAAGCTTTGTCAATTATGTCGGCATGTGTGCCAGTCTGTTCTGACCTTGGGCCGCCCGTGCCATCAACTGCCCAAGATCAGTGGCGGGTTGGCCGCCAAGCAGGGCGCTTGATGGGCGGGACGCGCTTGCCGCGCCCCGCGTCTCACCGGCCCTGCCGCCTTCGCGGTGCCGCCGCGTAGCCGTCGGCAGTCGGAAATTCCTGTTCAGGGGGCAAGAGAGCTGTGATTGCGCCGCCAATCCGTCAGGCGCCACCCCCATGACACCCCTCGTACGCCCGCCCCGACCCGCACCAACAAGCCCCACCCCGCTCCGGCGGCCAAGCCACCGCCCGCCCCCGCGCAGCCAGCGTCGTCGCATACTGCGGCAGCAGTGACGCGTCCGCGGGCGAAGCCAGCTCCGAGGCTGCGAACGCCTCGTACGACGGCACCGTCCCCGGCACGATGCCCAAGTTCCCGGTCCCGGAGGCTGCCAGCTCCCTCAGCGACGTCTCTATCGTCGCCAGGTGCTCCTCATGCGACGGGTACTCCGGCTCCAACGACGGGTACGCGGCGAGCAGTTCGGCCAGTTCGTCGGCCGGCCAGTGGAGTATGGCCACCGGGAAGGGGCGGGAGAGGGCTTCCCTTGCCGTCGTGAGTTCCGACTGGAGGCGGGCGATCTCTGCCTGGAGTTCCGCCGGGTTGTCCGAGCCCAGGGACCAGACCCGTTTCGGGTCGTGGAGTTCATCCAAGGAGACCGGGGCCTTGTGGAGGGTGTCCGCTCGGGTGTCCCAGTGGTCGTGGGGCATGCCCAGCATGCGGCGGACTCGGTGGCGGCCGAAGAGCAGGGGGTGGGTGGCGTACGGGGGGTCCGTTACGTCTGTCAGGAGGAGGGTGGCGCCTTCCGTGAACGTCTCCTGCGCTGCTTCCAGCTCGTCGTGGGCCTCCAGGGCCTCCGCGATGATCACCCAGGGGGCCGGGTCGCGGGGGGACGCGGCGCGGACGCCCTCGATGATCGCTCTGGCCTCCGCCTCGTGGCCGTACTCCCAGAGGTTGGCCGCCTTCAGGGCGCGTACCAGGAGGGGGTTCTCCAGGGAGTCGGGGGTGGAGAGCAGGCGGTCGTAGAGGGTGCTGGCTCGGGAGCGGTCGTCGGCCAGTTCGAGGTGGGCCGCGGCCTGCAGCAGCAGGTGCTCGGCGTCCTCGGGGTAGAGGCCGGCGGTCCGCTCCAGGCGTGCCGCTTCGGCGTTGTGGTCGACGTACTCGGCAGGCGTGTCGGGGCGCATGGGGGACACCGTACTGCCGTTCCCCTGGTGAGTTGCGGGGGTAGCCCCTATCGTGCGCCCGCGATGGGAGGGCAGGAAGCCGGGGCAGGAGGCGTGTGTATGCGGGTTCCCGTCACCAGTCGGCGGAGTCTGCGGCGGCGTGCGCTCGGCGCGCGCGTTCTCTGGAACGCTGCCGAGATCCTCGTAACCCTCGGCGTCGTCCTCATGCTCCTCGTCGTCCATCAGCTGTGGTGGACCAATCGGCAGGCCCGGGAGGGCGCCGAGCGGGAGGTCCAGGCGTTGGAGAGGGAGTGGGAGGGGAGTCAGGGGGAGGGCGGCAGCCCGTCCGTGAGCGGGGGCGGTTCCGGCGGCACGAGCAGTACAGGCGGCACGAGCAGTACAGGCGGTACGAGTAGTACGAGCGGTGCGGGCGGGTCTTCGCGGTCCGGTCAGCGGTCCGGGTCGCCGGCCAGTCCCGCCACCCCCGCCCGGCAACCCCGCTGGGATCAGGCGTACGCCATCCTCACCATCCCCCGGCTCGGGCTTCGCATCCCGGTCGCGGAAGGGATCAGCAAGCCGAACGTTCTCAACAAGGGGTACGCCGGCCACTACCCGGACACCGCTCAGCCCGGCCAGGCCGGGAACTTCGCGCTCGCGGGGCATCGGAACACGCACGGCGAGCCGTTCCGGTACATCAACCGGCTGCGGGAAGGGGACCGGATCGAGGTCGAGACGCGGGCGGCCGGATATACGTACGTCGTCGACCGGACGATCCCGCAGACCGCCCCGCGCGACGGCGGCGTCATCCGCGACGTCCCCCGCAGCCTCGTACACCCGCGGTACGGGTACTCCGACCCCGGCTACTACCTCACCCTCACCACCTGCACCCCGGAGTACACCTCCAAGTACCGCCTCGTGGTCTGGGGGAAGCTCGCCTCCATGCGGCCCCGTTAGGATGAGTCAACACGGTTGACGATATGAGGAAGGGAGGACAGCTGATGGGTGGTACGCCCGTCGCCGCCAGGTTGCGGCCGCTCGCCTTCCTCTTCCTTCTCCTCGTCGAGGTGGCGGTCCTCGACTCCGGCAGCCTCGTCGGTGCCGTCGCCTTCGCGGCGACCGCCGCGGCCGGGTCCGCGCTGGCCGCCTGTTCACTCATCGCCGCTCGGCTCGCGCCCGCCGTGCCGCCCACCCGGGTGCGTACGGCCATCCGCGACCGTGAGCGGCGTACGGCGTTCCTGCCGCAACGTGATCCCGACGCTCGGGGGCGTACGCGTCCACGAGCACCCGGCCGTCTTCTCCTGACGGCCGCGTAGGGGCACTCGGAAACAGAAGCAGTAGTCCGCAGCAGCCCTCCCCTCGGGCCGTCATGCCGACGTAGATCCAGATCCCAGGACCTTTAGATCCTCGATCTCTCATCTCCCGGTACGACGAGACCCCCGGAGGGCTCACCCATGTCCGATCTCCTGTCCGCTTTCATGTCCGTTTTCGCCGGCCTCGTCGAAGGGCTGGCCGATCTCCTCGAGCCGTTGTTCCAGGCGTCCGCGGCGGCTGCGGCGATCGTTCTGTTCACCGCGTTCGTACGACTCCTCGTGCACCCTCTCTCCCGGGCCGCGGCGCGCGGGCAGCGGGAGCGGGCCAAGCTGCAGCCGCAGATCGCCGCGCTGCGGAAGAAGTACGGGAAGAACCCGGAGAAGCTGCAGAAGGCCGTACTGGAGTTGCACGCGAAGGAGAAGGTCTCGCCGCTGTCGGGCTGTCTGCCGAGTCTGTTCCAGTTGCCGGCCTTCTTTCTGCTCTACCACCTGTTCTCGAACTCGACGATCGGCGGCGAGGCGAACTCCCTGCTCGCGCACAAGCTGTTCGCGGCGCCGCTCGGCGGACGGTGGATGGATGCGTTGGGGGAGGGCGGGGTGTTCGGGGCGCACGGGCTCGTCTATCTCGGGCTGTTCGCCGTCGTCACCGTCGTCGCCACCTTCAACTACCGGCGTACGAAGCGGCAGATGGGCGCGATGACCGGAGTGGCGGCCGCGGGGAGCGGTGAGCAGCAGCAGGTGCCGGGGATGGGGGCCGTGCTGAAGTTCATGCCGCTGATGTCGTTCATGACGCTGTTCACGGTCGCCTTCGTGCCGTTGGCCGCCGCGTTGTACGTGGTGACCAGTACGACGTGGAGTGCGGTCGAGCGGGCTGTGCTGTACCGGGACATGCCGGGGGCCTCGCCGTTGGCGGCTGCCACCGGGTGAAGGTCCACGTGCTGAACCGGGGCTTGCGGAGTGGACGTACAGCTTGGAGGATCGACCAGACCTCCGATGGTTGTGCACGTGGTGCAGAGAGATGGGGATCATGAAGCTGCTGCGAGTCGGTACGGCTGGGGCGGAGCGGCCCGCGCTGCTCGATGCCGAGGGGGTTCTACGGGACCTGTCGGGCATCGTCGCGGACATCGACGGGGCGTTGCTCGCCGACGACGCGGCGCTCGGGCGGATCCGGAGCGCGGCCGAGGCGGGGGAGCTGCCCGCCCTGGACGCGGCGGGGCTGCGGGTCGGGCCGCCGCTCGCCCGGATCGGCAAGGTCGTCTGCATCGGCCTCAACTACCACGACCACGCCACCGAGACCGGCGCCGAGCCGCCCGCCGAGCCGGTCATCTTCTTCAAGGCCGCGGACACGGTCGTCGGGCCGTACGACACCGTGCTCGTGCCGCGCGGCTCCGAGAAGACCGACTGGGAGGTCGAGCTGGCGATCGTCATCGGGCGTACGGCGCGCTATCTCGGCTCGCACGAGGAGGCGCTCGCGCATGTCGCCGGGTACGCGGTGGCGCACGACGTCTCCGAGCGCGCCTTCCAGATCGAGCGCGGCGGCACCTGGGACAAGGGCAAGAACTGCGAGACGTTCAACCCGCTCGGGCCGTGGCTCGTGACGTCGGACGAGGTGCCGGACCCGCAGCAGCTGTCCCTGAAGCTGTGGGTCAACGGCGAGCTGAAGCAGGACGGCAACACGTCCGACCAGATCTTTCCGGTTGCCGAAGTGGTGCGTTACGTAAGCCAGTTCATGACCCTCTACCCGGGCGACATCATCAACACGGGTACGCCGGCGGGGGTCGCCCTCGGCCAGCCCGAGCCGAAGCCGTTCCTACGGGCCGGCGACGTGGTGGAGCTGGAGATCGAGGGGCTGGGGCGGCAGCGGCAGGAGCTCAAGGACGCGTAGCGCCTCCGGCGGTGGCGAGTGTGACGGCGACGCTCGGCAGTCCGGCGTGACCGGGGTGCCGAGCGTATCGTTGTACTGCGCGACTGCCCGCCAACCGTGCGGCAGCGGGGAGGAGCGGCAACGGTGTCTGTTCTCGAAGACAGGATCGTGATGGCCGAGCAGAGCGACGAGCTCACCCTCGACAAGATGTTCGAGTGGCTTGAGCCCGCCCCCGAGGGATTCAAGGTCGAGATCGTCCAGGGGGCCATCTACATGTCGCCGCAGAGGGACAACCACTGGGACATCATCCTGGATATCGTCGAGCAGCTTAGGGCGAAGTACCCTCGCCAGCGCCTGAAGTCGGACGTCCGGATCGACTACCCCGGCCGCCTGAACGGCTACGCCTCCGATGTCGTCGCCCTCAAGGAAGGCGCGGTCCAGGACGACAAGGGCCGCTGGCGCTACCAGGACGTCGAGTTCGTCGCTGAGGTGATCTCCAAGGACACAGCGGCCAACGACTACGGCCCGAAGCTCGAGACCTACGCCGCCGCCGGGGTGCCGGTGTACCTGATCGTCGACCCGTACACCGGCGAGTGGCACCTGCATGCCCGTCCCAAGGGCGGCGAGTATCGCGCGAATCTGACCCTGGACTTCGGCGACGAGATTGACCTGACCCAGACTCCGGTTGGTATCAAGCTCACCACGGCCGAGTTCCCGCGCGAGGGCGGCGCCCCGGCCAAGGCGGCCTCCGGCAACGCCTAGCCCGCGATAAACCGCTCCAGCGCCTCCACCACCATCGCGTGATCCTCCAGCTGCGGCAGTCCCGACACCACCACCGTGCCGATCACGCCCGCGCCCTCGACCGTGATCGGGAAGGCGCCGCCGTGGGCCGCGTACACGTCCGGGTCGAGGCGGGAGTCGTCCTCGAACGTGGTGCCCTTGGCTCGGAAGCGGGTGCCGACGAGGAGGGACGAGGCGGCGTAGCGCTCTACGACTCGGCGTTTACGGGTGATCCAGGCGTCGTTGTCGGGGGTGGAGCCGGGGAGGGCGGCGTGGAAGAGCTGTTGGCCGGAGCGGGTGATGTCGATGGCTACCGGGGCGGCCCGCTCGCGGGCGAGGTCGACCATGAGTGTGCCCAGGGTCCAGGCGTCGTCGTAGGTGAAGTGGGGGAGCGTCAAGCGGCGTTCCTGGGCCTCCAGTTCGGCGATGCTGGGGGCGAGGGTGGAGGAGTCGGGGGTCACAGGGTCACCGTCATTCCGTTGCGGGCCGAGTGGCGGGCGGCTTCCAGTACGTCCAGGGCTGCGGCCGCTTCCAGGGCGGTGACCGGGTTTTCGGCGGTGCCTTGGAGGGCGGCGGCGAGGGCGGCGTAGTAGGCGGGGTAGGCGCCCGGGAGGGTGGGGATGGGACGGCCGCCGCCGGTTACGGGGGACTCGCCGGAGCCGATGCGGCCCCACAGGTTCTCGGACTCAACTCCCCAGTCCTTGTCCGGTGTTGGGCGTTCGCCCTCGCGGAGGGCGGCTTCCTGGGGGTCCAGGCCGTACTTCACGTAGCCGGCCTTCGAGCCCAGGACGCGGAAGCGGGGGCCTAGTTGGGCGGTGGTGGCGGAGGCGTAGAGGTGGGTGCGGACGCCGTTCGTGTGCGTGAGCGCGATGAACGTGTCGTCGTCCGCCTCCGCGCCGGGGCGGCGTACGTCCGACTCCGCGTACACCGAGGCCGCGGGGCCGAAGAGGACCAGGGCCTGGTCGACGACGTGACTGCCGAGGTCGTACAGCAGACCTCCGACCTCTTCCGGGTCGCCGGACTCGCGCCAGCCGCCCTTGAGCTCGGGGCGCCAGCGCTCGAAGCGGGACTCGAAGCGGTAGACGTCGCCGAGTTCGCCGTCGGCGAGGAGCTTCTGGAGGGTCAGGAAGTCGTGGTCCCAGCGGCGGTTCTGGAAGACGGAGAGGAGGAGTCCGCGGGCGTCGGCCAACGCGGCCAGTTCACGTGCCTCGGCCGCCGTGCCCGCGATCGGCTTGTCGACCACGACCGGGAGGCCCGCCTTGAGGGCGGCGGTGGCGAGCGGGACGTGGGTCTTGTTCGGGGAGGCGATGACGATCAGGTCCAAGTCGTCGGCGCGGGCCCAGAGTTCCTCGGGGGACGCCGCGATCCGTACGTCCGGGAATTCGGTACGCGCCTGCTGCTGCCGCTCCGGATTCGCCGTGACGATCGTGTCGAGGCGGAGTCCCTCGGTGGCGGCGATCAGGGGGGCGTGGAAGACGGAGCCTGCGAGGCCGTAGCCGATGAGGCCTACGCGGGATGCGCGGGAGGGGGCGACAGGAGGGGTGTCGGTCATGTTCTCCACCATGCCCCACACTTAAGCAACGCTGTTGCCAAACAGCAACCCGGGGGACAATGGGTTCGTGAACAGGACCAACGGCGGAGGCGGAGCGAATCTCTACGCACTGCGCGGCTACAACGCCGCGCTGGTGCTCGATCTGCTGCGCAGCGCCGGGCGCGCGGGCATCAGCCGGCTCGAACTCGCCGAGCGTACGGGGCTGACTCCGCAGGCCGTCAGCAAGATCACCGCGCGGCTGCGGGACGACGGGCTGGTGGAGGAGGCGGGGCGCCAGGCCTCCACGGGCGGCAAGCCGCGGACGTCGCTGCGCCTCGTACCGGAGGCCGGGCATGCGGTGGGCCTGCATCTTGAACGCGATGAGCTGCGGGCCGTACTCGTCGATCTGACCGGGGCGGTCGCGGGGGAGCGGCGGGGGCCACTGGATCTGGGGGCGGGCGCGGAGGCCGTGGTGGAGGTGGCCGCGAGGGAGGTCGAAGGGCTGGTCGGAGGGGTGGACGAGGAGCTGGGGGCGGTTCTGGGAGTCGGGGTTGCCATGCCCGGGCCTCTCGACCACACCCACGGGGTGCTGCATCGGGTGACCGGGTTTCCCGAGTGGGACGGGTTTCCGCTGCGGGACGCGTTGGCTCGGCGGCTGGGGATGCCGGTCGTACTGGACAAGGACACGAATGCCGCTGCGCTCGGGCTCGCGGTGGAAGGGGAGGTCGGGTCCTTCGCGTATCTGCATCTTGGTACGGGGCTGGGGGCCGGGCTCGTACTGGGTGGGGCCGTGCATCGGGGGGCGCATACCGGGGCGGGGGAGTTCGGGCATCAGGTGATCCAGCTGGACGGGCCGGTGTGTTCGTGCGGGGATCGAGGGTGCGTCGAGGTGTTGTGCCTGGAGGCTGTGGCTCGGGGGGATGTGGACGAGGCGGCTCGGGTGCTGGGCGCCGGCGCTGCCAATGTGGTGGGGCTGCTTGATATTGATCTTGTGCTGTTGGGTGGGCGGATTGTGACTGCTGAGCCTGAGCGGTTTGTTCGGGGGGTGGGGGCCGTGCTCGATGCTCGAGCTCGGCGGGAGGGGGCCAGTAGTCCCGTGCCTGTGCGGGTTGCCTCCGGCGGGGAGTGGGGGGTGGCTGAGGGGGCTGCTCAGTTGTTGTTGGCGCCGTTGTTTGGGCGGGCCGAGGGGTAGTAGCTCGGGAGCTCGGGGGGTGACTTCGCGGGTGCGGGTGCGGGTGCGGGTGCGGGTGCGGGTGCGGGTGCGGGTGCGTTGTGGCTGGTCGCTCCCCCACTCTCGACTCCTCCCCCACTCTCGACTCCTCCCCCACTCTCGGCTCCTCCCCCACTCTCGGCTTCGCTCGAGCGGGGGGACCCCCATGAGCGGGGGGACCCCCATCGCGGCGGAGCCGCAAATTGATACAGCCCCGCGCCCCTTAAGGGGCGCCCTTGCTGAGGCGACGTGTAGGGGTGCCCCTCCGCTGCTGAGCCGTGCTCGGCGGCCAAGTCCGCGCTGAGCCGGCGCAGGGGCGTGACCGGCGGATGGGGCCCACGCTGCGGCGGCGCAGAGTAGGGACCGGCGGATAGGTCCCCGCAGGCGCAGAGTAGGGACCGGCGGATAGGTCCCCGCAGAGCCGGCGCAAAGGCCTGGCCGCCGGACAGGCCCCCGCTGAGCCGACGTGCTGAAATCGACCCCCGAACGGGGTCCGGCAGGAGCCCTCAGACTGCCTGCCGTCGTGGGCCCCGGCAGGCTCCTGTGTTCATGCGACTGCCTACCTCTTTGTCCGCTTTCCTCCTGGTTCTCTCCCTAGCCGCCGCCCTTGCTCCCCTGCCCGCGCACGCCCTCGCTCCCGAGCCCAACTGCTCTGCCCCCTCCGGCAGTCGGGCATTCCCTATCCGTACTCGGATTCACGGTGGGCCCTCCGTGTATGAGGCCGGAGGTGGATATCGGAGCTGGTATCTCGCGCTCACCAACACCACCCGGGAGACGTGCCGGAGCATCCACCCCGTCGTCGTGCTGGTGGATCAGAAGCGGGTGCTGGAGGGTGGGCAGGTGCGGCTCCAGTTCTACGAATCGGAAGGCGCGGGGGCGCGGGCGTATCCCGTCCGCTTCGAGCGGAGTGGGGAGGACGAGAGCGTCGGGGTGTTCGATGACGGGGACGGGGGGTTTTCGGGGTTCAGCGTGGGGGCGGGTAAGACGGTGTCCGTCAGGGTTCGGCTTGCTGTTGCCGAGGGTGCCGTGTCCAACGATGTTGTTGCCAGCGCGGCCGTCGTGCGGCGGCATGACGATGGCGATGATGGGGACTGGGTGGGGCAGTCGAACGACTACCGGTTTCGTATCGTCGATGAGGACGCGTCTCAAGTGCCCCGAGACCCAAGCCAGTTGCCTCAAGATCCTCAAGAGTCTCCAGACGGGGCAACCCCCGAACCCGTACCCGAGAAAGGGTTCCCGTTCCCCGACGAGCTGGCCGGTACCGGGCCCGCCTCCCGGCGTGGGCTTCTCGGAACGGCGGCCGCCGGCCTGCTGCTCATCGCCACCGGCGCCGGCGCCATGCTCATCGCCCGACGCCGCCGCCGACGCTGAGCCCCGAGCCGCCTGCCGCCCTTCGCTGCCCACCCGGCCTGCCCACAGGCCGGACTCCCCTCCGTCAAGATCCGGCCGCTGGCTACCCTGAGACGCTGGCACACGCGTACGTCAGGAGACCGGACATGGCAGAGCGCAAGCCCATCGAGTCGTGGCTCACCGACATGGACGGTGTACTCATCCACGAGGGCGTGCCCATCCCCGGCGCCGACGCCTTCATCAAGAAGCTCAGGGAGTCCGGGCGCCCCTTCCTGGTGCTCACCAACAACTCCATCTACACCGCCCGTGACCTGCACGCCCGCCTCCAGCGCATGGGGCTGGACGTCCCCGTCGAGAACATCTGGACCTCCGCCCTGGCCACCGCCCAGTTCCTGGACGACCAGCGGCCCGGCGGCACCGCGTACGTCATAGGCGAGGCGGGCATGACCACGGCGCTGCACGACATCGGGTACGTCCTCACCGACCACGAGCCCGACTATGTAGTCCTCGGCGAGACCCGTACTTATTCATTCGAGGCCATGACGAAGGCGGTGCGGCTGATCAACGGCGGGGCCCGTTTCATCTGCACCAACCCCGACGAGACCGGGCCGTCCGCCGAGGGCCCGTTGCCCGCCACCGGCGCCGTGGCCGCGCTGATCACCAAGGCGACCGGCAAGAAGCCGTACTTCGCGGGCAAGCCGAACCCGCTGATGATGCGTACGGGGCTCAATGCCATCGGCGCGCACTCCGAGACCAGCGCCATGATCGGCGACCGGATGGACACGGATGTCCTGGCCGGACTGGAGGCGGGGATGATGACGTTCCTGGTGCTGACCGGGCTGACCACGCCCGAGGACGTCGAGCGGTACCCGTATCGCCCGTCCAAGGTCGTCGACTCGATCGCCGCCCTCGTCGACCGGGTGTGAGCCGGTTTCCGAACGGCTCCTCTTGTCAGTCATCCCAAGTACCCGAACCAGTTACCCGAACGGATCAACCGAGGCCCCTCCCCACGTGCGTTTACGCGCCCGGGAGAGGAGTCTCGACGTATTCGGAGGTTCACGATGGGCTCACTGCAACTGACTCTCTGTGCCGGTGCCGTGGTCGCCGGCGCGCTCACCCCTGTCCCCGCCTCCGCCCTCCCCATGGACGCCCTCCCCATGGACACGGACGTCTCCGTCTCACCGGCGACCCCGACCCCCGGCAGCGACATCCAGGTACGGGCTCGGGGCTGCCCGGCGGGGACGTCGGGCACAGCCGCCGCCACGTCCCGGGCGTTCGTCGCGGACGCCCTGCTGGCCGGGCGAACCGGCGAACTCGTCGGCGATACGCGGATCCGCTCGACGCTCACCCCGGGCACGTACGACATCGAGGTCACCTGTGGCGGCCTCGGCGACAAGGCCGACGACGCCGACGACGCCGACGAGCCGGGCAAGGCCACGGGCACCCTCACCGTCGTAAAGAAGCCCTCCGCGGCCGCCGGGCCCGCCGCGCCCTCCGCCCCCCAGTCCCCCACCGCCCCCGTGAGCGCCGGCGGCGGTGGGTCCGCGCGGTTGTCCGCCGCTCAGGAGCGGGCGGAGGGGCCCGGCACCCCGCACACCGTGGTCGGTCTCGTTCTGGCGGGGGCCGCCGCGGTGGCTGTGGCGGTGCGCAGTGTGCGCCGGGGACGCGGCAGGTGAGGGGCGGCCATGTCCGACCGGGAACGTACCTCCGGCGCCGGCCGCCTCACGATGGGCGTCGTCTGGGCGGTGCTGTTGCTCGGGCTGTGGCTGTGGGGCCGCGAAGTGACCGACGTACGCCCGGGGACGTCCGCGCCGACCACGGGTGACGTGGCGGCGGTGGGGCGGCCGCGCGGGGTCCAACTGCCGCCCGCCGCCGAGCCGTTGGCGGGTGCGGTGCGGCCGGAACGGCTGGTCGTTCCGTCGCTCGGGGTGCGGGCGCCCGTGATGGTCCGCGGGCTTGATGCGCGCGGGGCGATCGAGGTGCCGCCCTATTCCCGGGCGGGAGCCGTCGGGTGGTACGGGGCCGGTGCGAGCCCCGGCGCCGAGGGAGCCGCGCTGCTCGTGGGGCACGTCGACACCGACTCCAGGCCCGCGGTCTTCCGCCGCCTCAGCGAGCTGCGGCCGGGCGCGAAGGTGCGGGTGATCCGGGACGACGGCACGGTCGCCGAGTTCACCGTGGACGACGTCCAGGTGCTCGCGCGCGACCGTTTCGATGCGCGGCAGGCGTACGGAGTCCGGCGGCCGGGGCGCGCCGAACTCCGCCTCGTCACCTGCGGTGGGCGCTTCGACCCGGGAGCCCGTGCGTACACGGCGAACGTGGTGGTGTCGGCGTACCTCACGGGTGCCGCTCCGCTGGGAGCACGTAGATAACCTGCGGGCCGGTGGGGGCTGGTCGCGCAGTTCCCCGCGCCCCTTAGAGGCCTGCGGCCTCCTCGGGGCGCCGCGATACCGCACCGGACTTCTCCAAGCTGACAGCCGAACAGGCTCTAGGCCTAAACGCTCATCCGTTCTAGAGTCGTTCCGGACTTGGACATTTACGCTCCGAGGCCTCCCGCGCCGACGCCGGGTTACTCCCGCAGCCCGTGCGCGCGTGGTCGAGGACCAGCCCGGTCGGCGACTCAGGGGGAGCGGTCGTCGGCCGGGCTAGGTGCGCGTGCGCCCCGTAAGGGGCGCGGGGCTGTGACATTTGCGGCTCCGCCGGGGGCGCGACCAGCCACAGCGGACCCGCAGTTTCGAACCGCCCTCCCAGCGGAGCGCCGGCGCTGTAACAGGTGTCCGACAAGGGGCGGACGCCCTCGTGAGCGCACAGAGGCGTATGTCAGGATTGGTACTTCGAACAGTGCACCATGGGGGGAGTTGGATGTACGAGCGCAGGGGGGCCGGAGCCAGGGCGTCCGTGGCGGTGGCCGGAGTGGTGCTGCTGCTCGCGGGGTGTTCCTCCTCCGGGGACGACGGCGATGGGGAGAAGGAGCCGGCCGGCCAGGTCAGCCAGCAGCCGAAGGGCGACGACCCGTACTGGGTCAACCCCGACGGGAACGCGGCTCAGCAGGTGAGCACCTTCACTGAGGAGGGGAAGAAGGAAGAAGCCGAGCTGATCAAGAAGATCGCCGCGCATCCCACAGGCGAGTGGATCACTCCGGAGGAAGCGGAGGCCGAGGCGCGCGAAGTCACCGAGGCGGCCGAGAAGGCCGACCGGGACGCGCTGCTCGTCGTCTACAACATTCCGCACCGCGACTGCGGCCAGTTCTCGCAGGGCGGCGCCAAGGACGGCAATGCCTACCGGGAGTTCATCGACCAGGTCGCCGACGGCATCGGCGACCGGAACGCGACGGTGATCCTGGAGCCGGACGCCCTGCTGCACGTGGTGGACGGCTGCACGGCCCAGGAGTTCCACCAGGAGCGCCTCGACCTTCTCAAGGGCGCCGTCGAGAAGCTCGGGTCCCTGAAGAACACGAAGGTCTACCTGGACGCGGGCAACGCGGGCAACAACCCGAGCGATCTCTACGATCCGCTCAAGCGGGCGGGCATCGACCAGGCCGACGGCTTCTCGGTGAACGTGTCGAACTTCTACAGCACCGAGGACAGCACCAAGTACGGCAAAGAACTGTCGGCGAAGATCGGCAACAAGCCCTTCGTGATCGACACCAGCCGCAACGGCAACGGTCCGTACACCGAGGGCAAGGATCCCTGGTGCAACCCGCCGGGCCGCGCGCTCGGCGAGGAGCCCACGACGAAGACCGGCGACGACCTCGTCGACGCCTACCTGTGGGTCAAGCGGCCCGGCGAGTCCGACGGCACCTGCAGGGGCGGCCCGAACGCGGGCGAGTGGTGGCCGGAGTACGCGCTGGAGCTCGCGAAGGCCAGCGAGTAGAGCGAGTAGCAGGAGCTGCAGGTCGTACGTGACTGGGGGCGCCCTCCTTGGCGGAGGGCGCCCCCAGTTGCGTAACTCTGCCCGCTGTCAGGGAAGGATCACGGGACCTTGACCCACTGGGCCTTGCTCGGTGTGCCCTGGTCGTCCGTCACGAACAACATGTACCAGCCCGACTGGACCAGGTTGCGGTTCTTCGGGATGGTGACCTCGATGCCGCCGTCCGTCTTCTCCAGGTCCAGGGCGATGGACCGCTGGTCGATGTCGGTTACGTGCGTCGAGGCGCTCGGCCGGATCAGGCGGGCCGTCTTGATGGACGAGGAGTGCTCGGACTTGAACGTCGCCGACTCGCCGCGCTTGATGGTCTTCGGACCGCCGGAGAGCGTGGGCTGCGCATCGCCGTAGAGGTACGGCGGCGTGTAGATCTCGATGCGCTGCTCGAACTTGCCGGGCTTGGTGTTGGCCTTGTCCGCGTAGAGCGAGTCCGAGCCGAAGACCATCACGCGGCCGTCGGGCAGCAGGATCGAGCCCGAGTGGTAGTTGCGGCCCACGAGCGGGTCGGCGACCCGCTTCATCTCGTTGCTCTTCGCGTCGTAGAGCCGGGCCTCGAGGATGTTGGAGTCGCCGCGCCCGCGGTAGTCCTCGGAGCCGCCGGACACCAGCACGTTGTCGTCGGGCAGGATCGAGTACTGCGGGTAGCGGGTGCCCTTGTCCAGTTCTGGCCCGTCCACGAACTTCGGGTCGTCCTCCAGCAGATCGATGATGCGGGTCTTCTTGCTGGACTCCTTGGACTCGCCGACGCCGCCGCCGCCGATCACCATGTACTTCTCGTCCTGCGCGGGCGGCAGCAGCACCGTGCCCGCGGTCTCCAGGAGCTTGGGGTCGGACAGGCCGGGGACCTTGTCGAACTTGTTCGTCTTCAGGTCCCAGATGCCCGGGTCACGGCCGACGTCGTCCGGGCCGTAGCCGGCGTTGGCGCCCGAGTAGAACAGCTTGCCGTTCTGCATCAGGGATATCGCCGGGTACGTCGGGAACTGCCGGACTTCCTCGGTGTACTCCCACTCCTTGGTCTTCGGGTCGTAGACCTCGTTCTTGCCCGGCACCAGCTGGCCGATCTCGTCCAGGCCGGAGAGGCTGAGGATCTTGCCGTCGGAGAGCGTGGTGAGCGTCGGGTACCAGCGCGCCTCCTTCATCGGATCGACCTTGATGTACTTCTCGGCGATCGGGTCGAACTCGAAGGCGTCCCTGATGCCCTGGAAGTCCTTCTTGTCGAGGGCCAGCTTCTGCGCGATGCCGTACGTGTTACGCGCGTCGGCGCCCTTCAGGCCCTGGATCGTGTAGTTGTCCTCGGTGCCGGTCTCGTACTTCGCGCCGCGCTTCTGCGCCTCGACGTAGATACGGCCCAGGCCCGGCTCGTTCCCCAGGAACTTGCCGGTCTCCTTGTCGAAATTCTTCTTGGCGCGCTCGACGACGACCGGGTCCTTCGACACGAACGTCTTGCCGTTCTCCTTGCCCGTGAACTTGGTGCCCGCCGGGATGGTGATCGGCTTGTCCGGGTTCTCGTTGTGGACGATCATCAGGCCGCCGGCCTTGGTGACGTCACCCTTGAGCTTCTCGTACCGCTTGGTGCCGCCCGCGATCAGCAGATTGCCGTTGGCGAGCTGGGTGTGGCCCGTGCAGAACAGGTCCTTGGGCGTGTCGATCTTCTTGATGGTGCCCTTGACCGGGTCCCAGATGCGGGTGTCGAACTTCTTGGCGTCGAAGTTGTCCTGGTTGTTCCCCGAGCCCGCGACCATCAGGACCTTGCCCGTGCGCAGCAGCGCAGCGTGGATGGTGTTCTGGCGGTACTCCTCCGGGAACTCGATAATCTCCCACTTGCCGTTCGCGGCCTTGTACTCGGGCTGGTTGATCTTGTAGTCGTGGTACTTGGCCGAACCGAAGCGGTAGAGCGCCGGCCCGTTCATCCCCGCCAGCGCCACCACCACCGCCGCGCCTATCGCGATGCGGCGGGCGCGGCGGCGGCTGGAGCGGTCTTTCATTTCTTGCGTCCCCCAAGAGCGATCTGCACTGTCTGGTCACTGCCCCCGTCCGCCGCCCAGCTCGGCTTGTGCTGTCCGTGCGGGGCGGGGTGATGGGTGGGCAGAGGCTGTGGTGTGGTCACGGCGTCCTGCGACTCCGGCGGAGCGGACGGCGGCTTCTTCGCGTCCTGGCGCATCTGATAACGCCAGGCGAACATCGGTGAGGCGGTGATCAGAAGCGCGAACGACGCCCAGATGACCATCGCCGGGTGCGAGTTGCCGAAGTAGAAGCCGGCACTGATCGAACCGGCGAAGATCAAGATGAAGTACCAGTGGTAACGGAAGGTCCCGAACCAGGTGTCCGGGCTCGCCGAGTCGCCCTTCGGCGTGACCACGAACTTGCTCTTGCGGCGCAGTACGGAGTCGATCAGCGCCTTCGCGTAGAGCGGCGCCGACAGTGCGGACATGATCATGCCTGCCACACCGCCGGAACCCTCCGGCTCGTGCGGAGAGATGTTGTGGCGGCGGTTCCAGACGTACAGGCCGATCTGCAGCGCCGAGGCGTTGCCGTACAGCATCAGCCAGATCGCCGGGTCGATGTTCACACCCGAGGCGCCCAGGCCCAGGAACAGCGCACAACTCAGCGCCGCCAGGATCCAGTTGAGGGCGGACATCGGGTAGAAGATGATCATCATCGTGTAGTTGAAGAGCTTGCTCGGCGGCAGCGAGTACCAGCCCTTCCAGTACTGCTTGAGGATCGTCTCGTACGTTCCTCGCGACCAGCGCATCTGCTGGGTGAAGAAGTCCGTCCAGGCGTTGGGGCCCTCGCCGACCGCGAGCACGTCGGGGGTGTAGACCGAGCGCCACTTCTTGCCCGTCGCCGGGTTCTTGTGACGGTGGATCTCGAAGCCCGTCGCCATGTCCTCGGTGATCGAGTCGTACAGACCGCCGATCTGCTTGAGTGCCTTGATCCGCACGGCGTTTGACGTGCCGACGAACATGGGGGAGCCGTAGCGGTTGCCCGCGCGCTGGATCAGCGCGTGGAACAGGAACTGCTGCGACTCGGCGGACTTGGTGATGGGGTTGTCGTAGTTGCCGTACACCTGCGGGCCGATGACGAAGCCGACATCCGGGTCGCGGAAGAAACCGAGCATCCGCTCCAGGTAGTTGGGCAGCGGCACGTGGTCGGTGTCGACCGAGGCGAAGTAGTCGTAGTCGTCACCGTGCGCGTCCAGCCAGGCGTTGTAGTTGCCGTGCTTGGTCTTGGCGCGGTGCGGGCCCTTCTTCTGGTTCCACTTCGCGACGCCCTTGCGGGAGAAGTGGTGCACACCGAGGCGCGCACAGACTTCCTTCACCTCGGGGTCGTCGCCCTCGTCGAGCAACCAGACGTGCATGAGGCCTCGGTGGCGGATCTTCACCGCGGCCTCGAGCGTCTTCGTCACCATCTCCAGCGGCTCTTTGCCGGGCACGAAGGAGGTGAGGAAGGCCACTCTGGTGCCGGTCTCGGGCACCACCGGGATGGGGTCGCGGGCGACCAGCGTGGCGTGCGCGTTCGACACCACGTTCATGCAGCGGAAGAACTCGATCAGACCGATCGAGACGAGCATCACGACGTCGAGCGCGGGCAGGAAGTCGTAGACCGGGTTCTCGCGTTCGGTCCAGTGCGTGGGCTGCAGCAGCCAGGCGAGCAGCACCAGCGACAGGACCGGGGCGGCTATCAGCATCAGGGCGACGCGGATGCGGTGCGGCTCCTGCGAGATCAGGGAGCGGTACTTGACCCGGTACGGCTTGTGCGGATCGGGCTGCGTGAGAGGACCCGAGAGCCTGCTGTAGTGCTCGTAGTCGTATCTCGGCAGTGTCTTCTTGATCCTGCGGAAACTGCCCGTCGTCGTCTGTGACGGCACCCTGAGCTGGGTCGTCTGAGACGGGTCAGAGTTCTGCCGGCCGCCGTTCGGCGTCGACGTCATGAGTCATCCCCCCACACGCAGTGCATCGCGTGCTCCTTGTTCCGTATGCGCCTGTTCGGTCCCCCTCGACTTTCACAGGCGTATCAATAGCAGGCCCCCGTCACCACACCACCCACACCCTATAGACATGGAACGGTGGTCCTCCGGTTGCATGATGCCCCCCTCGGCATCGGGCTCTGAACGGGGCCCCTCCTCCCCGCCTTCGGTGCAACCGCTTTCCCGGCCCCCAACTGCCGAGTAACCGCAGCCTCTTGTAGCCCAGGGTTCAGGGTTCTACGGCGATCATCATGATCGCAAGACGCGAAACGTGCTGTTTACCGGTCATTCGCGCTAATTAGGAGGACTGATGGTCTCATGCGGTGCGGTAGCGGTCAGGCGTGTTCGAATGTGACCAAAGTGTTCTCTTATTGCGTCCTCAGCCCGCAGAGCATCACCAGTTCGGACCGCGTCGAGGATCTCCCGATGCTGCCGACACGTGACCTTCGGATCCTGCGGCGGTTCCACGAGATCCGTGCGTACGCGGTGGAAGGCGTCCCAGAACGCCTCCAGGACCTCGCCCAGCAGAAGGTTGCCGAGCCCCCGGTACAGCGTGGCGTGAAAGGCCCGATCGGTCTCCGCGAGGCCTGCCCCTTCGGCGGCCTGACTCTCCATACGGTCGACGAGGGCGTCCAGTTCAACGAGGTCCGCCTCCGGGATGCGGCCCGCGAGCCGCGAGATGAGCCCGGTCTCCACGGCCTCGCGCAGCTCGAGCAGCTGGACCAGGGAGTCTTCCCCGCGGTAGTGCCCGGCGACCGTACGGAAGGCGAGGCCCTCGATCATCGGCGCCATCGACATCGGGCCCACATACGTCCCGAAGCCGTGCCGGATCTCGACGATGCCCATCGCCTGGAGGGCCTTCAGTGCCTCGCGCACGGAATTCCGGCTGGCGCCGAGGAGCTCCATCAGCTCGGGCTCGGTCGGCAGCGGGGCGCCCGAGGGCAGCCGACGGTCGATGATCAGCTTCTTGATCCGCTCCTGCAGGTCACGCGCCATGGCGAGAGGGTAGCGGCTTCGCTCCCGCTGGGGGTGCGGTGATGAGGGGGCGGTGCGGTGCGGTGATGAGGCTGCGGGTCGGTGGGGGCTGGTCGCTCCCCCACTCTCGGCTCCTCCCCCACTCTCGGCTCCTCCCCCACTCTCGGCTCCTCCCCCACTCTCGGCTTCGCTCGAGCGGGGGGACCCCCATGAGCGGGGGGACCCCCATCGCGGCGGAGCCGCAGATGTCACAGCCCCGCGCCCCTGAAGGAAGGCCTGCGGCCTCCTTCAGGGGCGCGGGACCGCGCAGGGCCTCGCCGCGGTTGCCTGGTGCCGTACGTCGTTCGGACCGTCAGCATGCGGTTGTTGGTGGGGGTTGAGAAACTGGCGTATGTGCGCGAGTGCGGACATCTCCACCCGAAGGGGGCGGCCGATGAGTACGACTACTTCGGAGTCGGAGCAGGGTCCTGAAGGGTCCCGGGTGCCGCGGTTGATTCACAACGAGGCGACCACCGAGATTCCGGTGCATCTGTTGTTCCGGCCGACCGAGGTCGGGTCGGGCGGACAGGCCGGGCAGGTTGGGCACGTCGCTCCTCGGCGGGGGACTGGGGAGCAGCCGCGGGTGGTTCGGCGGGAGTCGGTGGCGGCGGCGGTTGTCGATCCTGAGCTGGTGGAGCGGTCGGCGCGGGTGCTGCCGGGGGCGGTGGGTGTGCTGGCCGGGGGTGGCGGGGTCGCCGGGTGTGTGGTGACGGGCTGGTGGGCGGGCGTACTGCCTTCCCTCGCGCGGGAGTTGACGGGACTGCCCGCGTACGCGGGTGCCGGGCTCGGTGCTCCGCAGTGGGCGGCGTTCGCCGTGTCCGGGGCGGTCGGGCTCTTTGGGTTCGGGGGGTTGGCCCGGGGGCGGACCGGGTGTGCCTGGGTGCTCGGGCTCTTCGGGCGCTACCGGGGCACCGTTCGGCGTACGGGGCTGATGTGGGTGAACCCGTTGCTGCTGCGGCGCCGGATCGACGTACGGCTGCGGCACTGGCGCAGTGAGCCGATGCCGGCCGTTGACGCGCATGGGCTCGCCCTGCGCGTCGTGGTGTTGGTGATCTGGCGGGTCAGGGACACCGCTCGGGCCGCGCTCGGCGTCGAGGAATACGAGCGGTATCTGCGCGAGTGCGTGGAGGCGGCGCTGGCTCGGCTTCCGGCCGACGGGGAGGGGGTCCGCGAGAAGCTGACTCGCCTCGTGGCGGCGGACGCGGTGGCGGCGGGCCTTCAGGTGTTCTCCGTGCAGCCGTTGCGGACGGAGTACGCGCCTGAGGTTGCCGCAGTGATACAGCGGCGGCGGCTCGCGGCGCTGGACGCTCCGCTGGAAGGGCAGGTTTGAAGCTGCGGCGCCGTCGTGGCTGGTCGCGCCCCGCGGCGGAGCCGCAGATGTCACAGCCCCGCGCCCCTTAAAGGAAGGCCTGCGGCCTCCTTTAGGGGCGCCCCGTGGCGTTGCCTCGGCGCTCGCGGCGCCCCGTGGTCGGGGGGTGCCGGTGGCCTGGTGGGCGGCTGGGGCGGGCGGCCGAGGTGTTCGGTGGTGGTGGCGGGGCATCCCCCGCCCCGTACCGCATCGGCCCTCGGCGCGTGGAGCCTCTGGTGGAGGGCCCCGCGATGGCGTTCCATACCGTCATGGAGATCGCTGACCGCCCTGCCCTCGTCACCCTCGCCGCCGACGCCTGGCGGCTGGCCGATGGCCTGCCGCGTGCCGTGCTCGGGCTCGCGGGCCCGCCCGGAGCCGGGAAGTCCACCCTCGCTCGCGCCCTGGTCGCGCACCTTGGCGGGCAGGCCGCCTATCTGCCCCTCGACGGGTTCCACCTCTCCAACCGGCAGTTGGAGCGGCTCGGGCTGACCTCCCGTAAGGGTTCCGAGCCCAGCTTCGATGTGTGGGGATACGTCGCGCTGCTGCGCCGGGTGCTGGAGGACACCGGCGCCGACATCTACGTACCGGACTACGACCGCACCATCGACGAGCCCATCGCCGCGCGCCACTTGGTGCCGCCCGCCGCCCGGCTCATCGTCACCGAGGGGAACTACCTGGCCTGCGATCTGCCGGGATGGCGCGAGGCGTACGCGCTCATGCGGGCGTGCTGGTATGTGGAGGCGCCAGGGGACGTACGCCAAACCCGGCTGGTGGAGCGGCAGTTGGCGGGTGGGCGGAGTGAGGAGCAGGCGCGGGACTGGGTCGCGACGAACGATGACCCTAACGGGGAGCTGGTGGAGAAGTCCCGGGACCGGTGCCATCGGGTCCTGTCGACGATTGGTATGGACGTTTCCGCGATTGGTATGGACATGTTCAAGGGGTCGCAATAATCTGGGCTTGGTCTAGACCTGAGACTGAAGACTGAGTAGTCATCGGTCCACGCATCGCGATGCGCACGCACAGCTCACGGAAATCCCCCACGTTCTCCAGGAGCGGCAGCATGCGTACAAGGATCGGCAAGAAGACCAAGTGGTACGCGGTTGTGGTCGGCCTCGCCACCACGGGAGCGTTCGTGCTCTCCAGCGGCGGCGCCAGCGGCCACGGCTACACCGACCTCCCCATCAGCCGGCAGAAGCTCTGCGCCAACGGCACCGTGACCAACTGCGGGGCCATCCAGTGGGAGCCCCAGAGCGTCGAGGGTCCCAAGGGCTTCCCGGCGGCCGGACCCGCGGACGGGCAGATCTGTTCCGCCGGCCATGGCCACTTCAGCGCGCTCGACCAGCCGAAGACGCCGTCCGGCGGCGCCTGGCCCACCACCAAGGTCAACGGCGGGCAGAGCTACACCTTCCGCTGGCAGTTCACGGCGCGGCACTCGACGACCGACTTCCGGTACTACGTCACCAAGAACGGGTGGAACGAGAACGCCCCACTGACCCGGGCCGCCCTCGACACCACCCCGTTCCTGACCGTCCCCTACAACGGCCAGCCCCCGGCGACGCTCTCCCACAGCGGCACCCTGCCGTCCGGCAAGAGCGGGCACCACGTGATCCTCGCGGTGTGGACGATCGCCGACACGGGCAACGCGTTCTACGCCTGCTCGGACGTCACGTTCTGATCCGGCATGCTCTGATCCGATACGTTCTGATCAGGCACGTTCTGATCAGGCACGTTCTGATCAGGCACGGTCCCATCCAACTCCGGATCTCTGAGCGTTACTTGAGACAGGCGTGCTTCCCCCGCGGGTAGGTTCCCCCCCACAAGCAGTACCTGACCTCGGGGGAAGCATGATCGACTTCTTGTTCTACATGGTGCCGAGCGTGATCCTGGCCGTGGTCCTCTTCGGCGCGTACCGCGTGGTGCGCCGCTCGCTGCAGATCCGCAGCGCCTGGCGCAGCGGCCTCACGGCCGAGGGGCGCTGTCTGCGGATGTTCACGACGACGCACGGCGGCAGCAACGACACGTCCGTGAGGACCACGCTGCACCACGTCTACGAGTTCACGGCTCGCGACGGCCAGACGGTTCGCTTCGAGGAGGAGGACGGCCCGGCGACGATCGTCGAGGGCGACTTCGTCACCGTGTACTACGCCGAGGGCCGCGATGTGGTCGCCACGGCGAAGGAGCCGCGCCGGGCCAGGCTGGCGGCGTCCACCGTTGCCATCCTGGCGTTCCTCGGGGTGGCCGCGGTGTTCTGTATCGGCTTCATGGTCACGTACAACCAGACGTCCGACGTCTTCGGCTTCGAGGAGACCCCGAGCAATACCAGCGACACCGTCGTCGTCGACGGCGTCACGATGACCCCGTGACTGTGACCGTGACCGCGGCTGGATGGCCCGGGCATACGTCGAAGGGCCTCTCGCTTCCGCGAGAGGCCCTTCGGTTGTGCGCCGCCAGGGACTCGAACCCCGGACCCGCTGATTAAGAGTCAGCTGCTCTAACCAACTGAGCTAGCGGCGCATGACTCCCGCCTCCCGCTTGCGGCGGTCGGCGACGGAGAAAATAGTACCTGGTCCGCTGGGGTGCTTTTGACCAGTGCCCGATCGGCCCCGGTGGCTCAGAGCGCGAGGGACAGCAGTACCGGTGCCGCGCTCCGGTTCAGGGTGTCCGCCGCCGCTCGCAGCCGGTGCGCGTGGGCGACCGGGAGGGACAGGGCCAGGCAGCCCACGGCGGAGCCGGCCGTGATGGGGACCGCCGCGCACACCGTGCCGACCGCATACTCCTGCAGGTCGAGGACCGGCACGCTGGGTGCCTGGGCGTCCAGGCTGGACAGCAGGACTCGCTCGTTGGTGATGGTGCGCGAGGTGAGGCGGGCCATCTTGTGGCGGGCGAGGTGGTCCCGGCGGGCGTTCACGTCGAGCTGGCCGAGCAGGCTCTTGCCGATCGCGCTGGCGTGGGCGGAGCGCCGGAAGTCCACCCATTCGTTCACCGCGGGGGTGCTCGGGCCCTCGGCGCACTGGGTGACGTGGACCTCGCCGTCGACGTAACGGCTGATGTAGACGGCGGCGCCCACCGAGTCCCGCAGCCGGTCGAGGTTCCGCTGGACCTGCTCGCGCAGCGCCTGGTCGCGGCCGTGCGCCGAGGTCAGCCTGCTGAGGGCGGCACCGGTGACGTACGCGCCGTCGGTGACCTGCTCGACGTATCCCTCGCGGCGCAGCATCCGCAGGAGCGGGGTCAGCCGGTCCGTGCCGAGGCCGGTCGCGCGGGCGAGCCCGGCGTCGGTGACGCCGGTGGTGTGTCGTGCCACGGTCTCCAGTACGCGCAGGGCGTCCTGGGCCGAGTGGTACGGCGCGGTCGGCTCGTGCTTGAGCGCCACGGTTCCCCCTGCGCTGCTTGGCCGTTCTCGGATGGAGGCTGCTTCCACGATAACCGCCAATGGGCGGACGGGGAGGGGCTGTTGACGAGAAGGATGGCGCGTTCCGGCCCTCTCAGCAGGAACGCGCCACTCTGGCATATGCCACAGTCAAGTCACCATGGCTCGACCTCGATCGCTCCCCGCTCTCGGCTTCGCTCGAGCGGGGGACCCCCATCGCGACGGAGCCGCACATCGATAAAGCCCCGCGCCCCTGGAGGAAGGCCTCCGGCCTCCTCCAGGGGCGCGGGACTGCACCTGCCCGCGCGGGACTGCACCTGCGCCTACAGCACCGCGCTCAAGAACTCCCGCGTCCGCTCGTGCTCCGGTTCGCCGAAGATCTTCTCCGGGGGGCCGGATTCCAGGACGCGGCCCTTGTCGAACATCAGGACCGCGTCCGAGATGTCCCGGGCGAAGTTCATCTCGTGGGTCACGCAGAGCATCGTGATGTCGGTGGTGCGGGCGATGTCCCGCAGCACGTCGAGGACGCCCACGACCAGCTCGGGGTCGAGGGCCGAGGTGACCTCGTCCAGAAGCAGCACCTTCGGCCGCATGGCTAGGGCCCGCGCGATCGCGACGCGCTGCTGCTGGCCGCCGGAGAGCTGGGTCGGGTACTTGTCGATGTGCTCGGTCAGACCGACCAGTTCGAGCAGGTCACGGGCCCGTTCCTCGGCCGCCTCCTTGGACATGCCGAGCACGGTGACCGGCGCCTCGGTGAGGTTGCGCAGCACCTTCATGTTCGGGAAGAGATTGAACTGCTGGAAGACCATCCCGATGTTCTTGCGGACCTCGCGGATGTGCTTCTCGCTCGCCGGGACGAGCTTGCCGTTCTTCTCCTCGTGGGTGAGGTAGTCGCCGTTGACCTTGATCGTGCCTTCGTCGGCCTTGAGCAGGGTCATCAGCAGGCGCAGGATCGTCGTCTTGCCGGAGCCGGACGGGCCGATCAGCGTGACGTGTTTGCCGGAGTCCACCGAGAAGTCGAGGTTGTCGAGCACGACGTTGCTGCCGAAGCGCTTGGTGACCTTGTCGAAGCGGATCAGCTCGCTGCCGTCCACCGGTGGGTTCTGGCTGCTCTCGGGTTCTTTCTGCAGAGGGGTGTCAGCGGACAAGACGACGCTCCAGGGCTCGGATCAAGAGGGAAGCGGGGTAGGCGATGACGATGAAGGCCACACCCACGACGGTGATGGCTTCCGTGGTGAAGGTCTCGTTGCTGAAGGCCTGGGCCTCGCCGAGCATGTCGAAGGCGCCGATGGTCGCGATCATCGGGGAGTCCTTGAGCATGGCGACGACGTAGTTGCCCAGCGGCGGGACGACGCGGCGGATCGCCTGCGGCAGGATCACCGCACGCCACGTACGGCCCTTGGGCAGATTCAGCGCTGTGGCCGCCTCCCACTGGCCGACGGGCACGCCGTCGATGCCGGCGCGGTAGACCTCAGCGGTGTACGTGGAGTAATGCAGCCCGAGGCCGATGATGCCGGTGGTGAGCGGTGACATCGAGGGGCCGAAGTTCGGCACCACGTAGAACAGGAAGAACAGCTGCACCAGCAGCGGAGTGTTGCGGATGAACTCCGTGAACGCGATGACCGGCCAGCGCACCCACACCAGCGTGGACCGCTGTGCCATCGCCCAAACGAGGCCGAGAGCGAAGGCGATCAGGGTGCCGATGGCCAGGGCCTGCAGCGTGACCAGCACGCCGTCCCAGAACCGCGGCATGAAGTCGTCTACGACTTGCCAGTCCCAGTTCATCACTTGCCTCCCGCGGAACCCGTACTGGCCTGCAGTGCTTCGCCGCGGGCGCTGAGCTTGGCGGTGATCCCGCCCCGCTTCTCCGGCTGCTGCCCGATGCCTGCCTTGGCCTTGCGCTCGACCAGCCGCATTCCGCGGGTGATGAGGAAGGCGAGTACGAAGTACAGGACCAGCAACAGCGTGTAGATCGGGGTCGTCTCATTGGTGCCCAGCCGGAGCAGATTGCCGGCGAAGGTCATGTCGGCCACCGTGATGACGGAGACCAGGGCGGTGCCCTTCAGCAGCTCGACCAGCAGGTTATTGAACGGCGGCACCATCTCGGGCCACGCCTGCGGCATCTCGATCAGCCGCAGCCGCTGCCAACGGGTGAAGTTGAGCGCGATGCCCGCCTCCTTCTGCGCCGGGGCTACGGCGGCCAGGGAACCGCGGACGATCTCGGAACCGTAGGCGCCGTACGTGAGGCCGAGCGCGCTGACGCCCGCCCACATGGGCACCAACTGCCAGCCGAAGAACGGCAGGGCGAAGAACATCCAGAACATCAGCACCAGGGCCGACATGCCACGGAAGATCTCGAAATAGACCCCGGCGAGAAAACGTACGATCCAGAATCGCGAATCGCGTGCCAGACCGATCCCGAACGCGATGACCGCGCCCAGAGCAGCCGAGTACAACGTCACCTGGATGGTGATCCAGATACCCGGCAGGAACCACGTGGTGAAGAACTCCGAGCTCATCATCCGGCACACAGCTCCTTCGCGGTGAGATCGGTCATCTCCGCCATGCCGAAACCGAAGGGCCTGACGATCTCGAGAAGCTCCTTGTAGTTGTTCTCCTTGAGCTTGAGCAGTTCCTCGTTGAAGGCGTCACGGAAGTTCTGCTCGGACAGCCGGAAGGCGAATCCGCCCGCGCCGTAGACGGGCTTTCCGTCGATCTCGGGCTGGAAGGGTTCGGTCGCCTCGGCCCGGTTGGATCCCTTCACCGCGTCGCTGACCGTGATGCGGGTACCCGCGAAGGCGTCCACCCGCCCCTGGGCCACCGCGTCGAGGCCGGCGACCTGGTCCGGCAGGATCAGGATGTTGCCGATACCCGCGGCCTTGGCCGAGTCGATTTGGGCGTAGGCCTTTCCCGAGGCGAGCTTGAGATTCTTCGCCTTGACGTCCTCATACGTCTTGATGCCGTGCGGATTGCCCTTCCTGACGATGAAGGCGTCCAGCATCAGGTAGTCCGGGTCGGAGAAGAGCACTTGCTCGCACCGGTCGGGATTGATGTACATCCCGGCGGACACCACATCGAACTGTCGGGCCTTCAGTCCGGGAATGAGGGCGCCGAACTCCACCGGCACTGGCTTGATCTCGCCGATGCCGAGCCGCTCGAAGATAACCTTGGCGATAGCGGGGGCTTCTCCGGTGGCCTGTCCGTCGTCTCCCACATAACCGAACGGCGGCTCGCTGGCGATGCCGATTTTCACGGACCCCTGATCCTTCAGGGTGTCCAGCAGGCTGCCTCCCAGCACCTTTCCCTCGTCGGGGACGCGGCTGCAGCCCGCCACCCCGAGACTTCCCGCAGCGCCCAGCGCCGCCGCTCCTGTGAGCAAAGAGCGGCGGCTGAGACCTCTGAGGGACCCGTTGTCGGTTCCTGATCGGTTTGCGTGTGGTCGAGCCATGGGCGCGCGGCTACCCGAACCAACGGAAGTCATGCCGGTCCTTCCCAGTCACTGAGTCCACTCATCCCTAAATGCCCGGTATATGTGGATTAGTTGTGTGGGGTGGCCGGTTCGTGACCCCGTCGTGGGCGCGCCTTGACCCACACGCGCCACGTGCCGCACAGGACCTACCCGTGGATTCCGGTCCACACCGGGGTACGGGTGTGACCATGGCCGACCGTTACATCGACGTCTCCCTGACCAAGCGCGGAGTCCACTGCACCGCAAAGCTCCTCGACGACCGCGCCCCCATCACCTGCGAGGCGGTGTGGAACGCGCTCCCGCTCGGCAGCGACGTCTACCACGCGAAGTACGCCCGCAACGAGATCTACACCCTGCTCCCCGCCTTCGCCCCCGACGAACCCCCGCTCGAAAACCCCACCGTCACCCCCATCCCCGGCGATCTGTGCTACTTCTCCTTCTCCGGCACACAGCTGGGCACGAAGTCGTACGGCTACGGCGGGGCCTCCGGCGTCCAGCACGGCACCCCGGTCATCGACCTGGCCCTCTTCTACGAACGCAACAACCTGCTGATCAACGCCGACGTCGGCTGGGTCCCCGGCATCGTCTGGGGCCAGGTCGTGGACGGCCTGGAAGCCATGGCGGAGGCATGCAACGACCTGTGGAGGGCGGGCGCGCTGGGAGAGACGCTGAGTTTCCGTAGGGCCTGATAGCAGGGCTGCCGCGCCCCGTAAGGGGCGCGGGGCTGTGTCATTTTGCGGCTCCGCCGCGATGGGGGTCCCCCCGCTCATGGGGGTCCCCCCGCTCGAGCGAAGCCGAGAGTGGGGGAGGAGTCGAGAGTGGGGGAGCGACCAGCCCCCACCGGGCCCGCGGGTCAATCACCGTGCTTCCAGCGGAGCGCTTGGCGGGGGATCCACATGGGCGACCCCCGCCTCGTACAGCGCGTGTGCCGCTCGTAGCACCAGGTCGTCCCGGTGGCGGGCGGCCACGAGCTGCAGGCCCACCGGCAGCCCGTCGCCGTCCAGGCCGACAGGGACGCTGGCCGCGGGCTGCTGCGACATGTTGAAGGGGTACGTGAACGGGGTCCAGCCCGTCCAGCGCCGGTGCCCCGAGCCCTTCGGCACCTCCGCGCCCGCCTCGAACGCGGTGATCGGCAGCGTCGGCGTGACCAGCAGGTCGTACTTCTCGTGGAAGCGGCCCATCCGCCGGCCCAGGTCCATCCGTACGTCCACCGCGGCCAGATAGTCGAGCGCGCTGTAACGGGCACCCAGATCGCAGATCTCCCGCAGCCCCGGATCCAGCAGCTCCCGCTGATGCGGCCCGAGATTCTGCGTCACCCGCGCGGCCCCGCTGAACCACAGGGTGTGGAAGGCCTCCACCGGCTCGGTGAAATCGGGGTCGGCCTCCTCGACGAACGCGCCGAGAGACGCGAGCCCCTCCACACCCCGCCGCACGGCCGCCGCGACACCCGGGTGTACGGGCACCTGCCCGCCCAGGGAGGGCGAGTACGCGACCCGCAGCCCCCGCACGCCGCCGTCCAGCGCGTCCGTGAACCGCCCGGTGGGCGGCGCGAGCGCGGACCAGTCGCGGGCGTCCGTACCGCTGATCACGTCCATCAGGAGAGCCGCGTCGGCGGCGTCCCGCGTCATCGGTCCCACGTGCGCGAGCGTCCCGAAGGCGCTCGCCGGATACAGCGGCACCCGCCCGTACGTCGGCTTCAGCGCGAAGATTCCGCAGAAGGCGGCGGGGATACGGACACTGCCGCCGCCGTCCGTGCCCAGCGACAGCGGGCCCGCGCCCATGGCCACGGCCGCCGCACTTCCGCCGCTCGAACCGCCCGGCGTACGCGACAGGTCGTACGGATTCCGCGTGATCCCCGACTGCGGCGAGTCCGTGACGCCCTTCCACCCGAACTCCGGCGTCGTCGTCTTGCCGACAAAGACGGCGCCGTGCTCGCGCAGCCGGGCCACCGAGGGCGCGTCCTCGTCCCAACGTCCTTCCACGCGCACGGTGTTGGAGCCCTTCAGGGTGGGCCCGCCTCGCATCAGCAGGATGTCCTTCACCGTGACCGGCACCCCGTCCAGGAGCCCGGCCGGCTCACCGCGCCGCCAGCGCTCGGCCGACTCCCGCGCCCGCTCGAGCGCCTCGTCGGCGGTGAGGCGCACGAAGGCGTTCACGGAGGGCTGGATCTCCTCGGCCCGTCGGAGAGCGTCCCGCGTCGCTTCCACGGGGCTGAATTCGCCCTTGCGGTACCCCTCGACGAGTTGCAGCGCGGTCAGCTCGGTGAGCTCGGTCATCCACCCTCCAAAAGGTCACACCTGCACAATGGGCTCCCGTGTGAACAGCATCCCCAGCTCAGGCGCGTTCACCCGGCGGTCGGCCAACCGCAGGGCTTCCCAGACCGTGACCTGGTTCGCGGTGAGCACCGGTTTGGCAAGGGCTTTCTCCAGGGCGGGGAGGTGGGAGGCCGTGTGGAGGGCGGTGTCCGGGAGGAGGACGGCGTCCGCGTCGGGGTGGTCGCCCTGGCGGGCCATGGTGAGGACCTCGTCGGCGCCCCACGTGCCGACCTCCGCCGCCGTGATGATGCCGCTGCCACGGACGGAGACCACCTCGATCCCCGCGTCCTTGAGGAACGCGGAGAACATCGCGGCCACATCCTCCGGATACGTCGCCGCGATCGCGACCCGTCGCGCGCCCAGCTCACGGATAGCGTGGACGAAGGCGAAGGACGTGGAGGAGGCGGGCAGGCCGGCCGTACGGGCGAGGGCGCGGACCTGCTCATGGGCGCCCTCCCAGCCGTACACGAAGCTGCCGGACGTGCACGCCCACACCACCGCCTCCGCGCCGGACAGCCGCAGCTCCTCGACGCCGGCCGCGAGCCGGGCCGCCGAGCCCATCTCCAGCAGCGCGTCCTCACGGTGGGCGTCCTCGCCGATGTCCGTGTGGACGAGCGTGAGGCGGACGTCGCTGCCCAGGAGCAGCTCGATGCGCGGGTAGTCGTCCTCGGCCGAGTAGCCCGGGTAGAGGAATCCGAGTGCCGTCATGCCCAACCTTCCTGTTCTTCCGGCAGTACGGGCCCCTGTGACTCAGGTACCGACCCCGGCATCGCTCCCGGTACCGACCCCGGAATCGATGCTTCCGGGATCGGAGCTTCCGGGACCGATCCGGGCATCGATGTTTCCGGGAACGATCCGGGCATCGATGTTTCCGGGAACGCTCCCGGCATCGACTCCGGCATTGCTTCCGGCGTCACCGGATGCTGCCGCGCCGAATGGTCGATCAGCGCCTGATAGGGCCCCACCGCTCGCGTACCCATGTGACGCAGTGCGGCCCACATCGTCACCTGGTTGGCTGAGATGACGGGAATCCGCAGCTCGGCCTCCAGCTGCGGGATCACGTCGTACGTGGGGAGGTTGGTGCAGCTGATGAACAGCGCGTCCGCGGCGCCGCGTACCGCCTCGCGGGCCATGTCGACGACGTCCCGGTAGGGGACCTTCCAGATGTGCCGGGTCAGGCCGAGGGACGAGGTGCCGATGATCTCGATGCCGGCCTCGGCGAGGTACTCCTCCAGGGCCCGGGTCACGGACACGGTGTAGGGCGTGACCAGGGCGATCCGGCGGGCGCCCAGTTCCTGGAGGGCTTCGAGGAGCGCACCGGAGGTGGTCAGGGACTGCACCTCGCCGGCCCGGGTCATGGCCTCGCACATCGCGCGCTCGCCCGCGATACCGCCGACGAAACTGCCTGACGTACAGGCGTACGCGACGACCTCGGGATGTACCGCGTTCAGCGCGCGCACCGCTTCGCCGAGCGTCTCGTGCTCACTGACCAGCCGTGCGAGGTCGAGGCTGACCTCGACGGGCACAAAAGGGGTGCGGGTCAGATGCAGTGAGACCTCGTCCGGCACCCAGCGCCACAGCTCGCGGTCCAGGGCGAAGTCGAAGGGAGCGACGATGCCGACACCGCGCTGTGGGTGCGGTCCACCGAGGAAGGAGACGTCCATGAGCAGGCCCCAAACTCAAGTCGAGCTAATGAGTTGATGGTGAAGAACCGGCCCGAGGGGCCGGGGGACACAAGCCGGCGCATGCCGGGACGTCGGGACAGGAAAGCGGACCGCCTACGGGTCCATGTTGACGAAGGTAGGTTCCGGTGCGAGCGTGGTCAATCCGTGCATCTCAGACGGCTTCCGCAGTTGTCCCGCAAGTGTGCCCAGACCCAAGAGAAGCGGACTCGGATTGCGAAACGGTTTCCCCCCGATGACGGCACCCATGTCCACGTCCACGGCTGAAAACAAGCCGACCCTTTTGGTGCTCGACGCCGAGCCGCCGCCTCGGCTCGGGCGGCTCACCGGGCGGGCCCGGATCGAGCATGCCGACGAGTCGACGCTGGCCTCGTTGCTGCCGTCCGCGGACGTCCTGCTTGTGTGGGACTTCACATCGCACGCGGTGCGGCGCGCCTGGCCCGGCGATGGGCCGCGGCCGCGGTGGGTGCACACGGCGAGCGCGGGCGTGGACCATCTGATGTGTCCGGAGCTCGCCTCGTCGGACACGGTGGTGACGAACGCGCGCGGCGTCTTCGATCAGCCGATCGCCGAGTACGTGGCCGCGCTCGTGCTGGCCATGGCCAAGGATCTGCCGCGTACGTTGGACCTTCAGCGGGAGCGGGAGTGGCGGCACCGCGAATCGCAACGGGTCGCGGGCACGCGCGCGTGCGTGGTCGGCTCCGGGCCGATCGGCCGGGCGATCGAGCAGACCCTGAAGGCGCTCGGCATCAAGACTGCTCTGGTTGGGCGTACCGGGCGTGCCGGTGTCCACGGTCCCGACGAACTCGACCGGCTGATGGCGCGGGCGGACTGGGTCGTGTCCGCCGCCCCCCTCACCGACGAGACGGCTGGAATGTTCAACGCGCGGCGCTTCGGCCTCATGCAGCCGTCCGCGCGCTTCATCAACGTCGGGCGGGGGCAGCTCGTCGATGAGGACGCGCTGGCGGAGGCTCTGTCGAAGCACTGGATCGCGGGGGCGGCGCTCGACGTCTTCGAACACGAGCCGCTCACTGCGGAGAGCCCTCTGTGGGAGCTCCCCGGCCTGATCGTGTCGCCCCACATGAGTGGCGACACGATCGGGTGGCGGGATGAACTCGGGGCGCAGTTCGTGGAGTTGTACGAGCTGTGGGAGGCGGGGGAGCCACTGCCTAACGTGGTGGACAAGCGGCGCGGGTACGTGCCGGGTCACTGAGGGGTTGTTTCGCCCCCGCCGCCCCTACCCATACCCATCCCGGGGCCTGGCCCCCGAAGGGGGTCCGGGGCGCAGTCCCGAGCGGGTCCAGCGGCGCAGCCCCCGAACGGGGTCCGGGGCCTGGCCCCCGAACGGGGTCCGGGGCGCAGCCCCGTGGGGGTGCGGGGCGCAGCCCCGACGGGGTCTGGGGGCGGAGCCCCCAGTGGGGTCCAGGGGCGGAGCCCCTTGGTATGGGATGGGTAAGGGCGGCGGGGGCGGAATAAACCGCCGACCGGCCCCCGTTAGAACGCCGCGGACCCACAGTCGTACCCAGCAGGAGGCACCCCGTGGCGGCAGACGAGATACGAGGCGACACGGCGGGCACCGCCCCGGTGCCGCTCTCCGTGCTGGACCTGGCAACCGTCGGCGCCGGACACACCGCCACCGACGCCCTCCGCACCAGCGTCGAAATCGCCCGCCTCGCGGAAAGCCGCGGCTTCCACCGCTACTGGGTGGCCGAACACCACTCCATGCCCGGCGTCGCATCGACCTCCCCGGCCGTGATCCTCGCCCACCTCGCCGCCCACACGGACCGGATACGCCTCGGCTCGGGCGGCGTGATGCTGCCCAACCACGCGCCGCTCGTCATCGCGGAACAGTTCGGCACCTTGGAGGCCATGGCCCCGGGCCGTATCGACCTGGGCCTCGGCCGCGCCCCGGGCACGGACGGCGCGACGGCCGCCGCCCTACGCCGCACCGACCGGCTCAACGAGGGCGCAGACGACTTCTCCCAGCAACTCGCGGAGCTGACCCGCTTCTTGGACGACGACTTCCCGGACGGCCACCGCTACGCCCGTATCCACGCGGTCCCGGGCCCGATCCAGGCCACCGCCCCCGGCGGCGTACAGTCCCCGCACCGCCCACCCGTCTGGCTCCTCGGCTCCTCCGGCTTCAGCGCCCGGCTCGCCGGCAGCCTCGGCCTGCCGTTCGCCTTCGCGCACCACTTCTCGGCGCAGAACACGATTCCGGCCCTCGACCTCTACCGCGAGTCCTTCACACCCTCCGAAGTCCTCGACGCCCCGTACGCCCTCATCGGCGTCTCCGCGCTCGCCACGGATGACGAGAAGGAGGCCCGTCGCCAGGTCATGGCCGGGGCCCTGAGCATGATCCGGCTGCGCACCGGGCGACCGGGACTCGTTCCCACTCCGGAGGAGGCGGAGGCGTACGAATTCAGCCCCATGGAGCGGGAGTTCATCGACTCCTGGAACTCCAACGTCATCCACGGCACCGCGGACGAGGTCCGCGCAGGCCTCGACGACCTCCAAAAGCGCACGGGCGCGGACGAGTTGATGCTCACGAGCCACGCCCACAGCGGAGACGTACGCCTGCGCTCGTACGAACTGATCGCCGACGCCTACGAGTTGCCGCAGACTCGGACGGCTCAGGTCTGAGGACAGTCCGCCCCTGAGTCCGCCCCTGTCAATAGTGCGGAGATACGATCCGCCGCCACCGGCCGGGAGTACAGCCACCCCTGGCCGGTGTCGCAGCCGATACGCCGTAGTCGGGAGGCCTGGCCCGCGGTCTCCACGCACTCGGCGGTGACCGTCAGGCCCAGCCGGTGGGCGAGTTCGATGAGGGCCTCGACGATGACCTCGTCGGCGGGGTTCGCCCGGCTGCCGGCCTCCTCGTACTGGAAGCCCCGTACGAAGGAGCCGTCGAGCTTCAGCACGGAGACCGGGAGGCGGCTGAGGTAGGCGAGGTTGGAGTACCCGGTGCCGAAGTCGTCGATGGCGATGCGTACGCCCATGTCACTGAGCGCCTGCAGGGCCTGCAGCGGGCGGCCCGCCGAGCCCATCACGGCCGATTCGGTGAGCTCCAACTGGAGGAGATGCGGGGCGAGTCCGGTCTCCGTGAGGATCGCCGCGACATCCGCCACCAGGTCGGAGTCCCAGACCTGACGCACCGCCACGTTCACGCTCACGAAGACCGGCTGCACATCCGGGTGGTCCAACTGCCAGCGGCGCGCCTGCCGGCAGGCGGTGGCCAGCACCCAGCGCCCCAACTGCACGATGGAACCGTCTTCTTCAGCAAGTCCGATGAACCGATTCGGCGTCAGCGTGCCGAACTGAGGATGGTTCCACCGGACCAGCGCCTCGACCCCGCGTACGCCGCCGTCCTCCATGCCGACCAACGGCTGGTATTCCAGAGCGAATTCGCCCTTCTCGATGGCGGGGCGGAGGGTGGAGGCGAGGGCCTGGCGGGTCATGCGGTGGGCGTTGCGCTCCGGGTCGAAGAGCGTCCAGCGGGACTTTCCGTCGGCCTTCGCCCAGTACAGCGTCGTATCGGCGGCCTGCATCAGGCCCGTCGCGGTGGTGTCGGCCGCGTGCCGCTCGACGACCCCGATCGACGCCGAGACCGACAGCCGCTGCCCGGAGATGTCGAAAGGGGCCTGAAGAGCCGTCAGTACGGACTTGGCGAGCTCCGCCAGCTGCTCCGTACCCGTCGAGTCCTCGACCAGCAGCGCGAACTCGTCGCCGCCGAGCCGGGCGACCAGCGGTTTGGCCGCCCGCGCGTGCCCGGCCTCGTCCGCGCAGCGCGTCAGCCGTTCGGCGACGGCCGCGAGCAGCCGGTCGCCGATGCGGTGGCCGAGCGTGTCGTTGACCGCCTTGAAGCCGTCGAGGTCCAGGTAGCACAGCCCGATCCGGCCGGTGCCGGACTCCTCGTACGCCTCCGCCTCCAGTGCGGCCGACAGGCGCTCGAAGAACAGGGTGCGGTTGGGCAGCCGGGTCACCGGGTCGTGCATCTGCAAGTGCCGCAGACGCGCCTGGAGTTCACGGCGGGCGCTGATGTCGCAGACCGACACCAGCACGGCCTGCTCCTCC
This sequence comes from Streptomyces sp. NBC_00286, assembly GCF_036173125.1. Lineage (NCBI taxonomy): Bacteria > Bacillati > Actinomycetota > Actinomycetes > Kitasatosporales > Streptomycetaceae > Streptomyces > Streptomyces sp. NBC_00286. The sequence goes on from NZ_CP108054.1 coordinate 6,440,598, forward strand.
TCGGGCAGCGGAGACACCGTCACCTGGGCCCAGAGGGAGTGCCCGTCGGGGTGTTTGAGACGGCGCGTGCAGCGCAGTCTGGCCTGCCGGCCGCGGAGCACCTCGCGGTACGCGTGCCAGGTCCGGGCGTCGGAGGCCAGGTCCACCAGATCGGCGGCTACCCGGCCCGCGAGTCCGTCCGGGCCGGCGCCGAGCAGCGCGGCCAGCGCGTCGTTGGCCGTGACGACCAGGCCTTCGCGGTCGACGACGGCCATCGCCACGGGGGCGAAGTCGAAGGCGGCCCGGAACGTACGGTCCTCGAGGTCGTCGGACGTCGTACAGCCGGTCCCTCGGGATTCAGTGGGGGCGGGTGGAGGCTCGGCCTCGGCGCGTGATGTCACCGGTTCGGTACGTGTGGTACGCGTGTCCGCGTATGAGGTGTGAGTGTCGACGCGTGGGGTCGTCTCCTCGTGAGAAAGCGGCTGACTGTCACTTTCTGTGACCGCCGGCCGGACGAGGTTCGCCGCCGGCACCGGCCCATCGGACATTCCGCTCACCGTTCGCTCCCGCTGTGCACTCGTTACTCGTACAGGTCTCGTCGGGTGGTCGGCCGGTGGAGGACGGCCGCTCTAGCCGTGTCCGCGCAGGAAAGTGTGCCGATCATAGAGGCTGGCCCGAACGCCTTCCAGCTACTCCTCAGTCTCCCCAATTAACCGGCTCTTCTGACAGATCGTTTCTGCCCGCACGTGGACATGTTCCTTCAGGGGCCGATCGGTTGTGACGTTCCGTGAGTGCTCAGGGTGTCAGCTTCCCTGTGGCGTGCTCATCCAGATGCCCTTGTGCTCACCCTTCTGGTGCAGACAAACAGGACGTTGGCCGACAAATACGTACAGGCTGGGTGTGGTATCCCGAATTCCGCACCGGAGGTCGAAGTGCCGCGTCTGTTCCCCCTCAAGGGGCTCACCCGTGGCGGGGCACGACCTCGTTGGCGTGGTCCCGCGGCACTGTTCACCTCCATGACGGCGCTCGCCGCCACCTCTCTGGCGGCGGGCCCCTCCAACGCCGTACCGCCCTTGACGCCCTGCGCCCTGAAGCGAACCGACGCGCACCACTCCGTGGGCCTCGACACCTGGAACACCGCCTATCCGCGCCCCGACCGCCAACTCGACGCGGTGATGGTCTTCCTCTCCTTCCCCGACTCCGTCCCGCGGACCACGCCCACCGAACTGACGGCCGACCACTTCCCGGCCACCAGCCGCTTCTTCGAACGTGCCTCCTACGGCAAGTTCACGCTGCGCCCGCACGCAGTGCGTTCATGGCTTCCGATGCCGAGTGCCTCCACGGCGTACGCCATACGGCGCGACTGGAACTCCGCGCGCCGTTCCGCGTATCTGCGCGACGCCCTCGCCGCGTCCGACCCGCGGGTCGACTTCTCGCGTTACGACATCGTCTACTTCGTCGCCGACCCGGATGCACCCGGCGTCAACTCGGACGCGACGAAGGTGGTCAACCTGGAGTCGCCGCTACGGGCCGACGGCACGGACATCCGCCGGGTTGTCACGGTCTTCGAGCGGCATCCGCCGGACCGCCTGGTCCTGGCCCACGAAACCGGCCACGTCTTCGACCTGCCCGATCTCTACCACCGGCCGCCCGACGACCGGGGCGACTGGGACACCTACGTCGGCGACTGGGACCTCATGGGCAGCCAGTTCGGCCTCGCACCGGATCTCTTCGCCTGGCACAAGTGGAAGCTCGGCTGGCTGGAATCGCGGCAGGTGTCGTGTGTGCAGGCGGCGGGCGGCGAGGGTACGCGGCTGGCGCTGGAGCCGTTGGGGGCGAGCGGTCCGGCGGTGACTGGGGCGGCTGGGGCAGGTGGGGCAGGTGGGGCTATGGAGGGTGCGGCGGGAGTTGCGGCGGGGGGTGGGACGAAGCTGGCGGTGGTGCGGACCGGGCGGGACAGTGCGCTCGCCTTCGAGGTGCGAGGGCGGGTCGGGAACGACGGGGCGGTCTGTTCTCAGGGGGTGCTCGTCTATCGCGTACGCAGTGAGGCCGTGTCCGGAGGCGGCCCGATCGAGGTCCTCGACGCCCACCCCGACACCGCGGCCTGCCCGGAGGACTCGGTCTATCCACCGCTCGCGGACGCACCGGTCGGGCTCGGCGAGAGCTTCACGGTGCCGGGGGAGGACGTACGAGTCGAGGTGGAGAGCCGTACGGTCGCGGGGGCGTGGGGGGTGCGGATCTCGACCGGGTGAGCTCTCGGGCTGACGGTCACAGCACGCCCATCGGGGGTGTGGGTGGCGGAGCCCCCACAACGCGCGGCGAAGCCGCGCAAAAACAACGATGGCGAGGAGGTTCGCGCTTTCCGCGAACACGCCTCGCCATCGCTATCGTGCGCCGCCAGGGACTCGAACCCCGGACCCGCTGATTAAGAGTCAGCTGCTCTAACCAACTGAGCTAGCGGCGCCTGCTGACGTCGTAGACCTTAGCACCCGGATCCTGGTGAGGAAAAATCGATATACGAGCCGCCCGAGCTGCGCGTACCGCCGCCCAGAGCAGGACCTCCGGGCCCGGCAGCCAGGGCCGCTGGGTGTCCGGGGCGACGACCCAGCGGGCGGGTGTGGGGATGGGCGCGGGCGCGGCTGTCGTACCCGCGGGCGGGACCGTCACCGCGTCGCCCCGGCCGTGGCAGAGCAGGGGCGGGATCGCGCGGCTGCGGCCCGCGCCGCCGTCGGAGCCCCACTCCTCCCACTTCAGCAGCGCGGGCAGGCGCTGCGCGGTGCCCGGCGTCGCGAAGAGGAGCATTCGCCCCCGGTACGCGGCTACCGGCCCCGAACCCGGTCCCTCGCCCCACAGCTCGTCCAGCATGCGGCGGCCGAAGATCGCGGGGGCGTTGACGACGTCGAAGGCGGAGCCGCAGGGGAGGACCGCCGGAGTGGTGGGCCGGCGGTTCCGGACCGGGACGGTGGCGGTGTGCTTGGGGCTCTGTGCGGACGCGAGCCAGGCGGCTCCGTCCGAGGTGAGGGTGAGTGCACCTTGCGCGACGGTACGTGCGCCGGGCGCGACGGTGCCTGCCGGGTTGCCTGTGCTGCTCATGCCGCTCATGCCGCATAGGTCTACTGGCGGTGAGGGGTCGATTGCGAGGAGTCGCCGGAAATCGGGACAGGAGGGGTGCGAGTGGGGTAGCTTGCCCACCCGGCATATGCCGGGTGGTCGATGCCCCGACTCAGGGCTCCGTGACGCAGGTCTCCTGATGCAGGTCCCGCCGACTCAGGCCTCCATGGATCAGGCCTCGCCGGCTCAGGCCTCCATGGATCAGGCCTCGCCGGCTCACGCTTCCATGGATCAGGTCTCGGCGGCTCACGCTTCCATGAAGCAGGTCTCGACGGCTCAGGTCTCGCGGCTCAGGCCTCGGCGGCTCAGGTCTCGCGGCTCAGGCCTCGGCGGCTCAGGTCAGGTCGCCGATTCCGTGCCCGAGACCCTTGCCGTTCGTCCCGCTGAGCAGTTCCCGGCCGAAGTCGACCATTCTCTTCGCGTAGTCCTCGGTCCACTCGGCCCGCTCGGCGATGTCGGCCGCGGTGAGCCGGTCGAACCGGCGGGGGTCGGCGAGCTGCGCGGCGGCGATCGCCTGGAACTCGACGGCACGGTCGGTGGCCGCGCGGAACGCGTGTGTCAGCTCCGTGGCGCGGTCCAGCAGCGCCCGTGGATCGTCGATCGACTCCAGATCGAAGAAGTGCTCCGGATCGGAGGCCGCCTCCGCGGGCTCGAAGAGCAGGGGCGCGGGGCGAAGCCGCGGCTCGTTCCGACGCGGCGTTTGCTCCGCCATGACTTCTCCTCCTCATGCGGTGGACGACCCGTCCTTGTGGGTGGGCCACCGTCCATTGTCTCTTGACCGCGCAAGTGGGCCTCAGGCCCGCCCGGCGCGCAGCCGCTCACTCGGGCACAGGTAGAACAGCTCGGGGTCGCCTTCGTCCAGGCCGTGCAGCAGCCCGGCCGGACTCCAGCCGGCCTGATGCAGCAGGCGCTGCATCGGATGGTTGGACACATTGGTGGACGTGAACAGCTTCGGGGTGGTGCACGCGGCCTCGACCGCTTTGAGGAGACGTGTGCCCACGCCCTTCTGGCGGGCGGTGGGCGCGACCATCAGCAGGCTGACGAAGCCCTGCTCGAAGAAGGTGTACTCCAGCACGCCGTAGCCCAAGGGGCCGGACGCATCCTCGGCCAGCACCACCAAGCCTTGTTCGCACCAGCGCCGGATGTTTGCGCGGCGCGCGTCATCGCCCGCCGCCGCGAGGGAGTCGATCCCGGCCAGTTCGGTCCAGTCCGAGGCGTGCGCGCGACGGGCCACCGGGCCGCCGGGATTCTCAGGGTTCATCGCACGGGGCTCTCTGCGCTACGGCTGCCATGGCACCCGGTGTTCCGAAAGGTGGGACAGCACCGCGTGGTTCGCCTCCCAGCCGTCCGGGGCTGTATCCATTGGCCGCCTCCGGCGGCGGCCGGACTCCGTCCGGCAGCTGCGCGGCATGGCACCCGGCGCGTGGGCGAGAGGGATCGAGGGTTGGTCAGGGCTGCCATGGCACCTGGTGTTCCGAGAGGTGGGCGAACACCGCATGGTTCGCCTCCCAGCCGTCCGGGAACTTCAGCGGGACTCCCAGCTGGACGGGTTCCGTGGAGGGGTGGTCGTCCAGGAGGGCGGGTACTCCGGCGCGGCTGATGACTATGCAGGCGTGGCGGTGGCGGGAGGCCAGGACGCAGAGGCGGCCCGTTTCCAGGTGGAAGGCCGTGGCGTCGGGGCGGCCGGAGAGGGGGTGCAGGACGACCGTGACGTCGTATTCGCGGCCCTGGAGGCGGTTGGCCGTGTCTACGGTCACGTCTCCGGCGCCCAGCTCCGCCAGCGCCGAGCGGACCGCTGCCGCCTGGTCGCGGTGTGCCGTGCCGACGGCGATGCGGTCGGCGGTGAGGGGGGTGGGGTCGGGGGAGCGTTCGGATGTGGCCGCGCCGCCTCGGTCCAGGAGGCGGCGTACGACCTGGGCCAGTGCGCGTACCGCCTCGGGGTCCGTACGAGGCGTGTGGCGGGCCGGGAGTTCCAGCAGGCCCCAGCCCGACTCGGCCGCCTCGTCGATGACGCGGTCGGGGCCCGAACCGTCCGACGGGATCGCGAAGTCCAGCCGCCGGTCGCCGTGATCCGTGCCGCTGCGGAACGGGGTGTACGGGTAGAACGCGGCCGAGACCAGCGGCGCCGCCGACGCCGGGAGCCGCCAGGAGACGGGGAGGCGGTGCTGCGGCAACTGCGGGTTGTGGGCGAGCAGCGTCGTCACGGCCGAGGCGGACGGGTCGTACGACAGCCCTGCCCACTGCTCCGAGCCGACGATCGCGAACGGGTCCAGCTGGCCCGGATCGCCCACGAACAGTGCCCGCTCGAAGAGGCCCGCGACGGCGAGCAGCGCGTCCGAGCGCATCTGGTACGCCTCGTCGACGATCGCGTGCCCCCAGGGCTCGACGCCCTTGACGTGGGCCCACTTGGCGGCGGTCGAGATCACGACGCCGAGCCCGGCGAGGTCTCCGGCCTTCGCCGACTTGCGGACGTTCGGCAGGTCGTCGAGCGCCTTGTCGTACGGGTCCGGGTCGCTGCTGTGCAGGCGGCCGACGGGCAGCTCGGAGTTCTTCTCGGCGAGCCGCAGGACCAGGTCGTCGACCTGCGCGTTGGTCTGCGCGATGACCATCAACGGGCGCCCGGCCTCGGCCAGTTCGAGCGCGGCGCGGACGACGAGCGTGGACTTGCCGGCGCCGGGCGGGGAGTCGACGACGACTCCGCGTGCGGTGCCGTCGAGGGTGTCGGCGAGGATCGCGTCGGTGGCGCGGGCTGCCTCGGCGCCGGGGTCAAAGGCGGCTTCTTGTGTGCGATTCGTCACTGGGAGTGCCATCCACATGACAGATGGTGGTATCGCCGCGTGCTGAGCGAGAACCAAGCCAGCACAGCAACCTCCAATCTCTGGGGAAACCGGGCTGGTTCCAACCCGGCTGGTGCTGATCGCGGAAGACTCGGTCGCTCGCTGAGCGATCGAGCGGCGTGAGCCAGGAATCCCGCTCGTTCGCGAGGGGGAGGGTTCAAAGGACGTCCTCCTCGGTCACGGGGTCGGCGACTTCTGGCACGGCGGCCGTCTCACCCGGCGGGCCGCCGTGCGTCCACGGTGTCTCCTCCGGGTCGGGCAGCTTCGCCCCGCCCCGCTGCTCGTGCTCGAAGAGCGTGAAGCAGACGAGGTCGCCCTTCTCGGGGACCGAACCGGTCTCGGGTTCCTTGCCGCGGCCCATCTTGTCGACGATGCGCAGGACGATGCTCATGCCTCCGGTGTCGGCGCCATCCTCCTCGTATGACCCCTCGACGTACTCCGCCGCCTGCGGTTTTCCGCCGAGCGAGCGGTAGACCTTGGCGCGCTCGGCGAGATGCGGCCGGTCGTCCGTGCGGACGGTCACGAGGGGGCGCGGGCTGGGGCGCTTGCTCTCGCTGTACGCCATGACGACGTCCGTGACCTCGCCCGCGAAGGCCTCGCCCGCGAGCCGGCGTCCGGCCATGACGAGCGGGTCGTCGAGGGCCTCCTGTGCTTCGAGGCGGGCCTGTTCGCGCTCGCGTGTGGCGAGCTTGTTCGCGGCGGTGACCGCGTCGTCGCGGCGCGGCTGCGGGGGTTCGCCTGCGAGGACGCGGTCCCGGTGGCCGGTGAACGACCAGCGGTCGCGGGTCCAGCGGTCGGCGGCGTGGGTGCCCTCGGGCAGGGTGCGCAGCAGGTCGAGGCCGTGCCACACCGCGTCCCAGGTGGGGCGGGTGCGGCTGTCGACGAGGTCGCGGATCTCGCGTTCGGCGGCGGTGAGTTCGCCGAGCCGGTCGTCCGCCTGGAGGCCGTCCTCGGCGGCGGCGAGTGCCGTACGGGCGCGGTCGTAGCGCTCGATGGCGGGGGCGAGCAGCTTGTTGTCGAACGCCGGGTCCGTGGCGGGGCCTGCGGGCGGGCACAGGAGCTGACCCTTGGCGTCGCGCCCGAGTTCGGCCCGCAGGGCGGCCTCGGCGCCGGACTCGCCCTCGGGTGGGTCGATCCAGGCGAGCAGTGCGCCGAGGTGCTGGTCCTCGAGGCTGCTCTGGCCGGTGGCCCAGTGCCGCGGCAGTACGTCCGTGAGGGCGAGCAGCAGCGCGGAGCCGGGCACTCGGGCTCGCTCGCCGTAGTGCGTCAGCCATCGGCCGAGGAGCGGTACGTGCGGGGGTGCCGGGTGGGGCGTCTCCGGGTCCTGCTCGGCGGTGCGGCGGAAGCGCATGGAGCGCCCGAGAAGCCGTACGAACTCGATACCGGCCCGGCTCGGCACGATCAACTGCGGTGCGTCCGCGCACAGTTCGACCTCGACCTTGACTCGCTTGCCGGTCTCGGGGTCGGTCTCGGTGCGTTCGGCGACCTCGACGTCCTCGCCGTACGAGTCGATGTACGGCAGGACGACGCCGGCCAACTCGGCGAGGAACGCGAACCGCAGGTCCCGGTCGCGGGGCTGCGGCACGACGAGCAGTCGGGGCGTGTCGCGGTCGGTGCCGACGAGTGCCCCTAGCGGGGCCCCGGCTTCTCCGGCGGTCGTGAGCGGCACGAACACGAGCGGCTGCTCGGTGAGGTGCCGGTGCCGCACCGTGGCGAGGGGCTGGGCACGGCCGGTGTCGACGGCTTCGAGGCGGGCGAGGGTGGTGATCAGGGACATGGGGCTCCGTCCCAGACGGGGCGCTCTGCGCGTTTCGGTGTTGTACGTGCGGGTGCGTTGTGGCTGGTCGCGCAGTTCCCCGCGCCCCTAAGGGGGCGCTGGTCGCGCCCCCGCGGCGGAGCCGCATATTGATACAGCCCCGCGCCTCTAACGGGCGCTCGTCGCGCCCAACGAGGCGGAGCCGCACATTGATACAGCCCCGCCCCCCTTCGGGGGCGCGGATGTGCGCGGCGCGGGTACTGGCTCAGCACGTCGCCCGCCCCAGTCCCTCGCGCCCGCCCAGCGCCTCCGCGCGCAGCTCCGCCGCTCTCCGCAGTGCGGCCACCGCCGGGTCGGTCGGGTCGCCGGAGTCGCCGCGGGCCGCCGACAGGACGTCGTCGACCGTCGTCAGGCCGCCCAACTCGGCGCGCAGGGCGCGGCCCAGGGACGTCACCGCGCCCTCCGTGCGGGAGCGGTCGCGGCAGTGGAAGGCTAGTTCGCAGGTGGAGAGGCATTCGGGGGCGTAGGTGGCGGGGACCGACTCGACTGCTGCCGTCAGGTCGGGGGTGGGGAGGTCGGGGGCGAAGCAGGTGCCCTCCGGGAGGGCGGCGGCGATGTCCTCGATGCGGGTGAGGCGGTCCAGCTGGCGGCGGGTCACGGCGCGCTGTTTGCGGACGTCGACGGCGGAGGCGGTGGGGAGGTTCGAGAAGTCCTTCGGGCAGACCAGGAGCACCGAGTGCCGTACCTCGGGTGCGGGGGTGAGCCGGTCCGCGACCCGCTCCAGCGCCAGTACGTACACCGCGGCCTGCCGCGCCGCCGCGCCCACCTTCGCCGCGTCCGCCGAACCGTCCAGCATCGGGAAGGACTTGATCTCTACGACCGTCCAGCTTCCGTCGGGATGCACCACCACCGCGTCCGGCTCCAGGAAGGCGGGGGAGCCCGCGACCTCCAGGGCGAGCATGGGGTGGTCGAGCAGCGTCCAGGCGCCGGCCTCGGTCGCTTCGCGCAGCGCCAGTGCCGTACGGGCCGCACGGCCCTCGGGGCCCACGGCCGTCAGGTCGGGAACGAGACCGTTCGCGGGCGGCTCGGCCCCCGCGTCCAGCTTCTCGTGCACCAGCCGCAGCAGCTCCGCGCCCCCGTCGGCCTTGACCTTCGCCTCGAAGGCGTTGCCCCGCATGAACGCGAACTGTGACTGCCCGAAGGCCGACGGCGAGCCGAGCGCGCTCGCCAGCGCCGCCTTGTTCACCCCCGCTCCGTCGAGGATGGCGCGCCGCTTGCAGCCGGGGTTCGCGGCGAGTGCCGCGAGGGCGCGGGCGTCCAGCGGCTGTGGCGCGACCGCCGGACCGCGCAGCTCAGCGAGCCGCTGCCGGAGTCTCGTCCCCCGCGTCGGCGGGACGTGCTTCGGGTTCGGCTCCCTGCTCGGCGCCGGGACCGGGGCCGGCACTGACCTTGCGCTGTCGCGGAATTCGCTCACCCGGGGAAGTCTGGCATCCACCACTGACAATTGAGGAGCCTGCGGCTCGCGAGCCCGCTGTGACGGAGGCCGCGACCGGTTCGGGGACTGATGCAGGGATCGATTCCCGAACCGGTTCCGGGACAGATCTCCGGTCCGATTCCGGGACCGGCGCGGTGACGGGTGCCGGGCCCGGTGATGTGCCCGATGCCGTGCCGGATGCCGTGACCGGTGCGGCCCCGGACGGGACCGGTGTCGAGCCCGGCGTGACTGCTGTCCGGACCCGGGCGAGCAGCTGTATCCGTATGCCGTACCGCTCCCGAGCCAGGTCCGCCAGCCGCAGTACCGGCCGGGTCAGCAGCAGGCCGACGCCCATCACGGCGGCGCCCGCGAGTGCGTCGAGAAAGTAGTGGTTGGCGGTGCCCATCACGACGATCGTGGTGATCAGGGGGTACGCGACCCCTGCGACCTTGGTGAGCCGCGTGCCGCCGTACTTCCACAGCATGACCCCGCACCACAGCGCCCATCCGACGTGCAGGCTCGGCATCGCCGCGTACTGGTTGGTCATGCCGCCCAGGCCTCGCGGCGCGCTCGCCTCGCCGCCCCACCAGCCGTAGTCGCTGTACTGGGCCATCGTGTCGACGAAGCCGTGGCTCGCGGACAGCAGCCGGGGCGGGCAGGTGGGCAGCAGTGTGAAGCCGATCAGGCCGATGAACGTGGACGTCAGCAGCCAGGTGCGGGCCGCCCGGTAACGCACGGTCCGGGAGCGGAAGATCCACACCAGGATCACGGGCGTGACGAGGTAGTGCAGCGACGCGTACCAGAAGTCGGCGGGTATGCCGATCCAGGGCTCGCGGGTGAAGAGGCGGTTCAGCGGGTGCTCGGCGTTGAGGTAGAAGACCTTCTCGATGCGCAGGATCTCCAGACCGTGGTCCACGGCGGTGGTCACGTCCCCGCGCGCGAGCAGCCGGCCGGCCGAGTACACGGCGTACACCAGGAGGATCAGCGGCAGCTCCGCCCACCAACGGGGCCGAACGCGCGATGCCGCCTCGGTAACCGGTACATCGGTCCGCCGCATCCGACCGCCCTCCCCCTTCTGACCCCGTGGCCGGTGCGCCACGCCCCAAGGTCCAACCTATGCGAACGCCTGAACGGGGCGCCTCGGTCCTGCAAGACGCTGAGATCGCCCAGTGGGTTGCCCCGAAGCAGCCTCGGCGATGATGGAGCGATCCACCAGAGGGTCATCCCTGAATCCGACCCTGAGCCATTCCTGATCCACCCCTGACCCCACCGGAGGCCGAACTCATGGCACCGCGCATCCTCCTGGCCCGGCACGGACAGACCGAATGGTCGCTGGCCGGCAAGCACACCGGCAGGAGTGACATTCCTCTCCTGGAGGAGGGCAGGCGCGGCGCCAAGCTGCTCGGGGAGCGACTGCACCGTGCGCCATTCGACGGGCTCTCCGGGGTCGAGGTGCGTACGAGTCCGCTGGCACGCGCGCGTGAGACCTGCGACATCGCCGGGTTCGGCGACCGGGCGGCCGTCTGGGACACGCTCATGGAGTGGGACTACGGCGCGTACGAGGGCCTGACGCCCGCCGAGATCCAGGCGGGGCGGCCCGGCTGGCTGATCTGGCGCGACGGGGTGCCCCGGGGCGAGACCCTCACCGAGGTCTCCAGGCGCGCGGACGAGGTGGTGGCGTGGGCGCGCTCCGCCGACCGTGACGTGCTCGTCTTCGCGCACGGCCACATCCTGCGCTCCATAGGCGCCCGCTGGCTCGGCCTGGACCTGGACTTCGCGGCCCACATCCGCCTCAACCCGACGTCCCTGTCGGTGCTCGGCTGGGCCTACGGAGAGCCTGCGATCGAGACCTGGAACGACTGTGGGCACCTAAGCGCTCCGCTGGAAGAACCGTTCGACACCTGCGGGTCCGCTGTGGCTGGTCGCGCCCACGCGGCGGAGCCGCACAATTGACACAGCCCCGCGCCCCTATGGGGCGCGGGCGAACCGCACCGGACGCTTAGCCGTCGCTGTAGCGGCCAGGCGCCCACATAAAGCACCGGCGGAGAGCTGGAGCCGACGCGCTGCCCTATGCCGTCCGCGCCAGCGCCGCGTGTCGTTCCAGGAAGTCCGACACCCCCGTCGCGCGTCGATGCGGGAGAAGTACCCGTGCCGTGCCCGCGAGCATCGTCTGGACGCGTGAGGACTGCACCTCGTTCAGAAGGTCCAGTACGCGCAGTCCGGCCGTGGCGGCCTCGTCGGGGTGGCCGGCGCGGGCCAGGTCGTCGGCGAGTTCGGCGGTGTAGAGCGCGATGTTGCGCGTGAAGTGGGGGTCCTGGAGGCGGGCCGCGCGCCGGGCGTGGTGGGCCGCGCGAGGCCAGTCGCCGAGCGTCGACCAGCACTGGGCCTCCAGGCCCGCCAGTTCGGCCGCTCCGTAGAAGCTCATCCACTCCGGGTCGGCCTCGCAGGGTCCGCGGTCGAACAGCGCGTGCGCGCGGGCGAGCGCCTGCTCGCAGCCGGTGCGGTCGGCGAGCCCGGCCCAGCCGCCCGCCTCACGCATGGCGAGCAGCGACAGAAGCCGGGCCGAACCCAGCGGACGCGCGACGCGCTGCGCGGCCTGCGCCGCCCGCACCGCCTCGCGCGGGCGGCCCGCGTCACGCGCCAGGAAGGACGTATTGCAGAAGGCGTGCGCCTCCAGGGCCGGGTCCCCGGCGACCCGGGCGGTCGCGAGGGCCTCCGCGTAGTGCGAGCGCGCATCACCGAAGCGCCCCGAATCGTGCGCCAGCCAGCCCACAGAGATGGCCAGTTCACCCGCGCCCGAGTGCAGCCGCTCGGCGGTCGTCCGCCGGGTCGCGCCCGCGTCCAGCAGGGAGTACGCGGCCCGCAGCGGAGCCGCCGCTCTCCGGTACAGACCGTCCGCGCCGTGCCGGTCGTCGAGCAGCCGGATCTGCCGTACGGCCTCTTCGAGCGCGCCCGCCTCGGCCTCACCGACCCGGCGCACGGGACGGTCCGCCGCGGCGGCCGGGCCGCCGAACGCGAGGCCCAGCGGGCCCAGGGAGGCGGCCGCCACGGTGGCGGTGCCTCCGGTCATGAATGCGCGACGCTGCACGTCGCTCTCCTCGTGGTTCTGATCGTGGTACTCGTACGGGTCTTCCGTTCCGTACGTGTCTTGCATGCCGTACGTGTCGTGCGTTCCGCAGGCGTGTTGCGCGTCCTGCGTTTCATACGGCTCGTGCGCCCCATCCGTCTCATGCGGGGCGTACGTCGGGCTCGTGGTGCGCGAGGGGAGCGCCTCGTCCAATTCGCGCGCCCCGCGTCCGCGTACCGATGAGCGGGGCGCGAAGCCCAGGTCGGTCAGCGACCGGCCGGGGAACATATGCAGGAACACCCGCTCGTACGCGTAGTTCGGGCAGCGGATCTCCCCCGCCTCGACGCGCCCCACATAGCGCGCGTCGCAGCTCACCCGCTCCCCGATCTCCCGCGCGGCCCGTCGCACCGCCGCGGCGAACTCGCCCGGCGAGCGCTGCCCGCGCAGCTCCCGGAAGGCGAGGTTCGGCCGCGGTGGCCGAGGTGACTGGGACGACGAGGTCGTCGTGGACGACGCCATGGCCGGGCCCTCTCTCGCGAACCGTCGAACCATGCCGGAAACCGGGCGAGTTGATCACGTTTCGCTCGGATGGATCAGGTCTCGCTCATGTTTCTGGCGGGCAAGAACGTACCCGCTGTGATGAGTCGACCACGCGAGGTTTGGCTACAAACCGGATATCTCATCCATGATCTGCCATGAACTGCCATCCTTTGCGGCTGAGTTGCGCCGTAGCCGTTGACGTCCGGGGGCGTTGAACCATGCGGTGAGTTCGATCGAGGAGGGGTTCCATATGGAGGTCGCGATGGAGACCAGACAGAGCATCGATCGCCGTGCGCCGCTCTCGACGGAGGCCGCGCCCCCGCCCGGGGGTGAGGGGCCGGCGGACCCCGGTGACCCCTGTGACCTCGTCACCGTCCCGACGCGGCAGGGCTTGGAGGCCGTCGACATCCTGCGCCGGGGCTCCTCGGACGCCGTGGGCCCCGTACTGCACGACGACAGCTGCGACACGCTCGGTTTCCTGGTGCCGCCGGGCACGGCGGATGCGTGGGATGTGCCGGGCAGCACGTGCACGCAGACGGACGGGCGGGGCGTCAGCCTCGTCGCTGAGGCCGCCGCCTCCGAGGACGCGGGCGCCGGGTCCGGCGAGCCCCCCGTCGAGGGCTCCGACTGGCTCCTGCCTCCGGAGGACGCCGAGCTCGCCACGGACCCGGTCGTGCTGCGGGCGGCGCTGGATGAGGCGGCTCGCTTGATCGAGGCGGTCGATAACTGCCATTAGGTGCTGCAGGCGACGGCCAGTTCTTGCGTGCGGGTTCGTTGTGGCTGGTCGCGCCCCCGCGGCGGAGCCGCACATTGACACAGCCCCGCGCCCCTTTGCGGCGCTGCCGCTGAGCCTTCCTCTCGCGCCCCCGATAGCGGGCTGAGCCGCCCCGCCCGTACGCCGCGATAATGGCCCGATGGCAAGGGCAAAGGCGAAGCCGAGAACCAAGCGGTCAGGCGACCGGCGGACGGCGCAACCCGTCGTCGCCGAAGTCGACGGCGGGCTCGCCGAGCTGATGCCCGACCGGGACCGTCCGCGGGCCTGGTCGCTGTTCATCGACGGCGCCCCACAGTCGTACGTGGACCTCGACGACCCGGCGTATCTGAACTTCGAGTACCAGCGCCGCATCGGCCATGTCATCGACCTCGCCGCCCCGCCGGGCAAACCCGTGCAGGCCGTGCACCTCGGCGGCGGCGCCCTCACCCTCGCCCGCTACGTCGCCGCCACTCGCCCCCGCTCCACCCAGCAGGCCGTCGAACGCGACGCCGCCCTCGTCCAACTGGTCCGCCGCGAGCTGCCGTTGGATCCGAACGCCCGGATCCGCGTACGTTCCGCCGACGCCCGCGAAGGGCTCGCCAAGGTGCCGGACGGCTGGGCGGACCTGGTCATTGCGGACGTGTTCAGCGGGGCGCGTACGCCGGCGCATCTGACCTCGACCGAGTTTCTCGACGGCGTCCGCAGGGTGGTCAAGCCGGGCGGTTTCTACGCGGCCAACCTCGCCGACGGTCCGCCGCTGGCCCACCTGCGCGGGCAGATCGCCACGGCGGCGGGCGTCTTCCCGGAGCTCGCTCTGGTCGCCGACCCGGCCGTACTGCGCGGCAAACGCTTCGGCAACGCGGTCCTCGTCGCCTCCGACCACCCGCTCCCGATCGCCGAACTGACCCGCCGCGCCGCCTCGGACCCGCACCCCGCGAGGGTCGAACACGGCAGAACGCTGACCGACTTCACCGGCGGCGCCGCAGCGGTCACTGATGCGGCGGCGGTGGCCTCACCGCAGCCACCGCCCTCGGCGTTCCGCTGATTCCGCTGATTCCGGTTATTCCGGCGCACGTCACGGCGGAACAAGGCGTCACAGCCGTCTGACCACCCGCGTCGCCACGGCCGCGTACCCGATGCCGACGGCCAGGGAGGCGAAGAGCGCCAGGAGCGGGAAGTCGTCCGGGACGTGGGGATAGACCTGAAAGTGCGTCAGGTAGATGTAGAGCGAGCTGCTCGCCAGGATGCCCGCGATCCGGTTGAGCGGGCCCAGGCTGGGCAGCGTCGGCACCCAGATCAGCAGCGTCAGCCCGGCCACTACGAGAGTCGTGCGTAGCGGCTGGTCGTTGAAGAGGCCCGGGAGTGCGAGCAGGAGCACCGCCGTAAGCAGCGACCGCTGTCGCACGGTGGTCGCCCGCGCGGCGGCCCACCCCAGCGCGAACAGCCAGAAGACCACGGTCGGTCCGAGGTGGAAGCGGGCTGGTGCCAGGTCCGGCAGGTCGTAACGGCCGATCAGCCCGACTGCCAGGAGTGCCAATGGCACCCCGAACGCGTACCGTCGCTCCAGCCGGTCCAGCAGGGGGACTGCCATCAGCACGGCCAGGACGACCAAGATGTAGACCAGCGCCTCCACGAACCAGTAGTGCCATTCGTGACGTTCGGTCCCCTGGTCGAGGAGGCTGTTCAGCAGCAGGGCGTTGGCCGGGTCGTAGAGGCCGGTCAGCGCCACCGCGCCGGTGATCCACGCCACGCTCGGCACGGCGACGCGGGCGATGCCGCGCCACAAGTGCCGTAGGCGTGCGCGGCGTTCGGCCTCGGTGAGATGGAAACGGGCGAAGTTGTAGCCCGCGACGCCGATCAGCACATGCGCGCCGCCCTGCAGGGAGAAGAAGGGTATGTGCGAGGCGACGATCAGAACGATGCCGACTGCGCGCAGGGCTACGCCGGTTTCCAGCGTGCGACGGGTGCGCCAGGACCGTGTGGGTCGCGGGGACTTCGGGCTGCAGGCACGGATCGGGGACTTCGGGCTGCAGGTACGGATAGGGAGCCGCCTGTTCCACCAGACCGGCCGTCCGGCGGCTTCGGCTTCCGGGGCTTCGCCGACTTCCGCACCTGCCTGTTCCGTCAGGGGAGCTGCCAGGGCGCGCAGTTCGCGGATCGGCTTCGTGTGCCAGTCGGTGGGAAGCCCGCCGAGCGCCTCCTCCAACCGCAGGGACATCTCGACGTAGGACAGCGAGTCGCCGCCCAGGCTCACGAAGCTGCTGTCCTCGGTGGCATCGGCCCGGTCGAGGATCTCGGCGTAGAGCCGGTACAGGTCCCTGGCGAGCCCGGCCGCCTCTTCCACCTCCTCCGGTGCCGGGCGCGTCAGCCGTCGTACGGCCTCGTAGTCGGGCTTGCCCGTGGCGAGCCGCGGGAGTTCGGCGAGGACCCGGACCCGTATCGCGCGGGCCGGGATTCCGCACACGTCGGCCACCAGGCGCCGCAACCGGTCACCGTCGGAGGCCTCGTCCCCCGCCGCGGCCACAGCCAGCGCGTCGCCGTCCGCCGTGCAGTACGCGGTGACCCCGTGCCGCTCCAGCAGTGCCTCGACGCGCTGGGGGTCGATCCGCAGACCGAGGATCTTCACGAACCGGCCGCGGCGGCCCACGATTTCGTACAGTCCGTCGGGTGCGCGCCGGGCGAGGTCCCCCGTGTGCAGTTCCCGTACGGTCCGGCCGAGGGCGAGGTCGGCCGGGCTCTCGGCGTAACCGAGCATCACGTTCGGGCCCGAGTAGACCAGTTCGCCGATTCCGGGATCGCCCAGTTCGTCGATCCCGGGATGGCCCTGATCGTCGACCGGGTGCAGCCGGAAGGAGCCGCCGGGGATCGGCACCCCGACGGCTTCCGGGCGCTCGGCGGCGAGGTGCGGCGGCAGGTAGGCCATACGGGCCGTCGCCTCGGTCTGCCCGTACATCACGAAGAGTTCCCAGCCGGACCGGCGCCCCAACTCCGCGTACCGTGCGACGCGTTCGGGTGCGAGCCGACCGCCGGCCTGGGTGACGCGGCGCAGCTGCGGCAGCCGCATCCGCTCGAAGCCGACCCGGTCGAGCAGGTCGAAGGTGTACGGCACCCCGGCGAGGGACGTGCCTCGCGCGGTACGGAACTCCGCCCAGAAGGCCGGCTCCGACACCGACCGGTCCGTGAGGATCAGCCCGGCGCCGCGCAGCAGGTGGCTGTGGACCACCGACAGGCCGTAGCAGTAGTGCATGGGGAGGGTCGTGGCCGCGCGGTCGGTGTCGGAGATGCCGAGGTAGGCGGCGATGGACTCGGCGTTGGCCTGGACGTTCTCGTGGGACAGCCGCACCAGTTTGGGTGAGCCGGTCGAACCGGAGGTGCTCAACAGCAGGGCGAGATCCGGATGGAGGGTGTGGCTGCTGCCGTGGTGCCGCTCGTCGAGGGTCCAGGTGCCGTGGTCGTCCGGCCGGGACACCACGTCCGGGTCGTACGCGGCGGTCAGGGCGCGTATCGCGCGGTCGTTGTCGCCGGGGACGAGCAGCACGGGGTGGCCCGCGGAGAGGGCGGCGAGGTGGACGACGAGGGCGTCGGCCCGGTTGGCGCCGGCCAGCAGCACCAGTCGGCGTACGGGGCCGAGGCGCTCGGCGGTGGCGGCCACGCGTTCTGCCAGCCGGCGGTAGGAGAGCTCCCCGTCGGGGGTGATCAGCGCGACGCGGTCGCCGTACGCCGCGAGCTTCCGCGCGAACGGCACGCCGTGCGGACGCACTTGAGGCGCACTCAGCGGACGCACGGGCGGTTCTGGAAAGGGGACCGAGGCGGGCGGGGCGGATGACGGGGCCGAAATGGTGGGCGGCGCCTGGAGAGGCCCGAAGGGGTCGATCACGGTGCGCGCCTTTCCGCCAGCGGAGTCCGCCGGTAACACAGATCCCTTGACGCTTAGGCAAGGTTTACCTTATTCATAGCATGTTCACAGTTGGCAAAAAAGCGTCACTACGCCGCTCGCCGCCCGACGACGCGACCAGCGGCGTCGCAGCGAGCCACGCAGGAAGGCACCCTCATGCGACGCCCTCTGGCTGGCCGAATCACCGCGCTCGTCGCGGCCGGCCTGCTGCTCCCCGCCCTCGCCGCCTGCGGCTCCGACGACGACAAGAGCAGCCCGGGGGAGGGCGGCGACTCCGCCCTCGTCATCTACTCCGGCCGTAACGAGAAGCTGGTCAAGCCGATCCTCGACAAGCTGGAGAAGGCCGTCGGCACCAAGGTCGAGGTGCGTTACGGGGACAGCGCCGAGTTGGCCGCGCAGATACTGGAGGAGGGCGACCGCACCAAGGCCGGACTGTTCTTCTCCCAGGACGCCGGGGCGCTCGGCGCCCTCGCCAAGGAGGGGATGCTGGCGCAGCTCTCGCAGGACCAGCTGGACAAGGTCGACAAGGCCTACCGGAGCGCCGACGGCGACTGGGTGGGCGTCTCCGGGCGCGTCCGCGTGATCGCGTACAACCCGGACAAGGTCGCCGAGGGAGAGGTCCCGGACAGCGTCCACGACGTGGTGAAGCCCGAGTGGAAGGGCAAGGTCGGCTTCGCGCCCACCAACGCCTCCTTCCAGGCCTTCGTCACCGGCATGCGCGTGCTGGAGGGCGACGACGCGACCCGTGAGTGGCTGGAGGGCCTGAAGGCGAACGGCGCCAAGACGTACGCCCACAACCTCGCGACGCTCGACGGGGTCGAAGCCGGCGAGGTCTCCCTCGGGCTGGTCAACCACTACTACTGGTACGAGCGGGTCGCCGAGAAGGGCGAGGACAAGGTCAACTCCAAGCTGCACTTCCTGCCCGGCAAGGACCCCGGCGCGCTGATCAACGTCGCCGGGGCGGGCGTCCTCAAGGACAGCGGGCAGAGCGAGACCGCCCAGAAGGCCGTCGGCTTCCTGCTGTCGGAGGAGGCGCAGACCTACTTCGCCGACAAGACCATGGAGTACCCGCTGGCCGCGGGCGTCACCAGCACCGTCGAGGGCCTGCCGCCGTTCGACTCCCTCGAGTCGCCCGACATCGACCTCGGCAAGCTGGAGTCCCTCCAGGAGACCCTGGCCATGCTCCAGGACGTCGGGCTGGTCTGACGGCTGTGACCACATCGCAGTCCGGGCGCCCCGACACGAGCAGTGAGGTGCCCGGTGCACGTCGGTCCCGGACGGGCGGGGAGCCACCCCGCCGGTCCCGGACGGGCGGGGAGCCACCCCGCCGGTCCCGGACGGGTGGGGAGCCACCCCGTTCCCGTACGGTCCAAAAGGCGCTCGGCGCCCGGTCGTTCCGTATCGCGGCCGGGCCCAGACCACCCCTCGTTCTGCTCGTCCCCGCCTGCATAGCCGCCCTCTTCGCCCTGCTCCCGCTCGGCTATCTCGCCGTCCGCGCCCTCGAACGCGGCCCCGGTTACGCCTGGGACGTCGTCGCGGACGAACGCACCCTGCACCTGCTCGGCCGCAGCCTCGGCCTCACCGCCGTGGTCGTCGCGGCCAGCCTGGTGCTGGGCGTCTCGCTGGCCTGGCTGACGGTGCGCACCGCCCTGCCGGGCGCCCGCGCCTGGTCGGTGCTGGCCACGCTGCCGCTGGCGGTGCCCAGCTACGTCGCCGCCTTCGCCTGGCTGTCCGCCGCCCCCGGACTCGCCGGTTTCGCGGGCGCCGCACTCGCCCTGACCCTGGTCAGCTTCCCGTACGTCCACCTGCCGGTCGCCGCCGCGCTGCGCGGCATCGACCCCGCGCAGGAGGAGGCCTCGCGCTCCCTCGGCCACGGCCCGGCGGCGACCTTCCTGCGGGTCACCCTGCCGCAACTGCGACCGGCCGCGGCGGGCGGCGGGCTGCTCGTCGCGCTGTACGTGCTCTCCGACTTCGGCGCGGTCTCACTGATGCGGTACGACACCTTCACCCGCGCCATCCACACCTCGTACCGCGCGTCCTTCGACCGCACCCCGGCCGCCGCGCTCAGCGTCGTGCTGGTGGTGATGACGGTGGCCCTGGTCGCCGCCGAGGCCCGTACGCGCGGACGCGCCGGGCACGCAAGGACCGGCACCGGCACCGCCCGCCCGGCCGTACCTCTGGCACTGGGCCGGTGGCGGCCTCTCGTCCTCCTCTGGTGCGGGGCGGTGGTGGCCGCGGCCGTCGTCTTCCCGCTCGGCACCCTCGCGTACTGGCTGACCGCCGGCAGCTCGGCCACCTGGGACCTGGGCGCGATCGCGGACACCGCGTGGGCCACGCTCACCGTCGCCGCGGCCGGGGCCGCCCTCACCACGGCCCTCGCCCTGCCCGTCGGGGTGATCGCCGCCCGGTACCGGGGGCGCGGCGCGCGCCTGCTGGAGCAGGCGGCGTACGCGGGCCATGCGCTGCCCGGCATCACGGTCGCCCTCTCCCTGGTCTTCTTCGCGGT
This sequence comes from Streptomyces sp. NBC_00286, assembly GCF_036173125.1. Taxonomy (NCBI): domain Bacteria; kingdom Bacillati; phylum Actinomycetota; class Actinomycetes; order Kitasatosporales; family Streptomycetaceae; genus Streptomyces; species Streptomyces sp. NBC_00286. The sequence goes on from NZ_CP108054.1 coordinate 6,460,517, forward strand.
CCGCTACGCGTACCCCCTGTACCAGCAACTCCCGCTCCTGGTCTGCGCGTACGCGGTCCTCTTCCTGCCGGTCGCGGTGGCCGCAACGCGGGCCGCCGTGCTCCAGGCGCCGCCCGTGCTGGAGGACGTGGCCCGGTCGCTGGGGCGGCGGCCGTGGCAGGTCCTGCGCGAGGTGACCGTGCCGCTGGCTGCGCCGGGGGTGGCGGCGGGGGCGGCACTCACGTTCGTGGTCTGCATGAAGGAGTTGCCCGCCACTCTTCTCCTGCGCCCCACCGGCATGGACACCCTGGCCACCCGCCTCTGGACCGAGACGGGCGCCGGGTCCTTCGCGGCGGCCGCACCCTACGCGGCCGCGCTGATCCTGCTGGCGGCCGTCCCTTCGTACCTCCTGGGGAGGCACCGCACGTGAACACAGACAGGCGCCGCACATGAACGAACTGCACGTCGAAGGGCTGACCAAGTCGTACGGGGACGGCGGCCCCGTTCTGCGCGGACTGGACCTGACCGTCCCGACCGGCGCCCTGGCCGCCGTCCTCGGTCCTTCCGGCTGCGGCAAGACGACCCTGCTGCGCATCGTCGCCGGCTTCCTGCACGCCGACGCGGGCACGGTGCGGGTGGGCGACCGGGTCCTGACCGGCCCGGGTGCGGGCGTCCATGTGCCGCCCGAGCGGCGCCGCGTCGGTATCGTCCCGCAGGAGGGCGCGCTGTTCCCGCACCTGAGCGTGGCCCACAACGTGACCTTCGGCCTGAAGGGTGTGGACCGGGCCGAACGACGCCGCCGCACGGACGAGATGCTGGAACTGGTCGGCCTGGCAGGCTACGGCGACCGCATGCCCCACGAACTGTCGGGCGGCCAGCAGCAACGCGTCGCGCTCGCCCGGGCGCTCGCCCCGCGCCCTCAACTGGTGCTGCTGGACGAGCCGTTCAACGCCCTCGACAGCGCGCTACGGGCGGGAGTACGGGCCGACGTGCGGACGGCGCTGCGCGCGACGGGCGCCACGGCCGTGCTGGTCACCCACGACCAGCAGGAGGCCCTGTCCACCGCCGACCTCGTCGCCGTGGTACGGGACGGCCGCGTCGCCCAGTGCGCCACTCCGCAGGACCTCTACCGGAGCCCCGCCGACCCCTGGGTCGCCGACTTCGTGGGCGACGCCGTCCTGCTCCCCGGCACGCTCGAGACCGACGGCACGGCCCGCACACCGCTGGGCACCGTGTCCCTGGGCGCCCCGCCCGCGGGCCTGCGCACCGGCACGGTCCTGCTCCGCCCGGAACAGCTCCGCCTCACTGACCCCACCGCGGAAGACGCGGCACGGGGCACGGTGACCGACGTCTGCTACTACGGCCACGACGCCATGGTCACCGTGTCCGTCGACGGCCACGACGCCCCGGTCGGCATCCGGGTCGCGGGCCCGCTGCGGGTGCGGCTGGGTGAGGAGACGGGGGTGCGGGTTGTGGGGGAGGGGGCGCTGCATGCGGAGGACACCGAAGTACGGCCGAGGTGACTCGTAGCAGCTGAGCAGCACCCCCGTACGTATACGAGGAACTGCGGCGCTACAACATCGCGTTCCGCGTTCCGTGTGCCTGGTGCCTGGTGCCTGGTGCCTGGTGCCTGGTGCCTGGTGCCGCTCAGCGGAAATCGCTGAGCATGGCCAGGACGTCGTCGTACGTACCGTTCGCCGCCGCGTCGCGAAAGAACCTGGCCCGCTCGACGACGATCTCCCTGGCATCGGGGTTTTCCCGCAGAAGGTCCACGGCCTCGGTGAGGTAGTCCTCCAGCGGCATGGCGCTCTCGTCCTCCTGCTGGCCCATGAGGGTGGTGCGCACGCCCGGCGGGACCACCTCGATCACCTGGACGCCGCTGTCGGCGAGCTGCACGCGCAGGCTCTCGGAGAAGGAGTGCAGCGCGGCCTTGGTCGCGCCGTAGGTCGGGGTGACCGCCAGCGGCACAAAGCCCATCGACGAGGTGACGTTCATGACGACCGCGTCGTCCTTGCCCGTGAGCAGGGGCAGGAAGGCGTACGTCATCCGGATCGTGCCGAGCAGATTGACCGTGACGTGGTCCTCGGCGACCGGGAGGGAGGCGGGGTCGAGGAGGTTCTCGCGCAGCATGATGCCGGCGTTGTTGACCAGGACGTTCAGGTCGGGATGAGCGGCTGCCACCGTCTCGGCGGCGTGGGCGATCGACGCGGGGTCGGCGACGTCGAGGACGAGCGCCGCGATGCCGGGGTGCTCGGTCGTGATCTCGTCCAGGAGTTCCTTGCGGCGGCCGGCGACGATCACCTTGTTGCCTGCCTCGTGCAGACGCAGCGCCAGGCCGAGCCCGATGCCCGAGGTGCCACCGGTGATCAGGATCGTGTTGCCGGTCATCTTCATGGGGGTCTCTCTCTTTCGCTGCTGGCTGCGGGCCGGTGATCGCCGCGCCCGCAGCCCGACCGTAGGAGCGCCTGCGCGGAGGCGGGAGAGGACGGTTTATCCATGGATCGGCGATCCCTGGATGGGCCGACGCAAAACGGCGACCATGGGGGACATGGACAAGAAAGAACTGGCGGAGTTCCTGCGTCGGCGGCGCGAGATGCTGCGCCCCGCCGACGTCGGACTGGTCGAGGGCCCGCGCCGGCGCACCCGGGGGCTGCGCCGCGAGGAGGTCGCCCAGCTCGCCGGCATGTCCACCGACTACTACGCCCGCCTGGAACAGCGGCGTGCTCCGCAGCCGTCCGTCCAGATCGCCACCGCCCTCGCCAGGGCCCTGTGCCTGACACCGGACGAACGCGATCACCTCTTCGCCCTCATCGGCCACAACGCCCCGGCCCGCTTGCAGCCCTCCGAGCACGTCAGCCCGACCCTCCTGCGGGTCCTGGAACGCCTGAACGACGACACCCCGGCCCTGGTGCTGACCGACATGGCCGAAACCCTCGCGATGAACCCGATCGCCACCGCCCTGCTCGGCGACCAGACCAGGCATACGGGCCTGGCCCGCAGTGGCTACTACCGCTGGTTCACCGATCCGGCCGAGCGCCTGTACTACGCCGAAGAGGACCGGCCGCGCCACAGCCGCATGATGGCGGCCCGCCTGCGGGCCGTGCTGACGGCCGGCAGCGACGTCGACCGGGCCGCCCGTATGGTCGCCGAACTCCACGAAATCAGCCCCGAGTTCGCCCGCGTGTGGGAACTCGGGGAGGTCGCCCGCCGCTACGCGGAGTGCAAGACCATCCTCCACCCGGACCTCGGCCGTATCGACATCGACGCCCAGGTCCTGTTCACCGAGAACCGCGCCCAGACCCTGGTGGTACTGCCCGCCCGCCCCGGCACGGACAGCCAGGGAAAACTCGAACTGCTCTCCGTCATAGGCCACCAGGCGCAGGTGGGGCTCAGCGGCTGAGGTCTCCTGACTTCAGTGCCTGCAGCAGGCCCGCGAGGGCGCGAGGTGTGGTCGTGGCTATTCCGTCCGGTTGATCGCTCTCGCGGAGATGAATGCGGTACGGGGTCGAGGCCGCCGCCAGCTCTACACACTCGCCTTCGCCGCCGGTGCTGAACGACGACTTCTGCCAGACGAGTTGGGGCATGGCGGGCCCTTTCAAAGGGTGTACATGACGTGCTGGATCAGGCTCAGTGAGTCACGGGACTCGTGCGACTCCGGTGCCGATTCCGGGTCGACCGGTGCCAGCGCCAGTTGCGAGAGCCTCTCGAACATCTTCGCGTACTCGTCGAGTTGGCCTCCATCCCACAGGAAGAGCGACTTCGTCGGGTGTTCCATGTGCACCGTGTCCAGCTCTGGGGCGTCGCCGCCGAAGATGACGAACGAGCGGCTGTGCGCGGCATAGACGCCCGCCTCGAACGGATACACCTGCACGGTCACGTTGGGCAGCCGGGAGACCTCCATCAACCGCACCAACTGCCGACCGAGAGGCCGAGGTCCAGGTCTCGGCTGATGCCACCGAACTGCTCTCGGGCAAACCGGTCGAGGGCAGTTCGGTGGCATTGCGCCGGGGACGTCGTGGTCGTACGGGAACCGCGCTGAGACTCTCGAGCCCCTTGGGGCCGTTGGTCTGTCGGCGGCGTCAGGTGCGGAGCACCCGGAGGACCAGCTTCTTGAGCTCGGCGTGCCCCTTGGCGTTGGGGTGGTACGAGTCGCCGATCGCGGGGGTGTCGACAGGCTCGGTCAGGAAGGACTCCGCACTGCAGATCTCATGGTCCGCGTAGGCGGGCTGCGGGTTCAGGAACCTCAGCTTTATACCGCCGACGGCCGACACCGCGTCCTTGATCACCTGATTGAGCTGCGCGGCGGCTCTGTTCATCTCGGAGCGCACAAGCGGACTGGGGTTGAAGACGTCCTCAAGGACGGTGCATGCTCCATCCAGGTCGAACAGCTCGGGGTAGCCGATGACGACCAGGTTGCGCAGGTTCGGAGCGGCGGCCAGGATCTCGTTGTAGGTCGCCTCCAGCCGCGGCTGGAGGTCGTTCTCCATGATCGACAGGGATTCGTTCAGGGCGATGGCGCAGGCCCCTGTGATGTCGGGCAGTGCGACGCAGAGTTCCATTGCCCGGGCGAACTTGACGTCGTTGCCGCCGATGGTGAGTGTCACCACATCCGTCTGGTCGTTCAGCACCGTCAGCTGCCGGTCCCGGACGTCCTGGGAGACCGCCCCGGCGCACGCGGCGAAGGTGTAGCTGCTGATGAAGCCGTCGGCGTCGCCTTCCTCCTTGGCGAGCAGCGCGGAGTACGCCTTGTCGCTGCGCTGGCAGTTGTTGTTGTGGTTGACCGAGGTCGGCGGGGCGTTGACGGTGAGGGTGTCGACCGGGGGAATCGTGGCGTCGTTGGACAGGTACGGGTCGGCGCCGGTGCCGGCCGAGTAGGAGTCGCCGAGGGCGACGTAGTCGCTTCCACCCTCGGCACCGCTGGCGGTGAACGGTATGACGGCCGCGGCGGCCACGACGGCCAGGCCGCTCAGCCAGGCCAGGGTCTTTTTGCGGGGAGTACGGCGGGCGCGATGACCGCTGTTGGCACTGGGGGCACTGTTGGTTCTGCGAGTTGACACGGGGGTACGTCCTTTCGCGGCTGAGCAAGGGGGCTTGGCAGCCGGAAGGGCGGCATGCGGCACGGGGGAAGCACACTTGAGGGGAGAGACGGCAGGCCGCAGCGCAGGACAGATGGCGGCCTGCCGCCTCAACTCAGGGGGCGCTCACCAGAGGTGGCTCACGCGGGGGGTGGGTTCGTGCCGGACGGTGCCCGTTCCGGATCGTTTCGGAATCGCGGATCTCTCCGGATCGTTCCGGATCGTTCCGGATCGTTCCGGATCGCTGGAGATCGCTCTGGCGCGCTCTGGATCAGCGCTCGGGGTCAGCGCTCCGGATCAGGAGGAGCCGCTGCCTCCCCCACCTGATCCGGCCAGCTTCAACTCGTAGGGCCCACCCTCCGGAACGGCGATGTCGATCGGCTGGAAGTGGGACTCGTTCTCCTCCTTCGGGTCGACCTCTTCCCCGCACTGACCGTTGATGTTGTTGCCCGAGCCGGCGATCCCCAGGGCGAGAACCGCTCCTGGCTGGGTGACATCGCCCGCGAAGGTGTAGACGGGGGCGCCGCTGTCACCCCCCTTGACGCACATGCTCGCCTTCACCATGCCGTTGTATGTGGTGGTGGTGCCGTCCGGGTTCGGTATCTCGACGGATTCATTGACCGCCTCGATCTCGCCGCACGTCTCGTCGGTGGTGACGCCGAGCTTGCAGACGACGGTGCCCACGATCATCGTCCTCTGGATGCCGATGACCGGCTCTTCCACGAACGCGAGGTTCGGCACGCTGGAGTGATCCTGGTTCAGCTCCACGAAACCGTAGTCGCCGTCCGCTCCGTCGTGGATGTCGAACGCGGTACCGGCGTCCTTGCCCTTGAACTGCACCGGAGTGTCCGCGTTGAGACAGTGGCCGGCGGTGATGAGGCCGTCCGTAGTGGTGGTGCGAGGGTCACCAGGGAGGTCCTCGATATCAACTCCCCAGCCGGCCGTACATCCCTGACCGCCGATCGTGATCTGTTGTCCGGGAGGGACATCGACGGCCCTCTGGAGCGTGCCCGCCTTCTTGGTGACCGTGACCGCGTCGCCGTACTGCTCGGCCTTGGCCAGGAGCCGTGCGACGGCTTTCCCGGAGGAGGAGTACGCGACTTCGACCTTGCCGCTCTTCGGATTGATGCCGACGGTCATGCCTGCCTCGCCCCCTGCGGAGGCGAGGAGTTGCTGTCGGATCTCCGTCAGTTCTTCCCAACTGGAGGAAACCTGACGTGGTGTCGCACCGGCGTCGCTCGCCAGCGTGCCGCCCTTGTCGGTCAGGACGTTCACCACCAGCTCACCGTCGCCGTCGATGTACGCCGACTGGATGTCGTCCGGCGCCTCGGCCCGCAGTTTCTCGGCGGTTTTCACATACCGCTGCTGGTTCCGCATCCGGGCCTCCGCGGCCTCGCGGTCCATCCCGGATTCGACCAGATAGTCGACAGCCGTCTGGTATGTTCCCTCGGGGTCGATCTGCCCGGGCTGCTCCAGTGATGTACCAGGCGTCGTATCGTCGGGGGAACTCCCGCCCGGTGCGGCTATACCCACTCCGGCGGCCAGCACGACGGCCGCACCACCGGCGATCATTCCCACCTTGGCGCGCCGCCCCGTACGCCCCGGCCGATCATGTCTTGCGCTCATGGTCACGTCCTTGCATCCCGAGAAGGTGTACTCCGGGAGAGCTTCGTGTTCAGGACGTTCGGCCAATAGAGTCAAATATCCCGGGTGAAACGTTCCATGAGGTTCTTTTCGAGCGACCGGAGGGTTTTTCGTTCCTATTTGATCCGTTCATTTGCAATGTAAAGGCATGGTAAAAGATCAGCGAAGGAGGGCCCCCACGTAAGTCTACTGACGAGTCATTTTCCGGGATAGCGACGGACTGTGACGGGGCATCGACTGCGCACGCCTGGGACGCGCCCGCCATCAAAGGTCGCGAACGCGCGGCCGTACGCGGAGTGGGCGCCCGCCTCGAACGGGACGACCTGCACGGTCACGTTGGGCAGCCGCGACACCTCCATCAGCTGTGCGCGCATCACCGTGCGCAGGACCGTCCTCCGCGTACGGGACGTCGTGTTCACGCACGTGGGGCTTAGTGGCTGAGGTTTCCTGACTTCAGTGCATGCAGCAGGCCCGCCAGGGCGCGAGGTGTGGTCGTGGCTATCCCGTGCGGCTGGTCGCTCTCGCGGAGATGAATGCGGTACGGGGCCGAGGCCGCCGCCAGCTCTACGCAGTTGCCCTCGCCGCCTGAGCTGAACGACGACTTCTGCCAGGCAAGTTGGGGCATGCTCGGTCCTTTCACAAGGTGTACATCACGTGCTGGATGAGGCTCAAAGAGTCCCGTGACTCGTGCGATTCCGGCGCCGATTCCGGGTCGACCGGAGCTAGCGCCAGTTGCGAGAGCCTCTCGAACATCTTCGCGTACTCGTCGAGTTGGTCTCCATCCCGCAGGAAGAGCGACTTCGTCGGATGTTCCAGGTAGACCGTGTCCAGTTCGGGGGTCGTGCAGCCGTAGATGACGAACGACTGGGTGTGCGCGGCGTAGTTCCCAGCTTCGAACGGGTAAACCTGCACGGTCATGTTGGGCAGCCGGGAGACCTCGATCAGCCGCAGGAGTTGCCTGCGCATGATTGCCGGGCCGCCCACGCGGGTGTGGAGCGCGGCCTCGTGGATGACGGCGTGATACGTCACGGGGGAATCGCGGGTCAGTACACGCTGCCGCGCCAGGCGGAACTGGGCGTAGCGGTCAGCCCGTTGCGGGTCCCCCTCGGTGGCTTCGAGCACTGCGCGGGCGTAGTCCTTGGCCTGGAGCATGCCGGGGATGAGCATCGGTTCGTGCGTTCGTAGCACGGTTGACCGCGATTCGAGTTCGGCCAGATCGCGGGCCGCTGGCCCGATGGTGTCGCTGAACTCGCTCCACCAACCCTTCCCGCGTTCCTGAGCCATCGCCATCAGGCCGTCGAAGTAGGCGCCCTCCGGGCAACCGTAGGCACGTAGCAACTTGTACAACCCGTTGCGCGGGACATCGACGCGGCCGCTCTCGATGTGGCTGATCCTGGTGCGCTCGGCATGGATGAGCTCGGCAGCGGCGTCACCCGACATCCCTGCCTGGATGCGTAGTTTGCGCAGCTCAGCCCCCAGACGTCGCTGACGCTCGCTGGGGCTGCTCCTCGGTGGCATGCGGTCCTCCCTGTGGCCTTGCGCAGTGTGTCGCGAGGACGGCGCCGACGTCCATCGCACTGAAGGGGCGTCACTCTTGAGAGGGAAGCATGCTGTACACGGTTGTAACTTTCCCATGAGTGGCCCTACCTTCGGCATCGACCCAATCACCCCGCGTCACGAGGAAGCACCCCCGCCCTCAAGTCAGTTGACGAGCCCGGACCTGGTCACCGCGTAGGCGCCCAACCCGACAGGAGCCCCATGGAAAGGCACCCAGCCGATGGCGGCGAGCAGGCGGAAGGCGATCAGAGTGGCACCGACGTCCAGTCTTCTGGCCAAGCGACCGGAGAGCGCACCGCCGAGTACCGCACCGACACTCGCGCAGGCATACGTGACCCCCAGACCGAATTCCCCGATCTTGAGGCTCTGCAGAGCGAAGACAACGAAGACCGTGCTCACCATGCTGTTGAAGAAGAGCATCGCGTGCGAGGTCAGGGCGATGGACGCCAGCGTGCCATGCCGGTAGACCCATGCCACGCCCTCGCGCAGCTCGCTGCCCAGGCTGCGCCGTGCACCTCGATCGGGGACGGGGTCGGGCGCCTTCACCGAGGCGAGCAACAGGCCGGATATCAGGTAGGTGAGGGCGTCCACCAGCACGGCAAGCGGCGCTCCCATGATTTTGATCAGCACCCCGGCGATCAGCGGGCCGCTCGAGCCGGCCACCGCGTCGGCCTGTTGCATACGGGCGTACCCCGCGTTGAGCAGCTCTTTGGGTACCAGCTGTGGCACATACGACTGGTTCGCCGCCTCGAACAGCAAGGACAGCACCCCGAACACGAAGACGAACATGCACAGAGCGGGGATGCTGAGGCGATCCAGCGCGTACAGCACGGGTATGGCACCGAGCAGGACCGCCCGTCCGAGGTCCGTGGCAACCATCATCGGCTTACGCCGCCAGCGGTCCACCACAACCCCGGCTATGAGTCCGAAGAGCAGATACGGAACCCAGCGGGCGGCGTTGACGATGTCTACCTCGGTGGCGGAGGCGCTCAGCGCCACGGCTGTAAGGATCTGCAACGCCAGCCCCGTGACCTGAGAACCGAATGCAGACACGGCCGAAGCGGTCAAGAAACGTACGTACCCAGGGACTTCCACCAGGCGCGGCATGATCGGACCGTATCAGCGAAGATCACCGGCAGACGCTGTCGGAACAGGTCACCCAACGACGGCAGGCATGCGCCGGTGTTGCCGACTCTCGCTACGAAACCACAGGAGGTCCGCTCATGGCCAAGACGCTGATCGACATCGACGAGGACCTACTGACCGAGGCGGCCATTGTGTTCGGAACCAAGACCAAGAGGGACACCGTCAACGCCGCGCTCAAGGAAGGCGTCGAGCGCAAGAAGCATGCGCTCGCCCTGGCCCGGCTGGCGGCGCGGGCTGACGCCGGTGACTTCGACACGTTGCTGGACAAGGAGAACTACCGTCGATGAGTGCGGCCGCCTGCCTCAGGTCCGCTTACTGAGGTCGCGTTCCTCTACTGCGTCAGGAACGCGGAAGACCGGGCGGATCTGGTCCGGGATCTGGACGCGTTGTTCGGCTGGACTCCCTTGGACGACCGCGCGGTGACGCGCGCTTGGGACGTGCAACGAGAAACTCACGGACAAGGGCAAGCACCGTTCCGCGGGTGCGGTAGTCGGCTGAGGGGTGGGTGGGCTGTTGCGGGAACTTGTGACACTTGCACGTGCAAGTGTCACAAGTTCCCGCAACAGCCTTGGTCCCCCGAGGGCCGCTCGGTCACAGCGTCGACGGCGACCTCTAACCGGGGCGCGGGTGAGTGCTCCGCTGCCGACGGCCACGCGGGCGAAGACGGGCATGGCTGTGGCGAGTTGTGGTGACGGGACAGCTCGAGACCAGCTCACTCGGCGAGTTCCGGCACCAGTTCCGCCGTCGGATGGGGCGTGCTCACGCCGGTGAGCCAGGCGACGCGGGCGGCGTGTACCCGGGTGTCCACGTCGAGCTTGGCGCAGATGCGGCGGAGGTGGCCTAGCTGCGCGCCACCGCCGACGCACTCCGGCTCCCGATCCAGACTGAGGGCCCGCTCATGGTCACCGGCGTCTCCGCCGACCAGAGCCACGCCGTACAACAGGCCGTCATCAACGCAGGCATGGACGCCAGCGCCGTACAGATCAACTTCACACCGGACGATCCCGTACCCCCCGCCGCACTGCTGGCCACCGCCGCGGGCCTGGTGACCTTCGCGCTCTTCGCCATCCTGGCCGCCACCCGCAGCCAGACCGCGTCCTGCGCCGCTACGTGGCCCGACTGATCGCCGTCGGCATTCCTCCGCGCTGGGCCCGTCACGTCCTGCTCGCCCAGCACGGCGCACTCATCGCGGCGAGCACCGTCCTCGGCCTGGTGATCGCCCTGGTCCCGAGCGTCGTCCTCGCCCTGCAGATCAACGGCTTCGTCCTGAGCGTCCCCTGGTGGCAACTGGCCGTTCTCGCCGTGTCCCTCTACCTGGCCGCTCTCCTCGCCGCGCTCCACTCCGCCCACAAGCTCAGCGTCACGGAAGCGGGACGGGGCTGAAACGGCCGTACGGGCGGCCACTCTCGCGGAGGCGGACCAGGAGTGCGGGGCGCGGCACCCCCCTCAAGCGCCGCGCCCCATCCCCCCGTTCCCCCTGTTTCCCCCTACTCAGTGGTCACCGGAGGCAGCTCCCCCGTGCGAGCCGCCTGCGCATACCAGAGGGCGCTCGACTTGGGCGTACGAGCCAGGGTCGAGTAGTCGACGTACACCGCGCCGAAGCGCTTGCCGTAGCCGTAGGCCCATTCGAAGTTGTCCATCAGGGACCAGAGGAAGTAGCCGCGGACGTCCGCGCCGTCGGCGATCGCGCGGCGGACGGCCGAGAGGTGGCCGTGCAGGTAGGCGATCCGCTCGGGGTCGTGGACGCGGCCGTCGGGGTCCGGCTTGTCGTCGTAGGCGGCGCCGTTCTCCGTGATGTACAGGGGGAGTCCGGGGGCCAGGCGCGAGTAGCGCATGATCAGCTCATGGAGGCCGGTCGGGTCGATCGTCCAGCCCATCTCCGTGCGCTCGCCCGGAGTTTGATGGAACATCACGTCGTCCGCGCCCGGCCAGGGGGAGTACGGGCTGGCGCCGTGGCCGTCCGCTCGCGGACCCGTCGGGGCGGACTCGGCGGCTGAAACCAGCGCCGGGGTGTAGTAGTTGAGGCCCAGGGCGTCCAGGGGCTGGTGGATCAGCTCGAGGTCGCCGTCGAGGACGTACGACCAGTCCGTGACCGAGGACGTCGCCTCGAAGAGCGTCTGGGGGTACGCGCCGTTCAGCATCGGGCCGTGGAAGACGCCGTTCGCCAGGTCGTCGATCCGCCGCCCCGCATCCAGATCCGCCGGGTCCTGCGAAACGGTCCTGACGGCCGAGGAGTTGAGGCTCACCGCGACCGTGTTGCGGGCGGGCATCGCGGCGCGCAGGGCCGAAGTGCCGAGCCCGTGCGCCAGGTTGAGGTGGTGAGCCGCCTTCAGCGAGGCCGCCGCGTCCGTACGGCCCGGAGCGTGCACCCCGGACCCGTACCCGAGAAAGGCGCTGCACCACGGCTCGTTGAGGGTGATCCACTGCTCGACGCGGTCGCCGAGCGCCTCGCCGACGATCTGCGCGTACTCCGCGAACCGCAGCGCCGTGTCGCGCTCCGGCCAGCCGCCCGCGTCCTCCAGCTCCTGCGGCAGATCCCAGTGGTAGAGGGTGAGGGCGGGCTTGATGCCGTGCGCGAGCAGCTCGTCCACCAGGCGGCGGTAGAAGTCCAGGCCGCGTTGGATGGCGGGGCCGCGGCCCGTGGGCTGCACCCGCGACCAGGACACCGAGAAGCGGTACGCGCCGAGGCCCAGCTCCGCCATGAGGGCCACGTCGTCGCGGTAGCGGTGGTAGTGGTCGACAGCGATGTCACCGTGTTCGCCACCGGCCGTCTTCCCCGGCGTATGACTGAAGGTGTCCCAGATCGAGGGCGTACGGCCGTCCTCTCGCACCGCCCCTTCGATCTGGTACGCGGAAGTCGCGGCTCCCCAGAGGAAGGCGGGGGGAAAGGTCACAGGCTCAGGCATGGAAGCGCTCCCATTTGGGGTCGTGGAGGCCGAGGGGTTGGTGGGGGAGGGCGGGGGCCGGGGCGACGGTGGCCCGGCCCCCATGTGCGGGGCTGTCGGCGGGGTCAGCCCTTGACGGCGCCCTGCATGATGCCGCCGACGATCTGCTTGCCGAAGATGGCGAAGACGAGCAGCAGCGGCAGGGTGCCGAGCAGTGCGCCCGCCATGATCAGGGACTGGTCGGGGGTGTAGCCGCGGCCGAGGCCGGCGACCGCGACCTGCACGGTCGGGTTGCCCAGCTGGGTGAGCACCAGGAACGGCCACAGGAAGTCGTTCCACGTCTGCACGAACATCAGCATGCCCAGGACGGCCATCGCGGGCCGGGCCGCCGGGAACACGACGTGCCAGATCACGCGCCAGCTGCTCGCGCCGTCCACACGGGCCGCCTCGATCAGCTCGTCCGGCAGCGCCTGGAGTAGGTACTGCCGCATGAAGAACACCCCGAAGGCGTTCACCAGCGACGGCAGCAGCACCGCCTGCAGCTGATCGGTCCAGCCCAGCTCGGCGACCATCATGTACAGCGGGATCACGCTGAGCTGCGGCGGCACCATCATCGTGCCGATGACGATCAGCAGGGCGGCGTTACGGCCTCTGAAGCGCAGCTTGGCGAACGCGAAACCGGCGATGGTGGACAGGAACACGATGGTCAGCGACGAAACGCCCGCCACCAGCGTGGTGTTGAGGAACGCCTCGCCCAGATTGGCGTCCGTCCAGGCCAGTTCGAGCTTGTCGAAGAGGTTGGCGCCGAACCAGAACGGCGGCGGGGTGTCGGCCAGCCGCGCATTGTCGCGGGACGCGGCGATCGCCGTCCACACCAGCGGGAACAGCGAGCCGATGCTGAACAGGATGAGGATGGCGTACGCGATGGGCCCGGCGTGCATGTGCCCGCCGGCGCGCGCCGCCTTGGGCCGCCGTAGGCGCCGCTTGGGCGGTCCGGGCTCCGGATCCGCCGGAGGCTTGGTCAGGGTCGTCGTCACGGCCGGTTCTCCTTAACTACTGGCGCGCAGCCGGCGCGAGATGACGTAGTTGACGATGCCGATCACGATGAGGATCAGGAACATCGTCCAGGCGATGGCGGAGGCCCGGCCCAGGTGCTGGTTCAGCCAGCCCTGCTCGTACATGTACAGACCGAGCGTCTGGAACTGGTGCTGAGAGCCACCGGACGCGCCCTTGTTGGCGTCGAACAACAGCGGCTCGCCGAACAACTGGCTCGCCCCGATCGTCGACACGACCACGGTGAACAGGATCGTCGGCCGCAGCTGGGGCAGCGTGACGTGAATGAACTGCTTCCAGCGCGAGGCGCCGTCCAGGGCCGCCGACTCGTACAGATCCTGCGGTATGGCCTGCATCGCCGCCAGATAAATCAGCGCGTTGTAGCCGGTCCAGCGCCAGATGACGATGCTCGACACCGCGAGCTGCGAGGCCCACGTCTCGTTCTGCCAGTCGATGTTGTCGATACCGACGATGCCGAGGGCCCAGTTGATCATGCCGTAGTCGCGGCCGAAGAGCAGCACGAAGACCAGGGAGGCGGCGGCGATCGACGTCGCGTACGGCGCCAGCATCACGACCCGGTAGAAGGTCGAGGCACGCAGCTTGTAGTTGAGGAGGTGGGCCAGGCCCAGTGCCATCAGCAGCTGCGGGACGGTGGAGATGATGCCGATGGTCAGGGTGTTCTGCGCCGCGTTCCAGTAGAACTCGTCGTCGAAGATGCGCGTGTAGTTGCGCAGCCCCGCCCACTCCATGTCGGTCGGCGCCGTCAGCTCCACCGTGTGCAGGGATGCCCAGGCGGTGTAGAGCAGCGGGAACAGACCGAACGCGAGGAACAGCAGAAAGAACGGCGAGACGAAGACGTACGGGCTCCAGCGCAGGTCCCGCTGCCATCGGCGGGAGAGCCGGGCGCGCTTCTTCGCCACGTCCGGTGGTATCGCGTCGGCCGGAGGACGGCCCGGGGCCGCGCCCCCCTTGGCAGGGGGCGCGGCGGTGTCGTGCCGGGTGGCCATACCGGTCACTTCTCCAGGTTGTTGTCGATGGTCTTGACGGCCGTGTCCCAGGCTTCCTTGGGCGACTTGCCCTGGGTCACCAGGATCACGCCGTTGTCGGTCAGACCCTGCTGGATGATCTGGTCCTTCGGGCCGATGGTCTGGATCGGGCTCTCCTCGGCGAGCGGAGCGAAGATCTCGCCGATCGGGGCGTCACCGGTCATCTTGTTCTTCGCGCCGGTCACCAGCGGCAGATCGTACGCCGCCTGCGCGCTCGGGAAGCTGCCGCGCTTCGAGAACAGCTTGGCCTGCTGCTCGGGCGCCGTCAGCCAGGCGGCGAGCTTCGCGGCCTCCTCGGCGTTCTTGCCCGACTTGGGCACGGCCAGGAAGGAACCGCCCCAGTTGCCGGCCTTCGGCGGCGAGGCCACGTCCCACTTGCCGGCGTTCTCGGGCTTCGACTTGCTCTCGATGTAGCCGAGCATCCACGGCGGGCAGGACATCGCGGCGAACTTGCTGTTGGCGATCGTCGTGTCCCAGGCGGGCTGGAACTGCGTCTGGTTGCCGACGAGCCCGTCCTCGGCGGCGGCGGCCGTCAGGTCGAAGGCGGCCTTCACGGCCGGGTTCGTCTTGTAGATGACCTCGCCGGAGGAGTCGTAGAACCGGTCCTTCTCACTGCCGATGATGGCGTTGAGCAGGCCGCCGGGGGAGTCCATGAAGGTGGTGCCCTTCGGGGCCTTCGCCTTGTAGTCCTTGCCGACCTCGACGAACTTCTCCCAGTCGCCCTCCCACAGCTTGCCGACCTCCTCGCGGTCGGTGGGCAGACCGGCCGCCTCGAAGAGGTCCTTGCGGTAGCAGATGGCCATCGGGCCGACGTCGGTGCCGAGGCCGATCGTCTCGCCGCTCTCGGTGGTGGCCTGCTTCCACTTCCAGTCCAGGAAGTCGCTCTCCTTGCCGTACTTGGACAGGTCGACCAACTTGTCCGCGTAGGTGTTCGCGACCTCGTTGATGTTGCCGACTTCGATGCCCTGGATGTCCTGCAGTCCACTGTTGGTGGTGAGGTGGTTGACCAGCGGCGGGTAGTAGTTCTCGTTCCGCTCGATCACCGTCTGCTGGACGCTGATGTCCGGGTTGAGCTTCTCGTACTCCTTGTAGAGGCCCGCCTCCTCGAAGCCGAAGCTGCCGAAGAGACCCAGAGTGATCTTGGTCTTACCGCCACCGCTGCCGCTGCCGGTCGACTCCTCGTCGCCGCCGTCATCGGCACAACCGGCCAGCAGCCCGGCGCCCAGCGACGCCACGGCCGCGAGGACTACCACCTTGCGGCGGCCGGTTCGGGTACGTGCGCGCATTGTCGTCCTCCTGTTGCCCTGACGTGCCGACCCCCCGGCCAACTCTCTTGCTGGGCCCGTGTGTTCTCACTTGCGGCTCGGGCGGGGAACGTGCGGGATGTGTATGTGCCAGGTACTGTGGGAGCGCTCCCACAAGTGATGTGTTGAAGGTTCGCCGCTCGAAGCGGGGGTGTCAAGGGACCGGACGGCGAGATATGTCTTCAGTTATCGGGCTGTTAACTAACGACTGTCCGCTGTACTGGGGAGTGATCGAATTCCGGTGCGGGGTCCGGGAGATGGGCGCCGGAGGCCGGGTAGGGATCGACACTGTTAGATTCCAGGCCACACGCGGTGCGAGCCGTGTCGGACGGGAGGCAGGGGATGGTAGTCCACGGAGCGCGGGGCCGCAGCGGCAGGCGGCCGACCCTCGAGGAGGTCGCCGCGCGCGCCGGAGTGGGCCGTGGCACGGTCTCCCGCGTGATCAACGGCTCCCCGCGGGTCAGCGAGGCCACCCGCGCGGCCGTCGAGGCGGCGGTCGCGGAACTCGGTTACGTCCCGAACACGGCGGCCCGCGCTCTCGCCGCGAACCGTACCGACGCGATAGCCCTGGTCGTCCCCGAGCCGGAGACCCGCTTCTTCGCGGAGCCATACTTCTCGGACATGCTCAAAGGCGTGGGCGCGGCCCTCTCGGACACCGAGATGCAGCTCCTGCTGATCTTCGCGGGCAGTGACCGGGAGCGGCGCAGGCTGGCCCAGTATCTGGCGGCGCACCGGGTGGACGGCGTGCTGCTGGTCTCGGTCCACGCGGACGACCCGCTGCCGGATCTGCTGTCCCAGCTGGAGATTCCGGCGGTGATCAGCGGTCGCAGGTCCGCGGACGAGACGCTGCCCTCCGTCGACTCGGACAACTACGGCGGCGGCCGGGCCGCGGCGGAGCACCTGCTCGCCCGGGGCTGCCGCACCATCACCCATATCGCCGGCCGCCTCGACGTCTTCGGCGCCCAGCGCCGCGTCGACGGCTACCGCGACGCGCTGCGCGACGCGGGCCGAGAGGTCGACGAGGAACTGATCATCACGGGTGACTTCACGGAGGAGGGCGGCCGCCGCGCGATGACGGAACTGCTGGCCCGCCGCCCCGACCTGGACGCCGTCTTCGCCGGCTCCGACGTGATGGCGGCCGGCGCCCGCCGGGTGCTGCGCGAGGCGGGCCGCCGCACACCCGACGACGTGGCCCTCGTCGGCTACGACGACTCCGCCATCGCCCGCCACATGGACCCGCCGCTGACCAGCGTCCGCCAGCCGATCGAGGACATGGGCCGCGCGATGCTCGACCTCCTGCTGGACGAGATCGCGGACCGTCGGCCTGCGGTCTCGCGAGGCCTGGAGAAGCGGCAGTTGGTGCTTCCGGCGATGTTGGTGGAGCGCGACTCGTCGTGAGGGTCGGCGTTCCCGGGGTGTTCCCGTGGGCGCGGGAATGACGAAGGCCCGACCTGTCTGTGCAGGCCGGGCCTTGATCATTCAGGGTGAGTGACGGGACTTGAACCCGCGACATCCTGGACCACAACCAGGTGCTCTACCAGCTGAGCTACACCCACCATGACCGGCGGTTATCCGCGTGGACTTCCCGACCGGCCGAGAAAAAGTGTACAGGGTCGGAAGGGGTGCTCGCGCCCGCGTTTACGAGGGCGCAGTACAGCCCCTACTCCCCAGGTAGGACGTGCTTCGCGGCGATCGCGCGGGCCGTGTCCGAGTCCGGGCCGGGCGGCGGGACGAAGATCGCCTCGCGGTAGTAGCGGAGTTCGGCGATGGATTCGCGGATGTCCGCGAGGGCGCGGTGGTTGCCGTTCTTCTCCGGGCTGTTGAAGTACGCCCGGGGGTACCAGCGGCGGGCCAGCTCCTTGACGGAGGACACGTCGACGATCCGGTAGTGGAGGTACTGCTCCAGGGCCGGCATGTCCCGCAGCAGGAAACCGCGGTCCGTGCCCACCGAGTTGCCGCACAGCGGGGCCTTGCCCGGCTCCTTGACGTGCTCCCGTACGTACGCCATGACCTGCTCCTCGGCGTCCGCCAGCGTCGTACCGGCGGCCAGCTCGGAGAGGAGACCGGAGGCGGTGTGCATGGTGCGCACCACCTCCGGCATGGTCTCCAGCGCCGTGTCGGGCGGGCGGATGACGATGTCCACCCCTTCGCCAAGCACGTTCAGCTCAGAGTCGGTGACCAGTGCGGCCACCTCGATGAGCGCGTCGTCGGACAACGAGAGACCGGTCATCTCGCAGTCGATCCACACCATGCGATCGTTCATATGTCTTACCCTACGGCCCGCCGCCACCGCCGCGGCAGGCGCGGGACCAGGCAGGCTGCCCGGCGCCGCGCCTCACCCTGCGGGCTGTACGTCTACGACGCGTGGTGAAGACCGGTGAGTACCGCGCCCCTTGAGGCCGCAGGCCTCTTAGGGGCGCGGGGCGTGACACTATGCGGCTCCGCCGCGCGGGCGCGACCAGCCCTCACCGGGCCCGCGCCCGCGCCGGAGCCGCACGTCGGCTCAGCTTCACCATGCTTCCAGCGGAGCGCTACGGCGCGCTCCGCTGCCCCGGCAGGCTCGGCCGGCCGTTGGCGTACATCTCGGTGCCGCTCTTGCCCGGCTCCGTGGAGACGGACGCCGTCGGGCCCACCGCGTGGGCGGCGGCCGTGCGGCGGGTCTGCTGGGGAACCGAGGCGGACTCCTGCGGGGCAGCCGGTGGCGGTGGCGGTCCCTCCGCGTCCGAGGGCTTGTCGGACTGCGGGCGCCGGGCCCGGTAGGCGGCCCGGTACGCGGCCGGGGACGAGCCGAGCTGCCGGCGGAAGTGGCCGCGCAGGGCCACCGGGGAGCGGAAGCCGCAGCGGCCCGCCACCTCGTCCACCGAGTAGTCGGACGTCTCAAGGAGCCGCTGCGCCTGGAGCACCCGCTGCGTGATCAGCCACTGCAGGGGAGCGCTCCCGGTGAGCGAGCGGAACCGGCGGTCGAACGTACGACGGCTCATGTACGCGCGTGCCGCCAGCGTCTCCACGTCGAACTGCTCGTGGAGATGCTCCAGCGCCCAGGCGACGACCTCCGCGAGCGGGTCGGCGCCGATCTCCTCTGGTAAAGACCGATCGAGGTAGCGCTCCTGGCCGCCGCTGCGCCGGGGCGGGACCACCAGACGGCGGGCCAGCGCTCCGGCTGCTTCGTTTCCGTGGTCCGTCCGCACGATGTGCAGACAGAGGTCGATACCCGCGGCCGTACCCGCCGATGTGAGCACGTCGCCGTCGTCCACGAACAGTTCGCGGGGATCGACGTGGACGGACGGATAGCGCTTGGCCAGCGTCGGCGCGTACATCCAGTGGGTGGTCGCCGGGCGGCCGTCCAGCAGCCCTGCCGCCGCGAGTACGAAGGCGCCGGTGCACAGCCCGACTATGCGGGCGCCCTCCTCGTGCGCCCGGCGCAGTGCGTCGAGCGCCTCCTCCGGCGGCGGCGAGGTGATCGACCGCCAGGCGGGCACGACGACGGTGCCCGCCCTGGATATCGCCTCCAGCCCCTGGGGCGCGGTGAGTTCAAGTCCCCCTGTGGTCCGCAGGGGCCCCTCTTCCCCCGCGCAGACAAGCAGCCTGTAGCGCGGCACGCCGGCGTCCTGGCGGTCGATCCCGAACACCGACAGTGGAATGGAACTCTCGAAGATGGGGCCGCCGCTGAACAGCAGCACCGCGACGATCTCCTTGCGGCGTCGCCCGGAAAGTTTCCGGGCCGCGGCTTCCGGCGCGGCAGCGGAGTCGTGGCTCATACTGCTAAGCCCCCCTCGGTGGTCGCGGCGCCCCTAACCTTTCGGGTCTGTCGCTCCAACACGTTTCCCCTCGGTCCTGCACGAGTCCCCCGCCGTCAGACAGCATGATCGAATCTACTGTGTCCCGTGGTGCCTACGTGACCAGTTCAGCACTCGGCAGATTGTCGACATGACAACTTGGCGTGAAGCATTCGATCACGAAGCGTTGCACTCGTGGGCCGCACAGGGAAGTGCGCCTCAGCTCCGTGGCCGGTCCCCGTAGGGTGTGACGCCCCCTGGCACCCCTTTCGGTGCAGGTGGAACGGGGGGTGTAGACCCCTTCGGCCAAGGAGTGCCCGGTAGCCGGAAGTTGGCTGAAAACCACCGGGCGCGTGAGCTGAAACCGGTCAGTCGACCGGCGTGCTTTCTGAGGCTCTCCGGCCCCCTCTGTGCGCTCCTGTACCGCCCCTGATGCGCCGTCGGCGACCGGCTGTCCGTTTCCCGGCCGGATGGCCCGTCGCGGCGCCCGTCGCATACCGCTCGGACCGCCTCAGCAGGGCCCGGCAGACCGCCGTCACCGCCGCCAGTCCGAGGGCCGTGCCGGCGGCGCCCGCCAGCGAGGTTCCGTACCCGACGAGCACCACGGGGACCAGTACGCAGCTGAAGGCCGCCCAGCGCACCACATCGCTCACGGAGTCGCCGACGGAGTCCCGCGCGGCGGGCTTCCCGGAGGAGGGCTGGGGTACGGACACGGTGGGCCTCTCTGGACGGTGGCTTGGGCCTCCTTGGAGCGGTGGCTCACCGGAGTTCAACGCCTGCTCGACCTGGCGGTCACGAAATCCACCGCAGGGCGAGCCGCAGGGCGAGAGGTCCCGGGCAAACCGAGCGGTCGTAGCACGCCATTGCAGCGGCAGCGGACCGATCAACTGCCGTACTACGGCGATCAAAACCCTGCGCAAACAGCCTGTACGGGGCAGCAACCATTGCGTTGCGGGCACCCTCTCGTGCATGCTCCCTGGAACCCTCCCGCGGCCGTCGCGGGATCTGGGCAGAGGAGGCGTGCCGCCGTACCCTTGGGGGTATGGGGTTGGGAAGATGATTCCCGGACACAGCTCCGTAGCACCTGTCGTCCCACCCATGAGGATCCAAACGCCGAGACAGCCATGGCCGGTCAAGAATTCTTCGATCCCGCGGACCGCAAGCGCCCCGTCGTCGATCCCACGGCGTCCGAGCCCTTCGCGGCGGAAGAGACACGTCAGTCCTGTGACCCCGCGTTCAAGCATGGCGTCGTCGTCGGCTTCGACGGCTCCACGTCCAGCGAGCGCGCCCTTTCCTATGCGATCGGGATGGCGCACCGCTCGGGCTCCGGCCTGATCATCGTGCACGTGGCCAACCGGCTGCCGACCACGGTGTGGGCGGGCTGCGAACCCCCGGTCTTCGTCGACGTCCCGGACCACCGCACCGAGGTGCTCGGGCTCGAACTCGCCTGCGCGGACTACCTGGCCGAGGTGCCCTGGATCCTCGTAGAGCGCGGCGGCGACATCTGCCACGAGCTCGAGGAGGTCGGGCGGGAGTACGAGGCGGACGCGATCGTCGTCGGCTCCACGCACGGCATCGTCGGGCGGATCTTCGGCTCGGTCGCGGGTCGGCTCGCGAAGCGGGCGCAGCGGCCTGTCGTCGTCATCCCGTAAGGCGTCGCCCTCACCGTTGTCCCAGGTGGGGCCAGACGCGACGAGGGCCGATGCCACTTCTGACGCGGCATAAACCTACTCGCGCGTAGAGGTGTTTGTACCCTTGTGAAGGGTACAAACCGGTCGTCGGGCCGACACGGTCCGGCATAGGGCATCGCGCAAGCGCTCCTGCATGAAAGGGGGCCCGCCGTGAACAACGACGTCACTGCGGGAAGCACCATCACCACCCTCGGTCATCTCGCCCTCGGTATCACCCTGCTGTTCTTCGGCCTCGGTCACACCGAAGTGATCGACGGCGTGACGGCGGCGGACGCCGTGGGCCTCGCCACGTACGTAGGCGGTATCGCGCTCTTCATCGCGGGTCTGTTCGCGTTCCGCGACCGTGACATCGTCACCGGCACGGCCTTCACGGGGTTCGGCGCCCTGTGGTTCGCCTGGGGTGCGATGGCGGGCGACTGGGGAGTCACCGCCGGCAGCACGCTGTCGGACAACGCCGCAGGGCTCTTCTTCCTGCTGTTCGCACTCGTCGCGCTGAGCCTGACCCTCGGGGCTGCGGCCCGCGGACCGCTCGCACAGGGCGCCTACGGGCTGTTCTTCGTCGCGCTGGTGCTTCTCGCCATCTCGAGCTTCGCGGACAACGAGGCGCTCGGAAAGGTCGGCGGCTGGTTCGCCGTGGCAGGCGGCGCCGTGGCCTGGTACACCGCGACGGCGTTCCTGGCCCACTGGCCCACCGCGGTCCCACGACGCGCTGCCGGCCGGAGGATGACGGCTCCCGGCTGAGGCAGCCACGAGCCGAGGTAATGGGCGACCTCGGCTCCCGCAGGAACGGCCTCTCGGGTGCTGGTGGCACACCCGGGAGGCCGTTCGCGCCCCTTTGCGCCTAAACCGGCGCCGCTCTCGCGGAGCTGGTTGATCGCCGTGGGGGTTGCTCAATTGTCGCTTCGGTGGTCTTGGGGATTCCTTTTATTCCACCGTTACGGACTTTGCGAGGTTCCTGGGCTTGTCGATGTCCCGGCCCAGGGCCAACGCCGTGTGGTAGGCGAGGAGTTGGAGGGGGATGCCCATCAGGATCGGGTCCAATTCGTCCTCGTTCTTCGGGACGACGATCGTCCTGTCGGCCTTCTCCTGCTCCTGGTGGGCCACCGCGAGGATCTTGCCGCTGCGGGCCTTGATCTCCTCCAGGGCGGCGCGGTTCTTCTCCAGCAGGTCGTCGTCGGGCACGATCGCGACCGTCGGCAGCGCGGGCTCGATCAGGGCGAGCGGGCCGTGCTTGAGCTCGGAGGCGGGGTAGGCCTCGGCGTGGATGTACGAGACCTCCTTGAGCTTCAGCGAGGCCTCGCGGGCCACCGGGTAGCCCCGTACACGACCGATGAAGAGCATCGAGCGGGCCTCGGCGTACTCCGCCGCCAGCTTCTCGATCTCGCCCTCCTGCGCGAGGATCTCCGAGATCTGCGCGGGCAGCCTGCGCAGGCCGTCGATGATCCGCTTGCCGTCGCGGACCGACAGGTCACGGGTGCGGCCCAGGTGCAGGGCGAGCAGCGCGAAGGCGACCGTGGTGTTGGTGAAGCACTTGGTGGAGACGACGCAGACCTCGGGGCCCGCGTGGACGTAGATGCCGCCGTCCGCCTCGCGGGCGATGGCGCTGCCCACCACGTTCACCACACCCAGGACGCGGGCGCCCTTGCGCTTCAGCTCCTGCACGGCGGCCAGTACGTCGTACGTCTCACCGGACTGCGAGACCGCGACGTACAGCGTGTCCGGGTCGACGACCGCGTTGCGGTAGCGGAACTCGGAGGCCGGCTCGGCGTCCGCGGGGATACGGGCCAGCTCCTCGATCATCTGGGCGCCGATCATGCCCGCGTGGTACGAGGTGCCGCAGCCGAGGATCTTCACGCGGCGGATCTTGCGCGCCTCGCGGGCGTCCAGGTTCAGGCCGCCCAGGTGCACGGTGGAGAACCGGTCGTCGATGCGGCCGCGCAGGCACCGGTCCACGGCGTCGGCCTGCTCGAAGACCTCCTTGTGCATGTACGTGTCGTGGCCGCCCATGTCGTACGAGGCCGCCTCCCACTCCACGGTGGTCGGCTCGGCCGTCGTACGGGTGCCCTCGGTGGTGTACGTACGGAAGTCGTCGGCCTTCAGCGTGGCCATCTCGCCGTCGTCGAGTGTGACGATCTGGCGGGTGTGGGCGACCAGGGCGGCGATGTCCGAGGCGACGAACATCTCCTTCTCGCCGATGCCGAGGACGACCGGGGAGCCGTTGCGCGCCACCACGATGCGGTCGGGGAAGTCGGCGTGCATCACGGCGATGCCGTACGTGCCCTCGATGACGCGCAGTGTGTCGCGGACCTTGTCCTCCAGCTTCACGGCCTGCGAGCGGGCGATGAGGTGGGTGAGGACCTCGGTGTCGGTCTCGGAGAGGAACTCGACTCCGTCGGCCTCCAGTTTCCTGCGCAGGTCGGAGGCGTTGTCGATGATGCCGTTGTGGACGACGGCGACCTTGCCCTCGGCGTCCAGATGCGGGTGCGCGTTGACGTCCGACGGGGCGCCGTGCGTGGCCCAGCGGGTGTGGGCGATGCCGGTGGTGCCCTTGAAGCGGGCCGGCACCTTGGCCTCCAGGTCGCGAACCCGGCCCTTGGCCTTGACCATCTTCAGGCCGGACGTCTTCGGGCTGGTCACCACGATGCCGGCGGAGTCGTAGCCGCGGTACTCCAGGCGCTGCAGGCCCTCCAGGAGCAGCGGCGCCACGTCACGCTTGCCGATGTATCCGACGATTCCACACATACAGAAGGCCCCTAGCCCTAGACGATCTAGCCATAGACGATGCGGCGCAGCTGCCGGAGCGTGAGCTCGGGCGGTGCGACCGCGCGGTACTTCAGGTCTGCCGCGATCCGTTCGAAGATCGCCGCGTTCACCAGGCCCTGAACCTGGAGCTCGCGATGGCGGCGACGGACGTATTCCTCGGTCGTCTCGTCGAAGTAGGCGAGCACGTCCTGGATCACCCGCAGAGCCTCGCCCCGGCTGAGGGCGGTGGAGCGCGTCAGATGATCAACGAGTTCGTCGTGCACTCGATGATCCTGAACGATGGGGCGAGTGATCGCAAGAAATCTGCCCGAAAGCGGGCAGCAACGTGGCAGAACTGTCGCAAAGGATCCGCGTTGGCCGTAAAGGATCTACAGCGGCTCGGATAACCGCTCAAAGGCGCTTCAGGATGGCCTGCTTGGCCAGGGTGAACTCCTCCTCCGTGAGGATGCCCGACTTATGCAGTTCGCCCAGCTCGCGAAGGCGGCGCAGGAGGGCGTCGTGGTCGGGCTCGGCGGGTGGTTCGGCGTCCTGGGCGGGGGAGTTGGGTGATATGGGCACCCGGTCCTCGATGGAAGACGCCGACGGGTGCGGAAGGCGGGCCTGTACCGCCGCCGCGACCAGCGCCATCAGCGGGTCCTTCTTGAAGCCCCACAGTTCAATGGAGTTGGGGTCGTACTTCGGCGGTGCCTTGGTCGGGGCGTTGCGGACGGTGAAGCGGAGATAGCCGTTCTCCAGGCCCACCGCCGGGTGCCACTCCACCGACTCGATGTCCGCGAAGTAGATCGTGCGCGCACCGGCCGCCGCCTTGGCCTCCTCCGTCTTCCAGTTCCAGTCCAGCCGTACGCGCTCCCCGTCGAAGCTCGCGGTGCCGTCCCCGGCGGACACCGACAGCGGCACGGACGGGCCCGGCGCCAGATAGCGGTCGACGGCGGTGGTCGGGACCTCGTCCAGCAGCAGCGCGTTGCGGATCTCCTCCACGAAGTACTCGGCGACGCCGTAGCGGTCGGAGTCGACGGCGAGCTGATACGGGTCGTTCGGCTCGGCGAGCTTGCCTCCGGTGGCCTGCAGCAACGGGTCCGCGCCCTCCCGCAGCCGGAGCTTCAACCGCCCGGACTTCTTGCCCTGTTCGAAGGAGATACCCGCCAACGCGCCCAGCGGGACGGTCAGTTCACCCAGTGTCTTCCGCAGCAGGCTCACGCTCTTGTCGCGCCCCGGGGTGAGGTGCAGGGCATCGCCGTCGAAGGTCCAAGTCCCGTCCTTCTGGATGATTTCCGCCATACGGCAATTCTGTACGACGGCGGGCGCCCCCTGGGACCGTACGTGAGGGCGCCCGCCTGCTGATGGGGCTGTCTGCTGCTACAGCCCGGCTATGGGGTTCTTGAGGTTGCCGACGAGCTGGAGTGCTCCCGCCGGATCGGCGAGGTCGACCATCTGCTCGTTGTTGCGCAACTGCAGCCGGTTCAGGCAGGACAGCGCGAACTCAGGCGCAAACATGTCGTACTGCCGGAACTTGTCGGCCAGTTCAAGCGCGGCTGCTTGGTATGCGCGTACGCAGTCGGCGACCGTCCGCCAGAAGTCCGCCTCCTCGATAACGCCCTCGTCGGCGAGGTTCGCGGCCAGGAAGCGGAAGAAGCAGTCGAAGACGTCCGTGAGGATCGACAGCAGCTTCTTGTCCTCGGGCACCTCGACGCGGATCCGCTCGACCACCGGCGGCAGCACCGCGTCCGGGTCCATCACCGCGATCTCCTCGGCGATGTCCTTGTAGATCACGCGCTGTACGACGCCGTCCTCAAGGACGAGGATGACGTTCTCGCCGTGGGGCATGAACACCAGGTCGTACGCGTAGAAGCTGTGCAGCAGCGGCGTGAGGTAGGCGTGCAGATAGCGGCGCAGCCACTCCGCCGGCGCGAGGCCCGAGCGCTCGATCAGCGCCGCCGCGAAGGACGCGCCCTCGTGGTCGACGTGGACGAGGGAGGCCATGGTGGCCAGTCGCTCGCCCTCGCGGAGTGAGGGGACCGGGCTTTCGCGCCACAGGGCGGCGAGCATCTTGCGGTACGGGGAGTAGCGGTCGGTGGCGGCCTCGTACTCCAGGTGCCGGTAGCCGACGGCCGCGCGCTCGCGGATGACCGACAGGCCGGTGGACTTCAACACCGGGTCGTTCTGGACGAGTTGGGCCAGCCAGTCGTTGATGGCCGGCGTCGCCTCCATGTATGCGGCGGACAGGCCGCGCATGAAGCCCATGTTGATGACTGACAGGGCGGTCTTCACATAGTGCTTCTCGGGGGCGCTCTTGTTGAAGAACGTCCGGATCGACTGCTGGGCCAGATACTCGTCGTCGCCCTCACCCAGGCACACCAGATGCTGCTGGGCGACCTCCGCCGCGAAGGTCACGGAGAGTTTGTTCCACCACTGCCAGGGGTGGACCGGGATGAGGAGGTAGTCGTCCGGGTCGAGCCCCTTTTCGGTCAAGGTGACGGAGAACCGCTTCAGCGTCTCGTCCCCGAGCTCGGACCGCAGCAGGGACTCGTAGTCCAGGCCGACGCCCGCCGTGAACGCCGCCCGCGAGCGGTGCGCCGCCAGCCAGATCAGCCGTACAGGGCTCGCGGTCTCAGGGGCGTACGAGAGGTACTCGTGGACCCCGAAGCCCAGCCGCCCGTTGTTGGCGACGAAGCAGGGGTGGCCCTCGGTCATCCCCGTCTCGATCTCCTGGAAACCGCTGCTGGCAAGCTCGGCGGAGGTGAGCTGGGGCTTGGTGAGCTTGTAGCAGGTGCCGGAGAGGGTGGAGGAGATCTCCTCCAGGTAGACCGGCAACACCGCGTCGCTCAGGCCGAGAGACTTCTTCAGCTCGATGAAGAACTCCAGGGCGTTCAGCGGGAGTTCCTGCCCCTCGCGGTGCCGGGTGATCGACTCGGCGTCGACCTGCCAGTGGTCGAGGGCGTGACGGGTGGCGGTGAACTGGTAACGGGTGAGGCCGTCGTCGCTCCGTACGACATACGAGCCGTCGTCGGCGGCCTCCGGCGTGAAGAGCCGCTCGTGGGCGAACTCGGCGAGGGCCTTGCGGATGAGGAGGCGGTTGGCGCGCGCCCAGCGTTCGGGGGAGAGGTGTGCGACGGCGTCGGACAGATGCGGTCCGGTTGCGGTTGCGGTCGTGGTGTCGGTGGTCAGGGTCATATCGCCACTCCTCGCGAAGCCAAGAACTGTTCGCGCGTGCAGAAGGACAGCAGCGCACGCTTCTCCGGCTTCTGGATCTCGCGTACGGGCACAAAGCCGACGGTCTCGTTCAGTGCGTGCACCGCCGTGTTGGTCACGTCCGGTTCGACGACGACCCGCCGGGTGCGCGGGTCGGCGAACAGGGACTCCATCACCGCGGTGATCACAGCCCGGGTGAAGCCGTGCACGGGCGTGTCCGTCGGCGCCACCAGGAAGTGCATGCCGACGTCGCCGGGCTCGGGCTCGTACAGGCCGACGAGTTCGACGTACCGCGGGTCGTAGCGCTCCATCAGGAACGCCGGCTCACCGTCGTGCATCCCGATGAACGCGTCGTGGTGCTCATGGGCGGCGATCCGCATGTACTCGCGCTCCACGTCCTCGAGCCGCGCATCCAGCATCATCCAGTGCGCCGCCTTGGGATGGGTCACCCAGGAGTGCAGCAGCTCGGCGTCGGTGAGCGGGTCGAGGGGGCGCAGTGAGAGCGCCCCGAGAATCTGGGTGCTCATACGGCGAACTCCTGGAAGGCGATGGTCTTCTCGACGGGGTAGTACTCGCTGCCGAGCAGCTCGCGGATGATGTACGCATTGCGGTACGCGCCCATGCCGAGGTCCGGCGAGGTGATCGAGTGCGTGTGGACGCCCGCGTTCTGCAGGAAGATGCCGCGCCCGGTCGTGTCGATGGCGTAGTTGCGCGCCACGTCGTGGTTGCCGTGCTCGTCGTAGAGGATGCGGTCGCGTACGGGCTTCAGGAACTCCGGCTCCGCGTACTTGTAGCCGGTCGCCAGGATCAGGCCCTCGGAGTGCAGCTCGTAGTCCTTCTCCTGCTCCTCCTGACGCAGGCCGAGGGTGTACGTGCCGTTCTCATAACTCGCACTGTGCAGTGCGGAGTTGGTGAGCAGCCGGGTAGGCACCGGGCCGCCGAGGTTCTTCTGGTAGAGCAGATCGAAGATCTCGTTGATCAGCTCACCGTCGATGCCCTTGAACAGGCTCTTCTGCTCCGACTGGAGCCGGTAGCGGGTCCGCTCCGGCAGCGCGTGGAAGTAGTCGATGTACTCCGGGGAGGTCATCTCCAGCGTCAGCTTGGTGTACTCGAGCGGGAAGAAGCGGGGCGAGCGCGTGACCCAGTTCAGCCGGTAGCCGTGGACGTCGATCTCGCTCAGCAGGTCGTAGTAGATCTCCGCGGCGGACTGCCCACTGCCGACGAGCGTGATCGACTTCTTCGCCTGCAACTCCTGCTTGTGCTGCTGGTAGCGGGAGTTGTGGATGAAGTCCCCGCCGAGACCCTGGCAGGCCTCGGGGATGTACGGCGGCGTGCCGGTGCCGAGGACAAGGTGGCGGGCGCGGTAGGTCTCGCCGGCTTCCGTCCGTACGACGTACACGTCATCGACGTACGTGACCTCCGTGACCGTCGTGTTGAAGCGGATGCTGGAGAGCTGCCCGGCGGCCCAGCGGCAGTAGTCGTCGTACTCGACGCGCAGCGGATAGAAGTTCTCGCGGATGTAGAACGCGTACAACCGCCCTGAGGACTTCAGGTAGTTGAGGAAGGAGTACGGGGACGTCGGGTCGGCCAGCGTGACCAGGTCCGACATGAACGGCGTCTGGAGGTGCGCGCCCTCCAGGAACATCCCGGAGTGCCACTCGAAGTCCGGCTTGGTCTCCAGGAAGACGCCGTCGAGTTCGGTGATCGGCTCGGTGAGGCAGGCGAGGCCGAGGTTGAAGGGGCCGAGGCCGATCCCGATGAAGTCGTGGGTCTTCACGGGGAATTCGGGAAGCGCGGATTCAGGAAGCGCGGTCAAGGGACTCTCCTCCCAGGTACTGCTCGGCGTGGCCGGCGATCAGGTCGAGTACGGCGGCGATGTCGTCCGCCGAGGTCTCGGGGTTGAGCAGGGTGAACTTCAGGTAGTGGCGGCCATCGACCTTGGTGCCCGCGACGACCGCGTCACCGGAGGCGAACAGGGCCTTGCGGGCGTACAGGTTGGCGCGGTCGATCTCGGCCGGGTCGGTGACGGATGTCGGGATGTAGCGGAAGACGAGGGTGGAGAGGGACGGCTCCACGACAGCGTCGAAGCGCGGGTCGGCGGCGAGCAACTTCCAGCCCTCCTGCGCCAGTTCACAGACCTCGTCGAAGAGCTCGCCGATGCCGTCGGCGCCCATCACGCGCAGCGTCATCCACAGCTTGAGCGCGTCGAAGCGACGGGTGGTCTGCAGGGACTTGTCGACCTGGTTGGGGATGCGCTCCTGCACCATGCGGCGGGGGTTGAGGTACTCCGCGTGATACGTGGCATGCCGCAGCGTGGCCGCGTCCCGGACCAGCACGGCGGATGAACTCACCGGCTGGAAGAAGGACTTGTGGTAGTCGACGGTGACGGAGTCGGCGCGCTCGATGCCGTCGATGAGGTGGCGGTTCTTTCGCGATGCCAGCAGCCCGCAGCCGTACGCCGCGTCCACGTGCAGCCAGGCGCCGAACTGCTCGCACAGCTCGGCGATCTCGGGCAGCGGGTCGATGGAGCCGAAGTCGGTGGTGCCCGCGGTGGCGACGACGGCCATCGGGATCAGCCCGTCGCGGCGGCAGCGCTCCAGCTCATGGGCGAGCGCGACGGTCTGCAGTCGCTTGTCGCGGCCGACGGGGATGGAGACCACGGAGTCCTGGCTGAGCCCGAGCAGTTTCGCCGACTTCTTGACGCTGAAGTGGCTCACCTCGGAGGCGAAGACACGCAGTTTGGCGTACGAGTCCGTCTTGGCCTCTTCTCGCGCCAGCAGCAGCGCCTGGAGGTTGGACTGGGTGCCGCCGGACGTGAACACGCCGTCGGCGGCCGGGCCGAGGCCGATGCGCTCGGTGGTCCAGTCGATGAGCCGGCGCTCGATGAGGGTGCCGCCGGCGGACTGGTCCCAGGTGTCCAGCGAGGAGTTGACGGCCGACAGGACCGCCTCGCCGACGACGGCGGGGATCACGACCGGGCAGTTGAGGTGCGCGAGATAGCGCGGGTGGTGGAAGTAGATCGCGTCGCGCAGGTAGAGCTCTTCGAGCTCGTCCAGGGCCGCGGTGGTGTCGAGCAGCGGCCGGTCGAGGTCGACCTTGTCGATGCTCGGCGCGAGGGCGTCGACCGTGACGCCGGTGAACGGACGGTCGGTGGTGGCGAGTTTGGCCGCCACCCGCTCGATTCCTTCGGTCACGGAGCTGCGGTACCGCTCCGCGGTCGTGTCATTGAGCAGGTGCGAGCGCATGGGGGTTTTTCCTCCGGGGCGGGAGAGGGTGGGGGAGCTGTGCCCTTCAGAGTGGGGCGGGGGCTGAAGCTTGGTGTCTTATTTAGGTAAGGCTAACCTAACTTTTCAACCCCCGCTGCTCCCTCATGTCCCTTTAGTTGCGCGTTGGTTGCCTTTGGTGGCTGTGCGTGTTGGGTGAATCACTCTCCCTGTCACTCTCCTTGCGCCCGGAGTTGCTCCTCGGTCAGCCCGCGCCGCCAGTAGCCGACGAATGTGACGCGCCGGCGGTCGAACTCCCGTTCGCGTACGAGGTGTCGGCGCAGCGCCTTGACCTGGCCGGACTCGCCCGCGATCCAGGCGTACGGGCTTTCTGCGGGCGGGAGTTGCGCGGCTCGGATCGCTTCGTGGGCCTTGGGGGAGCCCTCGTCGCGTACGAGCCAGGTGATGTCGGCGTCGGCGGGGTTGAGGAGGTCGAGGCGGTCGGCTGCGTGCGGGACTTCCAGCCAGGCGGTTGCCCTGGTCCCGGTTGGGAGCGACTCGAGGATGGCCGCGGCGGCGGGTAGGGCGGTTTCGTCCGCCCAGAGGACGATCAGGTCGGTGTCCGCCGGCGGGCGGAAACGGATCGCCGTGTTGTCGGCTACGGCTGGGCCGAGCAGTACGACTCGGTCGCCGGGCTGCGTGTCGGCGGCCCAGCGGGAGGCCGGGCCGGCCGGGGTTGCGGCGCCCGGCTCCGTGCCGTGCAGCACGAAGTCGATGTCGATCTCGTCGGGGTCTCGCCTCAGGGCGCGGAGGGTGTACGAGCGCATGATCGCCCGCACGTCGTCGGGGGTGTCGATCCAGGCCTGACGCCAGCCCTCGCCGTACTCCATCGGCATGACGGGCTCTTCCTGGCCCGGCCGCGGGAGGAAGAGGGAGAGGCTTTGGTCGAGGCCGTTGGAGGCGAAGGTTTGTAGGCCGTTGCGGTTGCTGGCCGCGAAGGTGACGCGGACGAGGGAGGGGCTGAGCCGCCTCGTCCGTACTACCTGGAGGTCGAAGAAGCGGTACGGGGCGGCTACCGCCGTTGGCATGGGTGCTCCTGAGTTTTCGTCAGGGGGTGGGCGGGTTGCTGTGCGTCTGACCTGCGGGTGCGTTGGGGCTGGTCGCGCAGTTCCCCGCGCCCCTAGGGGCGGGTGGGTTGCTGTGCGTCAGACCTGCGGGTGCGTCGTGGCCGGTCGCGCAGTTCCCCGCGCCCCTAACGGGGCGCCACCGGCCCCGCTGCCTGCGGCGCGTGGGCCGGTTCCCTTTCAGGGCGGTCGCCAGCAACAGCGCCCCTTCAGGGGCGCGGGGAACTGCGCGAGCAACCACGACGCACCCGCACCCGCTCAACCGCCGGAGGCACCCGCGGGGCTGTGTCAATTTGCGGCGCAGCCGAGAGTGGGGGAGCGACCAGCCATCAACGGCCCGCAGTTGATCACTCCCGCTCAGGCGACCTTCTTCGCCTTCTCGATGGCCTCGGCCAGGTTTTCGAGAAGCGGCGCGCACTTGTCGTAGGACAAGATCGGCTCCGGGTCACGAGCGATGACCTGCCCAGCCTTGACGGCAGGCAACTGCTTCCACGTTGCCTCCGTGATGTCCGCGGGCTGGATGGCCGAGGTGCGGTTGTCCATCAGGATGAGATCCGCGTCGTACTTGTCGACGTTCTCCCAGCTGAGGTTCTCGAACCAGCCGCCGCTGGCCTTCAGTACGTCGGCGGGCGGCTCGACGAAGGTGACGCCGAGTGCCTTGAAGTACTCCAGGTCGACGGAGAGGTTCGAGGTGGAGACGTAGAAGATGTCCTGGCTCGCGGAACCGGCCAGCACCTTGATGCCGGGGTTGGCTTTCACCGCGGCGCGCACCTTGGCGGAGGCGTCCTCGAAGCGCTTCTTGGCGGCGGTGACCTTGTCGGCCTTGATGTCGGCGCCGAGGGACTCGGCGAGCGCCATCATGCGCTGCAGCGGCTCGGTCAGCCGGCGGTCGTAGACGGAGATGCCGACGCTCGGGGCGAGGGCGGCGATCTTGTCCTTGGACTCCTCGGGGACGTACCAGAGCGTGCCCGCGTCGTCGAACATGGTGGTGATCAGAACGTCGGGCGCCAGGGTCGCGTACTTCTCGACGTTGAACTGGCCGAACTCGTTGCCGAGAATGGTCACCTTGCTGATGTCGAGGTCGCCGGCCTGGACATCGGCCTTGCCGTCCTTGGTCTCGGTGGGGCCGAAGACGCCCTTGACCTCGATGCCGTAGTCGTGGAGCGCGGCGGCGACGCCGGTGAACGCGACGATGCTCGCCGGGACCTTGTCGGTCTCGACGGTCTTGCCGCGGTCGTCCTTGAAGCTCCAGGGGCCGGACTTGGCGGCCTCCGTGGAGTCGGCCGAGCCACCGCTTTTCGCGTCGTCGTCGCCGCAGGCCGCGAGGACGGCGCCGAGGCCGAGGGCGCCGCCCGCGGCGAGTATGCCGCGGCGGGTGAGGTGGGCGGAACGGGCGTTGAACATGGTGGTGACTGCTTTCGCACAGGGCTGATCGCCCACGGGACAATTCCCAAGGTAGGTTAGCCTAACCTCACTACGTGTCCGATGGGCGGGGCCTGAGCGTCAGCTCGTCAACCCCAACTCCCGTGCGATCAGCATGCGTTGGACCTCGCTCGTGCCCTCGCCGATCTCCAGGATCTTGGAGTCGCGCCACATGCGGGCCACCGGGTACTCGTTCATGAAGCCGTAGCCGCCGTGGATCTGGGTGGCGTCGCGGGCGTTGTCCACGGCGATCGTGGAGGAGTAGAGCTTGGCCAGGGCCGCCTCCTTCTTGAAGGGGTCGCCGGTCACCAGGCGGGAGGCCGCGTCGCGCCAGGCCAGGCGGGATGTGTGGGCCTTCATCTCCATGTCGGCGATCTTGAACTGGATCGCCTGGTTCGCGCCGATCGGGCGGCCGAAGGCGTGGCGCTCCTTGGCGTACTTGATCGATTCGTCGACGCAGCCCTGCGCAAGACCCGTCCCCAGGGCCGCTATGGCGATACGGCCCTCGTCGAGGATGCGAAGGAACTGGGCGTAACCGCGGCCCTCCTCACCGAGCAGGTTCGCGGCGGGTACGCGGACGTCGTCGAAGGACAGCTCGCGGGTGTCCGAGGCGTTCCAGCCGACCTTCGAGTACGCGGGCGCCACCGTGAACCCGGGTGTTCCCGACGGCACGATGATCGCCGATATACGGGGCTTGCCCTCGTCCGTGCGGCCGGTCACCGCCGTCACCGTGACCAGACCCGTGATGTCCGTACCGGAGTTGGTGATGAAGCACTTGGTGCCGTTGATCACCCATTCGTTCGTCGCCTCGTCGAGACGGGCCGTCGTACGGGTCGCACCGGCGTCCGAGCCGCCGTCCGGTTCGGTCAGGCCGAAGGCGCCGAGGATCTCGCCCGTGCAGAGGCGGGGCAGCCACTCCCGCTTCTGGGCCTCCGTGCCGAACAGGTGGATCGGCATGGCGCCGAGGGAGACGCCTGCTTCGAGGGTGATGGCGACGGAGGAGTCGACGCGGGCCAGCTCCTCCAGCGCGATACCGAGCGCCAGATAGTCGCCGCCCATGCCGCCGTACTCCTCCGGAAACGGCAGCCCGAACAGACCCATCCGGCCCATCTCCCGCACGATCTCGTACGGGAACTCGTGCCGCTCGTAGAAATCCCCGATCTTCGGGGCGACCACGTCGTGTGCGAACTCCTCGACGGTCCGGCGGAGTTCTTCGAGCTCGGGGGAGAGCCGATGGTCAAGTGACATGGGGGATCACTCCTTGTGGGAGAGGGCGCGGACGGTGCGGGAAGGGCTGGGTCGGCCCAGTTGGTCGGCCATCCAGCCGCTCGTGGCGACGAGACGGTCGAGGTCGACTCCGGTGTCGATGCCGAGGCCCCGCAGCATCCACACGAGGTCTTCGGTGGCGAGGTTGCCGGTGGCGGACTTGGCGAACGGGCAGCCGCCGAGGCCTCCGGCGGACGCGTCGATTGTCGTGACGCCGTGCTGAAGTGCCGCCAGGGTGTTGGCGAGGGCCTGG
Source organism: Streptomyces sp. NBC_00286 (assembly GCF_036173125.1). Taxonomy (NCBI): domain Bacteria; kingdom Bacillati; phylum Actinomycetota; class Actinomycetes; order Kitasatosporales; family Streptomycetaceae; genus Streptomyces; species Streptomyces sp. NBC_00286. The sequence continues at coordinate 6,494,893 of NZ_CP108054.1, forward strand.
CCGTACGTGTCGTGGAAGTGCACGCCGAGCGTGTGCGTGGGGACGCCTGCTTCGTTCAGCGCGCTGAGCAGTGCCTGTACGTGCCCCGGGGTCGCGACGCCGATCGTGTCGCCGAGGCTCAGTTCGTCACAGCCCATGTCCAACAGCGCCCGGCACACCCGTACGACCTGGGGGACGGGGACCGGGCCCTCCCAGGGGTCGCCGAAGCACATGGAGAGATACCCGCGTACGTGGGCACCCTCGTCCTTCGCCCGCTGGACCACCGGCTCGAACATGGCCAGCGCCTCGTCGACGGTCCGGTTGAGGTTGGCCTTCGCGAAGGACTCCGTGGCGCTCGCGAACACGGCGAGGCGGCTCGCGCCGAGGGCGAGGGCGCGGTCCAGGCCGCGTTCGTTGGGTACGAGGACCGGGAGCGCGACCGGGAGTTCGCTGACGCGGGGGAACAGGTCTTCCGCGTCGGCCAGTTGGGGCACCCACTTGGGGTGTACGAAGCTTGTGGCCTCGATGGTGGTGAGGCCCGCGTCGGCGAGGCGCCGGATGAGCTCGGCCTTCGTCTCCGTCGGGACGGTGGCCTTCTCGTTCTGCAGGCCGTCGCGGGGGCCGACCTCGTGGATGCGGACGGTGGACGTGGCCGGGAGGCCCTGGGCGGGGACGGCCATCGGGAGTCCCAGCGCGGCGGATGTGGTCATGAGGTGGCCTCCTCCTGCTCCTGACCCAGTTCCTGCTCCTGGGGTGCGATGACGGCCAGCACCTGGTCCATGGCGACGGTCGAGCCCGCGGTGACGTCCAGCTCGGTGACGGTGCCGGCGTGCGGGGCGGAGATGACGTGCTCCATCTTCATTGCCTCCACGACCAGGAGGCTCTGTCCGGCGGCCACTTCGTCGCCCACGGCGACCTTCACGACGGTGACCGTGCCGGGCATGGGGGCGGTGAGGGAGTCGACGCCGGTTCGGGCGGCGCCGGTGAGGGAGGCGGTGACGGGGTCGTGGTCTTGGACGTTCCAGGCGTCGCCGTCGCGGCCCAGCCAGGTGCCTCCCAGCAGGGCGGCGAAGGTGTGGGTGACGCCGTTCAGGTGGATGGTGACGGTGCCGGTGCGGGTGGGTGGGTTTTCTTCCCCAAGCCCGCCCCTCCCCGGCTGTGACATTTGCGGCTCCGCCGCGTGGGAGGGCAAGCCCCCAGACCCCCACGAGACTTCCGCGTCGCGGAGGGATCCGCGTACGCGGACCTCGACGGGGTCGTGGCCGGGCACGCGCAGGTGGTGCACGGTCCAGGCGGGTGTGCCACCGAGCCGCCACCCACTGGGTACCGAGAAAGGATCGGTCCACCTTTCCAGCCCGTCGTGGGGGTCCCCCCGCTCGAGCGAAGCCGAGAGTGGGGGAGTTTGAGGACGAGGCCGTTCAGGCCGATGGGGGTCTGGGGGCGTAGCCCCCAGCGGGGTCCAGGGGCGGAGCCCCTGGTTACGGGAAGGGGCGGGGCTGGGGAACAAACGCGCTTGTCGCAGCAACCCCGCCGCCACGTACACCTCACCCGGCACCTCACCCGAGACCAGCCCGTCAACCTCCCGCTCCACCAACCCGGTGTCCAACTCGCCCGCCACCACCGCCGGATGGGCCAGCAGCCGCCGCAGGAACCCGGCATTCGTCTGCACGCCCAGCGTCACCGTCTCGGCAAGCGCAGCCCGCAGCTTCCGTAGAGCCGTCGCCCGGTCCGGCCCGTACGCGATGACCTTGGACAGCATCGGGTCGTACAGGGACCCGACCTCCGTGCCCTCACTGAGCCCGGAGTCGGTGCGAACCCCGTCGCCCCACGGCTCGCGCAGGGCAAGAACCGTCCCCCCGGAGGGAAGGAACCCCCGCGCCGGATCCTCCGCGCAGATCCGCGCCTCGACCGCGTGCCCGGTGAGCGTGATGTCCTCCTGCTCAAACCCCAACCGCTCACCCGCCGCAACCCGAAGCTGCCACTCGACAAGATCGACACCGGTCACCATCTCCGTCACCGGATGCTCAACCTGAAGCCGCGTGTTCATCTCCATGAAGCAGTACGCCGACGGATCATCGCCCGGCACGATGAACTCGACCGTGCCCGCGCCCACGTACCCGCAGGAGCGCGCCGCCTCGACCGCCGCCGCCCCCATGGCCGCCCGCGTCTTCTCGTCGAGCAGCACACTCGGCGCCTCCTCGATGATCTTCTGGTGCCGGCGCTGGAGCGAGCACTCACGCTCGCCCAGGTGCACCACACGACCGTGCCCGTCCGCCAGGACCTGGATCTCGATATGCCGGGGCCGGTCGATCCACCGCTCCACGAGCAGCGTGTCGTCACCGAAGGAAGCACGGGCCTCCCGCCGGGCCGCCGCGATCTCCTCGCTGAGCACCGACAGGTCGCGCACAAGGCGCATCCCCTTGCCGCCGCCGCCCGCCGAGGGCTTGAGCAGCACGGGCGCGCCCAACTCGCGGGCCGCGTCCTCCAGTTCGGGATCGGCGGCACCCGGCACGACCGGCACCCCGGCCGCCTTCACCGTCTCCTTGGCGCGGATCTTGTCGCCCATCAGGGAGATGGCGTCGGCGGGCGGCCCGATGAAGACGAGCCCGGCGTCGGCGCACGCGCGCGCGAAGGCGGCGTTCTCGGCGAGGAAGCCGTACCCGGGATGCACCGCCTGGGCCCCGCTCGCGGCAGCCGCCTCCAACAGCCGCTCCGCCGACAGATAGCTCTCGCTCGCCGGCGCCGGACCGATCCGTACGGCCGTGTCCGCCTCCCGGACGTGTCGTGCGTCGGCGTCCGCATCGCTGAAGACGGCCACCGAGCGCACACCCAGCGCCCGGAGTGTACGGATGACACGGACCGCGATCTCGCCCCGGTTGGCCACAAGCACTGTCTCGAACATCGTCAAGAGTCCCTCCCCCTCACATCCGGAAGACGCCGAATTGGGGCTCGCCCAGTGGCGCGTTGGCGCAGGCGGTCAGGGCCAGACCCAGCACCTGCCGGGTCTCCATGGGGTCGATGACCCCGTCGTCCCAGAGCCGGGCCGTCGCGTAATAGGCGTTGCCCTGGCGCTCGTACTGTGCGCGGATCGGCTCCTTGAAGGCCTCTTCCTCCTCGGCGGGCCAGGACTCGCCGCGGGCCTCCAACTGGTCGCGCTTGACGGTCGCGAGGACCGATGCGGCCTGCTCGCCGCCCATCACGGAGATCTTGGCGTTGGGCCACATCCACAGGAAGCGCGGGGAGTACGCCCGGCCGCACATCGAGTAGTTGCCCGCGCCGTACGAGCCGCCGATCACCACCGTCAGCTTCGGTACGCGCGTACTGGCCACCGCCGTGACCATCTTGGCGCCGTGCTTGGCGATGCCGCCCGCCTCGTAGTCACGCCCCACCATGAAGCCCGAGACGTTCTGCAGGAACAGCAGAGGGATGCCGCGCTGGTCGCACAGCTCGATGAAGTGGGCGCCCTTCTGGGCCGATTCGGAGAACAGGATGCCGTTGTTGGCGACGATCCCGACCGGATGCCCGTGCACCCGCGCGAACCCCGTGACCAGCGTCTGCCCGAACTCCGACTTGAACTCCGCGAAACGCGAGCCGTCGACCACGCGCGCGATGACCTCGCGTACGTCATAGGGGGTGCGGGAATCCACCGGCACCACGCCGTACAGCCCCGCCGGGTCCACCTTCGGCTCCACGGCCGGTGCGACCGACCAGGGCAGTGATCCGCGCGCGGGGAGGGTGGAAACGATGGTGCGCACGATCCGCAGTGCGTGCGCGTCGTCCTCCGCGAGGTGGTCGGTGACACCCGACACACGCGCGTGGACCTCGCCGCCGCCCAGCTCCTCGGCGGTGACGACCTCTCCCGTCGCGGCCTTCACCAGGGGCGGGCCGCCGAGGAAGATCGTGCCCTGATTGCGCACGATCACGGCCTCGTCGCTCATGGCGGGGACGTACGCTCCACCCGCCGTGCACGAGCCGAGCACCGCCGCGATCTGCGGGATCCCGGCACCCGACATCCGCGCCTGGTTGTAGAAGATCCGCCCGAAGTGCTCGCGGTCGGGGAAGACCTCGTCCTGCATGGGCAGGAACGCGCCTCCGGAGTCCACCAAGTACACACAGGGGAGGCGGTTTTCGAGCGCCACCTCCTGGGCGCGCAGATGCTTCTTCACCGTCATCGGGTAGTACGTGCCGCCCTTGACGGTCGCGTCATTGGCGACGATCACGCACTCGCGGCCGCTCACCCGCCCGATCCCGGCGATGACACCCGCGGCCGGCGCCTGCCCTTCGTACATCCCGTCAGCAGCCAGGGGAGCCAGTTCCAGGAAAGGCGAGCCCGGGTCCAGCAGGGTGTCCACGCGGTCGCGCGGCAGCAGCTTTCCACGCGCGGTGTGCCGCTCGCGCGCCCGCTCGCCGCCGCCGAGCCTGGCCGTGGCCAGCTTCTGCCGCAGCTCGTCCAAGAGGGCGTGGTGTGCCGCCTCGTTGGCCCGCCAGGCCGCCGACGCGGGATCGGCCGCGCTGGTCAGCTCCGGTGCCTCCTGCATCGCGGAGTCCCCTCACTTTGTTAATGAGCGTTAACGTCCTGCCTCCAGGTTAACGACCGCTAACCTGCCTGTCTAGAATTGCCTCCATGGCCACCAGAACCGACGCCCTCACCCGCCGCGAACAGATCCTCAAGGAGGCCGCCCGGCTCTTCGCCGAACGCGGCTTCCACGGCGTCGGTGTCGACGAGATAGGGGCGGCGGTCGGCATCAGCGGACCCGGCCTGTACCGGCACTTCGCGGGCAAGGACGCGATGCTCGCCGAGCTGCTCGTGGGGATCAGCGGGCAGCTGCTGACCGGTGGCAAGCGGCGGGCCGCCGAGGCCGCCGGGAACCCCGAGGCGGTCCTCGACTCGCTCGTCGAAGGGCACATCGACTTCGCGCTCGACGACCGCCCTCTGATCACCTTGCACGACCGCGAGCTGGACCGCCTCCGGGACAGCGACCGCAAGCTCGTACGGCAGCTCCAACGGCAGTACGTAGAGCTGTGGGTGGAGGTCGTCCGCGAGGTCTACCCGGACCTCGCCGAGCCGGCCGCCCGGGCCGCCGTCCACGCCGTCTTCGGGCTGCTGAACTCGACGCCGCACATGGGGCGTCCCGGCTCGCTGCCCGGCCGGGCGGGCACGGCGGCGTTGCTGCACCGGATGGCGCGGGGGGCTTTCGAGGCGGCGGCCGTCTCGGCTTCGGCGTGAGCCGGGTTCCGGCGCGGCGGGGCCGGTGTGACGTGCTCTCAGCGTGACCTACGTCTCTGGACGACTGTCGTGACCGACGGGTAACGTGGGTGGCTGAGCAAGCGCTTAGTAGTCGGCGCTTGGGACCGAGCAGCGCGAGTCAAGGAGTCGTACACGATGCGCCGTACCGTCTTCAACGAGGATCACGAGGCGTTCCGGGAGACCCTGCGGGCCTTTATCGAGGCCGAGGTCGTGCCCGTGTACGACGAGTGGTTCGCCGCGGGCCAGGCGCCGCGCGACTTCTACTACAAGCTCGCCGAGCTGGGTGTCTTCGGGATCCGCGTCCCCGAGGAGTTCGGCGGCGCGGGCATCGACTCGTACAAGTTCGAGGCCATCATGTACGAGGAGACCGCCCGCGCGGGTGTCTCCTTCGGCGGCTCCGGCGTGCATGTGCTGCTCGGTCTGCCGTACATCAAGATGCTCGCCACCGACGAGCAGAAGAAGCGGTTCCTGCCGAAGTTCGTCTCCGGTGAGGAGATGTGGGCCCTCGCGATGACCGAGCCGGGCACCGGCTCCGACCTCGCGGGCATGAAGACCACCGCGAAGCTCTCCGACGACGGCACGCACTATGTGCTCAACGGCGCCAAGACCTTCATCACCGGCGGCGTCCACGCCGACCGCGTCATCGTCTGCGCCCGGACCTCCGCCCCGCGCGAGGACGACCGCCGCTTCGGCATCTCCCTGTTCGCCGTCGACACCAAGTCCGAGGGCTACTCCGTCGGCCGCAAGCTGGACAAGCTCGGCCTGAAGACCTCCGACACCGCCGAGCTGGCGTTCGTCGACGTGAAGGTACCGGTCGAGGACCTGCTCGGCGAGGAGAACAAGGGCTTCGCCTACCTCGGCACCAACCTCGCCTCGGAGCGCTGGGGCATCGCCTTCGGCGCGTACGCGCAGGCCGCGGCGGCGGTCCGGTTCGCCAAGGAGTACGTCCAGGACCGTACGGTCTTCGGCAAAACCGTCGCCTCGTTCCAGAACACCAAGTTCGAGCTGGCCGCCTGCCAGGCCGAGGTCGACGCCGCGCAGGCCGTCGCCGACCGTTCCCTGGAAGCTCTGGACGCGGGCGAGCTGTCTCCGGCCGAGGCCGCGAGCGCCAAGCTGTTCTGCACCGAGGTCGCGCACCGCGTCATCGACCGCTGCCTCCAGCTGCACGGCGGCTACGGCTTCATGAACGAGTACCCGATAGCCCGCCTGTACGCCGACAACCGCGTCAACCGGATCTACGGCGGCACCAGCGAGGTCATGAAGATGATTATCGCGAAGGACATGGGTCTGTAGGCCGTCAGAAATCAGTCCACGGCACAACGGACATCATGAGCCAGGCAAGTGAAGTCAACAGGCCGCGCGAGGCAGGTCAGCCGCGCGAGGCGCTCGACTCCCTGCTCGATCTGCTCGACCTGGAGCGGATCGAGCAGGACATCTTCCGCGGGCGGTCCCAGCGCTCCGTCGTCCCGCGCGTCTTCGGCGGGCAGGTCGCGGCGCAGGCGCTGGTCGCGGCCGGGCGTACGGTTCCCGAGGACCGGCTCGCGCACTCCCTGCACTCGTACTTCCTGCGACCCGGGGATCCCGGCGCGCCCATCGTCTACACCGTGGACCGGATCCGCGACGGCCGTTCCTTCACGACGCGTCGGGTCGTCGCGGTCCAGCACGGCCAGCCGATCTTTCACCTCTCCGCGTCCTTCCAGACGTACGAGGAGGGCCTCGAGCACCAGGCGCCCATGCCGGACTCGCCCGACCCCGAGACGCTGCCGACCGCGGAGGAGATCCTTCCCGCGTACGCGGACGCCTTCTGGGAACCGGGCGTTCTGGAACGGCTGTTGGAGGCTCGTGCCGCGGTCGACCTCCGGTATGTGGACGCCCCGCCGTTCGCCAGCGTCGGGGAGGAGCGTGAGCCGCGCTCCCAGGTGTGGTTCCGCACCAACGGCAAGCTGGTGGATGATCCGCTGCTGCACGTCTGCCTCGCCACGTACGTCTCCGACATGACGCTCCTCGACTCCGTCCTCCTCGCCCACGGGCGGGGTGGCTGGGCCGTCGGGGATGTGGTCGGGGCCTCGCTGGACCACGCGATGTGGTTCCACCGTCCGTTCCGGGCGGACGAGTGGCTCCTGTACGACCAGGAGTCGCCGTCGGCGTCGGGTGGGCGGGGACTTGGGCAGGCCCGGATCTACACGCGGGAGGGCCAGTTGGCGATCACGGTGATCCAGGAGGGGGTTGTGCGGGTGCCGCGGTGACGGTTCCCGGCTTTTCTCGCCCCCGTCGCCCTTACCCGTCCCATACCAAGGGGCTCCGCCCCTGGACCCCGCTGGGGCTTCGCCCCAGGCCCCATCGGCCTGAACGGCCTCGTCCTCAAGCTCCCCCGGCTACCTCCCCCAGCTACCTCCCCCAGCTACCGCTGGGGGTGCCCCCAGGGGTGCCCCCAGAGGTGCCCCCAGACGGGCTGGTTGGTGCGGGCCTGCGCTGACGAAACAGCCCCGTGGAGGGGCGAAACCCCTACGCCAAGTCCGCCGCGTCCAGCAGATACGCCGTCATCGGGTCGTAGTGCCTGGGACTGGTCACGTGGTCGTCCAGCGGAATCGCCACCTGGAGTGTGCCCTCGGATTCCGCGAGGAACAGCGCGGGGTCGTTGCAGTCGGCGTACCCCATGGAGTCGATGCCCTGCTGGCCGGCGAAACCGGCCCAGCCGTGGTCGGCGACGACCAGGTCGGGCAGCGGCCGGCCCTCGAGCTCGAGCCCGGTCAGGATGGCGCGCATCGGCTCGCCGGAGTGGGTGTGCCAGAGCGTGGCCCCATGCTCCAGGACGGCCACGTCCGCGAACTGCATCACGTACCCCTCGTCCGTCTGCAGCCCGTCCGGGATCACCACGATCTCGCACCCGGCGGCTCGCAATCCGGCGGCGGTTGCGCGGTGCACGTCCAGAAGCCCGCCCGGATGTCCCGTAGCGAACAGCACCCGCTGCTTCCCGGCCGCCGCCTTCCGCAGCCGTGACGCCATCCGGTCCAGGGCGTCGATCGTCAGCTCCGGATCGATCGTGTCCTGCCCGTGGCGATACTCCGGGTCGTCGTTCACCCCGCACCTCTCCGCCATCACCGCGAGCACGTCCTGCTCATCGGTCCAGCGGTCACCGAGCTCAAGGCCGAGCCAGAAGTTGCGGTCGCCGTTCGACAGCTTGCGGTAGTGGGAAAGGTTGTTCTCGCGGGGGGTGGCGACATCGCCCGCGATACGCGTCCGTACGAGGTGATCGACGAGTTCGGCGCGGCTGGGAGTCCCGGGTATCGGCATGGTCCCTATTCTGCCGGTGCGCTCCGCGCTGCGAACTGGTGTTCCGCAGCATGGGACGGGGGGTCACGTGGCGTTCGTCACCCGCCGGCTGTCAGCCGCAGCCGTCAGCCCAGGTGCGTAGGCGCGAACATCCGTAGCACCGCAGGGAGGACGAGTACCGCGGGGCCGGGTGTGGAGAGGGCCTTGGACAGGTCCGCTTCGAGGGATTCCGGAGTCGTACGGGCCCCTGGCACCCCGAATGACTCCGCCAGGGCCACGTAGTTCGGGCGGGCCAGCTCCGTGGCCGACTCGGCTCCAGCTCCAGCTCCAGCTCCAGCCCCAGCCTCAGTCCCGGTCTCCGTCGGCTCGCCGAAGGTGTCCGTCATGTACTCGCGGAGGATGCCGTAGCCGCCGTCGTCGATGATCAGCCAGGTGACGTTGAAGTCGTGCTGCTTCGCGGTGGCGAGTTCGGCGATGGAGTACAGGGCGCCGCCGTCGCCGGAGATCGCGAGGACCGGGTGGGTGGGGTCCGCTGCCGCGGCGCCCAAGGCGGCGGGGAGGGCGTAGCCGAGGCCGCCCGCGCCCTGGGCCGAGTGCATGGTGTTGGGGTGGCGAGGGTCGAAGGCCGACCAGGCCCAGTAGGCGAGGATCGTCATGTCCCAGAAGGAGGGGGAGCGGCGGGGGAGGGCTCGGCGGATCGACGCCAACAGGTCCTGTTCCAGGGTGAGTTGCTGGGCGTCGATGCGGTCGGAGACCTTCGCGAGGACCTCACGGACGCGCTCCGGGGCCTGCGCGTCCGTTCGCTCCTCCACCGTCTCCAGCAGCGCCTGCAACGCCAGCCTCGCGTCGGCGTGGATGCCGAGCGCCGGGTAGTTGGACTCCAGCTTGCCCAGGTCCGCCTCGATCTGGATCAGGCGGCCGCGGGGCTTGAAGGTTCGGTAGTTCGACGACATCTCGCCGAGGCCCGAGCCGACGACGAGGAGTACGTCCGCGTCCTCCAGGAGGTCCGTGGTGTGCCGGTCCTCCATCCAGGACTGGAGGGAGAGGGGGTGGTTCCAGGGGAACGCGCCCTTGCCGCCGAATGTGGTGACCACCGGCGCCTGGATCCGCTCCGCCAGCGCCCGCAGCTTGCCCGACGCGTCCGCCCGTACGACCCCGCCTCCGGCGATGATCGCCGGACGGGCCGCGCGCGACAGCAAGTGGGCGGCCAGCGCGGTGAGTTCGGGGCGCGGGACCAGCTCCTCGGGCATCACGTCGGGCGCCGTCACCTCCGGCAGCAGTGTCTCGGCCAGCAGTACGTCCTGCGGGATCTCCACCCACACCGGCCCGTGCGGAGCCGTCAGCGCCGACTGCCACGCCGCCGCGATCGCCGACGGGATCTGTGACTGCGTACGGACCGTATGGACGGACTTCACCACGCCCCTGAACGACGCCTGCTGGTCCGGGAGTTCGTGCAGGTAGCCGTGCCGGCCGCCGCCCAGGCCCGCGGTCGGGATCTGGCTGCTGATCGCCAGCACCGGCGCGCTCGCCGCCGCGGCTTCCTGGAGTGCGGCCAGGGACATCAGCGCGCCCGGGCCCGTCGAGAGCAGGAGCGGGGCCGCCTCGCCGGTGATACGGCCGTACGCGTCTGCCGCGAAGCCCGCGTTGTTCTCGACGCGCAGGCCGATGTAGCGGAGGGAGGAGCGGCGCAGGGCGTCGAACAGGCCCAGCGCGTGCTGGCCGGGGAGGCCGAAGACCGTGGTCGCGCCGAGTCCGGAGAGGGTTTCCACGACCAGGTCGCCGCCGATGCGCCCGGGGGGAGGGTTCAGCGCGGCTGTCGTCTGGGCGGGTGTGGGACGGAGTACCAGGTCGTGGTCGTGCGTCACTTCGCCGTCTTCTCCTGGTTCGCCTGCGCGATCTGGCGGGACATGATCGTCGTCAGCTCGTACGCCGTGTGGGACGCGGCGACCGACGTGATCTCGGCGTGATCGTACGCGGGCGCGACCTCCACGACGTCCGCCGAGACGAGGTGGCAGGACGTCAACCCCCGGAGGATCTCCAGGAGTTCGCGGGACGTCAGGCCGCCCGCCTCCGGCGTACCCGTGCCGGGTGCGTGCGCGGGGTCCAGTACGTCGATGTCGATGGAGATGTACAGCGGACGGTCGCCGATGCGCTGTCGTAGCTGGTCCGCGACCTCGTCGACGCCGCGTCGCATGACGTCCGCCGACGTGACGATGCCGAAGCCCATCTTCTCGTCGTCGTCCAGGTCCTTCCTGCCGTACAGCGGACCGCGGATGCCCACGTGCGACAGCGCCGAGGTGTCGAGGATGCCCTCCTCGACCGCCCGCCGGAACGGTGTCCCATGCGTGTACTCCGCGCCGAAGTACGTGTCCCAGGTGTCGAGGTGAGCGTCGAAGTGCAGCAGAGCCACCGGACCGTGCTTCTTCGCGACCGAACGCAGGAGGGGGAGCGCGATGGTGTGGTCACCGCCGAGGGTCATCAACCGGGCGCCGGTCGAAAGGAGTTCGTCCGCGGCCCCCTCCACCGTCTCCACGGCCTCGTTGATGTCGAACGGGTTTGCGGCGATGTCACCCGCGTCCGCGACCTGCGCCAGCGCGAACGGCGACGCGTCCTGCGCGGGGTTGTACGGGCGCAGGAGACGGCTGGCCTCCCTGATGGCGTTCCCGCCGAAACGGGCACCCGGCCGGTACGAGACGCCCGCGTCGAACGGCACGCCCACCACCGCGACGTCGGCGCGGCCGACCTCGTCGAGGCGGGGAAGCCGGGCGAAGGTGGCCGGTCCCGCGTACCGGGGGATACGGGAGGAGTCGACGGGCCCGCGGGGCGTCTCGTTGCTGCTCATGATGAAGAGGCCTTCTTTCCCGCGCTGCGTCGCTTCGTCGCGTATGTCCTGCACGGCCGACTCTACTGGGGAGCCGGGACCTGCTCGGACACGGGTTCGGGCGGACGGAGTCGCGGATTCGCGCTCAGGCAGCGCAGGCAGCGCAGGCAGCGCAGGCGGCGCATGCAGCGCAGGTAGCCCAGACCGCCCAACCAGCTCAGGCGGCTCAGGCAGGTCAGACGCGAGTGACCCAGGAGCGGCGCGGACGCCGGTCCTGGGTCACTCGTGGGGCTTCTCGCTTCCTCAGCCGCTCAGCAGCGGCTCAGCGCAGGTCCGAGCCGAACAGTGCGTTCGTGGTCGGTGCCGACAGCGTGCCGGGGCCGAAGGCGAAGGCCGCCGTGGTGGTGAGGCCGCTCGTGTTGCCGCGCAGCACCCAGACCGCTCCGGCGGAGGCGTTCTCAGCCGTCGAGGCGACGGCGAGATCGCGGTGGCCGTTGCCGTCCACGTCCACGAGCGCGGTGGCCGCGCCGAACGCGTCGTTCGCCTCGGCTACTCCGGGCACACCCTCGGTGTTCTGGTTGAAGACCTGGGTGCCGGTGCCCGTGACGCCGGAGGCGCTGCCGGGGACCAGGGCGAACGAACCGGCGTCGGTGAGGCCGCTGAAGTCCTCGCCGGCGATGCCGAGCGCGATGTCCGCGAAACCGTCGCCCGTGACGTCCGCGACCGAGACAGCGGAGCCGACGCGGTCACCCTCCTCCTGGGCGCCGTAGAAGCCGGGCAGGCTCTGGTCGAAGGACTTGGTGTCGGCCAGTCCGGAGGCCGAGCCGAACGCGACACGGACCTGTTCGGACCAGTCGTCGGCGCCGACCACCACATCGTCGAAGCCGTCGCCGTTCACGTCACCCACGCCGGTGCCCGGCTGTTCGCCGCCCGCGGTCTCTCCGTGGGACCACCCGATGGTGAAGCCCGAACTACCGCCGCCGTACAGCAGCCGGTTGCCCCAGGTGCCGTCGCCGGTGTAGGTCCACTGGACGATGTCGTCCTTGCCGTCGCCGTTGACGTCGCCGACCTGTCCGGAGACGACGGGGCCGGTGATCGAGTCGGGGCCGTTCTCGCAGCCGCCGTCGGTGACGCAGGAGGCGTCGTCCGCGTCCCAGCCCCACCACTCCGACTTGTCGAGGATGTTCTGGGTGGCGGCGGGCGTTCCGGCGCGGGAGATCGGGCCCTTCCACACAGTGGCCGGGGCACCTTCGGGTTCGTCGCCGGCGAGTTTCGTCTTGGCGAACAGGGCCAGGTCCGTCTTGCCGTCCCCGTCGAAGTCGCCGGCCTGCGGGGTGGCCCCGTAGCCGGGGATGTTCGTGCCGCCGGTCAGGCCGGAGGGGGAGCCCCACAGGATGACGGAGCCCGGGGTGCCGCCCGCGATCACGAGGTCGCCGTAGCCGTCGCCGTCCAGGTCGCCCTTGGCGAACGTGGAGCCGAAGCGCTGGTCGGCGGTGGCCGAGCCGGGGACGCCGCTGGTGGAGCGGCTGATGAGCTTCTTGTTGGCGGCGGAGAGGCCGCTGGGCGAGCCATAGGTGACGGCTACGTAGCCGGCCTTGGCCTTGCCGGACACCGTGGCGCCCGGAGCGCCGGTGACCAGGTCGGCGTGGCCGTCTCCGTTTAAGTCGTCCTGTACGTCCACGTCCGCCGCTTCGGTGGCGGGAGCGGCGGGCGCGGCTTGGGCGGAGGCCCCGGTGAGGGTCAGGGTGCCGATCCCTCCGGCGAGCAGCGCCGCGGCGGCCACGGGAGCGGCCAGCCGGGCGGTGGGGGTTCTGCGTCGTGCTCGGGACATGCATGAGCCTTTCGAGTCGGTCCGTTCAGCGCGTTGGACGCGCATTCATGGACTGGGACCCGACTGGCGCTTCACCGGTTGTGTGGCCGGACGACATTTTTTGTTCACCCACGGACCTTGGCTTGAACTGAACTCCCCGTTGAACACGGGGAGTTCACGCCTCTGCGCAGTGGGCTACTGAGTGCGTGTGGGTGCGCTACCGGTTCGCGTGCGGGTGCGCTACCAGATCGCCTCCACCCACTCCGGGTGGTCGATGAACGGGTTGCGGTTGTGCTGGTAGGTGTCGTAGATGATCTCGTTGCGGTTCTCCTCGAAGGCGCTCGGCGGGTCCTCGTCGTTCCACTGCTTCAGCACCGAGAGGCGGCCGTGGTACGGGGAACTGCCGTTGGACACCGAGTCGTTGGGCTCCAGATCCGCCCAGCTGTCGTCGCCCTCGTAACGGACGGCCATGTAGAGGATCATGCGGGCCACGTCGCCCTTGACGGAGTCGCGGGGCTCGAAGGAGTTCGAGTCGGTGAAGTTGCCGGACGCGCCGCTGACCGCGCTGCCGCCGTTGTCGAAGTCCTTGTTGCCGCGGATGCTGTTGATCCGCACGTCCTCGGGGCGCAGGTGGTGCAGGTCGGTGCCGGGGCCGGCCGAGGTGCCGAAGTCGCCGTGGGACTGGGCCCAGACGTGCTCGCGGTTCCAGTCGCCGGTGTCGCCGCCGTTGAGGGACTTGCTGCGGGAGGTGCCGCTGTAGAGCAGGATCACGTTGTTGCTGTTGTTCGGGTCCTGGTCCGTGGCCTTGAGGGCGTTCCAGACCGCGGAGTACGAGATCCTGGTCTGGTCGCTGATGATCGTGTGCAGCGAGTCCTTCAGCGCCGGGCCCGTCTTGCCGATCGCGTCCTGGTAGTACGTGTCGTCGTACGCGTCGGTGGTGGCCACGGCGGGGCTCGCGGCGGCGGTCGGCAGGGTGAGGCCGACGAGTACGGCGGCGGCGGTCATCGCGAGCGGCTTCCAGCCGCGTATTCGACTGCCGGTCGGCCGGCTGGTGCCTGTCTGCGTAACGGACATGGGGGGTGCCCTTTCCCGGGGACGGCACGCGTGGAACGCGATGGTCCGGCTCAAGGTGCCTGTGCTCTACGCGTGTTGACCACTTGGTCAATCGCGAGAGTGGCACGGGGGAGGGGCCCGCCGTGTAACCGGGAAGGGGCGTTTGTGTGACGTTCCCGTAGAGCCGCGGGGTGCGCGGGCTTTGCGCGGGTTTTCCCCAACTGGCTGAGGGTTTGCTCTAGTTGACGGCGGTCGGATCCAGGCGGTACGGGGATGCCGCACAGCTGCGGGTGACGATGTCGGCGAAGGCGCGGGCAAGGGGCGGGAGGGCGTCCCAGCGGCGTACGGCCCAGCCGACCGACAGCGGCGGCAACGCCGGAATGGGGACGAGCCGAAGTGGTCCGTCCTCGGACGCCGGCAGACCCGGTACGGCGGGTACGACGGCGTGCCCCAGGCCGAGTTCGGCGAGCAGCAGGGCCGTATCCCAGTCGGCGACACTCGTGTCCGAACCGACCCGGATGCCCAACTCGGAGAAGGCCGCGTCCAGGTGGGCGCCGGAGGTGGAGTTCGGCGGCAGCCGGACGAGGCGGATGCCCGACAGGTCGGAGGCATCGATGCGCGACCGCGTTGCGAGCGGGTCGTCGACTTGGACGGCGAGTACCCAGGGCAGGTCGAGTACGGGCCGCTGCTCGATGCCGCGCACCGGGTCGCCGATGGTGATCCAGGCCAGGTCGAGGTTGCTGGCCAGGAGGGCATCGAAGCAGCTGCGGCTGGAGGTCTCGGTCCGGAACTCCAGGCTCGCTCTGGGGTAACGCCTGCGGAACGCGACGATCGCCTCGGCCATGAAGTGCCGTACGGTCGTTCCGCCGGTGGTGATCCGGACCGAACCACAGTCGCCGTTCACCAGCTCGCCGAGGCGGCGCAGCGCGAGATCGAGCCCCGCGATCCCGTCGGCGGCGGCATCGCACAGGATGCGCCCGGCCGCCGTGGGCACGACCCCGCGCGGCTGACGCTCCAGCAGGCTCACTCCGGTCTCCCGCTCCAGCCGCTTCACGTGCTGGCTCACGGCCGACTGAGTGCAGGTCAGCTCCCGGGCAACAGCACTGAGGCTTCCCGCCCGGCACACGGCCACGAACACGCGCAGGTCGTCCAACGTCACGAGCACCCAAGCTACACCTTGGGGTATGCGAGAAAACCCCAGGATTGGCTGGGGTACTCGACCCCCGCGAAGATCGTCCCAGGGCCCGAGGCGGCAACCCGTCCGGCGCCTTCGCCCGGATCCGGACCGGGCGATGGCGTCGTACGGGTGCCGACCGCCCATCCCGGAAAGGACGCGGCCCCGTGGCTCCTCCCCTTGCTGCCCCTGTTGCGGCCGAACGGGCTGTCGCGCTTCTGCGCCGACTCGGTGCCGAAGACATCCCCCACCCCGGCGGTACTCTCCTCGCCCATCTCCAGCGCGTACACGCCCGGCTCGCCACATGGAAAGCGCGCCCCGCCCTCCAACTCGCGGGCTTGTGCCACGCGTTCTACGGCACCGATGGCTTCCCCACGGCGTTGCTGCCACTTGACCGCCGTACGGACCTCGCAGCTGTGATCGGCCCCGAGGCCGAAGCCATCGTGTACCTCTACGCTTCGTGTGACCGAAAGGCCACCTATCCGGCGCTCGCCGCAGCCGACGCTGTCCTCCATGACCGGTTCACCGGTCATGCCCGTACCGCGGAACTGCGGATGCGCCGGGACTTCGCCGAGCTGTCCGCCGCCAATGAACTCGACCTCGCCTGCGCCGACCCCGTCTTCCGCGAGGAGTGGGGCCCTGAGCTGCTCGCACTGTTCACCCGACTCCGGGACCTGCTCAGCGCGGACGCATGGTCCGACTGCCGCACGGTACTTGCCGGACCCGCGCGGTCCCCCAGTACGGCGGGATCTGAGGCTCCCAGGTGTTCGGGCCGCCGGTGGCCCGGCAACTGACCTCCAGCCACTGCCCGTTGCCGTAACGGGCCACCGGCGTCGAGCCGTGGCGCGGTTCGGTGCGCATCACCAGGGCCGAGCCCGGGTCGATGCCGATGACTTGGGCGCAGCCGGTCGGGTCACCTGGGCCGACGCCGGGGCACGGGCGGCGCGGGTGCGAACGTCATCGTGCCGCCCTCCGGTATCGCGCGAGGACGGCGGCGCCAGCTTGATCGGCCGACAGGCACTCCAGGTACGCGGGCGGATTGCCGGCGGGGAAGAGCCGCAGGCCGGTGCCGAGGATCGTGGGGAAGGTCAGCAGCCGGTACTCGTCGATCAGGTCCTCGGCCATCAGCGCGTGTACGACGCTCAAGCTGCCGGCGATGATCACATCGCGCTGCTCGCGTTTGACGGCGTCGACCATGTCGCCGTCGGTGATCCGCGAGTTCACCCACGCCGAGGTGTCGGTCAGTGTGCGGGAGGCGACCAGCTTCGGCACGGTGTTCATCCGCGTGGAGAACGGGTCATCGCGTCCCGGCCACAGTTGCGAGAACAGCTGCCAGGTCGTACGCCCCAACAGCATGACTCCGTCGTCCAGCGTGCTCCCCAGCCGGAACTTGTCCCCGGCCACCGCCTCGGGGCCGTGCCGGAACGCCCAGCCGCCGGTCGACGTTCCCCCGGAGCCGTCCGGGTCGGACACGATCCCGTCCAGGGTGATGAATTGAATGACGATGACGCTCACGATGGGTGTCCCTTCGATCGATGCTCACCCGTTAGTACAGGGCTCACCCGTACGTACCGGCGGCATCGGCCCCACTCATCGCGCCCGGCGGAACTCGCCGGAAGAAATCTGCTGCGGCAGGTCGAATGCCGCGCATACGCGCGGATCGGCGAACACGACGTTGTGCGCGATCCGGCCGCCGGTGACCGTGAAGACCTGGAGCGTGTGCAGCCGAAGCCCGCCGCCGGGTTCCGGCGCGTACGCGGCCAGCGCGGGCTGCCCGTTGGCGGTGAGTTGCCTCATGCCCCAGCCGGTCCCACGCATCTGGAACACACGGTCCATGAACAGGCCGTAGTCGCGACTGCCCCGGTACCACAGCGGCACCGGCGGCATTTCCAGGACCGCCTCGTCGGTGAGGAGCCGCACGAGCGCGGGGACGTCCGCCGCCTCGAAGGCCTGCATGTACCGCTGGATCGCGGCGCGTACCTCGGGATCGTCCGGCTCAGTGACCTCGTCCAGGCCACCCACGTCCGCGAGAGCGGCGCGGGCCCGCTGCAGTGCGCTGTTGACGGCCGTGGCCGTGGTGCCCAACTGCTCGGCGACCTCGGCGGCGGTGAACTCCAGTACCTCACGGAGCACGAGCACCGCCCGCTGCCGCGGCGGCAGGACCTGCATCGCCGCCACCAACGCGAGTCGCAGGTCGGCTCGTACCTCCGTGTCGAACCGGGCGTCGGGAAACGGCTGCAGCCACGGGATGTCGAACGCCGGCGTGAGCGGTGCCCCGGGATCGTCGCTCGGCGCGGCAAGGCCGGACGGCAACGGCCGCCGCACACGCCCCTGCAGCGCGGTCAGGCACGCATTGGTCGCGATCCGGTACAGCCAGGTTCGTACGGACGCGCGCGTGCTGTCGTAACGGTCGCGGGCCTTCCAGGCGCGCAGCATCGTCTCCTGCACCAGGTCCTCTGCTTCGTGGAACGAGCCCAGCATCCGGTAGCAGTACGCAACCAACTCACCCCGGTACGGCTCGAAGTCCATGGACGCATCATGGCGTGCACTGCTGAACGTCGGGGCCTCACCGCTCAGAACTTCCGTGCGGGAAACGCGGGGGCGGGGCCCGCCGTTGCGGCGACGCCGCAGGTCGGTTGTACGTCCGGCCAGGCGGGCCTGACCGCCAAGTTGCAGAGGGACATCACCACTGCCCTCGCGAACCGCAACGGCACGATCGCCGTCGGTCTCTACGACCGTACGACCCGGACGACCTGCACGCTGTGGGCGAGTTCGGCGTACGACTCGGCCGGCGTCGTGAAGGTGACCGTGCTCGCCACGCTGCTGTGGGACGCGAGGAAACAGGGCCGGTATCTCACGCAGCGCGAGACCGGTCTCGCCAGCGCCATGATCACCAGGTCGGACAACTCCGCGACCAGCACGCCTCGAGGGATGAGCGCGATCACCTCCACCGGAAGGCCGTCTCCCGGAAACTCCGGCCCGGAATTAACGGCCCGTACGCTCTCCCTCCACCACCCCCGCCCTACGGTGATCCCATGCGCTTGAGATCCGTACTCGCGACCCTTACCGCCGGCCTGACCGCGGCCACCTGCCTCACCGCCGCCGGAGCCACAGCCACAGCCGCCGCCGGAGCCCCACCGCGGAACGCCTGCTCCCCCTCCGTCTCCATCGACGGCTTCTCCGACGCCCTCGACAAGACGACGTACGAGGGCACCTTCGTCGGTAACTTCTCCGCGCTCGCCGTCGACCGGGACGGCAAGCTCGCCGCCCTCTCCGACCGGTCGTCCCTCTTCACCCTGGACCGGAAGACGCTCGCGCCCCGCTCCGTCGTCGCGCTCGCGGACGAGAACAAGGCCGCGCTCGACTCAGAGGGCCTGGTCATCGAGCGGGACGGTACGCGGCTCGTGTCATCCGAGGGGGAGCCGACGGTTCGCCGGTACGGGCCGGACGGGACGATCCTTGGCCGCCTCCCCGTGCCGGAGTACATGCGCGTCGCCCCCGCCGGACGTGCCGCCACCAACCAGACCTTCGAGGCCCTGACCTTCCGCAACGGCGGCCGCACCCTGCTGGCCGGCATGGAAGGCTCCCTGTCCGGAGACACGGCCGGCATCGTCCGCTTCCAGACCTGGAACCGCCACGGCTCGCAGGACTTCCGCCTCGCCGCCCAGTACGGCTACCGCGCGGACACCGGCCTCGGCGTCGTCGAGACCACCGCGACCCCCGACGGCCGTCTCCTCGTCCTGGAACGCGGCTTCACCTCGGGTGTCGGCAACACGGTCCGCCTCTACGCCGCCGACCTGCGCCGCGCCACGGATACCGGCGGCATCGAGAACCTGACCGGCCAGGACGGCGTACGCCTGATCAAGAAAACCCTCCTCGCCGATCTCGTGAACTGCCCCACCCTTGGCGCCACCGCAAAGCAGCCCCAGCCCAACCCCCTCCTCGACAATATCGAGGCCATGACGATCACCGGCCACCGCCACGGCCGCCTCAAGATCCTCCTGGCCAGCGACGACAACCAGAACGACGCGCAGATCACCCGCTTCTACTCCCTGCGCGTACGCCTCTGATCATTTCGCCTCCGATTCGAATCTGATCCGCATCCGATCCGCATCCGATTCGCGTCCGATCCGCATCTGATTCGCCTCCGAGTGTTGCGGAGGGATGAAATCCGGTTCCGATCGCGTTGGTGCCTTCCGGCGGACAAGGATCTAGGGATCTAGGGATCTAGATCCAACGGACCTACGGGAGGCACCGGCGTTGGCAGCGCAACAGGGGGAGTCGAGCGGCTGGGCACGGCGGCTCGCCGGATATGCGTGGCGGTATCCGAAGGACGTCGTGCTCGCGCTCGGCTCCTCGCTCGCCGGCATGGCGGTCATGGCGCTGGTCCCGCTGGTCACCAAGGTGATCATCGATGACGTCATCGGGGACAAGACCCGGGACATGGCCCCATGGGCGGGCGCCCTCATCGGGGCGGCCCTCCTCGTCTACGTCTTCACATACATCCGGCGCTACTACGGCGGCCGGCTCGCCCTCGACGTCCAGCACGACTTGCGGACCGAGATGTACAAGGCGATCACCCGACTCGACGGGCGGCGCCAGGACGAGCTGTCGACCGGGCAGGTCGTCGGCAGGGCGACCAGTGACCTCCAGCTGATCCAGAGCCTGCTGTTCATGCTCCCGATGACGATCGGGAACGTACTGCTCTTCCTGATCTCCCTCGGGATCATGGCCTCGCTGTCCCTCCCGCTCACCGGCGTCGCGTTGGCCGTCGCCCCCGCCCTGTGGTTCATCGCCAAGCACAGCAGCAGCCGGCTGCACCCGGCCACCTGGTACGCGCAGGGTCAGGCCGCCGCCGTCGCGGGAGTCGTCGACGGCGCCGTCAGCGGCGTACGCGTGGTGAAGGGGTTCGGGCAGGAAGACCAGGAGACCGGGAAGCTGCGAGAGGTCGGGCGGCGGCTCTTCGCGGGGCGGCTGCGGACCATCAAGCTCAACGCCCGCTACACCCCCGCACTGCAGGCCGTACCCGCGCTCGGGCAGGTCGCGATGCTCGCGCTGGGCGGCTGGCTCGCCGTACGCGGGCACATCACCCTCGGTACGTTCGTCGCCTTCTCGACGTACCTCGCCCAGCTCGTCGGGCCCGTGCGCATGCTCGCCATGGTGCTCACCGTCGGGCAGCAGGCCCGCGCCGGTGCCGAGCGCGTCCTTGAGCTCATCGACACCGAGCCGTCCATCGAGGACGGCACGAAGCCGCTGCCGGCCGACGCGCCAGCGACCGTCGAGTTCGACGATGTGAGCTTCGGATACGCCGACTCCTCGCAACCCGTTCTCGACGGGCTCAGCTTCGAGATCCGCCCGGGCGAGACTCTCGCCGTCGTCGGCTCATCAGGCTCCGGCAAGTCCACCGTCTCCCTGCTCCTTCCTCGCTTCTACGACGTCACGCGCGGCGCCGTCCTCGTCGGCGGCCACGATGTGCGCGAGCTGACCCTCGAATCGCTGCGCGCCGCGATCGGGCTCGTCCCCGAGGACTCCTTCCTCTTCTCGGACACCGTGCGCGCCAACATCGCGTACGGCCGCCCCGACGCCACCCAGGAGGAGATCGTCACCGCGGCGCGGGCCGCGCAGGCGGACCGGTTCATCGCCGAACTGCCGGACGGGTACGACACCAAGGTCGGCGAGCAGGGCCTGACCCTCTCCGGCGGGCAGCGCCAGCGCGTCGCCCTCGCCCGCGCGATCCTCACCGACCCCCGCCTGCTGGTCCTCGACGACGCGACCTCGGCCGTGGACGCCCGCGTAGAGCACGAGATCCACGAGGCCCTGAAGCATGTGATGGAGGGCCGTACGACTCTCCTCATCGCCCACCGCCGTTCCACGCTCAACCTCGCCGACCGCATCGCCGTCCTCGACGGCGGACGGCTCGCCGACATCGGTACGCACGAGGAACTCCAGCAGCGTTCACCCCTGTACCGGCGTCTGCTCACCGACCCGGATGAGCTGGGCGGCGTCTCGCCGGGGCACACCCAGCCCGCCTGCCCGGTCGAGGACACGTCCGTACGCGATGAACTGGACGCCGAGTTCGACGCCGAGCGCGGGATCACGCCCAAGCTGTGGACCGGCGACCGTGAGCCCCGGGACGCCGCCATGGACGGGATGCCGGCGACACCCGAACTCCTCGCCCAGGTCGAGGCCTTGCCTCCGGCGAACGACAAGCCCGACATCGACGAGGCGCGGGCGGTCACCCCGGAAGAGTCGTACGGGCTCCGCAGACTGTTGCGGGGCTTCGGGCTCCCCCTTCTCGTCAGCCTCGGCCTCGTCGCCGTCGACGCGGGCATGGGACTGCTGCTGCCGGTCATGATCCGGAACGGAATCGACGACGGTGTCAGCAAGGTCGCCGAGGGCGCGGTGTGGACGGCGTCCCTGCTGGCCCTGCTCACCGTGATCGTCCAGTGGGTGGCGCAGACCGGTGAGATCCGTATGACGGGACGTACGGGCGAGAGGGTCCTGTACGCGCTCCGGCTGAAGATCTTCGCGCAGCTCCAGCGGCTCGGACTCGACTACTACGAGCGGGAGTTGACAGGCCGGATCATGACCCGGATGACGACCGACGTGGACGCCCTGTCGACGT